>JAQYVZ010000123.1 GCA_030145205.1 Desulfuromonadales bacterium | reverse complement strand
ATGTCGCCTGGTCAGGCGGCCGAGAGCCTGATGAAAAAGGCAAGTTGCCGGCGGTTGGCAATACGGTCGATGTGGCCGCCGCGAACTGGACCAACACGATCGGCAGCGCAGAATTGGCGGCTGTCTGGAAGGATCCAGAGTTCGACCCTGCGCAGAAGGCGTTCTATTATGTGCGGGTTCTGGAAATCCCCACCCCGCCTTGGTATGCCTACGATGCCTTCCGGTTCGGGACCGAGATCCCCAAGGCGGCTCCGAAAAGCCAGCAGGAACGGGCCTACACCACCCCCATCTGGTACACGCCGTAAGGTCGATCTGAATTGGGGCCAAACATGCTCTTGGGGCTTACGGCAGCCATCGGGGATGCAGCTGCCGCAATTCGTTCGGCGCTCGGCATGACCGGAATGGGGCAAAAATCGTCTTTCTGGTACAATTGCTAGCCCCAATTATTCATGGGACTGTCACGCATTGACAAGCGCGAGCGTTATCGGCCGGGTTGACGGGGAGAATGTTGTCAGGGCTTTGATCAGGCGTTGAGGGTTTACGTTTTGGTTTGAACAGCGGCTCTCCTGCCGCCTTGGTCACGGACTTTGTGCCTTGATCTGTGTGACCAGCAAGACAAACATGTTCTGGTGTGGACAGGCGGTAGGCAATGCGATCGTGATGCGAGTTTTCAATTGCTCGACACGCACGGCGATTTTCAAAAACGCTCGGCGAATGGTTTCGAAAGTGGCGGTGCGCCAGCGCGAGCGCTTTGGAGCAGCCCCACGCAATAACAGCAACAACCAATAGGCGCCGGTGTGCAGGAATAGCCGGAACTGGTTGGCTTCCCAGCGATGGCAGGAAGTGCGGTCGGATTTGATGTAGAGCTTGTGCTCCTTGATCAGATTCTCCATTTTACCGCGTGCGCAGTAGATCTTTTCATAGAGATGTTTGCCGCGCCCGGCCAGATTGGTGACGATATACCGGACATCACTGCCTTGCTCTGTAGCTTCCACACGGGCAATCACCTTGCGCTCCCTCGACCAGCTTTTTGCACCATACCGGGTTTGGAAGAAGCGGCGGACTTTGTGTTTTTCTCCGACCGCCCGGCGGGTTGCAACATCCTCGCACCAGGAGTGTGATATCTGTTTCAGGGTTTTGTTGCCGGGCAGACCGAGGATATAGGTGCAGCCGGATTGCTCCAGAAGATCCATCACTTCGGGGGTGCCGTAATGCCCGTCACCGCGCACCGTAATCGTAACTCGTGGCCAGTTCTGCCGAATGCGCCGGATCACGTGGCGCAGCACCTGAGCCGCTTCGTGTCCGGAAGGACGTTTGCCGGGACGCAGCACAAAGCACACCGGCTTTTGTGACGCTGCATCGTAAATATGGATCGGCTGGAAGCAATAACCGCCGGCGTGGGTGTTGAACAAGGACAATTGCTGGCCGCCATGCGTGCGGTCAGACGTATCATCAATATCAAGCACGATATGTCCCGGCACAGTGCGGAAGCTGGAGCAGAACAAATCAATCAGCGCCAGCCCCATGCGGGCCAGTTCGCGCCACGATGGCGTATTCTCCAACCGCGACAAGGTCGGCTGGGAGGCCAGCGCATGACCGGTATCCGGCAGACGCTCGCAAGCCATCTTGAATGCCGGATCGCAGCGCAACTCATCAAGGTCATCACAGTCCTCGTATCCGCAGTCGATCGCAAACATGCGCGAACGGATCATGCTGGCATAACCATGAAGAGTACGTGATGGATCTCGTCTGTCGTGCAAACAGGCCGCCAGAGTGTCGGCGAACTTCAGATCCCGTTCAATTTCGCGCAGCAAAAGCACGCCACCATCACTGGACAGCGCCCCGCCATCAAACCGGGCGTGGACATCGAGGCCTTCTACAGGTGACAAACCGGGCAGGAACAGGCTATCTTCGGTCATGGCGAGTGGGATTTTCTGTTGCTGATGAATGATATTGTTTAAGCACCAAAATCATACGCTATTTCAACAGCTTAATCCACACTCGCCAACTATATTGCGCAGCCCAATGAATAATTCAGGTTAGATTGAATGCATAAGAGAGTGTTTTTGGCTCTGTGTTGCGCTCATTTCAGTAAAGCCTGCTTAGAATTGGTCAACGGTAGTGGAGCGACTGGAACAGCTGGCGGCCCCCGCACGGCAACAAACGGCACTGCAGTCAATCATTCAGGGTCACACTGGACACAAATCCGGAGGGCTTCACTACCAGTACAGAACAAGTCACCTGGTCAAGTATT
>JAQYVZ010000122.1 GCA_030145205.1 Desulfuromonadales bacterium | reverse complement strand
TTCCTTTCCTGGACGTGATTCTGAGGCGGCTATTGTTGCTTTGAAAGATGTCGTGGCTATTGCAAACGGCTCCGCCTGTACTTCTCAAAGCTACCAGCCTAGCCATGTTTTGAAGGCGATGGATCTGGATGATGCAATAATCCAAGGGGCCTTGCGAATATCCTGGTGCCATATGACCGAAGAGGTTGATTGGAGCAAAGTGGCAAGTGTGGTTAAAACTCTGATCTAGATTTCGGAGTTGCGGCGATGGTCAGGGCAGAACCTGAGGGGTCAGGTCTTGCATCACCACTCTTCCGAGGTAGACTTATCTGAAATTCAAGGGGGAGGGGACCCATGGCTCGTCCGCTACGCATCGAATATCCCGGTGCCATTTACCACGTCACATCCCGCGGAAATGCCCGCAGCATGATCTTCGACGATGATGAGGACCGGGGGCGGTTTCTCGACATTCTTACCACCGTCGTCAAGAGACACCGCTGGCTCTGCCACGCCTACTGCCTGATGGGCAACCACTACCACCTGCTGATCGAAACCCCGGAAGCCAACCTTGCCCGGGAGGGATCGAGGGGTCAGGTCTTGCCTCGCCACTTCTTCGAGGTAGACTTAACTGAAATTCAAGGGGGAGGGGACCCATGGCTCGTCCGCTACGCATCGAATATCCCGGTGCCATTTACCTCTTTCTGCGTCTTTGCGCCATTGCGTTACTCATAGCCTTTGAAGTCTAGATCTTTTGTTTTAACGCAGAGCCGCAAAGGCGCAAGGGAAGGCTAAGGGCAGTGTTGAACAAACCAAAATGAGAGGTTTTGGTTCTGCTTTCTTTGCGACTCTGCGCCATTGCGTTACGTGCTACTTTTGCACCAGGCGTCGATCTTTTTGTAGACCTTCTTGTTGAGATTGCTGATCGCCCAGGGGCTGTCTTTGTGCGTGCCGAGGGGGCAGGTCTTGCCTCGCCACTTTTTCGAGGTGTGCGGGGCGAGGGGTCAGGTCTTGCCGTGCAACTTTTGGGGGCCAAAAGGAGATCGCGCCACGCTTTACAACCAGGGCTGCCGATGGTATCAATTTAGCTGACCGTCACTTCAAATAAGGGAGACCCCATGCCGGGCCTGTTCATTCGCTGGTTGATTCTGACCCTGGCCATTCTTGCCGCCGCCTACCTGCTGGCCGGGATCGAGGTCCACGGGCTGCTCTCCGCCTTTTTCGCCGCGGCCCTGCTGGGAGTGCTCAATGCCCTGTTTCGCCCGATCCTGCTGCTGGTCACCCTGCCGATCAACATCCTTTCCCTTGGCCTGTTTACCTTCGTTGTCAATGCCTTGCTGCTGATGATGGTCTCTGGTGTGATCGGCGGATTCACTGTCCACGGCTTCTGGCCGGCGGTGTTCGGGGCGCTGATTATCAGCCTGGTGAGCGGCCTCCTGACCACGCTGGTGAGCGACCAGGGTCGCGTGGAGATAATCACCCTGCACAAAAGCCACGATCGCTGGGAATAGTCGACGAAGGTTATAAGGTCACGCCAAGTGGGGCCTTTCTGCTGTTCCCAGTTAATTCATAAAGGGCGGGCCATCGGGATGTTCAGGTTCAACATTTAACATTTGGCAGGCGGGTCTCGATTTCTGGTACCCTGTCGTTGGACCTCGGGTTCGACACTCCGCAATACCGGGCGTCCCCAAAAAATTGCCAAGGAGCACCCTCTATGACAAAAAAACGCAATGCTGCCCCGTCTAAAACCTTGATTGCTATTCTGGTTCTGTTCGCCTTGGCTGGCGGCGGAATCTACTATTATTACCAATGTAAAACTCCCGATTACACCATTACCTTTGACGACAGTAAGGAGATTGCCGAGGGGACCGGGGTTTTTATGGCGGGTGTTGAAGTCGGTCGGGTCGTCTCGGTCTCCCCGTTTGGGACGGGGGTAGCGGTGGGGATCAAGGTCGACCGGAAACAGCAGCCGAACCTCACTGAAGCCTCCCGGTTTTTTATTGAGGGGCAGGGGGAGAAGGGGCGGGTTCTGGTCAAGAATCTAAGTTCCAAGGCGAAGTTCCTTGAGCCGGGGCAGGTCGTTGAGGGGACCGATTCGGCTTTTCAGTGGTCGGCCTTCGATCTTGCCCAGGGCATGAACACCTTTTTCGAGTCGAATGAGATTCGCAAGGCGGAGGAGGCTATGCGTACGCTGGTCGATGACATCGACCGCCAGCTTCACCAGATCGACTGGGACGCTCTCGGCAAAGAGATGGAGCAGCAGATGAAACAGCTCTTCAAGGCCATGGAAGAGGCCCTGA
>JAQYVZ010000121.1 GCA_030145205.1 Desulfuromonadales bacterium | reverse complement strand
AAGATGAACGCTCAGCGAATGCCTATGACAAAGCCGCTGTTTGCAAGCGGCCAACACTGAACTACTACAGCACGCAAATGTTGCGACTACCATCGCGGACTTCAGTCGCGAACCGTCCGCTGCTGCCCCGAAAGGGCGTTAACAAGATGGAGCGGTTATGTCCGCTTCTTGATGATGTTGTTGCAAAAGTCGGGCGCGTGACGCGTTTTTGCCCTCGGGCAGCAGCCTGGGAGTGCGGACCTGCCCAACGGTTGTTCCGGCTGCCCCTTGGTCCTCATGCTGGGATGGGTTGGAAGGTCAGCTTCGCCAAGCGCCTGAGGTTCTGGGCAATGGCGGCCAGTGTGAACTCGTTTTGTGCGCCCCTTGGTCCTCGCAACCGCAGCCGATTGAGACCGAGGATGCGTTTGAGATGGGCGAACAGCATCTCGACCTTGCGGCGTTCGTGTTGGGTTTGCTGATGCTTTTCGGTTTGCGCAAGAGCCCGTGCCACGTCACGTGCGGGCTCATAGAGGCTGCGTGTTACCTTCCGCCTTGTCGAGTTTGGACAGCACCGATCTTTGCGCGGACATGCTTGACAATCGCGGCGATCGGCAAAGTAGCGTAAGGCCTCATCGGCATATCGTCGCCCGATTTGCTTAAGCGTCTTGCCAGCCGGACAGATATACCTGTTGGTCTTGTCATCGAACCTGAAGTGGGCCCGTGAGAACGTCCCATCGCCGCGGTCAGACTTATCAAGGACAGGGATGTGCGGTGCGATCCCTTTGTCGTTGACCAGCCAATCAAGATTGGGCGCGGACCCATAGGCTGCGTCTGCTGCGAGATAATCTGGCTTCAGTCCAAAGCGGTCCTGCGTTCGATCAATCATGCGCCGCGAGGCCTCGACTTCGGCCTGCCGGATCGCACGGGAGGCCTGGACATCCACGATAATGCCGAACGTCACGTCGATCAGATAGTTGTCAGCATAGGCGAAGATCGCCTTGTCGCGCTTGGCGCCGGTCCATTGCGCTGCCGGATCGGCAGGCGAAACGAATTTCGGCGTCGTCTTGCTGGCCGAGCCAAAGGCGGCCGCATCAAGCGTGGCCAGATATTCTCGGGTTGCGCGGTTCGCCGTCTCGGGATCGATGTTTTTGGTCCAATCCTGGCCTCTGACCGAGCGGCGCCGGTTGGCATCTGCTTCAATAAGGCTCGCATCGACAGCGAAACCTTCACCGCCAACCAGCCCCGCGGCGATGCATGAGGCAACAACACGCTCGAAGACCAGCCTCAGCACATCGCCGTCAGCAAAACGTTCGTTACGGGCCCGCGAAAACGCAGAATGATCGGGAACGTTGTCTTCAATGCTCAGCCGGCAAAACCATCGATAGGCGAGATTGACTTGTACCTCGCGAACGAGCGCACGCTCCGAGCGGATGCCAAAGATATAACCGAGGATGAGCATGCGAAGCATGAGTTCGGGATCGATCGAGGGGCGACCCAGATGCGAGTAGTGACAGGCGAGTTCTTGGTGAACCCAAGATAGATCCAGCACTGCCGCAATCTTGCGGACTAAGTGGTCCGCAGGTACGGCATCATCGAGATTGAACGCGTAGAAGAACTGATCCTGGTCCCGGTTAAGCCGCCCCATCATGCTATCTCTCCCCCTCTATCCCGTTGGAGGAGACGGAATCACTGTTCGCCAGCAGCTGCAACGGACTTTTACAACAACATCTGATCAAAGCGGTCAAGGGCGTCGTCCGACGAACGCAGCTCAGGCATGTTCCGCTCTGCACCCGAAAGCGAACGTCCCTTCTGACCAATAATTCCATTCGTACCGAGGAGGGTTACGGCGCCCAAAGAGATGGCCGGAGCCAGGGCTGCGGTAACGAAAGGCTGCCGCCACACGGACACCCTGTCCTGCCCAGGCTGACAGACTGCCACGCTCCATGCCATTCGTTCGGCAGTGGGTAAGGCGGAGTGACACCGGCCTCACGCGCAAATCCGAACCGCTCATAGAAGGCGGGGTTGCCCAGGACACAAACGCAAGCAATGCCGTCCTTTGTGAGCCGTCGCAGGCCGTCACGGACCATCGCACTGCCGATGCCCTGGTTCTGCCATGTGGAGGCAACGGCAAGCGGCCCCAGAAGGGCCGCTTCGTGACTGCTGCCGGAAAGACCACACCTCGTCAAAACTACGTGGCCCACAACAGTCGAACCGATGACTCCGACAAGTGAGAGCGCCTCCGACCCAGCCAGCAACAGATCGCTGTCGAGGGGGAGCAAATCTTCGTCCGGGAATGCATCCGAAGAAAGGA
>JAQYVZ010000120.1 GCA_030145205.1 Desulfuromonadales bacterium | reverse complement strand
ATTGTGTAGTTCAGTAAACCACCGGCTCTGCCGGTGTGACTAGAAAAGGCTACGCTGTTCCATCGTGTATTTCAGGCATCCACTTGATTCGGACCAAAACCCTGGGGTTTCGCCCCCAGACGGCGACTTACTCTCTTTGCTTGCTCAAAGCGAGTAAGCAGAGAAAGGGCACCCCGCTCCTTGCCCTTCGGGTTCCCTGCGCTTCGCAGACATTTTGCGGACGGACAAAAACTCGCTTCGCTCAGACATTTGTCCGTTTTTTTCGCAAAACGTCCACGCAGCTCCGGCGGCGTCACAGGGGGAGGAGGGGCGGCACTGATAGCCCCTTTTAGGGGCTTTCGTCAAGCCACCTGCTATGCAGGTGGTCTGTGACTGATTGTTCTACCTGCTTGTCAATGTGTAACTCTGACCCGAATGGCGCTAGTTTAAGGGGTCTCAGCACGATATCTGTTCCGGTGCGGAATCTCTTTCATTTCATGCCTTGGCAAGGTCAGCAACTGGTAATTTTTCGGTCGTCGCTTACGGCATCGGGGTTCACTTCGCCCCGGGCGTTGTCTGATCGGTGTGTTGGTTATTGCGTCATACAAGTCACTGATTAGTTTGAAACGCTCTGCCTTGCTGATCTTCGCCTGATTTAAATGCGGCTCCCAGTTACGAAGTGCTTGCAGACTGCCTTTGAAACTGACAACCCGAACCTCAAGATCCGCTTCTTCCGCCGCCTCGTACATCAACCGCCGGACACAGTTGTAGGCGATGAAGTGCATCAATATTTCTTTTCGGATCATCTCCGGCGTTTGGCACCGCAGGATATCCATGCCCATGGTGGTTTTGATGTCGCGGAAAAACAGCTCGACATCCCACCGTTTGAAGTAAAGTTCGGCAAGTTCCTCCGCAGGATATCGCGCGGCATCAAGCAGGGTGGTGACGATGTAAAACTCCCGAGTTCTGAACCCCGGATATGGCACCGTGACTTTGATCTGCCGCAAGATCAGCTCTTTCGGGCGTTTCGCCCACGCCTCTCTCGAATACGACAGATTGGCGTTATAGACGGGGCGTTTCCACGTTATCAGCAGATCCTCGGGGCCGAGCTTTTTGAGGCTGCTTGCTGCGCTGACCGGCGTCCTCCGAGCGAGGGTGACGACACTGTCAACGCCCTGTTTTCCCAGGTTTGCGATGTCGAAATAACTGCAGAACCCTTTGTCTCCCAGGAAGATGTCGCCTTGCTCAAATGTCTCCCACTGTTTGCGGAACAGCGGAAGTTCGTGACTCTTCTTATTGCCGATCGCGTAACTGAGCAAGGCCCCGCTTTCCAGCGAAAAACAGGCGCAGATACGTGCCGTCGGAAATCCGCATCCCGGCTTCTGCGAGGATATCTGCGGCCAGGCCTCCTGGTTCGGCGGCGTATCCGGCATGCTGACTCCCGTCCCGTCGACAACAATGACCCGCCGGTTGTTCAGCAACCCGGTTTCCGGCAATTTCTCGAACTGACCCGCCGTATGCTCAAGGATTTCGGAAAGCATCTGTTCATCCAACTTCTTGCGGGCCGTGCAATACGAAGCGGTTGAGGACGAAGGAACCTTGACCCCCTTGATGGAGGCATAAGACTGAAGCTTGCGGATCACTTCCTTGCAGCCTCCGTCTGCATTCAGCACCTGACTGAAGAAGGCCCAGAAGGTGTTCTCCTTGGAGAAAAGCCTTCTGCGACTCATGGCTCCAGCCTGCTCCGGTTTGAGAAGCGTACGGGGGATAAACTTTTCAAAGACCTCGCCGATTTGCTTGAAAGACTTTTGCTTTAGCAGAGCCATTTTTTCAGCAAGTTTCTGCTGGGCTGAGCGGGGCTTTCGACGCAGGGTCTGCAGATGAAATCCTGGGAACATTGGCGTTGTATTTCGCATAGGGCATTATGCCCGTTTTGGCCAATATTTTCAGGTGTTTTCCTCATGCAAAAAGGTCTTAAACTAGCGCCATTCAACTCTGACCCCTAAGTTTTTCCCATGGCACACCGGATTGCTTCGGTGTCTATCGTTTTTGCCATCTCATGCTCCTTTAGGGGAGCGGCCACTTCCGCTGCTGAATGCGGGCATTGGGGGATAGCCTTGTGATCCCCGGATTCTCTTTTACCCGTTGGTCAACTTCAGTTGCACCGCACTGTTCATCTCGAACACGCTTTCAAAGACTGCAATCGTAAGCTCTGTAGCTTTTTCAATGTCATCCCCGAAGGTAATCAGGAAACTGGTTTGGGATCCTGCTGACGGGCCGTCCGGGCTTTCGAAGATTTCAAAGGTCTCCGGGCCCGGGTAGC
>JAQYVZ010000119.1 GCA_030145205.1 Desulfuromonadales bacterium | reverse complement strand
GCGATCCGTAATTTCTGAGCGAGCGGATTTTATCAGCCAGCGCACAATCGTTGGTGGTTACCGCTCCGCCGTCTCCCAACGCTCCGAGATTCTTGCCAGGGTAAAAACTGAAGCCGGCCGCATCTCCCAATGCCCCCACCCGCACCCCGCGGAAACGAGCTCCCTGAGCCTGAGCCGCATCCTCGACCACCTTCAGCCCATGCGTGCGGGCAATCTCACCGATTTGATCCATAATCGCCGGCTGGCCGTAGAGATGCACCGGCAAAATAGCACGGGTTCTCGGGGTGATCGCCCGCTCGATCCGGGCGGGATCGATATTGCAGCTTCGGGGATCTGGCTCGACCGGCACCGGCACCGCCCCGGTGTAGGAGACTGCCAGCCAGGTCGCAATATAGGTATTGGCCGGCACGATGACTTCGTCCCCCGGGCCGATATCCAGTGCCCGCAGGATCAGGTGGAGTGCGTCCAGGCCATTGCCCACACCGATGCAGTGTTCCACACCGCAATAGGCGGCGAACTCCGCCTCAAACGCTTCGACCTCCCGGCCAAGGATGTACCAACCGGAGTCCATGACCCGCTGATAGGCGGCGTCCAAATCGATCTTCAATTCCCGATACGGGGACTGCATGTCCAGAAAGGGAATGTTGCTACTCATGGACCATCACCGTCTCCAGAAACTGGTCGTAATCCCGAATATAGTCATCGGGATCGTAGCCTGCCGAAGCAAACACCAATAGTACCGCATCGGAAGAATATTTATACTGGACACTCCAGACCATCGGTGGCACATGAATCCCACGACGCGGACTATCGAGCAGAATCTCTTCGCTGTATTGACCGTCATCCACCAGCACCGAGCAGGATCCCTTGACACAAACCAGAAACTGGTGAAGTTCCTTATGGGCATGCTCGCCGCGAATTTCCTTGCTGGCGACGTCGAAGACAATGAAATACCGCTCAGGCTTAAACGGCAGAGCCCCCCCAACCTGGGCAAAGGATAGGCTCCCCCGCAGGTCACTGATAACCGGCAGTGGATAAACCTTCACTCCGGGCACTCGGCAGGTCTGGGGTCGATCCGCATCTGCAGTTGCCACCGACGGAGCAGCATCCGAACTCTGATCGACCGTGGTGATATAGCCCTTGATGCGGGCAGGATTCCCGACCACCACAGCATTGGGTGGGACATCCTTGGTCACAACGGCTCCGGCGCCCACCATGGCATTGCGCCCGATAGTAACCCCTGCCAGAATCGTTGCATTGGCGCCGAGGGACGCTCCCTTACGAATAGTTGTCTGGACAAAGGTCTCAGGATAGACCTTACTGCGCGGAAAGAGATCGTTGGTAAACGTGACATTGGGACCAATGAAAACATCATCCTCCAGCCGCACACCATCCCAAACCTGTACGCCGCATTTGATCGTCACCTGATCACCGATAATCACATCATTTTCGATGAAGACATGATCACAGATATTGCATTTACGACCGATTCGAGCACCGGGAAGAACATGAGCAAACGCCCATACCCGGGTGCCGTCTCCGATAGTCTCCGACTCGACCAGCGCCTGCGGATGGGTAAAAAAATTCATAACGGCTATCTCCATAATGAATCGGTAATCAATAGATTACCGTCCTGTATTCAGTCTTTTTTCGCAGAAGTCCAGGACCAGCAGAGCAGATGCCAAAGCAGACGAATATCCTGCCATGCGAACTCCCAGCCGCCCATGAACAACTCCTTTTCAAATGCGGAGCCCCGCCCCGTCTTGCGCAAATACCTGCCCAGCAGCAAATACTGACGCCGCAGGCGAAAGCGGATCATTTTCCGGTACGGGGCCAGTTCTGGCACCTCCTCCAAGTATTTCCGGTAGCAGAGCACCTTGTCGCCGCGCGCGACATAGGGATTAACCCGTGAGGTATTGGTATCGTGCTCGCGGTAACAGTACACGGGATGATCGACGAACCGCACCGGACCGGCAAGAAAAAGCCGCAACTGGATTTCCAGATCTTCACAGCGGTGGTAGCGGGGATCGAACCCCCCCAGTTCGACAAGCACTTTCCGTCGCACCATCATCAGATGAATCGGAAGATTTAACCCCATAATAAGCTCAGGAACCGGGTCCTTCATGGAAAAGAGTCCACGGCGCCGTTCGTCCAGAATGCGGTCAGTGCTCTGCTGGGTTCCATACACCTTGAGGCCATCGCCAAACACTGCCACGCACTCCGGAACTTGCTGCAGTACCCTGGCCCGCTGCGACAAACTTTCCGGTGAGAGGTAATCGTCCGATGCCAGCAGGCAGAGGGCCTCTCCACGAGCCAAAC
>JAQYVZ010000050.1 GCA_030145205.1 Desulfuromonadales bacterium | reverse complement strand
GCTGGATGCGCGCCATGGGGATCACGGTGCGCCTCACAATGATGAGCCCGGACTGGAGACGGACCTCGACGTCGGTGATCTCCCACCGCCAACGCCGGTACATGATCTCCACGAGCGCGGTGATCCACAGCAGCCCTGTCACGAGAACAGCTATCAGCGGAAGCAGCCAAGCAACGGTCGGCCCGTCCACCAGTATCATGCCGACGACGAGCCCCGTGCATGCGACAAGCCCGAACACGATGCCGATGCCAGCGTAGATACGCCACACCGTCTTTGCGCGCGGGTCGAGCCGGTTTGTGGGAGCACTAGAGTTGTCCATGCACACATCGTACTGCAACCGCGGGGAGGTGCGTGGCTCCACTTGGGCGATTCCAACCCAGAGGGTACACTCAGGTAATCTGTCAGATACAGGAGGCCTCCGTGACACAACAACCGTACGGGCTGCCGCCATGTCCTGCCTGCGGCGCGCCCAGAGCAGCCGCCAATAGCCGCAACTGCGTGCACTGTGGGGCACCTCTTCCAATACTTGATCCGCCTCCCCCGCCACCGCGCAAGAAACACACAACGCTCTGGATCACACTGGGAATCCTTAACTTCCTTCTCGTCTGCGCAGTCATAGTCGTAGTCACAAACGCACTAGCGATCATGGAGCACGGCGGCTCACTGTTCTAGCATCCGGGAGGGCAACAATGAGGACACGTAAACCGATACTCATCATCTCCGTCCTTGCGGCGGTGATCGTTCTTGGCACTGCCGCACCCGCGTGGGCCGCTCCCAAGTTCGACAACATCGAGGACGCCGTGGCCTATATCAAGCAGCTGTCTGCTGAGGGTCGCTCAAGGGCGGAGATAGCCGCCGAGGTCACCGAGATCGTCGACAACCGAGTCACCAACGTGAACTCCTGGGAGCGCGTCCTCAAGTGGCCCAACATGCTGCCGTTTGGCTCAAACTTCAACTCGGACGAAGACGACTTCGACGAATTCCGCACGCAAAAGAACAGCTTTGACAACGACGTATCGGCGCAGTGGGTATGGAACAGCCGATACGGGCAGTGCGAAGAATGCGGCTGCCTCTCCTACTACCTTCTCCAGCAGGCCGAAGTAGAAGGCAACGTGCGTATCTACTCGTCTGCCGAGGGCGCCAGCACACACAATTTCGTGGTGTGGGGCCTGGAGGAAGGCGCAGACCCCAACAACCCCTCCACCTGGGGCGATGATGCCTACGCCGTGGACGGCTGGCAGGGCGTGACCCTCGACAGAGAAGGTGCCGCGGCCGACAAACACATGTTCAACAACGGGGCGGCCAATATCGCCGATCGAACCAGAGCACATGACACTGATGCACCTGTATGGCAGACCGACCCGAATCTTGCGGGTTCGGGATCCGGCGATGACTGCCTGGCGGAGCTCCTGTTCGGCGAGGCTCCCGGCGGCGAGAAAGTGCTCGAATTCGCCCGTAACTTCCGAGACGAGACCTTGACCCAAAGCGCCGCAGGCCGAGCAGTGATAACTATGTACTACACGGTGAGTCCACGCGCAGTGCAAGTCGTGAACGCTGCGCGCTAGAGAGACTTCCCTATCATGCCGACCGCGAGCCCCGTGCAGGCGACAAGCCCGAACACGATGCCGATGCCAGCGTAGATACGCCACAACGTCTTCGCGCGCGGGTCGAGCCGGTTTGTTGGAGCACTAGAGTTGTCCATGCGCACATCGCACTGCAACCGCGAGGCTGAGGATGTCTCGAGGGAGGGTGGTGGCTCGGAGTTCGCACAGCACGCAAGTTCAGAACAGTGTGACCGCGGCTTTCGCGTTCAAGGCCACGGGCGTAGACATGTCCGACCTCATCAACGTCATCAACGGATACCGGCGACCTGAGCACACCCAGCCGGGCTATTTCGGCGAACGACATCCCGAATCGCCTTGTCGCCGTTGTTCCGCCTACAGTAGTGTCCTTGCACGTCTCTCACCGCGACTCAGCATGACTTGATACGTCAATTTGGCCAAGCCAGCCGCCATAACTGCCACGACAACCACCACCAATGGAACGAACACGGACTGGAAGTCCTTGGCGCCGAGCCAGCCCTCAAGCCCGGTGCGAAACGACAACACGGCAACTGCCACAACAAGTGTGAACACGACTGGGACGACGAAGGCCCAAACTCGAGCTCTAGTCTTCGCGCCCTCAACGAGCTCCTCGCGCGCATGGATCTGTCTCTGCTCAAGATCATCGACGCGCTTCTGGAGACCATCAACCTGTCCGCTAGCACTCTGCGCGGACTCTGCAGCTTCACGCTTCAGAGCCCCAAGGGTTTGCGTAGCGGCATTCTGCACTGCGGCGACCGCCTGATCTCCTTCCTGTTTCAGAGCATTCCTAACTGTCTCAAGCTCGTCCACGTGGTCCAGCTTCGCCTGTAGAACCATCGCCTGAATTACCTCGGGTGTCACTTGGGCCACACTGTCTACTTCTTCGGCTATCAGCTCTGGCCCCTCTGACGCCAGGAACACTGAGATATCCTGACGTGATGCACGTCCGTCATTGGCTACCTTGGTCAACTCCGCCACAACCTGAAACCAGACAGCTTGCCTGTGAAGTAGCCCGCGTGAATGCGCTGCGACGACTGCATCAAGCGGCACTTCGAGTCCGGGGTTCTTGAGCCAAAGCACCGTGGTAAGCATCTTGTCTAGGACTACTTCAGGAAATGTGCCCGCCGCAGCATGTCCCATGCGACCAGTGTTGAATCGCGCGAGGGTAACGTCACAGCTGAGGAGAATGAACTTCGATGTCTCTAGGTCAGCAACACTGCCCGCTCGCTGCTCGCGCACGTATGCGATTGCAGCTAGGTCTGTGAGAGCTGCCCGCGTACTCTCAGAACGCTTCTGAAGCGTGAGCTGGTCAATCCAAATTGGATCCTCAGGTTGATGCCTTACCGGCTCGACGCCGGTGTGCTCAATCGCAATCCCGTGGAAATCAAGCGTCTCTTTCAAGCGGCTCCTGAGAAGCAAGACGTCACTTGGTTTCAGCCCACGCATCTTCATCTGCATGAAGACCCTGCTTGGATCTGTGGGCAGCCGACCGCTATCATACTCATCCTCATAGAACTTGAGGAGAGTTCGAGTCTCGTTGACAACGAAGTCGAGCATCCGGAGCTCAATGCCTGACTGCCGAGCCAAGCGTGTCAACTCGGCTGCAGCGAGATTACGCGCGGGGGTGTCCAGTTCCAGTACGCCCATTACCCAGTTCGTATCAACATATGCGACGAGCTCATGGAAAGGTGACTTGGCGGTCTCAATCAACTGGCTGTCACCCTGACTGAGCGTCGCTAATACGACGGAACCGTAGACCAAGTCCCTCAGCGTCTCGTACACGTCAGGCTGTGTCTGTGACGCAAAGGTCACACATTCCGCTAGTGATTCCTCAATCGCCGACTCGGTCTTAACGTCAAAGGGGTCATCTATTCCGCCCTGCGCAACGAACCCGACGACCGTCTCAAGGTTTCTCGCAATCAACCGCCGAAGCGTAGCGTCGACTTCGGCTACCTCGAGCACCATTCCTCGCTCCTTCATACACAGAGCCAGGAAGTTGGTGGCGTGCTTCACCCGTCGCTGCACATTCGCCAGCGAGGCGGCATCGAGAGCTTCGTCCTGACCGCGGATCGTCAGGGTGTACTGGAGATTGCCGACGGATGAGTGCCCGATCGAGATGAGCTCCGCCTTTTCCGCGGTCTCCGCACACTTCTGGATAACATGGAGAGGTATTCTCATTGCCTGCTCAGTCGCAAGCGCGGCCTGGGTCTCAGTGGCAGAAATCGATACGTCAGTCTTGAGAACCCCGAGCAGGAAGGGCCTCAGGGTTGTGAGGAGATCCTGGCGATCGTCATACAACGCCTTGATCAACGCGAATGTATAAGTCTCTCTTGACGCCATTGTCCCCCCATTATCAATACCGCTAGGCCCGTCACGGCGAGGCTTTGTGACGCATCTTCTTCCGTGAGCGTTCAATCCCTATCGCTACGACCCCACTACCCAACGATTCAGCAGACTGCGCGACTCCCTTTCTACAGCCTCCCACTTTCTGCCTGCCGTGTCACTTCTTTCCAGCAACACAGCATCAGGCGGACTACCCCTCGCCCTTCACCCTCCCCGGGTTCCACGCCATCTTCATGTACACGTCGCCCTGCGCCAGCTCCTGCAGCATCTGCTGCACCCGACGCTCGCGGGTAGCCTCACGCTTGGCGCGCTCGATCCACCCGATGTAGTCGTTGCGCTGATACGGAGGTCGCGCCTCATACACTTCGAGCAACCCGGCGCCTTCCAGTGTCTCTTGCAGGTACTCGGGCATCGGATATCGCTCGCGCATCTAGAACAGCCCGTCCTGCGCTGTCTCGTCGGCGATCTTGAGACCTAGGTGCTGGATAGCGCGCGTCTCCAGGATCTCCACGTCACACCTCTCCCCTGTCGAATGCTCTCTGCAATGCTTTCTGGCCATGTGCATCACGAATATGCATCTCCAACCCGGCTCGTCGTCTACCACAGTACGGACACCTGTCCGAAACAGCGCGTTCCTCGCCGACGGGAGCCCAGAGAGTCTGCGGATTGCCTTTGGAGACAACGATCAATGTCCCAATGGGTAGGCCAATACGAAGTGCGTGGTAGATCGCAGCCACTGAGTAGCCCATAGCCGTATTAGTTGTAGCCTGACCCGTCTCAGCAACCCCACGCACACCTAAGAGTGAGAACACGATATCCATCTCAACGAACAACACGACAAGGGACCCAATGGCGAGGATCTTCTCGCGGCGAGTGAGACGAGAAGCCAAGATGATCGCAAGCACCGGAATGACGAAACCGGCGTCTGCAACTATCCAACGCACTTGCGCAGGCCCAGCAGTGGCGAACCACCAAGCCACAAAAAGAGGCAGAGAGAACCCCAGTGCTCTGAGAATGAATGCTGTCCTAGGCTTCAATGGGATCGCTCCAGTGAAGCCAATATCCCCATACCGCAAGCACGGCGACTACAAGCAGTACCTGAAACAGGTAGTCATGGAGGAATGGCATCGCCCTAGGAAGCTTGTCGGAGATGTGGACCACAAGCAGAAGCCGGAACAGGTTCACCACAATCAGGGCTGAGACTCCGGCCAAAATGCCTACGATTCTGTGGCTCCAGCTCCTTCTTGATGCGAGCAGAAGTGCTATATAGGCGGCGTAGAGGTAGATGCCGGTACATTCGGAGTTGATCTCCAGGATGCGCATGTCCATGAAGATCTCTGCCTGAGCGACCGTGGCGGGCACCCCAGTTGCGTTCGCTAGGAATCCGGTTACCGATGCAGTCGCAGTCATCACGGGCCAAAGGGATCCAGATAGATACAGGAACGCACCGGCGACCTCAAGCAGTGCGAAAACCCCAATGAAGACAGCCGCTGGCCGCAAGCCGCTCATCGCCCCTGGTGCACCAACTGGCTCCCTGGCCTCTGAGCGCTGATGTGCTTTCATCGGCTAGTCACGGCCGCGCTAGAGGGCGTCAAGCTTGCGACGAACATCATCGAGATCGAGACCGAACGGCTCCATCTCAAGTACCGTCTCGTACTCGACACGAGCATCTTCCGCATTGCCTGATTCGGCATAGATATCCCCGAGCGCCAGGCGTGCACCCACAAACTCAGAATCGATTCTGATTGCTATCTCGAGGTTTTCGATCGCCTCGTCTATGTCGCCCTGACTCTTCTGGATGATGGCGAGGTTGTACTGAACCCGTGACTGACTTATGTCGGCACGAAGCGATCGTTTGTACGCGTCCGCTGCCGCGTCAAGGTCGCCTTGGGCCTCGTACGTCTGGCCCAGAAGAAACAGAGCCTCAGCATCCTCTGGATCAATGTCGACCGCCTGCTCAAACTCTTCTTGAGCAGTCTCGAAATCGGCATTCTCATACGCCACCCTGCCGTCGGGAAGGCTCTCATCTTGTACCTCGGCCTCAGAACTCCCACAGCCGACCAAGGCAACTGCGGAGGCAAGCAGCCAGATACTGAGTACGAAGGCGATTCGATTGATGCGAAACCTGCCTGAGTTGGTCATGACACCGCATCCTCATCGCGACCACGAAGGCCACCGGAGCGATAGGTGAGTCCCATCGCGAGCACAGCGAGAAGCCCGAGACTCCAACTGGAACTGGCGGGTACACCGGTGGAAACAGGAGCACTGGTCGTTCCGCTGGCAGAGGGAGCACCCACATCGAATTCTGAGAACGAGTCTGCGCGACCGGTTATGGTGTTGGCCACTGTGTCGACGCTGATCGTGATCTCATCCCATCGATTGTCTTTTCGGTGGAATAGCTTCAGATTCGACTCGTTGGCCCCCTGAATCTCTGCCGGGTCGTAGGGCAGGGTGATGGTGTATGAACCGGTGAACGTCCCCGTGAACGTGATGTCGAAGGAGCTGCCCCTCACGATGCGGAATCCTGCGGGATTCGGGTTCGTGTTGGTTATGGGTGTGATGCCGAAGGTGCCAGCGGCGGTGACCTCATCGAAGGTGATCGTCACTCCACTCGGTGTGGTCACTGTGACGTTCGGGCCTTCCTCGACAGAGACGCTCTGCGCAGAATCGGTCGTGAACGAAACAGCATTGCTGTTCGCCGACTCCCTACCCGCGGCATCGACAGCGCGGACAACAAGTGTGTATTCAGTGCTGGCGCTCAGACCAGAGACCGTCGTAGAGAGACCGGATGCAGTCGCAAGCGGGCTACTCCCCCCTTGCAGGTAAATTCGATAGCTCGAAACACCGCTCAGTACGTCGCTCGCAGCTGTCCACGACACATCGGCTGTGGTGATGGCGTTGTCACCCAAGGTGAGTGTTGGAGCAGTCGGATTTGTGAGGTCGACCTTTGCCCCGGGACACTGTTTGACTGTCTCGGTGTTCTCGGACGAGTCAACAGAGAAGTAGTACAGGTGATGATCGCCCTCAGGTGTGGTCAGAGGCGCGCTGTACACGCTCCAATTACCGGGATCCTGAGCATCAAGCTGATAGTAGGTTGTGCCCGGCTCGTCCCGGGTGAGCGTGACGACGGGGGCAGTGACGAACCAGTCGTTGCTGCCGTCAGGGTTCAATGGTGCGCGAGAGATGGTGGTGGTGGGCGGGGTGGTGTCAAGAGCCTTCTGTGGTTGGTACAAGACGTTTGTCCCGCGAGCCGCTAAGGTCTGAACATCCAGCATCGCACTTGAGCCATCAGACAAGTCTAGGCAGTTCTCTCGAACATCCACGGTGTTTCCGCTTCCAATTCCAGTGTTCGCTACCAGCGGAGAGATGTCCGTAATCTCGTTGCCATCGATATTGAGAATGGTCAGATTAGTGAGACCCTGTAGTGGGGTGAGGTCGACTATCTGGTTGTTGGAGAGACCCACCATGCTCAGGCTCACAAGGTTCTGAAGCGGCGTCAAGTCGAGTATCTGGTTGTCCTGAAGATATAGACTTGGCAGGCTAGTCAGACCCTGCAGTGGGGTGAGGTCCGATATCTGATTTCCAAATAGACTCAGTGTGGTCAGGCTCGTCAGACCCTGCAGCGAGGTGAGATCCGATATCTGGTTGTTGTACAAGTACAGGTGCTCCAGGCTCGTCAGACCCTGCAGCGAGGTGAGGTCTGATATCTGGTTGTCCGTGAGACTCAGCCATGTCAGGTTCGTGAGACCCTGCAGCGGAGCAAGGTTCGATACCTGGTTGTAGTTGACATAAAGGCGATCCAGGCTCGTCAGACCCTGTAGTGGGGAGAGGTCCGATATCTGGTTGCCGTCAGTATAGAGCCACGTTAGGCTCGCCAGACCCTGGAGCGGTGTCAGGTCGGATATCTGGTTGTTGTTGACATACAAGCGATCAAGGCTCGTCAGACCCTGCAGCGGGGTCAGGTCCGATACCTGGTTGTTGTACAGGTACAGGCGCTCTAGGCTCACCAGACCCTGCAGCGGAGTGAGGTCCGATAGCTGGTTGCCGTAGAGGCTGAGCTCAGACAGGTTAATTGCATACTCGAGTCCACCGAGATCGGAAACGTTGGATGCGGCAGCGTCCAGGGACGTGAGTGTAGCCATGTCCCCGCCGGTGATGCCTTCAGTCGGCTTGCCAAGCGCCGACCGGACAACTGCTTCAAGATTCGCATCATCGAATGTGACGAACTCGCCAGCTACCGCCACAGGAGTCCAGCGATCCGTAGTCGTCCCATCGCCAAGCTGGCCGTCACTATTGTTGCCCCAAGCCCACAAGGAGTTGTCCTTCTTCTGAGCTAGCGAGTGTCCACCTCCGGCAATCGCAGACCAATCACTCGCTGTGCCAATACGGATCGGGCTTGTGCGGTCGGTAGTCGTGTCGTCACCAACTTGCCCGGAGAAGTTCTGCCCCCATGCCCACAACGTGCTATCCGTCTTGAGTGCCAGCGTGTGGTAAAGCCCTGCTGAAACGGATCCCCAATCGCTGTCCGCACCAATCCGAATCGGAGAATAGCGCGCGGATGTTGTTCCGTCACCCAATTGTCCGTAGATGTTGTGTCCCCATCCCCAGAGGGAGCCATCTTGCCTAAGAGCGAGCGTGTGATAGACACCGGTAGACACAAGGCGCCAGTCAGTATCGGTCCCAACTCTCGTCGGAGCCAAGCGATTCGCCGTTGTCCCATCCCCAAGTTGACCGGCCCAGTTCGATCCCCACGCCCAGAGCGAACCGTCCTCCTTGAGAGCGATGGAGTGCAGGCCTCCGCCATGCACTGACACCCAGTCCGTCGCGCTGCCGATGCGCGTAGGTGTCCAGCGATCTGAAGTCGCACCGTCGCCGATTTCGCCATCATCGCCACGGCCCCAGGCCCAAAGTGATCCATCGGTCTTCAAAGCGAGAGTGTGATATAGACCGGTCGAGATTTTCCACCAATCGGTGTCCGTACCTATCCTGACAGGAGTGTAGTGATCGGCTGTTGTTCCATCACCCAACTGCCCCTCGTCATTGTTTCCCCAGGTCCAAAGTGAACCATCTACCTTGATGGCGACTGAGTGACTGCCTTTAGCAGAGACTGAACTCCAGTCCGTGAGCAAGCCCAACTGGGTCGGGACTAGTCGGTCCGCTGTGGCTCCATCGCCAAGCCAGCTCTCATCGTTGCGTCCCCAAGCCCAAAGTGAACCCTCCGACGAGACCCTAAGTGAGTGGTCCACGCCCGTGTCGAAAAGACTTTGTGCTGCTGCGCCTGGCGTCTCCCATGTAGTCGCCGTCACTTGGTCGCTAGCTACTGACTCGTTGCCAGCCACGTCGACCGCCGTCACGCAGTAGTTGTAGCCGGTGCTAGCAGTGAGTCCAGTGACCGTATAGCTCGTTCCCGTCTCTGTATCAACGAGAGAATCACCGGAGTCGTAGATAGCGTAGTAGGCGATGCCGCTGCCCGGAACAGCATCGGTTGAGGCCTCCCATGCGAGATCGATGTTGTCCGTACTGGCGGCCGTCGCCGTCGGGCTCGCAGGTGGCGCTGGATTCTGCGTGTCCACCTTGAAGGTCTGGCTCTTCACCGTCTCAGTGTTGTTGGCTGAGTCGACTGAGTACCAGTAGATGACGTGCTCACCCTCTGGAACGATGAGAGGAGTGCCATATGTGACCTGGTCGCCGACACTGGGTTCACCATCCCACTTGTAGTATGTGACACCGGGTTCATCACGAACCATGGCGACTGTCGGACTGGACAGCCACCAGCCTGCGTCGCCGTCAGGGGTTGGAGGGCTGACGTTCAGTGATGTCACGGGCGGAGTAGGCGGGATGACTGAGACAGCAACCGGTGCCGATGCGGCGCTGACGTTGCCGGCGTTGTCAGTCAGCCGACAGCGAAGAGAGTATTCGCCTTCGATGGAAGGGGCCCATTCGTAACTCCAAGTGTCTGTACCTGTGGCGTTCGACCATGTCGCCCCATCATCGGTCGAGACCTCGACCAGCGAGACCCCCGACACACCGTCCACAGCCGAGCCGCTGATCTCGTGCGTCCACCCTTCAATCACGGCGCCATTCAAAGGCTCAGCAATGGTCGGAGGCGTGACCCACCGATCCACATTGACAGAGAAGCTTGTAATGTCCTCAACATTGCCATCTGTATCAGTCGACTGGAAGTAGACTGTCTCTGAAAGGTAGACGGGGATGTATATGTATGCGTCTCCGCTGAGAGTCCACGGTCCACTGGGTCCGTAGAGAGAATACTGCGTGATTCCCGGCTCATCCACTTCGAGGATGATGATTGGGTTCGATATGAACCATCCGCTCTGACCATTGGGTGTGGCGGGAATCGTGCTCGCTGTAGTGGTGGGAGGAGTTACATCGTATGGCACGTCCGCAGTGCGCAGAACGCCACCACCGCTACCCGCCCCATTCGTGGTTGCGTAGAGAATGTTGTTTGTTGTGTCAACGCAGACACTCGTCGGCCATCCGCCAGCGTTGAAATAGAAGCGCAGCCGTGACCAAGTGAGCCCGGAATCATGGCTCACGTAGAATACAGTTCCCGTGGCGCACGCCACATATACGTCGTTCCCGCTGGCAGTATATGCGATCGATACCGGATCCTCCCGCCAACTCGCGGAGGGATCGATGGTGATAGCCTCCCAGTTTGCCCCTCCGTCAATCGTACGCACTAGGCTGGGCACCGGGTCGGACGCGACGGGTGTACGCTCTGCCAGAACCTCTTGGGGGTCAGTCGGGTCGATCTTGATTGTGTCCACAGCTTGGTAGCTGCCCGCCGGGGCGAACATGGCGCTCCAACTAGTTCCCCCATTCGCGGTCCGAAAGAGACCTCCCCCGTATGTCCCTGCGAACACCCGGTCAGAATCCGTCGGGTCAACAGCCAGTGCGGTGACGCTTACATCGCCCATGCCGGAAACGACCTTGCTGAATGTTGCACCGCCATTGGTGCTCTTCCAGACTCCAGACGTAGCACTATCCATGTACAGTCCGAGGTAGATAATCTGCGGATTGCTAGGCGCAACGGCTACGCAGGAGATGTCGTAGTTCATGTTCGGGAACTGATACCTTAGCGACCACGTGTTTCCACCGTCTGTTGATTTGTACAGGCGTTCACCACCCGCCAGGTACACGGTGTTTGGATTGCTCGGATCGAGCTGCATCGTTCGCCTGTACCAGTGGGTAATTCCACTGTCCACGCGTGTCCAGGTACCACCGCTATCAGTTGACTTGAACAGGCCACCATCGGACTCGAGCCCTGTGTACGCGCCCTCGTTGTCAAGTGCGTAGATGGTATTCGGATTCACTGGATCGACAGCGACTTCTTGGAGTCGACCGTCATGAAGGCCCAAGTCATCAACCGTAGTAGCCCATGCGGGGGTACCAAGAAGAAGGGTCAAGGCAAAGGCCGTTACAATCACGCCCAGCCTAGTCCAGTCCCTGCACAATCGAACGATGGAGCTGTGCCCAGCTACCTCTGTGCATCGAGCCATGGCTCGAGGAATCGAGTGTGCGGAACCCCCCACCGCACGGCCCATCCGCACTCGATGCCATCCTAGCCCGACCGCAAGCAGCGCCAAGCGCCAAGTCGAACTCGCCGGGGCGCGTGTCGTTCTTCCCGCAGGCGCGGTGCCTAAGCCCGAGAACGAGTCGGCGAGATTGGTCAATCCCATAGTTCTCGATCGACCAATACGGCCCAAGTCTCCCCGAGTGGTCAGCCAAGAACTCGAAGTAAGCGGACCGCCTAGCATGAACGGCGGAGCCGATACTCCAACCTGAATCGCGCCGCGTATTAGATCCCAGACACAGGCTCTCGGACGAACCCGGATATCACGCCCTGGCGTGACGAAAGAAACACGTTGTGCCGGCAACGTAGCCCCCTATTGAATTCTGATCGGAACCCTTCTCCCCTCGAGAAAAGCTCCTAACTTGTGACAACATGCTAGCACACTGTGCGAGCCGCAGAAGGTGCACTATCCTCACTCACCTTCTCGCTGTTCTCACGTGCTGCGCAACGCACCAACAGCCAGCTCCTCCCGGATCGGCTGAAGCCGCCGTTCATGTGTGTACTCAAACATCTAGCGCGCGCTCGCGCATCTAGAACAGCCCGTCCTGCGCGATCTCCTCGGCGGTCTTGAGACCTAGGTGCTGATAGGCGCGCGGGGTGGCCTGTCGGCCTTTGGGGGTGCGCGTGAGGAAGCCCAGCTGCAGCAGGAACGGCTCGTAGACGTCCTCCAGCGTGTCGGTCTCCTCGCCCACTGCGGCGGCGAGCGTGTTGAGGCCCACGGGGCGGCCGCTGAACGTGTGGATCAGCGTCTCCAGGATCGCGACGTCCATC
>JAQYVZ010000118.1 GCA_030145205.1 Desulfuromonadales bacterium | reverse complement strand
GGTTTCTTTGAGCCCTTCGGTGACTCCCTTGTAGCACTCGCCGCCGGAGTGGTCGAGGTTGCCGGTGCCGAGTTGGCTGGCGACTTCTTTAAGCAGGAAGAATTCTTCGTTGCTCAGGCGACCGCCGGAAAGGATGCCGACGCCTTTGTCGCCCTGGGCTTTCTTCAGCCCGTCGGCAACAGCGGCAATGGCTTCGTCCCAAGTGGCCGGGATCAGGTCACCGTTTTTGCGTACCAAAGGCTGGGTCAGCCGGTCTTCACTGTTGATGAAGGAATAACCGAAACGACCACGGATGCAGAGGTTGCCGTCGTTAACCCCGGTCTTGTCATTGAAGCGAACGGTTTCAACCTTGTTGTCCTTGACCCCGAGGGCCACGGTGCAGCCGTTGCCGCAATAGCCGCAGACGGTGTCGACTTCTTTAAGCTGCCAGGGACGCGCCTTGAACTTGAAGGGACGGGGCAGGATGGCTCCGACCGGGCACATGGAGACGCACTGACCGCAGAATTCGCAGTTGAGGCCACGGTCGAAGGCAGTGGCGATCTTGGTCTCGAATCCACGGTTGATGAAGGAGTAGGACCCGTAGCCGACTACTTCGTCGCAGACCCGGGCACACTTGCCGCAGAGCACACAGCGGTTCATGTTGCGCTCGATCAGCGGGTTGATTTCGTCAGTCTCCAAGTCGAGCTTCTCGCCCTCGAAGCGGTTGCTGGTGACTTCATATTCGTAGGCCAGGTCCTGCAGGTCGCATTCGCCGCCTTTGTCGCAGACCGGGCAGTCGAGCACGTGGTTAACCAGCAGAAACTCGAGTACCGTCTTGCGCACCTTGTAGATCTCGTCGGACATGGTCGTGACGATCATGCCTTCGGTGACCGGGGTGGTGCAGGAGGGGATGAGGCGACCCTTCATCTGCTGGACTTCCACCAGGCAGATGCGGCAGGCACCGTAGGGGAACAGCTTCTTGGCATAGCAGAGGATAGGGATCTTGATCCCTACCTGCTCGGCGGCCTGATAGATCGTAGCCGTCTTGCTAACCGTAACTTGTTTGCCGTCAATCGTAAGATTTACCATCTTATCCTCGTATCAAATCAGTTAGGGAATCGGCTAGTCGATCGCCATGAAGCGGCAGGCATCGTAACAGGAGGTACACTTGGTGCATTTCTCCAGGTCGATTTTCGCCACCTGACCCTTTTCCCATTCAATCGCGTCCACCGGACAGGCCTTGGGGCAGATCCCGCACTTTTTGCACTTGTCTTCGATGACGCGGAAGTGCAACAGCGGCTTGCAACCGTGCGAAGGACACTCTTTGTCCTTGATGTGCGCCTCGTACTCGTGACGGAAGTAGCGAATGGTCGACAGAACCGGGTTCGGGGCCGTTTGACCGAGACCGCACAGCGAGCTCTTCTTGATGTCGTAGGCCATGTCCTCCAGCAGTTCAATATCGCCCTCGCGACCGTTACCCTCGGTGATCCGCTCGAGAATCTCGAGCATGATCTTGAGGCCGATCCGGCAGGGAATGCACTTACCGCAGGACTCAGCGCGGGTAAAGTTGAGAAAGAATCGCGCGATGTCAACCATGCAGGTCGTTTCGTCCATGACCACCAGGCCACCGGAACCCATCATGGCGCCGGCCTTGATCAGCGAATCATAGTCAACCTGGGCGTCGAGAGCTTCAGCGGGCAGACAACCACCGGAGGGGCCGCCAGCCTGAACCGCCTTGAACTTACGGTTTTGGTGGATACCACCGCAGACATCGTAGATGACCTCTTTCATGGTGGTACCGGCGGGAACCTCGACCAGACCGGTATGCTTAACCTTGCCGGTGAGGGCGAAGATCTTGGTTCCCTTGGTGCCTTCGGTACCGATATTGGCGTACCAGTCAGCGCCGTTATAGAAGATGTAGGAGACGTTGGCGAAGGTCTCGACGTTGTTGATGTTGGTCGGGTAGCCCCAGAGACCGCGTACCGCCGGGAACGGCGGACGGGGACGGGACATGCCGCGGTGGCCTTCGATGGAGGCCATCAGGGCGGTTTCCTCACCACAGACGAAAGCCCCAGCGCCGGCCTTGATGCGCATATCGAGTTCAAACCCGAGTCCCATGCAGTTTTTGCCGAGGTACCCTTTTTCGTAACAGGTATCGATCGCCATCTGCAGGCGTTTGATCGCCAGCGGGTACTCGGCACGCACATAGACATAGGCAAACTTACAGCCGATGGCGTAGGCACCGATCATCAGGCCTTCGATCAGGCCGTAGGGGTCGCCTTCGAGAACCGAGCGGTCCATGAACGCCCCTGGGTCCCCTTCGTCCGCATTGCAGATCAGATACTTGGTT
>JAQYVZ010000049.1 GCA_030145205.1 Desulfuromonadales bacterium | reverse complement strand
GCGGGAGGTGAAGGTCATGGTTGATAATTCAGGCTCCATCCGTTGGCTCGAACAGCTCAGCAACCGCGATGTCCCCCTGGTTGGCGGCAAGAACGCCTCGCTGGGGGAGATGGTCGGCACCCTCAAGGCCGAGGGGATCCGCGTTCCCGACGGCTTTGCCACGACCTCCGAAGCCTACCGGCGGTTTCTGGCCGGCAACGGTCTGGATGGTAAAATCAGCGAATATATCCGGCTCTTTCAGCAGGGAGATGCTTCTCTGGCGGCAACCGGCGACGCGATCCGCAAGCTGATCCGACGGGGGCGCTGGCCTGGGGATATCGCCGACGAAATAGTCGATGCCTACCGGGAGCTGGGGCGGCGCTGCGGACGGTATGAGGTCGACGTGGCGGTACGCAGCAGCGCCACCGCCGAAGATCTGCCGGAGGCGAGTTTCGCCGGCCAGCAGGAAACCTTTCTCAATATCACCGGCGAAGAGGAGCTGCTCGATGCCTGCCGCAAGTGTTACGCTTCACTTTTTACCGACCGGGCCATCAGCTACCGTGAGCACCACGGTTTTGATCACCTGCAGGTGGCGCTTTCGATCGGGGTGCAGAAGATGGTTCGCAGCGACCTGGCCGGGGCCGGGGTGATGTTCTCCATCGACACCGAGACCGGCTTTCCCGACGTGGTGGTCATCGACGCCGCCTGGGGGTTGGGCGAGAACGTGGTGCAGGGGGCGGTCAACCCCGACAGCTACACGGTGTTCAAGCCGCTGCTTACCTGGCCCGGGCTGCGGCCGATTCTGCAGAAGCGGCTGGGGACGAAGGAAAAGAAGATGGTCTATGGCCGCGGCGGCAGCCATGCCACCCGCAATACCGACACACCGGCCGGCGAGCGCCACGCCTTTGTTTTGAGCGACGACGAGGTGCTACAGCTGGCCCGCTGGGCGACGGCCATCGAGCGCCACTACGATAAGCCGATGGACATGGAATGGGCCAAGGACGGCAACACCGGCGAGCTGTACATCGTCCAGGCCCGCCCCGAGACGGTGCAGTCGCGCCGCGAGGCCGGGGTGCTCAAAAGTTACACCTTGCAGGAAAAGGGCACCGTATTGCTGACCGGGTTGTCGATCGGCGAGGCGATCGCCGCCGGGCCGGTGCAGGTGATCAAGAGCGCCAGCGAGATCGAACGCTTTGTCGAAGGGAATATCCTGGTCACCGGCATGACCGACCCCGACTGGGTACCGATAATGAAGAAGGCCGCCGGCATTATCACCGACCATGGCGGCCGCACCTCGCACGCCGCCATCGTCAGCCGCGAACTCGGCATCGCCGCGGTGGTCGGCACCGACCGCGGCACCAGCGAACTCAAGGACGGCCAGGAAGTGACTCTCTCCTGCGCCGAGGGGGAGGTGGGGAAGATCTACCAGGGACTTCTCAAATTCCGTGCCGAGGAGCTCAGCCTCGACCAGCTCCCCGAGATCCGCACCCGGATCATGATGAACATCGCCAGCCCGGCGGCGGCCTTCCGCTGGTGGCGGCTCCCCTGCCGGGGGATCGGCCTGGCCCGGATGGAATTCATCATCAACGGCATCATCAAGGCCCACCCGATGGCCCTGGTTCATTACGACCGGCTGGAGGACAAGGAGGCCAGGCAGCGCATCCGTGAACTGACCCGCCACTACGACGACAAGTGCGAGTACTTTGTGGACCAGCTGGCCCAGGGGATCGCCACCATCGCCGCCAGCCAGTATCCCGAGCCGGTCATTGTGCGCATGAGCGACTTCAAGACCAACGAGTACGCCGAGCTGATTGGCGGCCGCCAGTTTGAATTCGCCGAAGAGAACCCGATGCTCGGTTTTCGTGGCGCCTCCCGCTACTACAGCGACCGCTACCGGGAAGGTTTCGCTCTCGAGTGCGCCGCCATCCGCCGGGTGCGCGAGACCATCGGCCTGAGCAATGTGATTGTCATGATCCCCTTCTGCCGCTCTCTGCAGGAGGCCGATAAGGTGCTGGCGGTGATGGCCGAAGAGGGCCTGGAGCGCGGCAAGCAGGGGCTCGAGGTGTATGTGATGGTGGAAATCCCGTCCAACGTGGTGCTGGCGGAGCAGTTCGCCGAGCGCTTTGACGGTTTTTCCATCGGTTCCAACGACCTGACCCAGCTGACCCTCGGTGTCGACCGCGACTCGGCGATTCTCAAGGAGCTGTTCGATGAGCGCGACCCGGCGGTGATGGCCCTGATCCGCCAGGCGATCGCGGCGGCCAATCGCACCGGCACCAAGATAGGCATCTGCGGCCAGGCCCCCAGCGATCATCCCGAGTTCGCTGCTTTTCTGGTCGAGGCGGGGATCGACTCGATTTCCCTTAATCCGGACAGCGTGATCGGGGTGATCCGGCGGGTGGCCGAGGTGGAAAAACGGCTGGGCGGTTGACGAAATTAATCGGCAACAGGTGGGTCGAGCAGTAGATGCGGGGATCGTTGGCCAGCACCTCGCTACGGCCTGCGTTCTCCTTGCTTTTCAAGCTGGAATGGGGGTCGTCATGTGTCACGATTTTTGAATTCGTTTCTTGACATAAATGAAAGCAGCAACCAACAGGTTGGGCAGGGTCAGGGGGACTAGGGTCACCAGCCCCCGTCCTTTGCCATAGTCCGGATTTTGCTCCAGGAAAAACCGGATATCCGGTTGGGGGCTCGTGGCCCAGAATGCTTGTTCTTCTTCAGTGTCCCGGGTTTCCCAGCCGACATCTCGAATGGATTGGTGAATTCCGGCGATCCGTTTTTCGCCAAAATAGTCGGCCAGCCACTGCATCAGGGTGGCGACTGCAGGGGGCGTTCCTTTGTCGGGATGGGGAAATATTTGCAGAAAGTGTTTCTGCAGCAGGTGATAGCTCGACGGATGGATAAGGGTGCAGAAGATATAGAGCGTTCGCATGGGATGCTGAAATTTGCATTTGAAGCCTTCGGCAAGGCAGAGCTTGAGAGTTTCTCCCCTGCCGCGATATTCGCGAAGAATCCCCGTTTCGACCCTGATCACCGAATAGCCGCATTCGGGCCCAGGGATATCTATCAGGTGAAATCCGCAGTAACCGACCGGGTCTCCCATTTGGTTGCGGTAGATGGTCACCTTGTTCCAGCGGGCCTCCTTTCGGCAGATGCGCTGTGCAAATTCGAGTTTGTCCCCGCCAGCGAAAATGCGGCAGTTCAATTGGAAGAGGCCGTCGATAAGTTGCTGCTTCCCGTTTTCATCTAGCGATTCAAGCGTCACGGTGTCCCTGCTGAATATCTTTTTAGCCATTCCCTACGCATCTCCAGACTTTGTTTGAAGTCACTGTAGGTTAATTATACCTCATGGTTGTTGATAAGATGCAATCGGGTAGCGTTTGGTTTGCTTGGCCCCTGTTTTCTTGTGTTTTGCAGGCAAACGCCTTAATATAATGAGGTTAACCTTGGAGGTGCTAATTTGCACGGGATCGAACTCAAATACGGAAGTGGAACCCTGACCTGCCAGCTGCCTGAAGCCCGGGTGCTGCGGCCGGCCGAGGTGACCGCGCCGGCCGACGTGCGCCAGCTCATCGAGGCGGCCCTCGACGCGCCGCTCGGTTCTCCGGCGCTGGCGCAGATCGTCCATCCTGGCGAGCAGGTGGTTATCGTCACTTCCGACATCACCCGCTACACCGGCAGTGAACACTACTTGCCAGTGCTGGTCGAACGGCTGAATGGTCTGGGTATTGCGGATAGGGACATTTGCATCGTCATCGCCCTCGGCATCCACCGCAAGCAGAGTGAGGCTGAGCACCGCAAGATTCTGGGGCCACTGTTCGGTCGCATCGCCGTCTATGATCACGAATGCGACGATCCCGCCCAGCTGGTCGATCTGGGAACCACGACGACCGGCATCCCGGTGCGGATCAACCGGCGGGTGGTCGAGGCCGGCCGGGTGATCGTCACCGGCACCGCCGGGTTTCACTATTTCGCTGGCTTTGGCGGCGGCCGCAAGGGGCTGGTTCCCGGGGTGGCAGCCCGGCAGACCTGCATGGCCACCCACTTTTCGGTCTTCAATCCGCCCGAGGTCGGCGGCAAGCATCCGCTGGCCAAGACCGGGGTGCTTGATGGTAACCCGGTGCATGGAGCGCTGCTCGAGGCGGCGCGCATGGTGCAGCCGGATTTCCTGCTTAATACGGTGCTTTCGGCTGACAAACAGATTCTCGGCGTCTTCTGCGGCGAACTCGAAGCGGCTCACCTGGCCGCCTGCGACATGGCCCGCGGCCTGTATGCCGTCACTCTGGAGGCGCCGGCCGATCTGGCGGTTGTATCCTGCGGCGGCCATCCCAAGGACATCAATTTCATTCAGTCGCACAAGGCCCTCGATTACGGGGTTCAGGCGCTACGCCCGGGGGGGACCATCATCCTGCTGGCGGCCTGCCCTGACGGCTTCGGCAACCCGACTTTTTTCGACTGGTTTCAGTATCGGGATCTGTCTGAATTCGAGGCGGCGCTGCGCAGCCGCTACGAGATCAACGGACAGACCGCCTATGCGACCCTGATGAAGGCCCTGCAGTACCGGGTGCTTCTGGTCAGCGGCTTCAGCGCCGAACAGACCCGGGTCATGGGCATGGAAAAGGCTGAGGGTCTAGAGGCTGCGCTGCAGATGGCTTACGCGAAACTTCCCGACAATCCCCGAATCGTGGTCATCCCCGACGGTGGGACGGTGCTGCCGGAGATTTCTGCATGACCCCTGACCAGGTGCTCAGTGAGGTATTGAAATCGGATTCTCTGCCGACCCTCCCGGCGGTGGCCGCCAGGCTGCTGGCGATCGCCTCGCAGGAAGAAACGACCATGGCCGATATCGCCGATCTGGTGGCGATGGACGTGGCTCTTTCCAGCAAGGTGCTCCGGGTGGTCAATTCGGCATTTTACAGTTTCCCCCAGCCGATTGGATCGATTCAGAAGGCGGTTTCGGTGCTGGGGACCAATGCGGTTCGCAGCCTGGTTCTCTCTTTTTCGTTGCTCAATATCCGGGCGCAGTGCAAGGATGACCGCTTCGATTACCAGCAGTTCTGGAACCGTTCGGTGACCGCCGGGGTGGCCGCCAAGCTGATCATGGCCCAGATCCGCAAAACCGACCCGGAAGAAATCTTTATCGCCGGCATGCTGCAGAATATTGGTGAGATGATCCTGGCTCGCACCTTTGCCGAGGATTACCGGCTGATCTGCCAGCAGTCCGGTGATGATGACGACCGGCTGCTGGCCCTCGAGCAGGAGCGGTTCGGGGTGGATCATGCCTGGGTCGGGGCCCGGGTGCTGGAGCATTGGGGGTTGCCGCCGACGCTGGTGAGCCCGGTGTCCTGTCACCACGATCCAGTTGGTTGCGCCGGTGCCGACCGAAATCTGGTCGTCACCTCGCAGGTGGTGTATCTTTCGGCATTGCTGTCGCGGATGTTCTATTCCGAGCGGCCGGATCTGCTGCGGAAAACCTTCCGGAGCCAAGCCCTACGGTTGTTACGGCTGAGCGATCGGACCCTCGACCTGATCGAGGCGCAGATCCAGTCGGAAGTCAACGAGACGGCGAAGTTTTTCGATATCAACCTGGTCCTTAGCCAGACCGTGGAGGAACTGCTGCAGGAGGCCAATCAGAAACTGGCCCAGCTCAACATGTCCTATGAGCAGATGAACCGGGAATTGTTGCAGACTAAAATGGAACTGTTCCGCCTTAACAAGGAGTTGCAGGAGAAGAACGCCAAGCTGGAAAACCTGGTCAATATCGATCCCTTGACGGAAGTCTACAATCATCGTTATTTTCAGAGCTTCCTCCAGCAGGAATTGCGTCGGGCCCAGCGTAACGAACGTCCGCTCAGCCTGATTCTGATTGATGTCGACAATTTTAAAAAATTCAACGATCAGCATGGTCACCTGGTAGGCGATTTCATTCTCAAGGAGGCCTGCCGGATTGCCACGGCGACGCTACGCAAGGACGATCTGTTTGCCCGTTACGGCGGTGAGGAGTTCATCTGTGTCTTGCCGGAAACCGGGGCGGAGGAGGCGGCGGCCACTGCGGAAATGCTGCGGGCGGCCATTGCCGATTGCGCTTTCGAGCAGGGGCCGGAGCGGTACGGAGTGACGGTTAGTCTCGGGGTGGCAACCCTGACCGAATTCGAGAATGATAGCGACAATGACAGCTTGATCGGGATGGCCGACCAGGCCCTGCTGATCGCCAAGAAGAACGGCAAGAACCGGGCGGAAATTTATTCCCCAAAGGCCAAGTGGTTTACCTTCAAGAGTTGAGGCATTTCGACCTCGAAAGTGCCGAGAAAATATCGTAAAGGACAAAGAGTCATGACCGAATCCCATATCATAGCGGCGCTCAAGGAGATTGTTGGCGCCGATAAGGTTTCCACCGAGCAGGCCGATCGCATCTGTTATTCCTACGATGCCACCCAGCAGAAGTTTCTCCCCGACGTGGTGGTGCATCCGACGACCACCGAGCAGATCAGCCGGATCATGCGGCTGGCCAATGCCGAAAAAACCCCGGTCTTTCCCCGCGGCGCCGGCAGTGGCTTTTCTGGCGGCAGCCTGCCGACCAAAGGGGGGATCGTGTTGACCACCGAGCAGATGGACCAGATTCTTGAGATCGACGAGGAAAACCTGGTGGCGGTGGTGCAGCCGGGGGTGGTTACCGAGCAGTTTCAACAGGCGGTGGAGAAGGTCGGGTTGTTCTACCCGCCCGACCCGGCATCGCTCAAATTTTCGACCCTCGGTGGTAACGTCGCCGAGTGCGCTGGCGGTCCCCGCTGCGTCAAATACGGAGTGACCAAGGACTACATCCTCGGTCTCGAGGTGGTTACTCCCACCGGCGACGTGATCACCACCGGCGGTCCGACCATGAAAGGGGTGGTCGGCTACGACCTGACCAAGCTGATGTGCGGCTCGGAAGGAACCCTCGGCATTATGACCAAGATCGTGATCAAGCTGCTGCCGCTCCCCGAAGGTAAAAAAACCATGCTGGTGCTGTTCGATTCCATCGACGGCGCCGCTCAGGCCGTTTCGGCGATCGTGCGCAACAAGATCATCCCCACCACTCTCGAGTTCATGGACGGCCGCACCCTCGACTGCGTGCGTCAGGCCACCAGTTTGCAGGTGCCGGAGGCGGCCCGGGCGGTACTGATTATCGAGGTGGACGGCGACCTCGAGTTTCTCGACAAGCAGGCCCGCAAGATTGCCGAGATCATCCAGCCTCTCGGTGTGGTGGAAACCCGTATCGCTGAAACCCATGAGGAAAGCGAGGAGATCTGGCAGATCCGTCGTTCAGTGTCGGCGTCCTTGCGCAAGGTAAATCCCGACAAATTTAACGAGGACATCTGCGTGCCGCGCTCCAAGGTTCCCGAGATGATCCGCAAAATCGACGTGATCGCCGAGACCTACAGCATCCCCATTGTCAACTTCGGCCACGCCGGCGACGGCAACATCCACGTTAACATCATGATCGACAAGCAGGTCCCAGGCGAGCTGGAAAAGGCGGAAAAAGCTATCGAAGAGGTCTTCAAGGGGGCGTTGTCCCTCGGCGGAACCATGAGCGGCGAACACGGCGTCGGCATCGCCAAGGCGGCCTACATCCCGCTGGAGATTACCCCCGAGACGGCCTTGTACATGAAGACCATCAAGAAGGCCCTCGACCCCAACAATATTCTTAATCCAGGTAAAATCTTTCTGGATTGATCGATAAATTAAACTATGTAGGGGCGAGGCATGCCTCGCCCGGGCGACTCATGGGTCGCTCTTACGGTGGTAGATAGAATTATGACCAAACTGAAACAACTAGAAGACTATCGCGAAGAGATCGAGCAGTGCGTCAAGTGTGGCGCCTGCCGTGCCCATTGTCCGGTGTTCGGTGCCGAAAAGCACGAAGGGCGGGTCGCCCGTGGCAAGGTCGCGCTGGCCGGGGCCGTTCTTGATGGAGAAATCGGCTTCGAAGCCAAGGTGCTCGAAGATCTGAGCCAGTGCCTGCTCTGCGGCAGCTGTTGCGCCCAGTGCCCGAACAAGGTGCCGACCGAAGAGATCGTCGCCGCCGCTCGCAGGCGCATCGCTCAGCAGCGCGGTCTCTCCAGTTTTGGCAAGGGCCTGGCCGCGGTCCTGGGTCGGCCGAAACTGATGAATGTGCTGGCCAAGACCGGCGGCGCCCTGTCGTCGTTGCTGTTTAAGAAGGTGCCGGAAAACAGTGGCCTGCGCCTGCGCTTTCCGGCACCCTACATTGATGCTGATCGCACCCTGCCGCCGATTGCTGCCAAACCGTTCCGCGAGCGAGTCCCGGAGCGGATCCCGGGTACGGAAGGGGCGCCGACGGTGGCCTTTTTCACCGGTTGCGGTATCAACTACATGTATCCGGCGGTGGGCGAGGCGTTTCTCAAGATCCTCAAGTTTCTCGGGGTGACGGTGATTATCCCCAAGGATCAGGCCTGCTGCGGCCTGCCGGCGGTTAGCGCTGGCGCCGGAGGGACGGTGGAAGCCCTGGCGGCGCAAAATCTGGCGGCCTTGAATCGCACCCCGGTCGACTACGTGGTGACCGCCTGCGCCTCCTGCAATGCCGGCATCGGGAAAATTTACGCTGACTTGGGCGGCGATTACCAGACGCTGGCGGCCAAGACCATGGATATCTTCGTCTTTCTCGCCCAGCACGGGCTGCCGGAAAAGCTGGCCGCCCTGCCGAAGGCGGCCCAGCGGACCAAGGTTACTTATCACGACCCTTGTCACCTGCGCACCCGCGGTATCACCAAGGAGCCCCGGCTGATTCTCAAGGCGCTGCCCCAGATCGAGTTTGTCGAAATGGCGGCGGCCGGCACCTGTTGCGGCCTGGGCGGGACCTATTCGGTTTACCACTACGAGACGAGCAAGAAAATCGGTGCCAAGAAAGCCGCCAACATTGGTGCCAGCGGCGCCGAGCTGGTGGCCACCGACTGCCCGGGCTGCATCATGCAGCTGCAGGATTCGGTCAACCACGCCGGTCTGCCGCAACAGGTGGTGCATCTGCTCGAACTGGTGGTCGACGCTCTGCCGGCGGTGGAGTGAGCGGTTCATCGGCCGGTTGTCGGGAACCCGGCTCCTTCATCTTTGCATGATAATTGCACTTGTTCACCACGTCCTGTTATTGACCAAATTCATCCTTGATGAAGGAGAAATAGATGCTTCACGTGAGTGAGCGTAAACGGTTCTACCGCTTTTTGGCTCAATTGTTTGCCTATCCCGATCAGGATCTGCTTGATACTCTGGCCGGGGGAGAGGCTGACGAGGTGGCCCGCTTGGCGGGCGTTGAATCGCCGCCGTCTTTGGGTGCCGATGATCCGCTGCAGGATCTTGAAGTCGGTTTTACCGAACAGTTCATCAATCGGCTGGGAGGAATCCCGGCCCCCCCTTATGGTTCCGTCTACCTGGAACAGGATGGCATCCTGATGGGGCAAAGTTCGCTTAAAGTGCTGGAGACCTACCGGGCCGAGGACCTTTCCCTGGAAGGCGGTAGCGAGCCTCCCGATTATCTGGCGACCGAGCTGGAGTTTATGTACTACCTGGTGGGGCAGGAAGAAGAGGCCCTGGGGCTTCGAGACGTGGAAGGGGCTCGTGATAAAACGGTTAAGCAAAGGGCTTTTATGGCTGAGTTGATGGTTCCCTGGGTGCTTCCGTTCTGCGATCGAATTGAAAAAGACCCGTGTGGTCATCCTCTTTACCATTGGGGAGCCCGGTTGCTGAAGGAGTTTTGCACGATCGAGAAGGATTGGTTGGATCGGTTGCCCTGATCTTGTCACCGATAGGTGCATGGAAAGTAAAAGAAGGCGGACTGTTTGCGGTCCGCCTTCTTTAATTCAGGCAAGAAATTCCGACTGGAACCGCTTAACGCGGCTGAGGTAGGTGCGGGTTTCGTCGGGCAGGGTGTCGATCCCCTTACGATCAACATTGCCCGGTCCCCAGTTGTAGGCGGCCAGGGTTTTGTCCAGGTCGCCATCGTATTTGTTGAGCAACTGCTTGAGGTAGCGGGTGCCGCCCATGACATTTTGCTCTGGATCAAACGGATTGGAGACGCCGAGATCCCGGGCGGTGCCAGGCATCAACTGCATGAGCCCTTGGGCGCCGGCATTGGACTCCACGCTGGGGTTGAAAGCACTTTCGGCCTTGATGACGGCTTTGACCAGAGCCGGATCGACGCCGTAGCGCTGTGCGGCCCGGTGGGCGATGTCAGTGACTGGGGTGTCCATTTGGTCGGAGGGCTGCGGTTGGCTGATGGGGGCCACTGCTAGCGGGCTTGCCTGCGGCAAGTCATTTCTTTGACTCGACGCGGTGTAGGCACTCAGGGATGACAGCGGGAGCGAAAAGCTTCGGTCAAAGTCTTGGTCGGCACCAAAGGCGACGCTGTCGCGCATCATCTCGAGTCGGCACAATTCGGCCAGAGCCCGGAGGTCTGCCGGACCGCGTGATGAAGCAGAGGCGAGGACATCGGCAAAGCCGGCCCTCTGCGGTGCGTCCGTCTTGGAGCGTCGGCCGGTCTGCTCTAACATTCCTAGAGCTTTAAGCACATCCGTCGGTTTGATTGACATGGAATCTCCCTCTTTAAAAACGGCGATGTTATATAATGCACTTTTCGTACCGGTGGACGAGCCAAGTTGTGGGTTGCTTTTCTTATCGGTTGCGGCATAATTTCGGGGTAAAGTACCTGTCATCATAAGGAGGTCGTTCGATGCGTATCCGATTGATTGTTGCAACGATGGTTCTGGGTATGGGATTGTCCAGCGTGGCCCTGGCCGTTCCGTCGGGGAAGACCCTGACCTTCAGCGAGAGCCCGATGGGCAAGGTGTTTTTCGATGGTCAGATTCACAAGGATGCCGGGGTCAAGTGCACGGAATGCCACAATGACGGCATGTTTCCCAAGAGGAAGCAGGGGACGGTGAAAATCACCATGGAAGATATCTACGCCGGTCGCCTCTGCGGTGTCTGTCACAATGGCCAGCGGGCTTTTGCGGCAGTGGGCAACTGCGGCCGCTGTCATATCCGCGAGTAAGTAACTCCAAATAAAAAGGGCGGCCTTCTGGCCGCCCTTTTTATTGTTATCCGCCGATCTGTTGCATCCCTCGGCGTCCTTCCAGGTAGTCTTTTTCACCCACCCGGTGTTGTTTTGGTTTGGCCATCGCCGCATTTCGCAGAATCGTTTCGAGTTCCAGGTCGCTGGCCCCCAGACGCAGTGCGTCCCGCAGGTCAAGTTCGTCTGAGCAGAGCAGGCAGGGGCGAACGCGGCCGTCGGCAGTCACGCGCAGGCGATTGCATTCATCGCAGAAATGGCTCGAGACCGCAGGAATTACCCCGATTCGGCCAGGGCTGTCCCCGTAGCGAAAGAGGCGAGCCGGTCCGGGAGGGCCGGGGGGGTCCATGGGTGTCAGTAGTCCGATGCTTTCGAGGTCGGTCATTATTTCCTGGGCCGAGAAGCGGTTGTCTGCCGTGTAGCCGAGGCCATCGCTGACCGGCATGAACTCGATGAAGCGAACTTCCCAGGGGTGTTTCAGTGTGAGTCGTCCAAAATCGGCGATTTCATCGGCATTGACCCCACGGATCGGCACCATGTTGATTTTCAGCGGGGCCAGGCCGACGGCGGCGGCCTGTTGGATGCCATCTAACACCCGCTGCAGGCCGGGCCGTCGGGTGATCTCTTCGAATCGATCTTCGCGCAGGGTGTCGAGGCTGATATTGACCCGCGCGAGTCCAGCCTGTTTGAGGTCGGCGGCCATTTGGTCGAGCAGCAGGCCGTTGGTAGTCAGGGTTATTTCCGGGTGTCCGGGAAGTTCGGCCAACTGCTTGATGAAGCCAACGACGCCCTTGCGCACCAGCGGTTCGCCGCCGGTGACACGGATTTTTTTTATTCCGAGGCGCGCGGCGGCGGCGGCAATACGAAGTAGTTCTTCGTACGAGAGGACGCCGCCGTGACCGACCGATTCCACTCCGTCTTCGGGCATGCAGTAGCGGCAGCGCAGGTTGCAACGGTCGGTTATGGAGAGCCGGAGATAGTCAATCTTCCGGCCGAAGCTGTCTTTCAATGGTTTCTTCCCGATTCGCCGCGACAGGCGGCTGTAAATGGCTGTTCCGGTTACCTGGCGTTCTGCTTGGGCAGGTACTGCTCAAAGGAGCGTTTTTCGACCGCGCAGCGATAGGCTTCTTCGGGGGCAATTTTTTTCTCTTTGAGCAGTTCAAGGATGCGCTGGTCCATCAACTGCATTCCCTCGCCTTTGGCGGTTTGCATGATTGACGGAATCTGGAAGGTCTTGCCTTCGCGGATCAGGTTGCTTACTGCGGAGTTGCCGACCAGGATCTCGTGCGCGGCGATCCGTCCCTTGCCG
>JAQYVZ010000019.1 GCA_030145205.1 Desulfuromonadales bacterium | reverse complement strand
GTGATCTGATTGATGTCACTGGTGATGCTTACGTCGAAGACGGTGCCATGGTTGACGTCAGCACGATCGGTTATGTGGCAGAAGGCGCATACACCATCATGGCTGCCGATGGCGCACTGCTTTACAACTCTGCTCTCACGAACCTGACTGTACCTGACTCGCTGGTTCTGACCTACGAACTGGAAGTCGACGATGTGTACAACACGGTGATCCTGAATGCCGATCGTGAGACTTATGAAGAAATCGGTGTAGTCAGCAACGGTATCCCTGCCGGTGATGCACTCATCGACATGGCTGCTGCTGGCGATGAGCAGGCTAACGATCTGATGGCAGTGCTCGACAACAGCACCGACCTTGAGCTCATCCAGACTATTCTGAGCTCCCTCGCACCTGAACAGTACGGTGCATTCCTCGACCTGAGCTCGATCGGCTTCGCCGGTTTCGGTGACCTGCTTGCCAGCAACATGGGCAGCAACCACCTGGCTCTTATCGAGCGCAACAAACTGTCCGAATCGGGTCCGGTTCTCTCCCGCCAGACGGCGTTCGATCGTGACGCCTCGGGTTGGAGTGCCTGGGCACAAGCTCTCGCCAAAACTGGCGATCAGGACGACGACGGTGATCTCGCCGGGTATGACTACGATACCACTGCAATCGCCTTCGGCTTCGACAACAAGCTGAGTGAAAACCTGGTCCTCGGTCTCTCCGTTGGCTTTGGTAACACCGACGCGGACTTTGACTACTTCAACCAGTCCACTGACATGGACTCCACCTACGGCAGCGTCTACGGCACCTACGCCAAGGATGCCATGTACATTGACGCCGCCCTGTCGATCGCTTCGAACGACTATGACAGCGATCGCATCCTGGTCCTCGGCCCCGAAGAGATGGTCAAAGTGACCAGCTCGACCGACGGCTCCGAAGTTGGCCTGTACATCGGTGGTGGTTACTACATGGTCGACACTGACACCATGTACTTCGCCCCGACGGCTTCCCTCTCCTGGTCGCAGATTGATGTTGACGGCTTCACGGAGAAGGGCGCCGGTTCGCTCAACCTGGAAGTTGATGATTATGACAGCACTTCCACGGTCACGACCCTCGGCTTCCGCTTCGGTGGCAAGCTTGGCGTGATGGAGCCTGAGTTCCGTCTCGCATGGGCACACGACTTCGGCGACGATGATCGTAAGGTGACCGCAAAGTACGTAGGTGGCCCGAGTGAGTTCGAGATTGAGGCAGCTGAGCCGGAGATGGACTCCGCGCTGATCGGCCTGGGTGCTAAGTTCCTGGTGTCTGAGGACTTCACCCTCTATCTGGACTACGACGGCGAGCTCCGCAGTGACTTTGAAAGTCACACCATCAGCGGTGGCCTGCGTTACGACTTCTAAACCCTAACCTCAGGCAGGCTCTCCGGAGCCTGCCTGCTTGTGTAACTTTAGGGCCGCAGCAATTGCTGTGGCCCTTTATTTTTTCCTGCCGTATAGATATGATACGATCTCTTTGGCGTGTACTCTCTGGGCCACCGCACTAATGAGAAGAAGTGAGATGCTCAAATTTTTAAAACGAAATAATGTGTGTGAGAGGTTCCTGCTACAGGGATTCTTACTGCTTCTTCTGCTTGGTTTGCTTGGTTTGAGTGGTTGCACGGCGACGTATTTGCCTTCAAGCTTTGCTGAACTTGATCAACCTAAGTCCTCTTCCGTACAATCGGTTAGGAGCTTTGTCAGCGAACATTATCGCGTCGAAACTGATGCCGGGATCCAGGTTGCGGAGCAGGTTGCCACGTTCATGGAGCGTGTGCTTGCTTCATATCAGGATGTGCTTGGCGTTGGCTTGTTGGAGTCGAATGGCCTATTGATCAAGGTATATGCCAAACGGAGAAGTTTCCAAAAAGAACTTGCACGGCTGGGCTTGTTATGGAAACAGTCTGCCGGATGCTATTCACCTGAGCCGCCTGCCGCGATTTATCTTCCGTGGGCCTCGGATCATGCTGATCATCCCCTGATTACCCTGATCCACGAAGGGACTCATCAGTTTGCACACCGGGCCGCCTTGGACAATCCCTTGCTGAACCCGGATCCCTCGAAAATCAGCATGCCAGTCATTCTGCCTTTCTGGTTGAATGAAGGTGTCGCCCAGTTCATGGAAGGCTCTATTGTCACGGCAGAGCAGCTTGAGGTTGGCCGTATTAACCCGGCGAGGCTCAGTCATCTGCAGCAACTGATTCGTCGTAACAAGCTGCCTGAAGTGACGAAACTTGTTGGACATCGCTATGATGAGCCTTTCAGCGGTGCCGACTATTCTGCTGCTTGGGGTTTGACCTTCGCTCTGTATCATGGCTTGGCTGGAGAGGGCGACTGGACTGGCGAAAATCTGTTGCCCATTTATCTGGCTGAACTGACGGCCTTGCTGGCTGATGAGACAGGGGATGACGGGTTCATTTCTGCGCAATGGGTTGATCGGCTGAGTTCCGCATCTTTAAAGGTTTTTGCTAACGTCATGCAGAGACAAGGCGTCTCTTTAAGTGATTGGGACGCCACGTGGCATGCTGCGATGCTCGATCTCAGTCCTGATGTTCCTTTGGGTGGCCTTTCAAATTAGGAACGATAACCAGAAGAAAGTTTAACCTGGAAAGATATAGAGATGTTGAGTTTAAACTCTTGTGAATATAGTTCCCTCTTCCTTGACGGACCCACAGGGCCTAAAGGAGAGGGTCAGGGTGAGGGTGACCCCATCATCCCCCTCACCTCAATCCTCTCCCGCCAGGGGAGAGGAAGAAAATATTGGCTTCTAAATCTTGATTATATACTGGAGATAACTAATGAAACCTGTTGTTGTTTTTTTGCTGTTTGTCGTTATGTCTGTTCCTGCTTATGCTTCAGAAGAGATGTCGTTCCGTGCCTTTACTAACGGTATTGCCTGTAAGCATGTTGTTGCCAGTCTGGATAAGTCTGAGGGGGCGAAAACCCTTGCCATTATGGTGAGCTCGTTTATTACTGGCAGCAATTATGCTAAGAACAGAGAGTCCTCCATCGACCTGAAGTCGATGCTGATGTTGACTGAACAGTACTGTCGGCAGAATCCTGATTGGGCCCTGACCACGGCTCTGATCGCCTTGGATCAGTCAATCGATAAACGTATGGCTGCTGAAGCCAAGAAGAAGTAAAGTCAACGAACTGAATATTTTCATGATTTGAGGCAGGTACCCTTTTGGTGCCTGCCTCGTTTGCTTTCGGCTCTATAACCCAAAAATAGGTTTAATCAGAGAGACGACAGGACGTAGATCAATAAGCACAAGAGGATCGATTTTGAGATTGAAATCCCCTCTCCCTTGACGGGAGAGGGCTAGGGTGAGGGTGACCACTTCATGTATCGTCCCCCTCACCTCAATCCTCTCCCGCCAGGGGAGAGGAGGAAAAGATTTCTTGTCGAGATTGACAGCGAGTCTTTTTATGAAATACTTATCGAGTCATATTTAATACGATCCTATTTAATCTCAGAGAACATTAGATATTTAAAACACATGAAGCTTGGTTCAACCGGTTTGATTGCTTTGCGCAGACAGTCCCCGCTGAGAGACTGTCTGTAGACGATTGCACATCATTTGACTGCCACTACGCAAGCGTTAAGGGAGATGACTATGAAGAAGGGTTATGTAGGCTTTTGGATTGTTTTGCTAATTTTAATTCCTTGCCATCTGTTTGCCATGGCGGCAAGGCCGCCGGTCGTCGAAACTGGGGACGAACCCAGGGAGGTTATCATCCTTTCGGATGAGTACATTATGACAGAGGTTCCCGGGCAGGATGCCATTCATACCTCTCCTGGAGATTACACGATCACCAATAATGGTCTTTTGTTTTACAACGCTGCAGTTTTGCTGCCCGGTGAGAGCGGCAACGGCATCGAGGCTGAAGGCAGTGGCAATGTTATCCTCAACGTTGACGGCGTCATTGTTGCCGGCCAAGCTGGAATTCTGACCGGTGATGACAGTATGGTTACCAATACCGGTATGGTCATGTCTGAACTTTCGAACGGGATTGAGACCGGTGATGACAGCACGATTATCAACGAAGGCATTATCAATGCTGGTGTTGACGGCATCAACGCCGGCTACAACAGTACGGTCATCAATGCAGAAGGCGCCGAGATCTTTTCTGACGATACCAGCCTGAACGGTCTTCCCGCCTGCGGAATCGAGGCCGGCAGTGAAAGCGATATAACCAACGATGGCCTGATTTGGTCACATACGGCGTCGGGGATCACCACGTACAACGGCTCCACAATTGACAATAACGGCTACATTTCAGCGCTCTTTAACGGCATCAACGCCGGCGATGGCAACACCATTACCAATACGGGATATATCGGTGGTGATGGCGCAACGGTCACCTACAATTCGGTTTACATGGAAGGTCCGGATCTTGTCCTTTTGCCGGTTTCAGGCGGTATTGCCGTTGGTGATGACAACCTGATTACCAACGATGGCTTTATCTACGCTTCCGGGACCGGGATCTTGGGCGACGACGGCAATACCATTATCAATAACGGTGAAATCTATTCAGACATGTTTGTCGCTGTCAATACGGGCATTCATGTCGGAGATTTCAATTACGTCGAAAATAACGGCCTGATTTATTCCGCGACCGACGGCGGTATTGAAGTTGGTTACAACAGTACGGTGATTAATGGCCTGACCGGTGTCATAAATGCATCATCGTTTACGGCCGCCAACGGGATTGACGGTCAGGATGATAACATTGTTGAGAACTATGGTGAAATCAATGCGACAGGCTCTTCAATCGTCATGTTGGGGGACCTCATCACCATACCGCACAGCCACGGCGTTCACGTGCTGAGCAATAACCTGGTCACCAACTACAACACGATTACCGCTTCAACGGCCGGCATTGAAGGCTTCGGCGACAACAACCTGATTATCAATGAAGCCGGTGCCCGGATTTTTGCGGACGATATCGGTATCTCCGTCGGCAGAGATGAGATCGTGATGGTCGCTCTGGAAGAAGACGACCTGATCGGCAACACGGTGATCAACCGGGGCACGATTGGCGACGATCCCTATGCGCCGTCAGATAATCTTTATAACTCAGCAGTGGTGCGCGGCATCATCGCGACGGGGCCGGCAACCATTACCAACGATGGCACCATCCACGCGACCTACGCGGGCATCTCCACCATGGGGGACGGCGATACCATCGTCAATGGCGAGGATGGCGAGATCTACGTCTACGGCAACGATGCGTTCATTCCCCCGCCCGGTATTATGGTCATCGGCGGCGATGCCGGCATCAGCGTCGGTGCTCCCTGGCTGATCATGAATCCTGTGGAGCCAGTCGATGAAAACAGTACTCCTGGCGTCGGTGATCAGCAGGCGATTGCTGATGGCATCATCAACAGTGTCACCAACTACGGCCTCATCGACGCTTATGATGAGAACCAGTGGAGTGGCGCCGCAGGTATCCGGGCCGGCTACAATGCGCTTATTATCAACGCGGGTCAGATTGATGCCTATTGGGACGGGATCGAAGCGGAAGATTATAATATCGTTCACAACACCTACAATGGTGTGATCAATTCAGATCTCGGCCACATGGCCATCCCGGGCACGGGCATCGACGTTGATGACTACAATCTCGTTACCAACGATGGCACCATCAACTCGCTCTCTTCCGGTATTTATGTCGATGACCATAATGAGGTCACCAACAGCGGCTTGATTGATGCCGTCTATGACGGGATATATGCTGGTGACTACAATATTATTCTCAACACGGAAACGGGAGTCATCCTCTCCGACCAGCATGAGTTTTTCCAGAACGCCAGCGGCATCCATGTGGGCGATAACAACCAGGTCACCAACGCCGGCAGCATCACGTCGATTGTGAGTGATGGCATTTATGCAGGGTCGAACAATACGATCCTGAACAGCGGCGAAATCTCGGCAACATATAACATGGTTGGTGTTGCCGGCATCCAGGTGTTCGACAGTGACGGTTATGATTGGCTCGATGAAGGGGTCTATAACACGGCAACCATTAACACGGTAACGAACACAGGGGAGATCACGGGTGAAATTGGTGTATTCATGGATGGCCCAGGTGAAATCATCAATTCAGGTTACATCGAAGGCCTGCATGGGCCCGAAGGGCCGACCGCGATTCTACTCGACTTCGGTGGGTTTGCCCCTCTTGAAGATCTGAGCCCTGCGCAGCTCGCGGGTTACGACCAGTACGTCACCCTGCAGACAGGATCGGAGGTCATTGGCGATATTTTCGATTATACGAGTGAAGATAACGATGCTTTGACCCTGGATGGCGAAGGCCAGTATGACTTCAGCGTCTACGGCGTCGAACAGCTGTTCAAGACTGGTGAGGGTACCTGGATTGTGACCGGCTACAACAGTAGCAATTTCGAAGGTTACGTTGGCGAGTTCCTTGAAGCGGATATCGAGGAGGGTTCCCTGCAGGTTGATGGTGAACTGGGTGTTGGCGTTCTGACCGTTCACGATGGCGCGACTCTGGCCGGTGACGGTGACATCAACTCGCTGCTGTTCACAGTTTTCAATGGCGGTACCGTTGCTCCTGGTCCGGTCGACTGTGAAGGTGTCGAGTGCATCGGTGAGTTGACGATCAACGGCACCTTCCGAAACTATGCCGGGATGATTGTCGGCGAACAGACCTCCGGCAACCTGGCCATCGACATGATCGGGGCACAGTGTGAGGAAGATGCTGCCAACGATGTCCTGAATGTCTGGCTGGACGATACCGCTGTGTTTGGTGATGAAAGTGTCGATGGCGGCACCGTGACACCTAACCTGTTGGGTTCGTTAACGGAAGGGCGCTACACCTTCTTGTACGCGGACAATTTGCTGGTGTATGAGGATCCGGAAGTTGTCTTCGATTCTTTGCTGCTCAACATTGACCTTGGATACGATGAAGACCCTGCCGAGGGGGCTGACAGCATGTGGCTTGATGTGACCCGCAATGAGGTCGAAGATGTGACAGGGTCCTCCAACGACCAGTCGCTGTATGATGCTTTGACAGAGCTGGCAGGTGATTGCGAGGGTGAGTACTGTGACGAGGCACAGGAGGTCCTTGACCTTCTTGATCAGATGGGTGACGACGATGACATTTCTGATGCCCTGAGTGGCCTGTCTCCCGAACAGTACCCGAACCTGCTCGACATCAGTGTCGCCGGCTTCCATGCCTACGGTTCTTCGGTGGCAGGGCGCATGGGCAGTCTGCATCTGACGCAAAGCCAGTCGGAGTCACAGTATGCCAATGGCCTGACTTCCTCGGGGCCGGCACTGTCACGCATTGCCGCATTTGATCGCAAGGCTGGTGGCTGGAGTGGTTGGGCCAAGGTGCTTGGTGCGGGTGGCGAGCAGGATGAAGACAGCAACAACGTTGGTTTCGAATTTGATACGGCGGGTATTTCGCTCGGCTTTGATAACCGGCTCAACGACAACCTTGTGATGGGTGTCGGGTTTGGTTACGCCGAGAGTGATGTCGACTTTGAAAATCTTGGCCAATCGACGGATGTTGAAAGCTATCACGGCAGTCTGTATGGAACCTATTCAACTGAGCGTTATTATGTTGATGGTGCGTTCCTCTTCGCAAGCAACAGCTATGATTCCGATCGAAGGGTCAACTTGTTCGATCTGAAGGCAAAGAGCGACACGGACGGTTCCGAGTGGGGACTGTATCTTGGTGCCGGTTGTCATGTGGTGGAAACGGACAGCATGTATTTCATCCCAACCGTTTCGGCTCAGTTTGCCGAGGTTGACATTGACGGCTTTACAGAAAAAGGGGCCGATCCGTACAACCTTAAAGTGAGCGATTTCGATGCCAGTTCGGTTGTGACAACCCTCGGTTTCCGTTTAGGCGGCAAGTTTGGTACGTTCGAACCGGAATTGCGTGTTGGCTGGGCGCATGAGTTTGGTGACACAGAGCGTGATGTGCGGGCCCAGTTTGTCGGGACGTCGACAGGTTTCACAATTGATGGTGTTGAGCCTGATGAGGACAGTGCCCTGATCGGCTTCGGTTTCAACGCCTATCTGCAAGAGGACCTGACTCTGTTTGCCGATTATGATGGTGAGTTCCGCAGCGGCTATGACGGCTACGCTTTAAGCGCCGGGTTGCGTTACGACTTCTGACCTTGACAGGAACATGTCTCTTTGCATGTTCCCCGTCAATTTTTCAAAGGGCCGCACTTCTTGTTGCGGCCCTTTGTTATTCATGATATCCATTCCAGCTGACTATCAATTTTCGGGCTCATCAGCTAGAATGTGGGTGACTGTTTCCCGAGGATGTACTTTGAGAACTGACTGCGCGCTGAACGTCGTCCTGATCGGCATGCCGGGTGCCGGCAAAAGCACCGTTGGGGTTTTGTTGGCCAAGCGACTTGGCTACCATTTTGTCGACAGCGACCTGCTGCTGCAGGTCAGGGAAGGGCGCAGGCTTCAGGAAATTATCGTGAGTGACGGCCTGCCGGCGTTCATGAAGATTGAAGAAGAGATTCTGTGTGGACTGTCCGGGTCGCGAACGGTAATCGCCACCGGCGGTTCAGCCGTTTACAGTGAGTCCGCTATGCAGCGTTTGCAGTCGCTGGGGCGGCTGGTTTATATTGATGTGCCTGTCGATACGCTGGAGGCACGTGTTCGGGATATGGACACGCGCGGAGTCGTTGTGGATCCCGGTGAAACCTACCTGGACCTCTACCGGCGTCGACAACCACTCTACCAGCGTTATGCTGATCTGGTGGTGCCAGGGCAGGGCCGTACGGCCGATGAAATTGCCCATCAGATCGAGGAACAGGTGTGTGGTACCGGCTTTCTGGAGCCGGGTGCATAAATTGAGACGGTTTTTTTTCGAGATCTCTATGGTATCAGCTCATGTCGTATAGCAAATACTTTTCAAATGGGCAGAAGGTGTTCCTGAAGCGGGTTTTTGCCGAGGAGGAACGCGAGGCGATCGACTCGATCACGACCTACGCCATGAGGGGTAGCGCTGACCATCTTGATCTCTCCCTGCCTTATGGTTCCGACGCAGCCACGGCATACCCTTTCGAAGAAGGGATGATGTTTGAGCTGCTGACGGACCACAACGGCATGGGCCTGAATCTCAGGGCTTCTTTTCAGGAAAGAACCAGTCAAAAAGACATCCGTTTAAAGTATGAAGGCAACCTGCAGTTTATTTCCCGCCGGATGTACCGCAGGGTGGATGTGAACGCTTGGGTGGGTATTGAACGGACCGGTCAGGGCCTCGCCGAGATGCGTGCCAAGTGGCAGGAAATGCTTGCAAAACTGAAGGCTGGTGTCTCGGCGGCTGACTTGACAGAGTTTGTCAAATACCCGATCAACCTTGCGGGAGGCGGCTTGCGTCTGCCGATTAATGAACCGTCTGAACCCGCGGACCTGCTCTTGCTGTTTCTGTCGATTGGCGACAAGCAGGGGATCATCTGCGGCCTTGCTGAAGTCGTCTGGGCCGGCTGTGCAGATGACCAAGGTCGTATTCCGACCGGGATGCGTTTTATCAATATCCTTGAACGTGATCAGTCGCGCATTGATGCCGTCGTTGAAAGTGTGCTGGCAAAATTGGAACAGTAAGAACGGATTTTATTCGTTTGCAGGCCAACTGGCCTGTCGAAATAGAGTGAGGTAAAAATGATTTCAAAGAATGATGAATTTATCCCGAAATGGATTGCCTGGGAGACCACTCAGCGTTGCAATTTGAGCTGCGTGCATTGCCGCTGCTCGTCCGATATGGATTCGTCCATTGGTGATTTTACGACTGAAGAAGCATTCAAGCTGATTGACGACATCTGCGAAGTCAGCAAGCCGGTGATGGTGTTGTCAGGCGGTGAACCCTTGCTGCGCAAGGATATTTTTGAAATCGCCCGGTATGGGACCGAGCAGGGCCTGCGGATGTGTATGGCGACCAACGGGACGCTGATCACCGATGAGATTTGCGCCAAGATGATAGAGGCTGACATCAAAATGGTCTCCTTGTCGCTGGACGGCTCGACCGCCGCTATTCATGACGATTTTCGGAATTGCGAAGGTGCTTTCGAAGGCACCATTCGTGGTGCGGAAACATTGAAACGGAACGGTATCAAGTTTCTGGTTAACTCGTCATTTACCAAGCGGAATCAAGCAGATATCGGTGAAACCTTCAAGTTGGCCAAGAGCATTGGCGCCACGGCCTGGTACATGTTTATGATTGTGCCGACCGGTCGCGGCGAAGAGATCATGAATGAACTGATTACCAAGGAAGATTACGAGGAAATCCTTGCGTGGCATTACGAGCAGGAGAAGCATGAGGACGATATTCTGATGCGGCCGACCTGCGCGCCACATTATTACCGGATCGTGCCGCAGATGGCCAAGGCGGAAGGTGTCGATTTCAAGCGTCGTTCACTGACCTTTTCCACGGGCGGTGGTAAAGGGTGTATTGCTGCCCAGACAATTTGCCTGGTCGACTGCTTCGGCAACCTGAAGCCTTGCTCCTATTTCCACTCCTCGGTTGGCAACGTCAAACAGGTGCCGTTCAAGGACCTCTGGTTCAACTCCAAGGTCTTTAACGATTTGCGTGATTTCAGTAAGTATACGGGCAAGTGCGGCGAGTGCGAATTTATCAACGTTTGCGGCGGTTGCCGCGCCCGCGCCGATGCGGTTTATGGTGACTACATGGCCGAAGAGCCTTTCTGTAACTATATTCCGCAGCGGACCTTGAAGCGGATGAAGGAATAAGCGGACAAAAACTAGTCAGTGTTCTGATACAGGCGCTGACAAAGGCATATATTTTAACTTTAGGGAGATTGATTCAATGTCGACAGACTACACATTTTTGAAAGCGTGTCGCGGTGAAGCGACTGACTATACTCCGGTTTGGCTGATGCGCCAGGCAGGTCGTTACCTGCCCCAGTACATGGCCGTGCGCAAGAACGTCAGCTTCCTCGAACTGTGCAAGACGCCGGAACTGGCTGCGGAAGTTACCATTCAGCCGATCGACTACCTGAATGCTGACGCTGCGATTCTCTTTTCGGATATCCTGACGCCGGTCGAGCCGATGGGGCTGAAGCTTGACTTCGTGCCTGGCCCGGTGTTCGAGAATCCGGTGCGAACCCAGGCCGACGTGGATGCCCTACGGATTCCGGAGATGGAAGAGGACGTTCCCTATGTCCTGGAGACGATCAAGATCCTGCGGCGTGAGTTTGAAGGCCGCGTCCCACTGATCGGCTTCGGCGGTGCGCCCTTTACGCTGGCGTGCTATATGGTCGAAGGCAAGGGCAGCAAGGATTTTGCGCAGATCAAGCGGATGATGTACGGCGCACCTGAGCTCTACGCCCAGTTGATGGAGAAGGTGACCGAGATGGATCGCCTGTACCTCAACGCCCAGATCAAGGCGGGTGCCCAGGTGATCCAGATTTTCGATACCTGGGGTGGAATTATGTCGCCGCTTGACTATGAGCGTTTCATCTTGCCGTACACGAAGAAACTGATCGATGGCCTTGATCGTGCCAACGTGCCGATTATCCATTTTGTTAAGGGCTCCGGCACCATGCTGGACACTGTTGCCAAAGCTGGTTCCGACGTTATGGGCCTCGATTGGCACGTCAACCTTGGCCAGGCCCGCGACATCATCGGCCCGGACATCGCCGTGCAGGGCAATCTCGACCCGACAGTGCTCTATGCACCCAAGGCGCACATCGAGACCGAGGTTAAGCGCATTCTCGACGAGAACGCTGGCCGTCCTGGGCACATCTTCAATCTGGGGCATGGCATCCTGCCGACGGTTGATCCCGAGCATGCCAAGTTCATGGTGGAGTGCGTTCATCGTCTCAGCGGTAAATAGCAGGACGTACCAGTCAAAAACGACAAAGACGTATCTAAGAGTAAGAGACGATGAAGCCTGATAAACCAACGGCGCTGATCCTGCTGAACATGGGCGGGCCTGATTCCCTGAAAGCGGTCAAGCCGTTTCTCTACAACCTGTTCTCCGACCGCGACCTGATCCAGCTGCCGGCAGGCAGCGTGCTTCAGAAGCCGTTTGCGTGGCTGATCAGCCGGTTGCGGGCCCCCGGTGTCCGCGCCAATTACGCTTCGATTGGCGGGAAAACCCCGCAGTTGGAGTGGACGACAAAGCAGGCGGAGGGCGCTGCCAGGCGACTTGGTGAACATGTCAAACCCTACGTGGTGATGCGCTACTGGCGGCCTCGGGCGGAAGATGTGCTGCGCCAGATCAAGGCGGACGGGATTGAACAGGCCGTTGTTGTTTCGATGTATCCGCATTATACCGGTGCAACCACCGGCAGCAGCATCAAGGACTTTGAGCGTGCAGCGCAGGCTGTTCATCCTGAGCTCGAGTACAGGGTGATCAAGGAATGGTATGACTGGCCAGGCTATCTGGACGCCCTGGCCGCACGGGTGCACGAGGGCCTTGAGCAGTTCCACGAGTTGGCACGCAATGAAACCCTGATCCTGTTTTCGGCGCATGCCCTGCCGCAGAAATTCATCGATCGCGGCGACCCCTATCTCGACCATGTCATCTGTACGGTGCGTGGCGTTATGGAGCGTCTCCACGGCAATCCCTGGAAGTTGGGTTTTCAGAGCCGCACCGGCCCGGTGCAGTGGATGGAACCGGATACGCTCGATGTGATTGACCAGGCGGCGGAAGAGGGCTTCTCCGGTGCGCTGATCGTGCCGATCTCATTCGTTTCGGATCATATTGAAACTTTGCAGGAAATTGATTTCGAGTTCCGGATGCATGCCGAAAAATCTGGTCTGCCAGCATTTGAACGCAGCCCGTCGTTGAATGATCATGATGACTTCCTTCAGGCACTGGCTGACCTGGCGGCGACACGTTTGACGGAGGCATGATGGTTGAGTGCCTGCATTGCGGCCAGATGTTCGACCCGGAAGAGTTGCCTGATTCCCCGGAAATCCAGGTCGGGCTGCTTCTGGCGAGGGAACGGTTTAATGACGAAGGGCAGGTCTGTGCGGAATGTCTGACAAGTCGGGGCCGGCTGGCCATGATGTATGACTGCCAGTTTCGTCGATAAACCATTAGCCCCCTCACCCTGACCCTCTCCCGCCAGGGGAGAGGGAACCTGCTTAGAGCCTTTACCTGTTTAACTTCCTCTCCCTTGACGGACCCACAGGGCCTAAAGGAGAGGGTTGGGGTGAGGGTGACCATCCATCATTAAGCTTTGAAGAAAAAGAAACCCCGCCACAGAAGTAGCGGGGTTTCTTTTTTGATTGGGTCGGACCAAAGTCCGTTCCGGAAAACCGTGTTGACGAAAAGTGGTTTAGCGGCCGGCGCGCTTGGATGCTTTGAGCGGGTTGATCTTGAGCTCTTCGACCTTGATCTCAACCTTGCGGTGAGTTGCGAAGTTGCAAAGACCGGACATCCATTTTTTGACGGGAGAGGGCGCGGCCGAGCAAACGGGGCCGATACTGCCTTCCAAGATGCGCTCGCAGCCTTCACATTCCTCGATCACGTTCTGGCAGCTGCCACCTTCGGCGCTACAGCCTTTTTTTGTCCAAAAAGTACACTCGGTACCGGGAAGAACGGTTTGACACTGCATGTGGTTGCTCCTTTGTTACGTCGATGACTGATTCTTGAAACTCCACTTTCTACTCTGTTTGTGCTGTTTCTGTCAAGGGAGAAAGGATGTTTTTACAGGTTTTTTCATTGTCGGCAGGTGAAAGGACTTTATTGCCCCTGAAGTGGGTGACTCTTGGTATAATCACAAACTTCACGGCATCGGGTATAATGATTGTTCAGGGGCAACGATGAATGACGAGGCATGGGAAAAAGTCTGTGAGCGTTGCGGACGCTGCTGCTATGAGAAGGTCGACTTTCAGGGGAAGATCTATTATACGCAGGTCCCTTGTGAATACCTCGATTTGCAGACCTGCCTTTGCAAGGTTTACCCGGATCGTGCCCGCCAGCGTCCCGGCTGTGTGCCGTTGACGCCTGAACTGGTGAAAAGAGGGTATCTCCCTGCTGACTGCCCTTATGTGGCTGATGTGGAGGAATATCCGGAGCCCGTGATGGATGGTGAGCCAGAGTCTGAATGACCCTCTCACTCTATCCCTCTCCTTTAGGCCCTGTGGGTCCTCCAGGGGAGAGGGGATGACTGTTGAAGTGAATAAGGAGAGAAGAATATGCAACCGATCAAATTCGGCACATCCGGCTGGCGCGGAGTCCTGGCCGAGGATTTTACCCTGGAAAATGTCCGGGTAGTGACCCAGGCAATCGCCGATCATCTCAAATCTGTGGGAGAAGCGGAGAAGGGGGTCCTGATTGGCCATGATAGCCGTTTTTTTGGTGAGCGCTTTGCCCGGGAAACGGCCAGAATTCTGGCTGGTGCTGGCGTCCCTTCGTTGTTGTGTCAGGACGACGCACCGACACCAGTGATCGCTTTTGAACTGTTGCGGCGGGGTTGCGGCGGGGCGATTAATTTTACCGCCAGCCATAATCCGCATGAATACAACGGTATCAAGTTCTCGCCCTCCTGGGGCGGGCCGGCGCTCCCGGAAACCACGGCCGACATTGAGCAGCGGGCCAACGCTATGCTCGGGGAAGTCTGTTATCGCGACATGCCTCTTGATCAGGCTGTTCGCTCCGGTTTGGTTGCCGAGATTGACCCGAAACCGGATTATCTCGACGCGATCCGCAGCAAGGTTGACCTTGATGCGATCGGGCGCTCCGGCATGACCGTGATTGTCGACCCCATGTTCGGTGCCGGTCGTGATTATGTCGATGCCTTACTGGTTGAGGCCGGGCTCATGGTCCAGACGATCAACAGTCAGCGTGACCCTTACTTCGGTGGTGTCTCTCCCGACCCCTCCGAAGCACATCTGGGGGACTTGATCGCCCAGGTCAAGGGCAACCCTCAAGTCACCCTTGGTCTGGCTACGGACGGAGACGCTGACCGGTATGGCATCGTCGACGCTGACGGGACCTTCATTGAACCGAATTACATTCTCGCACTGCTCTATGATTACCTCCTGAAACGGGGCGAGAAGGGTGACGCCGCGCGTTCCGTAGCCACCTCGCATTTCCTGGATGCTGTTGCGGCCCATCACGGTTACGCTGTGCGGGAGACCCCGGTTGGGTTTAAGTATATCGGTGAATTTATCCGCGATGGTGAGATTGTGATCGGCGGGGAAGAGAGTGCCGGGCTGAGCATGCGCGGGCATGTCCCGGACAAGGATGGTGTCTTGGCCTGCCTGCTGGTCGCCGAGATGGTCGCTGTGGAGGGGAAGTCGATCCGTGAGCTGCTGGCTAATCTCTACGAGCGCGTCGGCGAGTATCATACGGCGCGGCAGAACCTGCATCTGTCCCGCCAGTTGGAGGAAGCTGTCGGGGGGAAGCTGGCGTCCCCTCCGGAAAAACTGGCTGGCAAACGGGTCGATCGGGTGATCACCACCGATGGCGTCAAGCTGCTGTTCGAAGACTGGACCTGGATCCTGTTCCGCAAGTCAGGGACTGAGCCGGTGGTCCGGGTGTACGCCGAAGCTCGCAGTGAGCGGGAGCTGAAGACTCTGATGGATGCCGCGGTCGCGTTTATTGAAGGGTGAGCGTTGCGCCAAAGGCTTTAACGCCCGTTCGCTATGCTTACTCACCAAAAGTAGGCGCCATGAGGCGAGGCGCTGAGGCGCAGGGAAATCTCAATGCTTTGAATTGTATAAGCCAATCACAAGAGTAAAGCCCTCCTGCTTTTGTGTGTGGCCCTCTCTGCGTCTTTGCGGCTCAGCGTTAAAAAAGTTCACCCTCTCCCTTGACGGGTGAGGGTGAACTCATCTCACATCCACATTTCGTATCCCCTGTGGCTTCCAGGCCGGTGAGATCACGGCCGCACCTTTCTCCTCATCACCCAGCAACGATCCGAAGGTCACCTTGAAATCACCATAGCGGTTGTTGACTTCATCCATGGCCGCTGTTGCCAGTTTTTTGCGGTGCTCTTCCGGTAAGAGCGGCAGTTGGCTGTTTTGATGCCTCAGGTTGGAGAGCCGGACGCCGAGCATCCTGACCGGCTGCGGTCGCTCGAAACTGCGCAGAATCCGCAGGATCGTCTGGTAAATGTCGTCACTGCAATCGATATGACCTGGCAGGGTGACCTGCCGGCCGAAGCTGGTTTCAAAGTCGGCGTAGCGGATGCCCAAGTGGATGGTTTTGCCGGAGACGCCGTAACGTCGCGCCCGCCTGCCAACCATCTCGGCAAGTTGCAACAGATACCGACAGATCTCGTCCTCGGCGCTAATGTCACGCGGCAGGGTCATGCTGTGCCCGACGGTTTTGACCGGCTCCGATTTCTCCTCCGGGATGACGGGAGAAGAATCGATCCCCCGTCCCATGTGATGCAGCTTGTCGCCGACGATCCCGAATTTCTGGCGCAGGATGTCCAGGGGATATCGCCCCAGCTGACCACAGGTCGCGATGCCGAGCTGCTGGAGTTGTTGCCGGGTGCGACGCCCGATGCCACACAGGTCGCCGATCGGGGTCCGTTCCATCACAGGGACAACCTCATCCGGCCGAATGATGGTCAACCCATCCGGCTTCTGCATCTCCGAGGCGAGCTTGGCCAACAGCTTGTTGGGGGCGATGCCGACCGAACAGGTCAGCCCGAAATGGTGGAGGATACGGGCCTTGAGGCGGTAGGCGATATTGTCAGCGCTGCCGAACAGGGCGAGGGAGCCGGTCACATCCAGAAACGCCTCATCAATGGAGAAGACCTCCACCAAAGGCGTATATTCCTGCATCATGGCAAAGATGCGTGTAGATGTGGCGGTGTACTTGCGATTGTTGCCCACCACCAGGATCAGGTCGGGGCAGCACTGCAGTGCTTCCCACTTGGCCATGCCGGTCTTGACGCCATACTTGCGCGCCTCGTAGGAGGCCGTAGTGATAATGGTGCGATGTGACGCACCGATCACGCCGACCGGTTTGCCGCGCAACTCCGGGTTGCTCTGCTGTTCCACCGAGGCAAAGAAGGCGTTCATGTCGCAGTGCATGATGATTCTGTCACTCATGATGCCGCCTCGATGCCGGTCAGGAACCAGGTCTGCCGGGTCGTGTCATACACCAGTTCGTAGAGCGTTTCGCCATCGGTAACACAGTAGTGCAGCAGGGTCGCCTGGCCGGTTTTCTCCTGCCAGGAGTAGGTGACCTCCTTGATGGTGCGTTTCTGACGACGCCATTCGAACCAGATCGGCCGGATGGTCGGGCCTGGGCTGAAGATGGTTGCCACCCGCAGGGGCGTGTTCAGGGGCTTCATGAGAGATCCAGGTCGCGATAAATGCCGGTGACCCGGCCGATGACGGCAAAGTCTCGGTCAGGGCCGACCTGGATCGGTTTCAGCCGGCGATTGGCTGGCTCCAGGCGGATATGGTCCGTCTCCCGAAAGAAGCGTTTGAGGGTTGCCTCAGCGTCCACCAGGGCGACGATGATGTCCTTGTCATTGGCGGTTGATTGCGGATGAATCAAGGCCAGGTCGCCATCGAGAATTCCCGCTTCAATCATCGAGTCGCCGACAACCCGCAGGAAGAAGCTGTCTCTGCTTTTGACCCGGCTGGGGTCGATGGCGAAATGCCCCTGAATATCTTCAATGGCAGGGTGCAGCGCCCCGGCACGAACCGTTCCGACAATCGGCAGCTCCACCCTGCTGTCGCGGGACCGCGACAGAACAATGCTGCGAGCCTGGCCGGAACGGGTGAGGTGGCCCTTCTTTTCAAGCGCATCGAGATGCCGGGTCACACCGAAGGTGCTGCGAATCCTCATGTGTGCAGCAATGTCGCGCAGGGTGGGGGCGTAGCCGTGCTTATCGATAAAGCGGGCGATATAGTCGAGGACTTTCTGTTGTCGTGCGGTCAATTCAGACATGGTGACTCCATAGTGTTCATTTGAACACTAGTTGGCCATAATAGATGAAAATTGTCAAGGAAGAGGGAGCAAGAGGACCTTCTGTTCCGACTGAAGAGATGGTGAAAGCCCAAAGTCCCCTCTCCCCTGGCGGACCCACAGGGCCTAAAGGAGAGGGTTAGGGTGAGGGGGACCTGATGAACAATTATCTCATTTTGAGCATAAAAAAAGGAGCCTGCCATGAGCAGACTCCTTCCTGGTTTTATTGAAACGCAACGCGTTCCGGTATCAGACCGCTCAGCCGAAGCCGGAACCGGACGGGCTGCTACAGCCGCCGCCATTGCCATCAGCCGAACCGGAGAAAATAGAGACCGCACGTTTGGCCGGTTTGCCGCAGTGTGGGCAGGGGGCTTCCTGCTCCGGTTGGCGCTGGAGTTTTTCGAAGGTTTCTTCACACATCTGACAACGATATTCGTACAAAGGCATAAGACTCTCCCTAGAAGTTGCGGACAATGTATTCGAAAAAACGCATATAGTCAAGCTGATGGAATGATTCTTCCTTTTTGAAGGATTTTTTGGTATAAATTCCGGGTCCTTGAGGGGGGAACGTGCCGGGGATTCGTCCGGCTGTCACATCACGCTTGTCTCTGCCTCTGTGTCATTTTTGCAAGGTTTTTGATTTTGAAAATAGTTGCCGATAATTTTGAAACGCAATCAGCGGTTTTGTCCGGTTTTCAGCTGTTTCATCATGGGGATGGACCTCCAGAAATACAGTCTATCTGGAGGTTCCGTGGTGCTCGACGGCCGAAAATATGTTATCAATGCAAAGGTCTATACCCTGAGCAGCTATTCGGCTCACGCTGACCAGAAACATATTGAGGTTTTATGATTGTTCCAGTGATTTTATCCGGTGGGGCGGGCACTCGGTTGTGGCCGTTGTCCCGCGAACAATACCCCAAACAGTTGTTGCCCCTGGCGGGAGAGCAGACCATGCTGCAAGAAACCGCCCGACGGTTGGCGGGTCTCGATGACCTTGCCGAGCCGCTGGTGGTCTGCAACGAAGAACATCGCTTCATGGTGGCGGAGCAGTTGCGGCAGATTGGTCAACCCGCCTCTGCTATTCTGCTGGAGCCGGTGGGCCGCAATACGGCACCAGCTGTTGCCGTTGCTGCCTTGCAGGCGCTCTCCCGGGAGGAGGACCCTTATCTGCTGGTCTTGCCGGCCGATCATGTGATCCGGGATGCCCAGGCTTTGTGCGCAACCATTGCGGGGGCGCTGCCTTATGCTGCGGAAGCTCTGCTGACCTTCGGTATTGTGCCGGACGCCCCTGAAACCGGCTATGGCTACATTTGTGCCGGCGAAAAACTCCAGAGTCTGCCTTCCTCGGGTCTGCACGCATTTTCAGTGGCCGAATTTGTTGAAAAGCCTGACCGCGCCAAGGCAAAGGGGTACCTGGCCTCGGGGCGTTACTATTGGAACAGCGGCATGTTCCTGTTCCGGGCATCGACCTTCCTGGCAGAACTGCAACGGTTTGCTCCGGAAATGGCTGCGGCAAGCCGACTGGCCTGGGAAAACCGCCAAGAGGATCTGGACTTCACGCGTCTTGACGCAGACCATTTTGCCGCCTGTCCCTCCGATTCCATCGATTATGCCGTGATGGAGAAAACGGATCGGGCCGTGATCGTTCCCCTGGATGCCGGCTGGAACGATGTTGGCTCTTGGGCAGCGCTCTGGGAGGTCGGTGAATCGGATGCTCAAGGGAATGTCTGCAAAGGGGATGTGATCGCTGTCGATACGCGGAACACCTATCTCTATGCCGGCTCCCGCCTGGTCGCCAGCGTCGGTCTGGATGATGTCGTGGTGGTCGAAACGGCCGATGCGGTTCTGGTTGCTGCCAAGGACCGGGTTCAGGATGTCAAGCAGGTTGTCGAAGCCTTGCGTAATGCCGGTCGTGAAGAGCACTTGCTGCACCGGCGGGTCAACCGTCCTTGGGGCGCTTACGAAGGGTTGGATGCCGGCGATGGTTTCCTGGTCAAGCGGATTACTGTCAATCCCGGGGCCAGCCTGTCGTTGCAGCGCCATCAGCAGCGGGCGGAGCACTGGGTGGTCGTTCGCGGCACTGCGCGGATTACCCTGGAAGAGATGGTGGTCGATCGCACGGCCAACCAGTCGGTGTACATCCCGATTGGCGATAAACACCGCCTGGAAAATCCGGGTGAGGATCTGCTCGAAATTATCGAGGTTCAGACAGGTGGCTATCTGGGCGAGGATGATATCGAGCGATTTGACGATAATTACGGCAGGTAACCTCTGTATCCTCCGTGAACTCTATGGTGAATAAATGAAGATAGAATGTTTCAAAGCATACGATATCCGCGGGCGGATTCCCGATCAGCTGAACGAGGAGATTGCCTATCGCATCGGCCGGGCTTACGTCGACTTTCTCAAACCGGGGAAGGTGATTGTTGGCCGGGATATACGCCTCTCCAGTGAAACGATGGCGGCAGCATTGATGCGCGGTCTGACGGAAGGCGGCGCCGACGTGCTCGATATCGGCCTGTGCGGCACGGAAGAGGTCTACTTCGCGACCTTTTACGCCAAGGCGGATGGCGGTATCATGGTGACCGCCAGTCACAACCCGGCGGATTATAACGGCATGAAGCTGGTCCGCGAGGGTTCCCGGCCGATCAGCGGCGATACCGGTCTGAACGAGATCAGAGCCTTGGCCGAACAGGGCGACTTCAGCGCGACCGGCACGGTTGGTACAATTGAAGGACTCGAAATGAGGGGGCCGTATCTCCGGCATCTGCTCAGCTATGTTGACCTGACGTCCCTGACGCCACTCAGGGTGGTGGTCAATGCCGGTAACGGCTGCGCCGGTCCGGTGATTGACCTGCTCGAAAAACAGCTGCCGCTTGAAATTATCAAGATTTGCAACGAGCCGGATGGCACCTTCCCGAACGGCATCCCCAATCCGATCCTACCTGAAAACCGTGATATAACCCGGGACGCTGTTTTGGAGCACAAGGCCGGACTCGGCATCGCTTGGGATGGTGATTTCGACCGCTGCTTCCTGTTCGATGAGCAGGGCCGCTTCATCGAAGGCTACTACATCGTCGGACTGCTGGCTGAAGCTTTCCTGTCGAGGCACCCCGGGGCAAAAATCATTCATGATCCACGCCTGACCTGGAACACGCTTGATATCGCGGAGCAGGGGCGTGGGCAGGCGATCATGAGCAAGACGGGTCACGCCTTCATCAAGGAGCGGATGCGCGCTGAAGATGCGGTGTACGGCGGGGAAATGAGCGCTCATCACTATTTCAAGGATTTTGCCTACTGTGATAGCGGCATGATTCCCTGGCTGCTGGTGGTCGAATTGATGTGCCGCAAGCGCGCCCTGTTGTCGCAGCTGGTTGACGAGCGAATTCAGAAATTCCCGGCCAGCGGCGAGATCAATCGCACCTTGGCCGATCCGGCGGCTGCCATTGCTGCGGTCGAGCAAGTTTACGCCGAAGGCGCGCTTGCTGTGGACCACACCGACGGGCTGTCTGTCGATTTTGAGAACTGGCGCTTCAACGTGCGGATGTCGAATACTGAGCCGGTGGTGCGGTTGAATGTTGAATCGCGTGGCGACGAGGACCTGATGCGGGGCAAGACGGATGAGCTGTTGAAGTTTCTGGAACAGTTTGCGAGTCTCCCCTCATCCTGACCCTCTCCCGCGGAGGGGCGAGGGGACGTTCTGCGAACATGTGATCTACTCGTAATTTGGAGTTTTGTTTATGACTCAGCACTCTCCCAAGCGCATTCTGGTGACAGGTGCCGCCGGCTTTATTGGTTTTCATCTTTCCCAGGCTCTGCTGGCGCGCGGTAATACGGTAATCGGCTTGGATAATCTGAACGATTACTATGATGTATCACTAAAGGAAGCACGTCTTAACCAGCTGATAAACAAGCCATATTTTGAGTTTGTGAAAATTAATCTGGCTGACCGCTCGGCCATGGAGGGCTTGTTCGCCGAAAAAGAGTTTGATGTGGTCATCAACCTCGCCGCCCAGGCCGGGGTACGCTACTCGTTGACCAATCCGCATGCCTATGTCGACGCCAACCTGGTTGGTTTCATGAATATTCTCGAGGGGTGTCGTCACCAGAAGGTCAAGCATCTGGTGTATGCGTCCTCTTCGTCGGTTTACGGGGCGAACACGTCGATGCCGTTTTCGGTGCATGACAACATTGATCACCCGGTGTCGCTCTATGCGGCCAGCAAGAAAGCCAACGAGCTGATGGCGCATACCTATAGCCATCTTTACGGGCTGCCGACCACAGGACTGCGCTTTTTCACGGTTTACGGTCCCTGGGGACGGCCGGACATGGCCCTGTTCCTGTTTACCCGGGCCATTCTGGCTGGTGAGCCGATTGATGTGTTCAATCATGGCCGGATGCGGCGTGATTTCACTTATATTGACGACATCGTTGAAGGGGTGATCCGCACGGCTGACCATACCGCCACTTCGGATCCCAACTGGTCGGGAGATCATCCAGACCCGGGCTCCAGCGCCGCGCCCTACCGGATCTATAACATCGGCAACAATACCCCGGTCGAGTTGATGAGCCTGATTGCGACCCTGGAAAACGCGCTCGGCAAAAAGGCAAAGAAGAATATGCTGCCGATCCAGCCTGGTGACGTTCCCGCCACCTGGGCCAATGTCGATGCCCTGATCCAGGATGTCGGTTTCAAACCGGAGACGCCGATTGAGGTAGGGGTTCAACGCTTTGTCGATTGGTATCGCAACTATTATCGGTGCTGAAATTTTCTCTTGTATCAGGCGTGAGGAGTTGGGTGTGAACAAGGTTTTTGTAACAGGAGGGGCGGGTTATGTCGGCAGTCATGTCGTTCTGGCGCTGGGTGAGGCTGGCTACGAAGTGCTGACGTATGACAATTTGTCGACCGGGCACCGCGAGGCGGTTCTGTCGGGCGATCTTGTCGTTGGCGATTTGTCCGATCGTGACTTGCTGTACAAAACGGTCGCAGACTTCCGCCCGGACGCTGTGATGCACTTCGCTGCCTCGATCGAGGTCGGCGAGAGTGTCCATAAACCACTCAAATACTATCGCAACAACTCCGCCAATGCACTTAACCTGCTTGAGGTGGTCCGCGAAGTCGGCATCGACAAGTACATCTTCTCGTCGACTGCTGCCGTATACGGCAATCCGCAGACGCTGCCTGTCACCGAGGACGCACCCCTGCTGCCGATCAACCCGTACGGCGCGTCGAAAATGATCAGCGAGCGCTTCTTGGCGGACCTTGCTGCGGCAGACCGGGACTTTGAATACGTTGCCCTGCGTTACTTCAACGTGGCCGGTGCTGATCCCGAGATTCGATTGGGGCAGGATTATGCCAACCCGACCCATCTGATCACCCGGGCCCTGAAGACCGCCCTCGGTATCTTCCCGAAGCTGCAGGTGTTCGGCACCGATTATCCGACGCCGGATGGCACCTGCATCCGTGATTACATTCACATTGCCGACCTGGCCCAAGCGCATCTGGATGCCCTCGGTTACTTGGAGAAGGGCGGTGGCAGCCAGATCTTCAACTGTGGCTATGGCCACGGCTATTCGGTCAGGGCCGTGATTGATACGGCCAGGCAGGTGACTGGGGTTGATTTCCCCGTGGAAGATGCGGCGCGTCGGGAAGGGGATCCGGCGGAGCTGGTTGCCGGGAATGCACCTATTCGCGCTCAGCTGGCATGGCAGCCCCGGCATGATGACCTGGAGTTTATCATCCGGACGGCTTGGGAATGGGAGAAGAGGCTTGCTGCGCGACGTGCGTCGTCATAAAGCTTTCTGTTTGTTCTTCGCGCAGGATTTCGTTATAACTGTTACCGCTTCGTTGAAGCGGGTTGCAAAACATCAATAAAGGATTCGCGGTTCGCATGTTGCGAGTCGCGCTTCGGAGGTTGTATGAAGTTAGCGATTGCTGGAACAGGATATGTTGGATTGGTTACCGGGACCTGCTTTGCAGAGATGGGCCATCACGTGACCTGTGTGGACATCGACCAGGAAAAGGTTGCCAACTTACACGACGGGATCCTCCCGATTTACGAACCCGGCTTGAGGCAGCTGGTGTTGCGGAATGTCGAGGATGCGCGTTTGGCGTTTACGACCTCCCTGGCTGAGGCCATGGTCGACGCAGAAGTGATCTTTATTGCGGTTGGCACGCCGCCGGGTGAGGACGGCTCGGCCGACCTCGGTTACGTGTTGGCGGTTGCGCGCGAGATTGGCGCCAATATGGACGAATATAAGATTGTCGTGACCAAGTCGACTGTGCCGGTTGGAACTGCGGACAAGGTGAAGGCTGCAGTCTCCGAGGCGTTGGCTTCGCGGGGGGACGAAATCCCTTTCGATGTCGTCAGTAACCCCGAATTTCTGAAGGAAGGGGCTGCTGTTGAGGACTTCATGAAGCCAGACCGGATCGTGGTTGGCGTTGAGAGCGACCGGGCGAAACAGAGTATGCGCGAGCTTTATAAAGATTTCAGTCGTAACCACGACCGGATTCTGTTTATGGGCGTCCGTGATGCCGAGATGACCAAGTACGCCAGCAATTCGATGCTGGCCACCAAGATTTCCTTCATGAATGAAGTGGCGACCATTTGCGACCAGGTTGGTGTCGATGTCGAACAGGTTCGGCTCGGAATCGGCTCAGACAGCCGGATCGGCTATTCGTTTATCTACCCCGGCTGCGGCTATGGTGGCTCCTGCTTCCCGAAAGATGTCCGCGCCTTGATCCATACAGCGCGGGCCAACGGTGTGAAACCGACTCTCCTGCACGCGGTGCATCAGCGTAACGAGGACCAGAAGCATGTCCTCTTCCAGAAGGTTGTTGACCGCTTCGGCGAGGATCTGTCCGGCCGCGTGTTCGGTATCTGGGGAATTGCTTTCAAACCAGGCACCGATGATATCCGTGAAGCGCCGGCCCAGGTGCTGATCGAGGCGCTGCTCGAAGCTGGGGCGACCGTCAAGGCCTATGACCCGGAGGCAGCGGAGTCGGCACAGCGGGAATTCCCGGCCGAATGGTTTGATAGCGGCAAGGTGACTCTGTCGCGCAACCAGTATGAGGCCCTTGAGGATGTTGACGCTTTGGCCCTGGTGACGGAATGGAAGCCGTTCCGCCATCCTGATTTTAACGCCATGAAGGGCATGATGAAAACACCCATCGTGTTTGATGGTCGCAACCAGTATGATCCCGTTGCCCTCAAGGAAGAGGGTTTCGAGTATTGCGGGATTGGCCGTCGGTAGAGTTGTTTTCTCCTGAACCGTCAGGAAACAGATGTCTGCTTTCTTCCGTGAAGTTCTCTGGCAGAAGCTGAGACGCAATCGCATGGCAATGGCTGGCGCTCTGATTGTGTTCGGCATGTTTGTGCTGGCGACCATCGCCCCGCTGGTCAACAATGACCCGGGGGCGATTGACATCGCCAGGCGTCTGCAGTCACCCAACTGGGGTCATCCGCTGGGGACGGACGATCTGGGGCGTGATGTCCTGGTGCGCATCCTTTACGGCGCCCGCATTTCCCTGTTGGTCGGCTTCGTCGCGGTCGGTATCGCGACCTCTATCGGTATCCTGCTTGGCGCCCTGGCGGGCTACTACGGACGTTGGGTCGATGTGGTGATCATGCGCTTTGTCGACATCATGCTCTGTTTTCCCTCCTTCTTTCTGATCCTAGCGGTGATCGCCTTTCTGGAACCTTCCATCTGGAACATCATGATCATCATCGGCCTGACCGGTTGGATGGGGGTCGCCCGCTTGGTCCGCGCGGAGTTCCTTTCGCTGCGCGAGCGTGATTTTGTTTTAGCAGCCCGTGCCCTTGGTGCACGCGACGCCCGGATTATTTTCCGGCACATCCTGCCGAATGCCCTCTCACCGGTTCTGGTTTCAGCCACCCTCGGAGTCGCGGGTGCCATTCTGACCGAAAGCGCACTCTCTTTCCTTGGCATCGGTGTGCAGCCGCCGACACCCTCTTGGGGCAATATGCTGATCGCCGGCAAACAGACCCTCGGTACGGCCTGGTGGCTGTCGGTGTTTCCCGGGCTGGCGATTCTGATCACCGTGCTCGGTTACAACCTGCTCGGCGAAGGCATCCGGGACGCGATGGATCCGAGAATTAAAGATTAACCCTGATAAGCAAGATCGTTTCACGCGGAGTTCGCAAAGTTCGCAAAGCTTAAACCAGAACCTGTCGGTTAAACTAAAGTCCTTGATTTTACTCTGCGGACGTAGCGAATGGGTGTGAGAACCTGGTAGAGATTGAACATGACACAGGATCGTCCTTCAGAATTCATCCAGGCACGAGCCGAAGCCTTTAAACAGGCGGATTACGGTTTCGTGTTCGACAGCTACCACACTGATTCGATGTTCCGCCAGCAGTTCACGGACCGGGATGAGTACATCCACTTCGGTTGGGCCAACCTCGGTAAAGAGTTCCGGATCCGTGAATGCCGCGTTCTCAAAGAAGATGTCGCCTCATCTGGGGCACGCGTTATCTACTTCATGGAATTCGAGATATCCGGTCAATGTCAGGCCTACGCTGAACTGGCCTGGCTGCAGCGGGAAGAGGGTGCCTGGCGCTACCATCGTGGCCAGAAAATCACAGCAGACGAGCTTCCTTGTCCACTCGATCAAATCGATTTTGATACCTTCGACCAGATCGGCGAGAAAGCAATATTTTAAGTCTCTCAGCACGTTTTATCAGTCTTCAGCACTGGTTTCTTCTTATGCCTGAACTCCCAGAAGTTGAAACGACCCGGCGCGGCATCGAACCTCTGGTCAAAGGCAAAATCGTCGCTTCTGTCACCATTCGCAACGGCAGCCTACGCTGGCCAGTTCCCGATTTTCTGCCGGAAATTCTGCCCGGACAGGCGATCCTCGGTGTCGCACGTCGTTCTAAATATCTCCTGTTCCAATTGGAGAAAGGGACTCTGATCGTTCACCTCGGCATGACGGGTCATCTGCGGTTGGCCCAGGCTGACGTCGAGCGCCGCAAGCATGATCATGTTGAGCTTTGCTTCGATGATGGGACCTGTCTCTGCTACAACGATTCCCGTCGGTTTGGCGCCATCTTCTGGACGGGTCATGACCCCTTGCAGCATGAGCGGCTGCGCAACCTGGGGCCGGAGCCTCTAGGGGAGGGTTTCACCGCTAACTATCTGTTTGATAAGTCGCGCAACCGTTCTGTCGCCATCAAAGTCTTTCTGATGAATGCCAGTGTGGTGGTCGGGGTCGGCAACATTTACGCCAATGAAGCCCTGTTCCGGGCTGGCATCTCTCCCCAGTGCGAAGCGGGTAAAGTCAGTCGTTCCAGGCTGCAGAAGCTGGTCACGGTAACCCGACACATTCTCACCGAGGCGATCGCTGCCGGCGGAACGACCATTCGTGATTTCGCCGATACGGAAGGGAATCCGGGCTATTTTAAACAAGAGTTGCGTGTTTATGGCCGGGAAGGGCTACCATGCACAATCTGCCATGAACCGATTCGGCAAATCCGGCTTGGGCAGCGATCGACCTATTTCTGTCCGAAATGTCAGAAGTGATCACTAAGTGACAAACTGTCTCCGGCTTGAGACGCTGATAATGAACCATTGCAGGAGGTCTTGTGGACGGATATGAATTTACACTGCCCTACGTGGTGCGGGTTGTTGATGTTAATTATGGCGGCCACGTCGCCAACTCTGCGGTGCTGAACTTTTTTCAGGATGCCCGGATCGCTTATCTGAAGCAGTTGGGTGACTTTTCTGAACTCGATCTCGGCAACGGTTGCGGTGTGATCCTGCCGGAGGCACATGTCAACTATCTGGCGGAGATGTTTCTGGGCGATGTGTTGGAGCTTGGTGTGCGGGTGTCGAAGGTCAGTCGCTCTTCTTTCGTTCTGGAGTACCGAATTGAGCGCAGCGGCGAGGCGACGGCGGAAGGTTGGACGTCGCTGGTCTGCTTCGATTACGAGGCCCGCAAGCCGCGGCGGTTACCGGAGCTGTTTCGAGAGGCCCTTGGGCAAAATTGAGCGTGGATCGTCCTCTGTTTTGTGCCTCTGTCGCTGGCAGAACCGCCATGATAGAATGGACGCATAGAGTCGTTTTTTTGATCGCCTGGCAGGCAGCGGATGCCCGCAACGACTGAAACGAGAGGCAAACAGGATGCCGACGGATAAACTTGGAGAGGACACCGCCTGCGCGGAATTGAAGCCTGATTCCTCCCAGCAAGACACCGAGAAGCCGCCCTGCTGAGGCCCAAAAGTCTCCGTCGGTGGCGGAGAAATCACAGATCGGGTACCAGGATTCTGCGGCTGGCTACAGACCTCGGCCGGCCGTGTCCCGCAAATTTCCTCTCACCTGACGTTTTCCGATCGAATCGGTTCCTGGCGAGTGCGCTGGGGCATAGGGCGCTCCTCCTACCTGGTCCCGCCAGGCCTTTATGCCATCGGTGAGCCCGGGCCTGAAGCTCCGGTGGTTGTCACAGCCAACTACAAGATGAGTTATGACCTCGTACGCAGCAGCCTTGTCGGTCGGGAGGCCTGGTTGCTGATTCTGGAAACCTTCGGCATCAACGTCTGGTGCGCAGCCGGCAAGGGGAGCTTTGGGACGGAGGAGCTGGTGCAGCGCCTGCAGCAGTCTGGCCTGGAGCAGTTGGTTAGTCACCGAGCCATCCTGTTGCCAATTCTTGGTGCGCCAGGTGTTGCTGCTCATGAAGTGGCTATACAGACGGGCTTTAAAGTTCATTATGCAGCGCTCCGGGCAGCAGATCTTTCTGAATACCTCGATAACGGCATGCGGACGACGCCCGCCATGCGCAAGATGACGTTTTCGTTGCGCGAACGACTGATCCTGGCCCCGGTCGAACTGGTTTTGTCCGTGCGCGCCTTGTTGCCGGTTTTTGCGTTGCTGTTTCTTGTCGGTTGGATGCTTGGCGATGTTGCATCGGGAACGATGGCGTGCGCCGCTCTGCTGGGAGCGGTGACTGCCGGTACGGTCGTGACGCCGCTGCTGTTGCCATGGCTACCCGGCTCCCTCTTCTCGCTCAAGGGGATGCTGATTGGTCTGGTTTGGAACGCTTTGTTTGTTTTGACAGTGGGGCAGGGACTCAGTCCGTTGTCAACAGCAGGGTCAATCCTGGCGTTGACCGTTGTCAGTGCATATTGTGCCATGAACTTTACCGGCGCCACGCCTTATACCTCCTTGTCCGGTGTCCGTAAAGAAGTGCGCATCGCTTTGCCGACCATGGCGGTTGCGCTGCTCAGTGCCGTCCTGTTTTGGGGGCTGGCTCTTATGACCCAGGTGGGGTGAGACAAAACGATGGATGGGTTTCATTATCTGAAAAATGTGGCAACGTTGAAATACGATCAGGCCCTCTGTATCGGCTGCAGTCGCTGTGTGGAGGTTTGCCCGCACGGTGTTTTTGCATTGCGAGACAGTCGGGCGGTGCTTGTTGAGATTGACGCCTGCATGGAATGCGGTGCCTGTGCACGGAACTGTCCGGTTACAGCGATTACGGTTGAGGCCGGAGTCGGCTGTGCTTCCGGATTTATTTCTGAATGGTTGCGGGAGAGAAAGCTGAGCCGAGGGGGAGGGTGCTGTTGATCCTGTAACGAACAGAGGAGTCCGCCATTTTTTTCGAAGTGCGTAAAAAAGCCCCGGACTGTGTCCGGGGCTTTTCATATTCAATACTTCACATGACGATTACAGAAGACCTTCAAAGAAGTCGTTCCCCTTGTCATCAACCAGGATGAAGGCCGGGAAGTCAACCACTTCGATCTTCCAGACGGCTTCCATGCCGAGTTCCGGGTAGTCAAGACATTCGACCTTTTTGATGTTTTCCTCAGCCAGCAAGGCAGCGGGGCCGCCGATCGAACCGAGGTAGAAACCACCGTTCTTCTTGCAGGCATCGGTGACTTGCTGGGAGCGGTTGCCCTTCGCGATCATCACCATCGAGCCGCCGTTCTCCTGCAGCAGACCGACGTAAGAGTCCATACGACCAGCCGTGGTCGGGCCGAAGGAGCCGGACGGCTTGCCTTCCGGAGTCTTGGCCGGACCCGCGTAGTAGATCGGGTGGTTCTTCAGGTAGTCAGGCAAGGGCTTGCCGGCGTCCAGCAGTTCCTTGAACTTGGCATGAGCAATGTCGCGACCGACGATGATTGTTCCGGTCAGCATCAATGATGTGGCAACCGGATGCTTGGTCAGTTCGGCCAAAATGTCTTCCATCGGCTGGTTCAGGTCAAGCTTGACTCCGTGACCGCCGCGCTTGACGCGATATTTGTCAGGGATCAGACGACCCGGGTTGCGATCCATTTCCTCGACAAACAGGCCGTCTTTGGTGATCTTTGCTTTGATATTGCGGTCTGCCGAGCAGGAGACGCCGATGCCGACCGGACAGGATGCACCATGACGAGGCATGCGCACAATGCGAATGTCGTGCGTGAAATACTTGCCGCCAAACTGGGCGCCGATACCGAGGCCTTCGGCCAGTTTCTGGATTTTGTTTTCAAGTTCAATATCGCGGAAGGCTTGGCCATGCTCGTTGCCTTCAGTCGGCAGGGCATCGTAATACTTGGTCGATGCCATTTTGACCGTTTTCAGGCAGGCATCGGCGCTGGTGCCGCCAACGCAGAAGGCGAGATGGTACGGCGGGCAGGCCGCAGTCCCCAAAGACTTCATCTTCTCGATCATGAATTTCTCGAGTTTCTCCGGGTTCAGCAGGGCCTTGGTTTCCTGGTAGAGATAAGTCTTGTTGGCGGAACCACCACCCTTGGTGATGAACAGGAACTTGTAGGCATCGCCCTGGTCAGCGTAGATGTCAATCTGGGCTGGCAGGTTGGTGCCGGTGTTCTTCTCGGTGTACATATCGAGGGCAACCGTCTGCGAGTAGCGCAGGTTCTCCTCGGTATAGGTCTTGTACACGCCTTCGGAGAGTCTTTCGGCGTCATTACCGCCGGTAAAAACATTCTCACCCTTTTTGGCGACGACAGTTGCGGTGCCGGTGTCCTGACAGGTCGGCAGTTCGAATTGGGCGGCGACTTCGGCGTTGCGCAGGAAAGCGATGGCGACGCCTTTCTCATTGGGCGGAGCTTCCGGATCGCTCAGGATCTTGGCGACCTGCTCGTTGTGCTCGGCGCGCAGCAGGAAGGATACATCGCGAAACGCTTCATTGGACAGTACGGTCAGAGCTTCGGGGTCGACCTTGAGGACCTGTTGGCCATCAAAATCAACCGTGCTGACGTACTTCTCAGAGCCTTCAAGCTTACGGTACTTGGTTTCGTCTTTGCCCAGTGGGAATGGGTCCTGGTAGAAGAATTCCGGCATGTTCTCTCTCCTTTAAAGGAAATAGTATTGGATGGCGTCTGACAGGCACGCCCACAGACTTGAAAAACAAAAAGTACTATAGCGAAATTGTATACATTTGTCGATATTAACTTTAAAAAACAGTGACTAGTGACGCATGACCGGTGGCCGGGGCTGCTCTTCTCCTGCTCCAAGTTTCGATCCTCCAGCGACACGTCCTGACTTCTTGACTTTCCCCGGCATCCCCGCTATTTTTTCGCCATGCAGAAACTTTTGAGAAATATCCTGACCTCGCGGGTTTACGAGGCCGCAGTCGAGACACCGCTTGAAGATTCACCGGCTCTGTCAAAAGCGCTTGGTAATCGGGTTCTGCTTAAGCGCGAGGATATGCAGCCGATCTTTTCTTTCAAGTTGCGTGGCGCCTATAACAAGATCGCCCACCTCAGCGAGGATGAGCGTGCTAAAGGGATTATCGCTGCATCGGCTGGCAACCATGCTCAGGGTGTTGCCTATTCTGCACGTCAGCTCGGGATTGCAGCGACAATTGTGATGCCGGTGACCACACCAGCTATCAAGGTGTCGGCTGTTCAGCGTCTGGGAGGGCAGGTGATTCTGCATGGCGACAACTACTCCGAGGCAGCCGAGCGTTGCGACGAGTTGATCGCCGAGACCAACATGACATTCATCCATCCCTTTGATGACGAACTGGTGATTGCCGGGCAGGGCACGGTTGCTGATGAACTGCTGCGCCAGACCGCCGGGAAAATGGATGTGGTATTTGTTCCGGTTGGCGGCGGCGGTCTGATTGCCGGCATGGCGGGTTACCTGAAGCAGCTTTGCCCCGAAGTACGCATTGTCGGTGTCGAGCCGGTCGACAGTGATGCCATGGCACGCTCTCTGGCGGCTGGTCGGCGCGTCAAACTCGATTCGGTCGGGATTTTTGCTGATGGCGTGGCAGTGCTGGAAGTTGGTCAGCTGACCTTTGAGATCTGCCGCAAGCATGTCGACGAGATCATCTGCGTTGAAATTGACGAGATCTGCAGCGGTATCAAGAGTGCCTACCAGGCGACCCGGACCATTGTCGAACCTGCTGGCGCCCTGGCCCTGGCAGGCTTAAAGAAGTACGTACGGGAGCGCAGCATTACGGATCAGACGCTGGTGGCGATCAACTCCGGCGCCAATATGAATTTCGATCGTTTGCGCTATGTTGCCGAGCGGACCATGATCGGTGAAAAGCAGGAAGCTCTGTTTGCCGTTTCAATCCCCGAGACGCCCGGCGCGCTACGCCGCTTCTGCCGGGACCTGGTCGGTGCACGCAATATTACCGAATTCAATTACCGTCTTGCCAGGCGTGATGCCGCCCATATCTTTGTCGGCATTGCTGTCCGCGATGAAGAAGAACGCTTTGCGTTCGGTCGTCTGTTGAATAAACAGGGGTACGCCTGTATCGACCTGACTGAGAATGAGTTGGCCAAAACACACATCCGTCACATGGTTGGTGGTCGCTCCACCCAGACCTGTGGCGAACGTCTCTTCAGGTTCTGGTTTCCAGAGCGCCCGGGAGCTCTTTCCCGTTTCCTCGAAACCATGGGAGCCGGGTGGAATATCTCCCTGTTCCACTATCGCACCCAGGGTAGCGATTTCGGGCGTGTTCTGATCGGTCTCGAAATTGCTGAAGGCCAGGATGATGCTCTGCGGCACTTCCTCGACAGCCTCGGATACCGTTATGTCGAGGAGACCGAGAACTCCGCTTACCAACTCTTTTTGTAGTCTTTTTTTGCCTGTGTTTTTTGTTGTTTTTTAAGTGCTTGCATTCAGTTCCCATATCTGTTAAAACCCTCTCAAAAATAATTGACAGTTTCACTCAGGTATGTTAATTGTTGAGCATATTCACGACTTATATAGTCGTCATATACACCAGCAAGACAGTTATTACCCGAGTGCAGTTGGGAGACAATCAAAGTGTTTAATACAATCAAACAGGATATCAAGGTGGTGTTCGATCGTGACCCGGCGGTACGGAGCAAGCTTGAGGTGTTTTTTTGCTACCCGGGTTTCCACGCCATTCTGATCTATCGTCTGGCCCACGCACTCTGGACCCGGCAATTCTATTTTCTGGCCCGGTTCTCTTCGCATATCGGGCGTTTTTTGACCGGCATTGAGATCCACCCCGGGGCAAAGATCGGCCAGGGGTTTTTTATCGACCATGGCATGGGCGTGGTGATTGGCGAGACCGCCGAGATCGGCGACAATTGCACCCTGTATCACCAAGTCACACTCGGCGGGACCTCCTGGGCGAAAGAGAAGCGTCACCCGACTCTCGGCAACAACGTCGTGATCGGCTCCGGTGCCAAAATCCTCGGACCCTTTACGGTGGGAGACGATGCCAAGATCGGTTCCAATTCCGTGGTTGTTAAGGAAGTTCCCGAAAACTCGACTGTTGTCGGTATCCCTGGGCGGGTTGTGATCCAGGCCGATGTAAAAGTTGATGATGAGAAGCCTGACCTGGAGCACGGCCAGTTGCCTGACCCTGAAGCCAAGGCGATCGCCTGTCTGTTCGAGCAGGTTCGTAACCTGGAGAAAAAAGTTCAGGATCTGACCGAACAGCTTGTCGCTGATAAGCCGGCCCGCAAGCCGCGTGCCGGAGCGACGTCAACGACGAAACGGAAGTCTGCCTGATCCATGCGCTTATCGACCAAGGCACAATATGCCGTCAGGGCTATGGTTCGCCTCAGCCTCCATTCCGAAGGGCAGGCCATTGCCCTGAAGGATATCTCGCGCTGGGAAGAGATCTCCCTGACCTATCTCGAGCAGTTGTTCGTTAAGCTGCGGCGGGGTGAGATCGTCAATAGCGTGCGCGGTCCGGGCGGCGGGTATATGCTGGCCCGGCCTGCTGATCAGATCCGGGTTGACCAGATTATCGACAGCGTGGAAGAAACGTTGGTGCCAGTGTCCTGTATGGATGATGAGGGCTGTTGCTCCTGCGGCAGTCACTGTGTGACGCATACGGTGTGGCAAGGATTGGCAGAACGGATCCGCTCTTTCCTGGGGTCTGTCACTCTGGCCGACCTGACCAATGAGGCACGGGAAAAACTACCCGGTCAGGATCTGACTGAATCATGAGTTCGTAAAGAAAACAGCAAGACTTGCCGGGGCTGAAAAAGTTCTTCTTTCCCGACGATACAATATCCCATTCAGGAGGAAAGCAGTGAAGCAGATTTATCTCGACTATAATGCCACCACGCCGGTTCGACCGGAAGTTCTGGAGGCAATGCTGCCGTTTTATAAAGAGCAGTTTGGCAACCCTTCAAGCGTTCACTGGGCCGGTCGCGCTGTGGCCGGAGCCATTGAGAAGGCACGTGAGCAGGTCGCCGCGCTACTCAATGCCTCACCTGCGGAGATTGTGTTCGTCTCCTGCGGTAGCGAAGGCGACAATATGGCGATCAAAGGGACCCTGGAGGCGCTTAAAGGGAAGGGCAACCACATTATCACCACCGCGGTTGAACATCCGGCCGTGTTGGAGACCTGCCAGTATCTCGAGAAAAACGGTTACGATGTTACTTACCTCCCGGTCGATTGCGACGGCAGGCTTAACTTGGAAGACCTGGAAGCGGCGATCACTGACCAGACAGTTTTAATCTCAGTGATGTGGGCCAATAATGAAACCGGCAATATCTATCGGATCGAAGAGATTGGCGCGATTGCCAAGAAACATAATATTCGTTTCCATACGGATGCTGTGCAAGCTGTGGGTAAGCTGCCGATCGATGTACAGAAGGCGAACGTTGACCTGCTGGTGCTGTCTGGTCACAAGATCGGTGCTCCCAAAGGTGTCGGCGCAATCTATGTGCGCCGTGGCTCTCGGATGGTGCCGTTGCTGCATGGTGGCCATCAGGAGCGCAACCGGCGCGCCGGGACGCAGAATGTCGCCGGGATTGTCGGCCTTGGTGTGGCCTGTGAGATTGCGGCGGCTGAGCGTGAAGAAGTCTACCAGCGGATGCGTACTCTGCGCGACAAACTGGAAGACGGTCTTTTGGCACAGATCCCGGAGATCAAGTTGAACGGGACGCCTGATCGGGACCATCGTCTGCCGAACACTCTGAATGTCAGCTTTGCTTACATTGAAGGCGAGTCTTTGTTGATGAACATGGACATGCACGGCATCGCCGCATCGTCCGGTTCGGCTTGTTCCTCCGGCTCGCTTGAACCCTCTCACGTGATGGGTGCCATGTGCGTTGAAATTACCCTGGCTCATTCAAGCACCCGCTTCAGCCTCGGTCCGGAAACCACGGAAGAAGAGATCGATACGGTTCTCGAAGTCCTGCCCGCAGCCGTACAGCGGTTGCGCGACATGAGTCCGTTGTATAATTGTGGAAAGTCATCATCGGAAGCGTGCCTGATCTGCGAAACAGTCAGGCGAATATAAAATCAGTCCCGGAGGAAGGGTTATGTACACAGACAAAGTCATGGATCACTTTACCAATCCGCGCAATGTCGGCTCGATCGACGATGCCAACGGCGTCGGCGAAGTCGGCAATGCATCCTGTGGCGATATCATGAAGATTTACCTTAAGGTGGAAGACAATATCATCAAGGATGTCAAGTTCAAGACCTTTGGTTGTGGTGCCGCCATTGCCACGTCGTCCATGGTAACCGAAATGGCAATCGGCAAGACCATAGAAGAGGCGCTCGAGCTGTCCAATCAGGCGGTTGCCGAAGCACTGGACGGTCTGCCTGCCAAGAAAATGCACTGTTCCAACCTGGCCGCTGATGCTCTGCATGAGGCGATAAAAAACTACAAAGAAGCAAATGGTTAGAACTGGAAGTTAATTAACAAAATGAAGTCTGGAGGGTGGCCCGCTGCGGGTCACTCTCCTTTGTTTTGGCATCCACGGTCAAGTCGGGCGCGATGAGATGAAACAGCATCTGGACATTGAAGCAGGCAAAAGAGTTGTCGTCGCCATGAGCGGTGGCGTGGATTCTTCGGTCGCTGCCGCACTCCTGCAGGAACAAGGCTGCGAGGTGATCGGTATGACCATGCAGATCTGGGATTATGCCAACTTCACGGCCAAGCAAGGGGATACCTTCGGGACCTGCTGCTCGCTGGATGATGTTCATGATGCCCGCCGGGTGGCGGACGGTTTGGGTATTCCTTTCTATGTCGTCAATTTTGAAGAGGAATTCGAAAAGAGCGTAATCGACAAGTTCTGCGATGACTACTTCAGCGGCAGAACCCCAAACCCCTGCGTTCTCTGCAATCAGATCCTCAAATTCGAAACTTTACTGCGTCGTGCCCGAGAGCTTGAGGCAGATTACCTGGTAACCGGGCACTACGCCCGCATCCGGCATGATGGTGAACATTATCATCTTTGTAAAGGTGAGGATCACAGCAAGGACCAGAGTTACTTCCTCTTCACCCTGACCCAGGAGCAGATGCAGTTCGTTCGTTTCCCCCTGGCCGATATCACCAAGGACGAAGTGCGTCAGCATGCGGCACGGCTCGGCTTGCGTGTTGCGGAAAAGCCGGAGAGCCAGGATATCTGTTTTGTGCCGGACGGGGACTACGTCCGCTTCCTTGAGGAACAGCGTGGCGCCGGCACCATGAATGGCGACATCGTTCATGTCAATGGCACCGTGCTTGGCACGCATGCCGGGATCTACCGCTACACCATTGGTCAGCGCCGGGGGCTCGGCCTGAGTTGGCCGGAGCCGCTCTATGTCGTGGCGTTGGACGCCCCGAACCGGCGCGTCATTGTCGGTGAAAAGTCGCACCTCTCTGTCACCATTTGTCGGGTCGGCGATCTGACTTGGTCTATCCCTGTCCCGCAGGAGCCTTTCCGGACAGCTTGTCGCATTCGTTATCGTCACCAGGAAGTTCCAGCGACGATTACTCCCTGTGCAGATGGTTCCGTCGATGTCTGTTTCGATACGCCGCAGCAGGGTGTCACTCCCGGGCAGGCCGCCGTATTTTATGATGGTGACTGTGTGCTGGGGGGAGGCTGGATCCTGGATACCGTGCTGAGGGCTCAGAACTGAGTGCCGGGCCAATGACACCATCATCAGAGCAAAATCAAAAATTAAGTATGGCCTCTCAAACAGTCGCCTTTGCAACGCTCGGCTGCAAGACTAACCAGTTCGAGACGGCGGCGATGCAGGAGCAGTTGGTGAATGCCGGCTTCCGGGTGATGTCATTCGATGAGGGCGCAGAACTGATTGTCATCAATACCTGCACTGTGACTGGTGCAACCGATGCCCAGTCGCGCAACCTGGTGCGTCGTGCCCGCCGGACCAATCCGGACTGCCGGATCGTTGTGACCGGCTGTTATGCTCAGGTTAACCCGCAGGTCTTCGCCGATCTGCCAGGTGTCGCCCTGGTGATCGGTAACGAAGAGAAGAAGCAGTTGGTTGCCCTGTTGACCGCCAAGGCTGACAAGGTTGCAGTTGCCGTTTCTGACATTCGCCAGGTAGAGACCGCCTGCTTGCCCCCTTTGACCAGCTTTGCCGGTCGCAGCCGAGCTTTTGTGCAGATCCAGAACGGCTGCGACGCTTTCTGCAGCTACTGTATTATCCCCTATGCGCGCGGCGCGAGTCGCTCCGCATCTCCGGGTGAAGTCCTTCAGCAGGTCAATACGCTGGTTGAGGGTGGTTATCCCGAAGTCGTTCTGACCGGCATCCATATCGGCGGTTACGGCCTCGACCTGACGCCGCCGACCAGTCTGCTTACCCTGATTCAGCGGATTGAACAGGAAACGGATCTCTCCCGGCTGCGACTTGGTTCGGTGGAACCGACCGAAATTCCCGATGATCTGATTGATGTGGTTGCGGCATCCGCCATCATTTGCCCACATTTTCACATTCCACTGCAGGCGGGTGACGATGCTGTGTTGCAGCGCATGGGGCGCCACTATGACCGCACCTTCTTTCGAGAACGGGTGCTGCGGATTCGCGCGGCTTTACCCGATGCAGCGATCGGCGTCGATGTGATCACCGGTTTTCCCGGCGAGACCGAAGAGGAGTTTGCCAATACCTGCGCACTTCTCGAGGAACTACCGGTCACGCACCTGCACGTGTTCCCCTTCAGCAAGCGGCCTGGAACTCCGGCGGCAAGCATGCCGAACCAGGTGCCTGGGGTTGTCAGTAAGGCGCGTGCGGCTCGACTGCGCGAACTGGGTGATCAGAAGTTGCAGCACTTTGCGGCTGCTTTTGTCGGCCGTTCTCTCGAGGTTGTGGTAGAAACTGGTGGAACCGGACAACAGCTGAAAGGCGTCTCCCGGAATTATCTCGATGTCCTGTTTAAAGGTCCGAAAGAGCTGCGTGGCAAGAGCGTCCTCGTTGAAATTACCGGTGCAGATGGTGCCCATCTGACAGCGCAGAAGGGACGTCCCCGGTAACCTGTGCGAAGCCTTGCGTTTTGATCATGATCCGCATTAAAATGGTACATTATGAAGCCTGCTTATTCTAAAATTACAATTCTGTTGCTTCTGCCGCTGTTTCTCGTCACCAGCGTCAGCAGCGCCCTCGGCTATTCCTGGTGTTTTGGTGATGATGGCCATGTCGATATCAAGTATGCCGCGAGCAAGGGGTGCTGTTCCGATGATTCCGAAGACGGAATGCATACCGACGAGAAGAGCTCAGTCGTTCCAGAGCTTAGCAAAGAGCGCTGCGGGCCATGCCTTGATTTGCCGGCTCAACAGGGTGAGGCCGTTTTTTTTAAGCGCCTCAAGAAGAGTTCGTCTGTTTCAGTCAACGCGTTAACTCCAAGTGGGTTCTCCGCAATTTCTGCTCAAAGCGCCAACCTGATTGTTAGTAACCTTGCTTCACAACCGCCACCAAGAATTTCTCAAGCTATTCTTACTCACCGTACAATTGTTCTTCTGAATTGATTCCCCTCTTTTGAAGCCTGCGGAAGCTTTATGCTTTCATCCTGGTTTCTTCCTCGTTTTGAATTAAGCGACAAAGGAAGTCGCGCATTTTCAGTCCTGACTGGTCTGAAAAATATCTGCGTCGACATCCTTACAATTTAACGAGCTTGTACTGCTGCAGACAGGAACGTCGGATGACTCCTGTTGTCCTGTGGTTACCCGAATTCATATTTTCAGCTCGTTAACGATTGATTTAGGAGAAATGATTTGAGTAAAAAACAAAGCTTTACAGACCAGCTATGGGACTTCTTCTGTTCCCTGAAACTGGCGATTATGACGCTACTCCTGCTTGCGCTAACCTCGATTATCGGTACGGTTGTCCAGCAGAACCTGGCTCCTGAGGAGTACATGCAGAAGCTTGGCATGAGCGAGTCGACCTACCGGACCCTAGACGCCTTGCAGTTTTTTGACATGTATCATTCCTGGTGGTTCCTTTCCCTGATGGGCTGCTTTGCCGTCAACCTGATCTGTTGTTCGATCAAGCGTCTGCCGCGGATCATCAAAACGGTGCGCGAACCGGTGCTGACGGCCGACGATGGTCATTTTCGGACCTTGCCCAATCGTGGCGAACTTGTGACAACAGGAACCCTGGAGAGTACGCGCGACAAAGCGATTGCGCTGCTCGAACAAAGCTTCTCAGCACCGGTGGTCACAGAGCAGGATGACAAGGTGTACCTGTTCTCACAAAAAGGCGCTTTTTCCCGCTTCGGTGTTTATGTCACTCATACGTCGATTTTGATCATTTTCCTCGGCGCCATGATCGGCAATGTGTGGGGTTTTAAGGGCTTCGTCAATATCACGGAAGGGGATACGGTTGACCAGATCTGGTTGCGCTCCGGCGGTGAACCGCTGCCGATTGATTTTGAAGTGCGCTGTGACAACTTCGAGGTCAGCTTCTATGAAGGCGGCGGCCGACCGAAGGAGTACACCAGTGATCTGGTTGTCCTTGAGAACGGCCAGGAGGTTCTGAAGAAGACCATCGAGGTCAATGACCCGCTGACCTACAAGGGTTTGACCTTCTATCAGGCCAGCTACGGTCAAGCTGCTGACCCGACCTACCAGTTTCGGGTCAAAGTCCGTGAAACCGGGGAGACGGTCGATCTCACCGGGCGGCAGGGCGAACACCTGTCGCTGCCTGACGGTGCTGCCTTGATCCCAATGGGGTATGCTGAAAGCTATCAGAACTTCGGTCCTGCCGCACAGGTGAATATCGATCTCGGCGACCATAAACATGGCAAGCCATTTATCGTTCTTCAGAACTATCCGCAATTCGATGAAAAGCGGGGTGGCGCGTACGCAGTCACTCTGGTCAGCGGGCAACAGAGCTACTACACCGGCCTGCAGGTGGTCAAAGACCCCGGAGTCTGGGTGGTCTGGACCGGTTGCCTGCTTCTGGTTTTCGGTTCGGTGATTGCCTTTTTCTTTTCCCATCGTCGCATCTGGGTCACGCTCGAGACACTTGAAGGAGAAACCGGTGTCACGTTCGGGGGTGCGGCCCATCGTAACCAGCCCGCATTTACACTCTTCTTCGATCAACTGAAAAAAGACCTTAACGACGGGCTTGCGTCCTGATGGAGGAATACAGCATGACCAGTTCATTCTTGTTTAACATCACCACCGTTGCCTACTTTGTGGCAATGGTCGTCTTCATTGTTTACCTGACCTCAAGAAATCAAACGATCGGTTTTGGTGCCACGCTGGCCTGTTGGGCCGGTTTTGTTGCCAATACAGGTGCTATCGGCATGCGCTGGTATGAAGCTTACGCCATGGGGTTCGAGCAGGCGCCGCTCTCAAACCTGTACGAGTCGGTGGTGTTTTTTGCCTGGTCGATTCTGCTGATCTACCTGGCCTTCGATCTCAAGTACCGGTATCGCGCAGTCGGGGCGTTTGTCATTCCATTTGCCTTTGGCGGCATGCTCTGGGCTCAATGGCGCCTTGATGCGACGATTCAGCCGCTGGTGCCGGCTTTGCAGAGCAATTGGCTGACCTATCACGTGATTACCTGCTTTATCGGTTATGCTGCTTTTGCTATGGCATGTGGTGTTTCGATCATGTACCTGATCAAGGTCGGCAAAGAAGAAAAGTCGGCAGAAGGGTCACCGGCTGGCGGTCTCCTCGGCATGTTCCCGAGCGCCAAGGTCCTCGATGATCTGAACTACAAGGCGATTATGGTCGGTTTCCCGATGTTGACTCTCGGCATCATCACCGGCGCCGCCTGGGCCAACTATGCCTGGGGGACCTATTGGAGTTGGGACCCGAAGGAAACCTGGAGCCTGATCGTCTGGTTCATCTACGCGGCTTTCCTGCACGCCCGTTTTACGCGCGGCTGGGTTGGTCGGCGTGCCGCCTGGCTGTCGATCTTCGGTTTTGCGGCGACGATTTTCTGCTACCTGGGGGTCAATCTGGTGTTGTCCGGACTCCACTCCTACGGCTCATAACCAGCAGATAGAGATTTATTGATAAAGGATAATTTATGAAAAAAGAAACGATATTACTGCTTGTCATAACCCTGGTGGTCGGTGGTCTGGTCGGCATGATGGCGACCAATAGCCAGAAAAGACCGTCAGTGGAAAATCAGCCGGCCAGCGCTGCAGCGGTGGTCGACTATCAGAAGAAAATCGAAATGCTGAAAGAGGTGGTTAGCAAAGAACCTGTCAATCGTGGCGCCTGGGTGCAACTGGGACATAGCTATTTTGATTCCGGGCAGCCGATAGAGGCGATTGAAGCCTACGACAAAGCCTTGGAACTGGATGGTAACGACCCCAATGTTTTGACCGATCAAGGCGTCATGTTTCGTCGGGTCGGCTGGTTTGATAAAGCGATTGAGAACTTCGCCCAGGCCAATCAACTGAACCCCGCCCATCAGCAGTCGCTGTTCAATATGGGGCTTGTGTATCGCGATGATTTGAGGGATACCGTGAAGGCGAAAGCGGCCTGGACCAGGTATGTGGCGATCGCTCCGGAAGGAAAAAGGAAGGAGGGCGTCCGGTCGATGCTTGACCATTTGGAAAAAGATCATTAACGACTTTTGGTTGTAGCGTTATCCATGCGCTCTTGGCGCTGGTGTTGTTGATAAGAGAAAAGCCCCTGGTCTTCGGGCCGGGGGCTTTAATTATGACCATCTCGAGCCTCCCCGCTCCTGCGAAAAACTCAGACCTACTTGATGATGACCACAAGCCATCCGTAGAGTAGCGGGTGGCTTGTCTTGTTTAAACTGTCAATAAATTTGGAAGCTTACGGGGGGGGAGTTACTCAAAATTTTGACTCACCAGTCGTTTCAGGATAGACTGCCGCGAAACAAGATGTGAACGCCCTAACATTTAGCGGTTTTTACCATAGCTGCGTGGCAGACGATATTTCACATGGCACCATGTGGAATATCGTCAACTGCTTCAACGTCACCTCGTTGTCAACCTGTATTGCGTGCGGAGACAGTTTATGAAAAACCCTCTATCCCCTCTCAAGAAGATATTCAGTTTAATTCTCTTTCTTTGCCTGATTCTATCGTTGAGCGGCTGCGTTGTTCCTGGCTCGGGAGGTTCATCTGCTCCTCCTCCTAAAAAAGCTGAACCGCCACTTTTCTCGTCGGTAGAGGAAGCGGATAAGAAAATTGATTACCTGCAAAAGCACATCAAGAATCTTGAAGCTTTTGAGACCGAACAAAGATCGCTGGGGGTTATTTACGATGTGAAAGATACCAATACCTTTCATGCCGTGAAATTGGATGGACACCCAACTTATGAAGATTTAAAGAACCATCACTACGGACAGGCAGCAGCAACCGAGAAGGAAATCGTCCGGCTCAAAAAGCAACTGGTCGAAGCAAGAAACGCAAAATCGGGTTTGCTGGCTCAATCAAGTGGTTGCTTCCTGCCGGAGACACTCGTGCAAATGGATGATGGTTCATTCAAACCTTTTGCAGCAATCGAAGCTGGCGACAAGGTCATGACCTACGATATTGGTTACGCAAAGCTGGCAAGTCGACGGGTTGTTGAACTTTACACTGTCGAAGCCAATCATCTTTATACAATCAATGGTGAATTTAGAACCACAGGCGGGGAACGACTTCTCAGTCAGGATGGTTGGAAAGAGGTGAGAAGTATAAAGGAAGGTGATGTTGTCCACGTTAATGGAGAAATGATTGAGGTTCTCTCCATCAGCTATCAACGCATCAACCGGAAGCTGCATAATATGCAAGTCGAAGACACACATAATTTTTATGTGTCGACTGCTGACGGCACGAAGTATCTTGTTCACAACACTGGTGGTGGGGGCGAAGGAGGGGGTAAATAAGGTAGGGTCAGTGACGAGCTATTGTTCTTTAATTACATACGCCTGAACGCTTGGGAGTCGACCATGTTTATATACCGATTGAGGTCCACCGTAACGCTGCTGTTTGTTCTTCTCATCCTTTCTGGTTGTGCCGGGACTGTTGATTCCGTTAAGTCCTCGTATAGCAATGCTGTCAACTTCATCAAGGCAGATGCAGAACAGCAAAAAGGAAATGCTGCGTATCAGAAAAAAGACTATAAAGCTGCGTTTGTAAGCTATCAGGCAGCAGCTGAATTTGGTAATGCTCATGGACAATTTATGCTAGCCAATATGTACTTAGCGGGTGAGGGGGTTCAACGTAACACTCGAGAATCCTTTCGTTGGCTGAAGCTGTCTGCCGACAATAACTATCCACCGGCAAATTACCTGATGGGAAGAGCGTCTTTACCAAAATATCCAATCACTGCCGTGAACTATTTTAAGGCTGCCGCCAGGAAAGAACACGGTTCATCCATGCACATGCTGGGATTGATGTATGCGAATGGAGCAGGGGTAGAACAAAGCAACACAGAAGCGCTCAGGTGGTTCCGGAAGGCCCGTGCGCAGGGCTTTCCTGTCGACGAACAACTGTTGTCAGAAGCGGGTATACAGCGCCACATAAAACGTGTTAGCACGCGTGTAAAACAAAAACAGAGTGAAGCTATTTTACGGCAAAAAATGGTCCGGGAAATTCAGGAAAAGTTGGCAAAGCTCGGCTACAATCCCGGGTCGGCGGACGGTCTTTATGGGAGTAAAACCAAAAAAGCTATTCAGGCTTTTCAGCAAAAAAAAGGGCTGGAAGTTGATGGTCGTGCGACGGCCGAACTTCTCGAGGAACTAAACTCGAAAAGCTGGCTTCCCTGGTAGTTGTGAGATGAAGATCCAGAGTTGACTTGACCTTTTCCTCGGTTGCGAGTTGGTCGGGTTCAGTTCCAAGGCTTGATTGGTGTTCACTCTAACCCGATTTTGAGACTGAGCCCGCCGTGGTGTAGATGCGATCACGATCTCTGCTGCCGAGGGCTCTTTTAAATAAAAATATCCGTCAGTGAAGATAACCAGGAGCTCCTCAGAGCTCCTGGTTTGTCTGACGCGCCAACCACTTCAGTCACTCCCTCTAACGCAAGTATCGAAAAAATAGGCTCATCGTGAAGTCGGTGCTACACAGGGTTGCCATACCATGGAACTCGGTCTCCAAGCGATTCCTTGCGGCAACCCCAACAATAATTGGATTTGATCCCTGAGATATTACTCTTGTTTGGATTCCGGCTGGCTCTAAGGAAGATCTCTGTTTCAGGTAAGTCTTGAAGTCAGGGTTATGTGACTAACGCCTGTCCACGCTTGACATTGACTGTCAACAACAAGGCGATGCCAAGGATAAAAAATACTGCCAGAGCGAAGATCGCCACCCGGTTGGAGCCGGTCATTTCTATGAGGACTGCAAACAGAAAAGGCCCCAAAATTGAAGCGAATTTGGAGCTGATGGCATAGAAACCGAAGAATTCGGCACTCCGTTGCCTTGGGACCATTGAGGCAAAGAAGGAGCGACTGATCGCCTGGCTACCGCCGAGAACCAGTGCGACCACGAAGCCGAGCAGCCAGAACTCCGTGGCGGAATGCATGGTCGCCGCATAGAGAGTGATCAGGCTGAAGATCACAAGGCAGATCAGGATCGCTTTGCGCGCACCGTAGCGACCAGCGATGCGGGCAAACAGCAGGGCGCCGGGCGTGGCTACGAACTGGATCATCAGGAAACAACCGAGAATGGTTCCCTGGCTCAGGCCAAGCTCTTCACGGGCGAAGATCGCCGACACCGCGATGATGGTCTGGATGCCATCGTTGTAGAGCAGGAACGCCAGGAGGAAGCGTAGTAGATCGGGGTACTGTTTCAGGTGTAGAAAAGCGCTCATAAAATCTTTCAACGAACGTAGGGCAATTGTTGAAGATTGTGAAGGTTTATCGTCATTAACCCATATAAAACAGGGCATGGCAAAGCCAAGCCACCAGGCACCGGTCAGCAGGAATCCGAAGCGGGTGGCCTGACCGATGTCTGCAAAGCCGAACCAGGCGTACCCTTTGATCAGGATGAACACGATCAGCAGCATCAGGCCGCCACCCAGGTAGCCGAAGGCGAAGCCGCGTGCGGACAACCGGTCGGCGTCGTGACCGGTTGCCAGGCTTGGCAGGAAGGCGTTGTAGAAGATGTTGCCGGCGGCGAAGCCGATGTTGCCGAGGATGAACAGCAGGGCGACCTGCCAGTAATGTCCCGGTCCGGTCAGCCAGAGAGCGCAGGTTGATACAGCGCCGAAAGTGCAGAAGATAGCCAGAAGCGGGCGTCGCCAGCCGCGGTGGTCCGCCAGGTTACCGATCCCAGGTGCGATGCAGGCGACCAGTGCCATTGAGGCGGAGACGGTATACCCCCAGAAAGCTGTCGCGGGAATCGGCTGGGAACTCCACGGTGGGGTGATGCCTTCCGCCGGGACGATACCGGCGAAATAGACCGGCAGGACCGCAGCCAGGATCACTGTGGCGAAAGCAGAGTTTGCCCAGTCGTACAGACACCAGGCGAAACGGGCTTTTTTCGGAGAGGTCGGATTCAACAGCGAAACCTCGCAAGCAAATCAAAGGCTTTGTTGGACGCTGATCAAATCTGATAAAAGCTGATCAGTCAAAAACAAAGGATTCAGTCGTGGCCATTGAGTTTGTGGTTTTGCTTATAAATCAGATTTGATCAGCGTCCAAAAAGGTTTTAAACGTCTTTGATGTCCTCATCTGACGCTCCAACAACCCCACGATAAGCACAATCCTCCGGCAACCAATCCGCTTTCGCAACGATCTCCGGGGTGAGCTGCAGGCAGCCTTCGCCGACCTCGAAGCGTTTTTTGTATACCCGGCACTCCCGCGACACAATATCGAGGTGGCGGCAGGGGACCGGGGTTGTGACGTTGCGACCTCGCGCATCAAGCTTCTTTTCGAAACAGCAGAGACCGCAACGGTTACAGAGCTCTTCCCAGGGCGTCACTTGGCGCTGAAGTCAATCTGCAGGCGATCTGCACTGACTTCAGTCCGTGTTGGACCGGCGTCTTGCAACAGAGTCATAAAGAGTCCGGCCAAGGGGTGTCCGTTGGTCGCGGTTAATGATGTCTCATAGTGATGCCAGCGTTGCAGGAGCTGCTGGGCGGTCGCTGGAGTTAGCCCTTCCAGGCTGACTGCAAGAACCGGCGGCTGTGCTGTTACTGCGTAAGGGTCGATCGGCACAGCTGCCGCGACCAGCACCGGACCTGTGCCGACCTTTTCAAGTCCCAGGCTTTTCAGATAGGCCGTGCTGAGAGCGTAATTATATGGTCGCCGGCCCAGATCGATAGTCGACTGGGGCTGCTCGACCGGGACCAGAAAGCGGCTGCCCAGTGTTGCCGGGACTTCCGTTTCAGGAAGAGTCTCAATGGTCAGGATCAGGTCTTCCAGAACGCCGATTGCCACTGTATCGTCGAGCCCTCCTGCATAGAGCAAGTAGCTGTAAACACCGAACTCGCCCGGATCGGTTGTCGCTTCATCTATGGCCTGCCAGTTCTCTGCACTCGGAACCGCGCCGTCGACTGTCTCTCCCTTTGCGGCTTTGCGGCGTTCCAGGGCACGCAGCTTGTCTTGCAGCAATTTCAGCTTCTCCTGAACGTCCTGGATCCGCTCGATGGTTTCGACCCGTTCCTTTTCGTTTACAGGCTTTTTTTCAAAGATGCCCAGCGCAGCCATGCTTTGGGTGGCACCGGCCAGCAACAAAATAATGAGGAGAATTGTAATCCGGGTTGTGCTTCTCTGGTTCATCATCGCTGCAGTATCCTTTGGAAATAGTGATGAAATAAAGCTGTGATTCAATTATTACCAGACGGCGGGGGCAGGCGCAATACGGGCGAGCGTTGTCGGGGCTATTCCCGCTGTTTCTGGCATTCCAGGCAGAAGGGTGATTCCGGGCGAGCTTTCAGTCGGCCGAAGCCGATATCCTCGCCGCAATCAACGCACAGACCGTACTCATCCTGATCGTAACGCGTTAATGCCGCCCGTATTTGAGCCAGTCTTTGTCGGGCGATGCGTGTGTTCGCCTGGGCCATGCTCTGCTGCTGCATGGCATCCATGCGCGACAGGCGGCCGATCGGTTGGTCAAGACTGACGGTTTCCGCGCCCTTGGTGGCGCCTTCAAGAAGTGCCGTGAATTCGACCTGCAGACTCAGCAGGTTCACTCGCAATTCATTGATCTGTTGTTCAGTCAGTGGCGTCATCATGTGTCGTCGTTGCGGGAGGGTTCTTCAGCCAGTGCCGTGGATAGGTGAACTTAAAGCCGAGAGAGACCGCGTCGCTGGTGGTGATCTGGCCGCGAACCGCGAACAGAAACGCCATGGCAATCATCCCTGCCCAGATCGAGAGCGGCAGGCCGATAAAAACCAGGAAGCCTACCCAGCCGGAAAGCTCTCTGGGCTGGCCGATAGGCGCCTGCCCGATGACGAGGCTGAGCAGCTTTCCCCAACCAATCCAATAAAGGAAGAACCCAGAGACCAGGCCGAAGCCTCCGGAGTTCTGGGCGATCCGCTGATATTTATCTTCAAGAAGATAATACTCTTTAAAGTACTGAAGCAAGGTGCCTCCCATTGTCCGTGATGAGGATCTCTTCGTGCCGTTGGTCTCAGCCGCCAGAACCCTGCAGCAGGACGTTTGACATGATAGTGAAGTAGTAGAGCTCGAGTTGCTCTTCCTTGACTGCAAGCATGAAGGTGATTTTCGCGTCGCCATGTTCGTAGACGGCATCTGACGTGTAGGTCAGGATGGTCTTCAAATCATCTTCATCGCGATACATGTCCTCTTTCTCTGTCATGCCTCTCGAGACCACTTCAAATTTTGGGGTTGAAAAACTTTTCAGTTCCCCCAGCTTGGAGAATTCGGCGATGATCGCCGAAAACCTTTCCGGGTCGAGCTGCTTGCGTGCACGGAAGGCCAAGTTCTCCCATATGACTTCTCCCTGCCAGGTTGAGATCTTCGGGATGAGTGTTTCCATATAGGGGATGGCTATGACATCGTATTTTTCGGCCTGGTAGGTTTTGTAGTACTTGATGCCGAAAAAACAGAGTGCGGCTGCAGTTGCGATTATTCCGAGGAATAATAGTAATTTTTTCACGCGAAATCCTTCTGGTGAGGTTGAATGGACGCGACATACTAGCAAAAAAGAACGGGAGCTGTCTCGTAAGAAGACAACTCCCGTTGCAGATTGTTGGATTTATTGAGAAATTAGGCACACTCCGAGAAGCCGCAGGCGTGGCAGACGCAACAGCCGCCTTCATGCTCGACCGGGCCACCGCAGTCCGGGCAGGCACCGCCGTTGTTGGCATGGGTCACGTCATCTTCACCATGCTGAACCATATGCATCTGGATCGCCTTGGCCACGGCGTCGGAGCAGGAGGTGATGCGGTTTTCACCGAAGCCTGCCGGTTTGTGACAGGTGATACCGATCATCTGCTTGACTGCCTGACGCGCCTGGACACCGCTCCGCCATGCCAGCGAAACCAGCCGACCAATCGCTTCGCATTGTGAGGAAGCGCAACCACCGGCTTTGCCCATGGTGGTGAACAGCTCGAATAAACCGTTTTGGTCCTCGTTGATGGTGACGTAGAGCGGTCCGCAGCCGGTTTGCATCTGGTAGGTTGAGCCGGACAGGGCGCGTGGCCGATCACGTTTGACGCGCTGCTTACCGGTCTCACGCGGGACCGTATCCTCCGGGCGGGACTCCTCTTTTTGCACCGACAGGACCTGCATGTCGCGTGATCCGTCGCGGTAGATGGTCACACCTTTGCAGCCTGACTGATAGGCGAGTCGGTACACAGTGGAGACATCATCACGGGTGGCGGTGTTGCAGAAGTTGACCGTCTTGGAGACGGCGTTGTCAGTGTGCTTCTGGAATGCCGACTGCATCCGGATGTGGTCTTCAGGAGTGATGTCGTGGGAGGTCACGAAAATGTTCCGGATATCCTCCGGAATCTCCGTCATATCCTGAATCGTTCCGACCTGGGCGATTTTCTTCATCAGCTCCTGTGAATAGAAGCCGCGTTCCACGGCGATCTTTTCAAAGAGGGGGTGAACCTCGACCAGAATATCTTTGTCGAGGACCTGGCGTACGTACGAAACCGCAAACAAAGGCTCAACGCCGCTCGAGGTCGAGCAGATAATCGAGATGGTTCCGGTCGGTGCGATGGTGGTGCAGGTCGCGTTGCGAATCTGTTCGCCGCGCTTACCAAACACGCTGCCGGCATGGTTCGGGAAGGAGCCACGCTCGCTCGCCAGGGTGTGCGACATGGCGTGCGCCGTGTCGTTGATGAACTTCATGACTTTTTCGCCGAGCTCAACAGCGTCCTCGCTGTTGTAAGGGATGCCGAGTTGGATCAGCATGTCGGCCCAGCCCATAACACCCAGGCCTATTTTACGGTTGGCGCGGGTCATTTCGGAAATCTGTTCAATCGGATACTTGTTGACTTCGATGACGTTATCCAGGAAACGGACTGAAAGCTCCACGATCTGTGCGAGGCGGTCCCAGTTGACCTGCTGATCGTCAGTAATCAGCTTTGCCAGGTTGATCGAACCGAGGTTACACGATTCGTACGGAAGTAACGGCTGCTCGCCGCAGGGGTTAGTTGCCTCGATCTCGCCGATATGTGGCGTGGGGTTGTCGCGATTAAGACGGTCGAGGAAGATAATCCCCGGCTCACCGTTGGTCCAGGCGAGGTCGACGATGCGATCGAAGACCTTGCGGGCGGAACGTTGTGTGGCCACTTCTCCCGTGCGTGGGTTGATGATGTCATAGTCCTGGTCTTTTTCAACAGCCTCCATGAAGGCTTCAGTCATGCCGACCGAGATATTGAAATTAGTCAGGACGGTTTGATCCCGTTTGCACATGATGAAGTCGATGATGTCGGGATGATCGACCCGCAGAATCCCCATGTTGGCGCCGCGTCGCGTGCCGCCTTGCTTGATCGTTTCGGTTGCCGCATCAAAGACGTTCATGAAGGAGAGGGGACCGGACGACACGCCTTTGGTGGAAAGGACGACATCGTTGGCAGGACGAATGCGTGAGAAAGAGAATCCGGTGCCTCCACCGCTCTTGTGGATCAGGGCGGTTTGCTTGATCGATTCGAAGATCTCTTCCATGGAATCGCCGATCGGCAGAACAAAACAGGCGGATAACTGCCCTAACTCGCGGCCGGCGTTCATCAGGGTCGGTGAGTTGGGCATAAACTCGAGAGAAGTCATCATCCCGAGAAATTCTTTACTTAATTCGGAGGGGACGCGGCCGGTTTTGAAGTTCTTTTCGGCCTCCGCGATGGTCGTGGCGACCCGCTTGAACATGTCCAGAGGCGCTTCCAGGACTTTCCCCTCTTTGTCCCTGCGCAGATAGCGTCGTTCCAGAACTGTGACGGCGTTTGCAGACAGATCAGTCCCGGCGGCGTGTGTTTTTTCAGTCATATCAGCCTTCCTGCAGTAATTGAATTGTTTGAATTATCAGAAATAATAGAAGATGTAGTGTGACGCGATATTTAAACCACAAGATGTGGTGGGTGTCAACGCCATAAATGTTTATTGTTTGTTCATTAAGGGCGCTGTTGTCGCTGGTGATTTCAGTAATGCTGAACCATCTGTGTCGTACCCGAATTTTTGCCAGAAAATAAAACTGGATTGGTTTTGCTGGATTCGCCGGGTTGTGCTATAAAAACTAGGGATGCAGGACAGTTAAGGGGGGTTCATTTTTATGGGACGTGACATTGAATTGAAAGGGCAGGCGTTGCGCGACGAAGTCCAGGGGCTGAAAAATATTCTCAGCGTGGCGCAGGTCGTTGTTTCGTCGCTTGACCTGGACGAGGTGCTGCAGAATATTCTGCACAGCGCCATGGCGATCATGGACTATCCGGCGGGGAGTATCGCGCTTTACGAAAAGGCGGACGATTCTCTGTATCTGCATGCTCATGCCGGCTTGAGCGACGCCTTCATCGCGAAGAAGTGCTGGGGGGTCGAGAAGGGCGGGCTGACGTCGCGGATTATCGAGCATGGCGAGCCTTTTGTGGTCCAGGATACGGATCTGGCCGCCATTACGATGAACCCCCTGGCGCTCAAGGAAGGGATTCGCGCCCTGATCGCCGTGCCGCTGATTTTTCAGGAGAGTCTGGTCGGCATCCTGTATGTCGATGATTTTGTGCCACGCCCCTTGCAGGAAGATCGTCTGCGTTTGCTCTCTATTTTAGCCTCTTTTGCGACCATGAGCATCGACAATGCCCGGTTGCATCACCAGACGCTCGAATTGGCCTGCACCGACGGCTTGACCAGTTTGTTCAATCATCGGCAGTTCAAACGCGACTTTCACGAAGAGTTTCGCAGGGCGGAGCGCTACCAGACTCCGTTGTCGATCATCATGCTGGATGTCGATGATTTCAAGAAATTCAATGATTCCTACGGGCATCCGAACGGGGATATCGTGCTGCGCGAGCTGGCGCAGCTGCTGCGTGAGTTGTTGCGCGACTGTGACCTGATCTACCGTTACGGCGGCGAAGAGTTCATTGCGCTGCTGCCGGAAACGCGCCTGCAGCAGGCGCTCATGGTGGCCGAACGGATCCGGATTTTCGTAGAGACAGAATCTCCGCGGTTTTTGACCGGTATCACCAAGACTCATGGCGTGACCGTCAGCATTGGCGTGGCGGCTTTCCCTGAAGATGGCGAAAGTCACGACACCTTGTTGAAACGTGTTGACGAGTTGATGTACCTGGCGAAAGAGGATGGCAAGAACAAGGTGTTTCACCGGGATCGACAGGTCGACGAAACGGTTCTGTCCGACCAGGGCCCTCTCTCGTGAAGAGTGCACTTTGAGCGAGCTGAAACGTCCATGAGCATATATCTCGATAATGCGGCAACCTCCTTCCCGAAGCCGGACGTGGTGTGTGACGCCGTGGCGCAGGCGATGCGCCTGTTGACCGCCAACCCGGGACGCGGTGGTCATAAGCAGGCTCTTGATGCTGCCCGCCAGGTCATGACAACGCGCGAGGCCGTGGCCCGTTTTTTCGGCGTTGCCGACTCCTCCCGAATCGTGTTTACCCCGAGCGCAACCCAGGCGATCAATCAGGGGCTGTTCGGCCTTTTGAAGCCGGGGGATCGTGTGCTCACTACCTCCATGGAGCACAACGCTGTGGTGCGCCCGTTGCGGAGGCTGCAGGATCAAGGCGTCGAGGTTATCAAGGTGCTCGCAGACCGTGACGGTTTCGTGGTGCCCGCCGACCTGATGGTGGCCGCGACGCCGAAGCCGCGGCTGGTCGTCATGACGCACTGTTCGAACGTCACCGGAACCGTGCAGGAGATCGCAGAGGTCGGTGCCTGGTGCCGTTCCCAGGGTATTCTGTTCATGGTCGATGCGGCACAAAGTGCCGGTTTGCTGCCGATTCATGTCGAAGAAATGGGGATCGACCTGCTGGCCGCGTCAGGCCACAAGGGCCTGATGGGTCCGCCGGGGACCGGCTTCCTGTATATCCGGCCAGATCTGGACCTGCAGCCGCTGGTGTACGGCGGCACGGGTGTTCTGTCCGACTCGGACCAACAGCCGGACCAACTGCCGGAACGTCTGGAAAGCGGTACCCTGAACACCATCGGTTTGGCCGGACTGGGGACCGCTATCGACTACATCGAGCAGGAAGGCCGGGAGCGGATCCGGACGCACGAGGTCGCGCTGGTGCAGCAGCTGCTGCAGGGCCTCTCCGACCTGCCCGAGGTCACCCTGCACGGTCCCCTTCAGCCCGAACGGCATGGCAGCGCCGTTTCCTTCACGGTGAAATCGGTCGATCCGTCGACCTTGGGCTTTCGCTTGGACCGCGAATATGATATCTCTTGTCGGGTCGGGCTGCACTGCGCGCCCGAGGCGCATAAGTCCATCGGCAGCTACCCCGAGGGCACGGTTCGGGTCAGCCCCGGCTATTTCAATACAAGCCAGGATATTGACGCATTCCTTGCTGCCCTGCAGACGTTGATCAGTGCCGATTGAGTCTGTTTAATCGATGATCCCCGTTCCGTGTCTCAGACACGGCCAGAATGGAAACTTCATGCTCAAAACATACGTTCTCGATACCAATGTTCTGTTGCACGACCCCCAGGCTCTTTACCGGTTTGAAGAAAACGACCTGGTCATTCCGATGACCGTCATCGAAGAAATCGACCGCTTCAAAAAAGATTTGAATGAGACCGGCCGCAATGCCCGTCATTTTTCCCGTTTGATCGACCAGCTGCGGACTCAGGGAGACCTTGTTGAAGGTGTCCAGCTGGAGACCGGAGGCTGTCTCAAGGTAGAGCTCTATACGCAAGATCATCTGAAAAGCCTGCCGCCGGAGCTTCAGAACGATCGCGGAGATAACCGCATTCTGGCGGTCGCCCTGGCCTTGCGGAACGGCAACAACAAGCCGGTTGTTTTTGTGACCAAAGATACCAACCTGCGGATCAAGGCGGATGTCGTCGGCCTGAAAGCGGAGGATTATGCCTCTGATAAGGTCTCTATCGACGAACTGTATTCCGGAACCGCAGACCTGATTGTGTCGCGGGAATCGGTTGACGCCTTCTACGAACAGGGCTTCCTGGATGTCCAGGACGAGTTGCGAGCCAATCAATGCGTCACCCTGATCGATGCGGAGAACCCTTCACATACGGCGCTGGGACGCTACAATCATGGTTTGCAGCGAGTTCTTCCTCTGGTGCGCGCTCCGAAAGACGGCCTCTGGGGTATTCAGCCGCGCAACCGTGAACAGCAGTTTGCCTTCGACCTGTTGCTTAGCGAAGATGTCCAGTTGGTCTCCCTGGTCGGCCTGGCAGGTACCGGCAAGACTCTGCTGGCGATCGCCGCAGGCTTGTTCAAATCAGCGGATGAAGGCCACTACAGCCGTTTGCTGGTCTCTCGCCCCATTTTCCCGCTCGGCCGCGACCTCGGCTTTCTGCCGGGTGATATCGAAGAGAAGCTGTCTCCCTGGATGCAGCCGATCTTCGACAACGTCGAATTGCTGCTCGGCTCGGTGGAAGAGCAGGGCAAACGCAAGCGCGGCTACAAGGAGCTGGTCGATCTGGGTTTATTGGAGATTGAACCTTTGACCTATATCCGCGGCCGCTCAATCCCGAAACAGTACATGATCGTCGATGAAGCCCAGAACCTGACGCCTCACGAGATCAAGACGATCATCACGCGCGCCGGTGAGGGCACCAAGATTGTGTTGACCGGCGATCCCTACCAGATTGACAACCCCTACATTGATTCTTCGAGCAACGGCTTGTCCTTTGCCGTGGAAAAATTTAAAGACCAGGAAATTGCCGGACATGTCACCTTGACCAAGGGTGAGCGCTCCTGTCTTGCGGAACTGGCGGCGAATCTTTTATAAACCAGAGGTCAGAGACGCGGGGCGAGACCCTTCTCCGGCACCGCACCTCGGAGTATTATGCTTCTTCTTTGTATCGAATCGTCGTGTGATGAAACGGCAGCCGCAGTTGTGCGTGATGGCCGCGAGGTGTTGTCGAACATTATCGCCTCGCAGGTGGATGTCCATGCCCGCTTCGGAGGGGTCGTCCCGGAGATTGCTTCGCGCAAACATGTCGAGGCGATCAGTCTGGTCGTGCGCGAAGCACTGACGGCAGCCGGCACGTCTCTGGATCAGATCGAGGGCATCGGCGTGACGCGCGGTCCCGGGCTGATCGGGGCTCTTCTGGTCGGGTTGTCGACCGCCAGGGCGCTGGCCTGGGCACGGCAGTTGCCGCTGGCCGCCATCCACCATATGGAAGGCCATATCCTGGCGCCCCTGCTCGAGACGGAACTGGAGTTCCCTTTTCTTGCCCTGGCGGTTTCGGGAGGGCATACGCACCTGTATCGTGTGGATGGCATTGGTCAGTACACGACCCTGGGGCAGACCCGCGATGACGCCTCCGGTGAGGCTTACGACAAGGTCGCCAAGCTGCTTGGCCTTGGCTATCCGGGTGGCGCCAAGATTGATCAGCTGGCGGCCGAAGGTGATCCGACGGCAATCAGTTTCCCTCGGCCGATGCTGCACAAGCCCGGTTTTGAATTCAGCTTTAGCGGTATCAAGTCGGCTGTAAACCGTTACGTCGAACAGCAGTCTGAACCTGTCACCGGGACGCATCTGGCCGATCTTGCCGCCAGCTTCCAGGCCGCTGTAGTGGATGTGTTGACCGCCAAAACAGTTGCGGCTGCCAAGGCGGAGGGTTTGAGCCGGATTGTGGTCGCCGGTGGCGTTGCTTGCAATCGTGGTCTTCGGGAGCGTTTCGCGCAACTGGCTGAAAAACATGCTCTGCAGGTCGTTTTCCCGAGTCCCTCGTTGTGCGGGGACAATGCGGCGATGCTGGGGGTGCCGGCCGATTATTACCTGTCGTCCGGGCAGGCCTCCGGTGGTGATGTTAATGCCGTCGCCAGTTGGCCGCTCGACACTGTCGGTTCCGGGGCGTTGTGATTCATTTGCGCTGTCACTGGTAACAGGACAGCACGCCTCTTGGTTGGATGTGTAAGGTCGCGGAGATACGCTGATGTGGCGGGGTATCGGGTTTTTTCGTCAAACCAAGTTGTTGCTGGTGCGCTTCGTGCGTTTACGCGGCTTGCCCGAGGAGGTCGCCAAAGGGATCGCGCTTGGCATCTTTATCGGTATGACCCCGACCTTCGGCCTGCAGATGGTGTTGGCGATCTTCTTCGCTTATCTGCTCCGCGAAAACCGTCTGGCGGCGCTGATCGGTGTCTGGGTCACCAACCCGATCACGGCCCCGGTAATTTACGCGATTGAATACGAGGTCGGGCGGATTCTGCTCGATATGCCTCGCGTCAATCTGCCCGGTGAATTCTCGTTTGGTGCTTTCCGGGATCTTGGTTACGAGATTCTCGCGCCTCTCTGGCTGGGCGGCATGGTCGCCGGTGTTCTGTTCGGTAGCCTGGCTTATTTTGTCACTTTGCGCCTTGTCCCGCTGGTCAAAGAGTGGCGCATCCCTCGCTGGCCGCGCCGCCACTGGCACCGGAAGAAGTGAAGGGTCGGGAGATTCTTGCTCCGAACTGGTTGAGATATGTCTGTGCGCGCCAAAAAACGTTTCGGTCAAAACTTCCTCAAGAACATCCACGTGATCGACAAGATCCTGGCTGCTGCCGACCTGCAGATCGATGAGCAGGTGATGGAGATCGGCCCGGGCCTGGGAGCTTTGACAGATCGCCTGCTGCAGGCGGAGGTCAAGCTCTGCGCCGTAGAGGTTGATACTGACCTGATTGCCATGCTGCAGGAGAGGAACAACCCCCGCCTGACAGTCGTGGAAGGTGATGTTCTGAGGCTCAACTGGAGCCACCTGCTTTCAACGACGCCCTGCAAGCTGGTGGCGAACCTGCCTTACAATATTTCCAGTCAGGTACTGTTTAAAGTCCTCGACCACCGCGAAATGTTCAGCCGCATGGTCTTGATGTTCCAGAAAGAGGTCGGCGATCGCCTGCTCGCCTCGGCTGGCAGCCGTGATTACGGCATCCTCTCGGTGTTGATGCAGACCTGGTACGAGGTCCGTCGTGTGGCCCAGGTTGGCCCCGGATCTTTCTCGCCGCCGCCGAAGGTTGATTCGGTGGTGCTGCAATTTCTGCCGTTGCCTGAAACGCGCTTTACAATCGACGATGAAGAGGTTTATCGTAAGTTTGTACGCGGCGCTTTCACCCAGCGGCGCAAAACCCTGCGCAACAGTTTGATGGCATCCGGTTGGTCTGCTGCTGTGATTGACGCGATGCTGAGCGCGGAAGGGATCGACCCGCAGCGGCGGGGGGAGACGCTTCAACTTGAGGAGTTTGCCCGTTTGAGTCGTTTTTTGACGCATAACAAGGCGTAATGGCACTTGTGAAGTTTGCCCGGATTCCGGGGAGAAATCCTTGTTGAGCTCCGGGTTTTCTACTAAAGGAGTTTTTTGATGACCCAGACGATCGCGACCGTGAATGGCTCGCCCATTACGGAGCAAGACCTGCAGACAACGCTGCAGAGTCTGGCCAGCGAACAATTCAAAATGCGCTATGAGGAGGTCCCGGACGGGTCTCGCGAGGCGCTTCGCCAGATGGCGGTCGAACGTCTGATCGCGCGGGAGTTGATGTTTCAGGCCGCCATGGCCGAGGGGGTGGTTGCATCTCCCGCCGATGTCGAGGCAGAGACCCAGCGAATTTTGCGACAGATGGGCAGTCCGGAGGATTTCTGGAAGAAACTGGCTGCAGCAGGAATCGATGAAGACCTCTTCGCCCGCATGGTCCGCAAGGATGTCACCGTTGAGCAGATGACGGCACGGATCATCGAACAGATTCCCGAACCGACAGAAATAGAGATCAAACAGTTTTTCAATGACCATACGGACAAGCTCAAGAGTCCGCCCAAGGTTCGGGTTCGACACATCCTGCTGCCAGGGGATCCTAATCTGCAAGAGGCCTCGGAAAAGATCATCGCGGAGCTGCGTACCGTCGCTACACAGGAAAATTTCGCCGAGCTGGCCAGGCAGCATTCCGTTTGTCCTTCAGCAGCTGGTGGTGGCGACCTCGGTTTTGTCCGGCATGAAGATCTGGATCCTGCTTTCGCCGAGGCGGCTTTTCAGCTGCCGGTCGGGGAGGTGGGCGGACCGATCCGCACGCCGTTCGGTCTGCATCTCCTTCTGGTTGAGGAGAAGCGCATTCCCGCGCCCCTGACCCTGGATGAGGCGCGCTCGAACATCGTGACTTTCTGCAAGCGTGCGGCGGCATCACGCCGCCTGGATGAATGGGTGCAGGGTCTGCGGCGTGTCGCCACGGTTGAGCTGATTGAATAGAACCATGCTTTCGCCGACAGCATCTGGCGCGGATGTGCCCGGCGAAGACGTCTGAAAATAGAGCCTCTTTTTGGGGAGAGTCGAGGTATTCTTTGCTTGAGACTCGCAAGGGTCTCCAGAACGCACGGAGCCGCACATGGATGTCGTAATTGAAGGCCACGGACTCGCTTTTCAGCAGCATTTTCATGATAAGCTCGAAGAGATCAAAACCCTTCTCAGCGAGGAACGGAAGGTGCCGTCAGCTGACTGGTTGATCTCTCTCGCCGAAAGCCTGCTGGTCTACAGTCACTCGCATGCCTTGCTCGCCCTGCCAGCGGAAGAACTGCTGGCGCTTCTGCGCCGTTTCCTTGACATTTTGGATCATCGTGACACCGCTCTCAGCGTTGTGCCAGTCTCTTTCGATGAACATGGTAAGACGTTCATCCTGATCAACCTTTTAGACGCTCCCTTCCTGATCGATTCCGTGAATATGCTGTTCCATGAGCTGAACGAAAGGGCGACGATTATCTCCCACCCGATTCTTGTGATGGAACGCAGCGCGGGTCGCTTGACCGATCTGCGTCGGGGGGGGGGCAGCGGTCAGCACGAATCGGTCATGGTGATTGATATCGACCGGCCCCTCGCTGCGAACGACCCGCTGCTGGCTCAGCTCCAGGAGCGCTGTGAACTGGTGCAAGCCGTCGGTCAGATCCATCCGGACCTGGATGCACGGCTCGGCACCATGTGCGAGGTTGATGATTGCAATGAGCAGCCCGAGTTTATCGAATGGCTGCGGGACGGCAACTTCCATTGTTTCAGCTATGCGGCCCTGGACGTCCAGAAGCAGGCACGCGGTCACGCTCTGGTGACCTATGCGACGGAGCCATGCGGCCTGCCGTGTCGGGCGATCGAAAAGCAGGAATACCGGAGCGGCGAAGCGCGCAAGCTGACCAGGAACGCGCGTCTCCGTTTGAACCGGGCCGGGGCGGTCCTGTATGAACCCCTCGATCACAAGAGTCCGATTCTTCGGCATGAACCGCTGGTCTATCTCGGCTTCCGCGAGACCATCGGCAAGAACCACTGGCGTGAACATGCTTTTATCGGCCTGTTCTCGAAGAAGAGCATCAATGCACAGATTACGCATGCAGCCCCGTTGCGTGAGAAAATCATGCGTGCGCTGCAGCGCCAGCACATCTTGGTGAATTCCTACGATTTCCGGAAAGTCGTCGAAATCTTCGATATGTTTCCGAAGGTGGAGCTCTTCTTCCTGGAAGACAAGGATCTGGACCAGTTGGTGCGTTCCTTTGTATCTCTGCAGCGTCGCCAGGCAGTCAAGGTCGTCGTGACGCGCTGGTTGAGCCTGCGGGATGTGACCCTGCTGGTGATCATGCCGCGCTCCTATTACACCCAGGAAACGGCGCGGCGGCTGGATAACTATCTGCGACGCTATCTCAAGGCGGATGCCGTTGATACGCGGCTGGTTCATTTCTATTCAGACTATCTGAGCATGCAGGTCCGGGTGGTCCCGCAGTCCGGTCAGGTCAAGATCGACATCGACGCCATGGAACGAATCATGACGGAGTTGGCGCGTCCCTGGGAAGATCGCCTGCTGCAGCAGATGAGTCGCAAGTTTGGCAGCGACCGGGCCTGTCGACTCTGGCCGCTTTACGCCGAAGGCTTTGCACGGGAATACAAGGCGTTGACCCACCCCCGGTTTGCCATCCGTGACGTGGCCTCGATCGAGCTTCTGCTGGATGATGGTGCCGAGCGTTTTGACCTCTGGGGGCCGTTTCAGGAGCAGGAGGAATATTTCCGGCTGCAGTTTTACAGCCTGCGGGAGAGCTTCCTGAACGAATTGATGCCGTACCTGGAGAATCTCGGGTTGACGGTTGTCGGTGAGTTCGACGCCAACGTCAGTATCAATGGCCGCATGGCCTACCTCAAAAGCTTCAATGTCCGCAGTGGGCCCGGCGCACAGCCCTTGTCGGAGTTGCGCGCGCTCCTGCTCGATCTTCTGCACGCACTGCGCAGCGGCGAAGTGGAAAACGACTACCTTAACCGATTGCTGATCCTGACCGGCTTGAGCTGGAAGCAGATCGACATTTTCCGTGCCTACCGCAATTACTATTTCCAGATCGGCAATCCGTTCACCAAGAGCCGCGTTGCCTCTACCCTGATCAACAATCCGCGGATCGCGACGCTGCTGTACCGCTACTTCGAGGCGCGCTTCAAACCTGAGGAAGCCTGGACCGATACGATGGAACGGGAGTTACAGGCCCTGATGCCGGTTCGGATGGAGCTGGCCGAAGCCCTCAACCTTGTGGAAGACATCAACGAGGACCGCATCCTGCGCAGCCTGTTCAACCTGATCGATTCGACGATTCGCACCAACTTTTTCAAACGTTGCGACGACGACGATTATTTTCTGGCGTTCAAGATCAGCGCGATCGGCATCATGGATATGCCGTTCCCGCGGCCGCTGTACGAAACTTACGTCCATTCGGCCGATATGGAAGGCATTCACCTGCGTGGCGGTTTGGTGGCCCGGGGCGGTATCCGCTGGTCGGACCGGCCTGACGATTTCCGGACGGAAGTCCTCGGCCTGATGAAAACCCAGATGACCAAGAACGCTCTGATCGTGCCGGTCGGCTCGAAGGGCGGCTTTGTGGTCAAGACGCCCTTTGAGACCCGGGAAGAGGGGGCGCGGCTGTCGCGTGAGGCCTATATCACCCTGATGCGCGGTCTGCTCGACCTGGTTGACAACCGAATCGAAGGGACAGTCGTCCAGCCGGCCGGGATTGTCGTGCATGACGAGCCCGACCCCTATCTTGTAGTTGCCGCAGACAAGGGCACCGCCCATCTGCCTGATACGGCTAACAGCGTCAGTATCGACTACGGTTTCTGGTTGAACGACGCCTTTGCCAGCGGTGGTTCGCACGGCTACGACCACAAGAAACTCGGCATTACTGCCCGGGGTGCCTGGGAGTGCGTCAAGCGGCATTTCCGGGAGCTGGGCAAGGATATCCAGAATGAGGATTTCACGGCGGTCGGCATCGGCGATATGAGCGGCGATGTGTTCGGCAACGGCATGCTGCTGTCGAAACATACCTGCCTGGTGGCGGCGTTCGATCATCGCCATGTGTTCCTCGATCCGAATCCGGCAGCGGCGGCCTCCTGGAAAGAACGTAAACGCTTGTTCAGCCTGGCCCGCTCAACCTGGGCCGATTACAACGCGGAGCTGATCTCCGCAGGCGGCGGCGTCTGGCCGCGCACCGAAAAGGATATCCCGCTCTCGCCGGAAGTTCGCAAGCGGCTCGGCCTGCGGCATGCCTCCACGGATGGCGAGACCTTGATCAAGGCGATTCTGACCGCCGATGTGGAGCTGCTCTGGAACGGCGGCATCGGGACTTATGTCAAGGGGGCAGGTGAAAGCAATGAAGATGCCGGCGATAAAGCGAATGACGCGGTCCGGGTCAGCGCCGGTCAGGTCCGCGCCCGCGTGATCGGTGAGGGAGGCAATCTCGGCCTCACACAGCGCGCCCGTATTGAGTACGCTCTTGGCGGCGGCCGCATCAACACCGACGCGGTTGACAACTCGGCCGGAGTTGATATCTCGGACCATGAGGTCAACCTCAAGATTTTCATGCAGACGCTGAAAGAACTGGAAATTGTCAAAACCGAGCGGACCCGCAATAAGGTGCTCAAGGAAATCGAAGACGATGTCTGCCGAATGGTTTTGAACAACAACTATACTCAGAGCCTCGCACTGTCACTGGACCAGCTGCGCTGCGAACGGAATATCGAGGCCTTTATCGATGTTTCTGACCGCCTTGTGAACGCTGGTCTGCTCGATCTGGAGGGGGAATTTCTGCCGAATCGCAAGGATGTCCTAGCTAGGGACCAGGCGTATGCCCGGCCAGAGCTGGCGATCCTGATGAGCTACAGCAAGATGCACCTGTTCGACTCGCTGCTCAAGAGCGATCTGCCCGATCAGGAGGCGGCCCAAGTCGTTCTGAGAGGTTATTTCCCGGAGTTGATTGGCAAGCGCTACGGTCGCTATATCGTGCAACACCCGTTGCGGCGCGAGATTATCGCGACCATGTTGACGAACTACGTGGTCGATCATGCCGGCTGCGCGTTCCTGAACCGTTTGACCCGTCAGACCGGCGCGACCTACTGGCAGGGGGTCAAAGCCTACCTGCTGTTCGACCGGGTGCTGGGCGTGCGCGAAATCCGTCAGCAGGTGTTCGCTGCTGACAACAAAATGACGAGTGAGAAACAGTACGAGGTCCTGCTGAAGCTTGAAAATACCCTGGATGGATTGTGTGTTCAGGCGATTGATCTTGACTTGCCGGTTGAGCTCGAGACAGCGTGCGTGGATGGCTACGGTGTGACCTTCACCCAATACTGCGATCACCTGAAGACGCTGCTCAGCAAAGAGGAGTGGCAGGTGTGCGAAGAGGAGGCCGCGGCCCTGCGTAAAGAGGGCTTTGACAAGCAAAGCGCCGGACAGATTTCCCGACTGCATCATCTCGAGAGTTTCCTGCCGGCCGTGCAGATCGCTTCGTCCACCGACAGCGGTCTGCTCGACGTGATCAACGTCTTGAAGGTTCTGCACGTCAAGCTCGACTATGCCTACCTGTTCGAAACCCTTGCGGAGGTCTCGACCCGTAATCGCTGGGAGAGGATGGCCCAGACGTCGTTGTACAGCTCCCTGCGACAGCAGATTGTGATCCTGGCGCGGGCGGTTGTTGAGCAGGGACAGACGCCGGACGCCTACCTGGCTGAGCGCCGGCGGCGCTTCAACTATTATCTGGAGCTGCTGAGTGGGGTCCGGTCTGCGGCGACGCCGGTGATCAGTGCCTTTACTGTTTTGCAGCAGGCCCTGGAGAACCTCGATTAAAGATAAACTCGGCGGCGTGCCGCCCTGGAAAAGAAAGATCTGGAACGCATGAAAAAAAGACAACTTGGCCCCTGTGTGACCTTTTTCCCGCAGCCAGCCACCTTGGTGGCGACTCTCGACCAGCAGGGCCAGACCAACCTGATGATGGCATCCTGGGCAGGAATTGTCAGCAAGACGCCCCCCACGATGGCTGTTTCCCTGCATCAGAGCCGGAAAACCTTCGAGAACATCAGCGAGACCGGTGTGTTCTCAATCAATATGGTCCCTGCCAGCCTGGCTGCCGAAGCGGATTTCTGTGGTATCGCCTCGGGGCAGAAGATGGACAAGGCTGCAACGCTTGGTCTGCATTTTGAGAACAGCGCACAGGGAGTGCCGCTTCTGGCAGAGTCACCTCTGTCGGTTGAGTGCCGCTTTGAACGATTCGTCGAGCTCGGTGATTATCGTCTGGTTCTCGGCGAAATTCTCGATATCCATGTCGATGAAGCCGCTCTCCGTGAGGATGGCTCTCTCGATGTTGAGGTGTTCGACCCGTTGGTTTATCTCGGTGGGGTCAAGGAATACTGGTCGCTTGGCAGCAAACAGGCCGATGCTTACCGGGCTGGTTTGCAATTTGCGAAATGAAACGATGTTATTGGCACATAAAAAATCGTTAATTCTGTCTGGACAGCGCCCGACGTCTATGTTATAGACATATTGCCTTCGTAGGCAATAGCCGTTTCTGGCCCGGAACATGTGCCGGAGCCGAAGGATGAAGCGGTGTTTTAATACATACCGCCTGGATCGAAAGACCGGGACGGCATTCCTGGTGAACGACACTCTCCGTTTGCCCACGTTTGCCTTCCGCTGGTCCGGGAGGTTTTTTTGTTTCGAGAGAATTTAATTTTTTTGCGAGAGCACACTGGGGTTGGACTGTGAGTCAACATAAGGTCAAACGGCGGACCATTCTCGACCTGCAGCAGATGAAGACGCAGGGTGAGAAAATTTCGGTACTGACCGCTTACGATTATCCTCTGGCCCGCCTGATGGATCAGGCCGGGATCGATGTGATCCTGGTCGGCGATTCCGTCGGTTCGGTCGTGGCGGGCTATGACACAACCTTGCCGGTTACCATGGAGGAAATGCTTTATCACACGCGTGCCGTGGTCAGGGCTGCACAACAGGCCCTGATTGTTGCGGACATGCCGTTTCTGTCGTACCAGATCGACCTGGTTGAGGCACGACGCAACGCCGGGCAGCTGATTAAGGAGGGCGGCGCTCACGCCGTCAAACTTGAAGGCGGCGTGCATGTGGCGGAAACCATCCGGTCGATCGTCAATATGGATATCCCTGTTGTCGGACATATCGGCCTGACCCCCCAATCGGTGCATCGCATGGGTGGCTATCGCATCCAGGGCCGCGCCAAGGCCCAGGCGGAACAGCTGCTTGCGGATGCCCGCGCAGTGGCTGATGCCGGAGCGTTCGCCATGGTGCTAGAAGGTATCCCGGCGGACTTGGCCAAAGAGATTACGGAGACAGTGGCTATCCCCACCATTGGCATTGGCGCCGGAGTGGACTGTGATGGCCAGGTCCTGGTGATCCACGATATTCTCGGGCTTTGTGAGAAGTACTCGCCGAAGTTCGTCAAACGTTATGCTGATATCTCCGGTACGATTTCTGACGGCATATCGACGTATATCAACGAGGTCAAGGACGGCGTCTTTCCGGCAGACGAACATAGCTTCTAAACAGCCTCGGGTTCTATACCCTGAGCAATGAGTGCTGAGATAAGATAATGGATACTGTTAGCGATATTACAGAGATGCAGCGGCGCTGCCTGGCCTTGCGAGAGGCGGGCAAGCGCATCGCCTTTGTGCCCACCATGGGCTTTCTACATGAAGGACACCTTTCCCTGCTGCAGGAGGGCCGCAAACAGGGCGATGTTCTGGTCCTATCAATCTTCGTCAACCCGACCCAGTTCGGGGAAGGGGAGGATCTTGACACCTACCCGCGCGATTTCGAACGCGACGAAAGCCTGGCGCGTGAAGCGGGCGTCGACCTGATCTTCTATCCGACCGCCGAAACTGTCTATCCCGCGAATTACTGCAGCTACCTGTCGGTTGAAGGCTCCCTGACAGAAACCCTCGAGGGGGCCTGTCGTCCCGGGCATTTTCGTGGCGTGGCCACGGTGGTCGCCAAGCTGTTTAATATCGTCCAGCCGCATGTCGCCCTGTTCGGGCGCAAGGATTTTCAGCAGCTGGCGATGATCCGCCAGATGGTACGCGACTTCAATATGCCTGTCGAAATCAAGGGCATGCCGATCATCCGCGAAACCGATGGCCTGGCGATGAGCTCGCGTAATGTTTACCTCTCGGACGATGAACGCAGGCAGTCTCTGGCCCTGAACCAGTCTTTGACCCTTGCTGCTGAATTGGCACGCGGAGGTGAGTCGAACGCGCATAAAATCCTTGAGGTTTCTCTCAAGCGTTTAACCACCGAGCCGGACCTGGTTGTCGACTACGTCAAAATCTGCAATGCCGACACTCTTGAAGACGTTGAAATAGTTGACCAGCGGTCGGTCATGCTGCTGGCTGTTAAGGCCGGCACGACCCGGCTGATCGATAACAACTACTTGATTGCGAAGGTATAGTCATTATGCCAAAAAGTCGTGAAGCAGCACGCGCTACGCTGGAGAATCTCTACCGGATTTTCACAGTCCCGGAAGCGCCCGAATCGACCCTGGGGGGTGTTGACCACGCCATCACCGAAGATGTCGCAGGGTTCCTGCAGAATCACATCGTCGCTATCGAGCGTAGCTTAGAGGATATCGAGGCAGATTATTCTTCGTCGCTCATCCCTGAAGAACCGACCTTCGTTTCGGACTACACCGAGTTCGTCAAGGAAAACCTGGTTGCTCACTCGGTCCATACTTCTGCACCTGGTTTCATTGGTCATATGACATCGGCTCTACCCTATTTCATGCTGCCGCTATCTCGCATTATGACGGCGCTGAACCAGAACCTGGTCAAGGTGGAAACCTCCAAGGCCTTTACGCCTCTGGAACGCCAGGTGCTTGCCATGCTGCACCGGCTTGTCTACCGGCGTGACGACGGTTTTTACGAGCAGTGGATTCACGATAGCACCAACGCGCTTGGGGCCTTCTGTTCCGGAGGAACTATTGCCAACGTAACGGGGCTGTGGGTGGCGCGTAATCGCCTTTTGGCGCCGAATGGTTCGTTCCGCGGAGTTGCCCAGGAAGGCTTGCTGAAAGGCCTCAAGCATCTCGGTTGCGACGGCCTTGCCGTTCTGGTGTCCCGACGTGGCCACTACTCGCTCGCCAAGGCGATTGACCTGCTCGGCCTTGGCCGCGACAACCTGGTTTTGATCGATACGGACAGTCACTGCCGTATCGATATGAAAAAGCTCAGGGCCGAGTGTCTGCGCCTGCAAGATGAGAATATTCGCCCGCTGGCCCTGGTTGGCATTGCCGGGACAACGGAGACCGGCAACATCGATCCGCTGGAAGAGATGGCTGACCTGGCCACCGAATTCGGTTGTCATTTCCATGTCGATGCGGCCTGGGGCGGTCCGACGCTCTTTTCTGAAACTCATGGACCCCTTCTTAAGGGTATTGAACGGGCCGATTCGGTGACCATCGACGCACATAAGCAGCTTTATGCGCCCATGGGGGCCGGCATGGTGGTTTTCAAGGACCCGACAGCCCTTTCTGCGATTCAGCACCACGCCAACTACATCCTGCGGCATGGTTCAAAGGATCTCGGCAGTCATACTCTGGAAGGGTCGCGTCCTGGCAAGGCTCTGTTGGTTCATGCCGGATTGTCGATTATCGGCCGCAGAGGTTATGAGCTGCTGATCGACATGGGGATCGAAAAAGCGAAAACCTATGCAGAGAAGATACGGCAGCACCCGGACTTCGAATTGACCAGCATTCCCGAATTGAACATTCTGACATACCGTTACTGCCCGGTTCACATCCAGCAGGCTTTGAGGTGGGCGACAGACGAACAGAGCCAGAGGATTAACCAGCTCCTTGATATGGTCAACCAGTTGCTGCAGAAAGACCAGCGTGAAGCAGGGAAGACGTTTGTTTCTCGAACCAGGCTGCGTGTTCGGGACTATGTTCAACAGATAACGGTTTTGCGGGCTGTCCTGGCCAACCCGTTGACCACTGAAGAAATCCTTGATTCCGTCCTGCAGGAACAGTGTGAGATCGTGCTCCAACAGGACATACAGGAACTGCTTGAACAGGCTGAGAGTCTTTGTGTAGACATCGATGTGTCACCCAAGACTGCGTGTGCCTGACGGGTGTGTTGATGGATAGACCGACACTGTTCACTGCCAAATACCTGCTGCCGATCACAGCCCCGCCAATCGAGGACGGGGCTTTACTCGTTTCAGACGGGAAAATAGTTGCTGTCGGAACGAGGTCGGTGCTCGCTGCTGAACATGCAGGGGCTGTCAGGGTGGATTTCGGTGACGCGGTCTTGCTGCCGTCGATGGTCAACGCCCACACCCACCTGGAGTTGACCTGTTTCCCTGCCTGGGCTGATGCCTGCGGTGCTTCGCCCGACTCAGGAAGCTTTGTCGACTGGATACTGCACCTGGTCCGTGTCAGGAAACAGGTTGAAGTAGAACAACTGCAGACTTCGTTGCTCACCGGTATGCGCGACTCGCTGGCAGCCGGGGTTGGTGCGGTCGGCGATATCCTGACCAGCTATGACATCGCTTCCGCCTATGGCGGCAGCCGATTGCGTGGCCGGGTCTTCTGCGAACTGCTTGGTCGCGATCCACAGCAGGTCGCCACACGCCTCTCTCAGCTCGACGGTTTGATAGCGACTCCGCCCACTACAGAGCTTGCCTGGGGGGTTTCACCCCATGCGCCCTATACGCTCGCGGAAACAACCGCTCTGCAGATTTCTGCATATGCAGCAGCTCACGATCTGCCCATGACGATGCACCTCGCAGAAACATCCGAAGAGGTCGCTTTTCTGGAACGGGCTGAAGGGCCGATCGCTGAAATGCTCTACACCGTGGCAGGCTGGGAAGTCACTGCCGCCGATGGCGGCCACCGCCCGGTCGACTGGGCGCAGCGTACCGGCTGTCTGCCGACCGGCGGTCTGGTTGTCCATGGCGTTCACGTGAATGCGGAGGAGGTAGGACTGATTGCCCGGCAAGGCTGCTCGGTGGCACTCTGCCCGCGCTCTAACAGCTTGTTTGGCGAGACCCGCGCTCCGTTGAAACAATATCATTCTTCCGGAGTCAACCTGGCCCTCGGCACCGACAGCCGTGCCAGTTCACCTTCGTTGTCGATCTGGGGTGAGCTTGCTTTTGCCCGTCAGTGGTTTGCCGGGTTGCTGTCGCCGTCTGAATGGCTCGAAATCGCGACTTTGGGCGGTGCCCGCGCCCTTGGCCTGGAGCTGATGATCGGCAGCCTTGAGGTATCGAAACAGGCCGATTTTCAGGTGGTGCCGGTACCGGAAGGGGCCTCTCCGGCCGACCTGGAAGAATCTCTTTGTGCTCAAGGTGAGGCGATGTCTGTACAGGATGTTTTCCTCTCCGGACAGTCGCTCTAAGCCTTCTTACGCTAAATTCCGTGAATCCCCCCGCCGGTCATGCTAGAATTCCTAAGATAAGCCTTTTTTCGCGGAGTTGATCATCATGTCGAAAGTCTCGGCATTTGGGCGCCTGCTCAGACATAAACTAAAAAACTACTTTTTGACCGGTTTGCTGGTGGTGGTGCCGATCGCGCTGACCTTTCTGGTTGTGCGCTGGATTGTCACCTTCATGGACCATTACCTGAGCAGGGTGCTACCGCCAGCCTGGCAACCAGACCATCTGTTCGGCGTGTGGGTGCCCGGCCTTGGCCTGGTTGCCACCTTGCTGCTGATCATGCTGGTCGGCGTGCTGACCGCCAACATCTTCGGCCGCAAGCTGGTCCATTTCTATGAGTTTCTGCTGGATAAAATCCCTTTCGTCAAGGGGATCTACAGCTTGTTCAAGCAGGTCGCCGACACAGTGATCAGTCGCGACCGCGGAGCTTTCCGCAAGGTGGTGCTGATTGAGTATCCCCGCCGCGATATCTGGGCGGTGGCGTTCGTGACGGGCATCAGCGAAGGGGAGGTACAGGAGGTCACGAGTAAGCGCTTGGTCAATATCTTCGTGCCGACCACGCCGAACCCGACCTCTGGCTTCTATATTCTGGTTCCGGAAGATGACATGATTGAACTTTCCATGACAGTGGAGGAAGCGTTCAAACTGATCATCTCCGGTGGTATGGTTACGCCGCAGCAGAGTCAATGCCGCTCAGAAACTCCTGTTGATCTAGCTTCCTCTCCCCTGGAGGGAGAGGATTGAGGTGAGGGGGATGATGTGTGAATAGGCACCCTCACCCTGACCCTCTCCCGTCAAGGGAGAGGGGAAACTGCAAAGTTTGAGGCAGAAAGTAATGATTGAAGAAGTCGGAACCGTTGTCGAACTTAAAGGAAAACGCACTGCCATGGTGCTCTGTGAGAAGAGCAGCTTCTGCAACAGTTGCGCCTCGTCCGGAGCCTGCAATCTCGGCGACGACAGCCGTTCGCGCACGGTTGAAGCACATAACCTGATTGGTGCCGAGGTGGGCGACAAGGTAAAAGTCGCCGCAGATACCAAAACCTTTTTACAGTCATCGTTTTTGCTGTATATTGTCCCGCTGGTAGCCTTGGTGATCGGGGCGATTGTTGGCAGCACGCTCGGTGTGATGTTCGACTTCGGCATCGACCCGAACCTGCTCTCAGCGATTTTCGGCGTCTTTTTCCTGATCGGCAGCTTCCTGGTGATCCGGGTTGGCAGCAACGCGCTGCAGGCTGATCAGTTTATGCCAAAGATTATCGCAGTTCTTCAAAATGATGTAGAGTAACAGGTCTCTCGTCACTGATTGTATATTATGGGCATCAAGATTATCGCCAACAATAAAAAGGCCTACCACGAGTACTTCATTGATGACGTATACGAGGCGGGCCTGGTGCTGCAAGGGACCGAAGTCAAATCGATCCGGGCAGGTCAGGTCAGTATCAAAGAGGCCTACTGCCGGATTCGCAATGGCGAGGTGTTTGTCGAGAACATGAACATCAGTCCTTACGAGCAGGGCAACCGCGAGAACCACGAGCCGCTGCGCCCGCGCAAGCTGTTGCTGCATCATGATGAGATTATCAAGTTGATCAAAAAGATCGAGGAGAAGGGGTTGACCCTTGTGCCGATCAAGGTCTACTTCAAACATCGGCGCGCCAAACTGGAGATCGGTATCGGCCGCGGTAAGAAGCTCTACGACAAGCGCGAGACGCTCAAGCGCAAGCAGGCGGATCGCGAGTCCTCGCGAGCGATGAGAGATCACTCTAGCTAGAATCTGTTATCTCTTTAAAAAATAAGCATTTTGTGCGATAATACACTGAGTAGTGAAGTGTGAATTTGGAAAGGCTTGAAGCCGGCCTTTACCTGTTCACAGTTTACTGACCACAGTTCACAAACAAAAGGGGGTGTTCCGGTTTCGACGGGGATTGGAAGTGCTGGTTGCATGCCGGAGTGGGCAGGCTCCGTTAAAAAGCCCAACACAAACAAACGCCGACAACGACGTTCGTTACGCACTGGCAGCTTAATTGTTGCCACGTCTCCTGTTTCATCGCCCGTGTGGGGTAGGAGACGTACAATTAGCGGGATAGTTTCGGCGAGTGCCTGTGGCGTCGGAGCGAAACTTTAGCAGGCTCCCCCATTGAGAATCCTGTCCGTCGGGAGTTTCTTTGGGTTAAGCAAAACACGGACTATGCATGTAGACGCCTGACATGGAAGGTTTTCGGACGCGGGTTCGACTCCCGCCACCTCCACCAGCCTTCGCTAAAGCTTTGGCTGGCGAGCCATCGCCAGTCGAAGCTTCTGTTTAGCGGAGGGTGCGCGCCATAGCTGCTGAAACGAAGCGAAAGCGTTTAGCGACGGCGGGCTTATTTGTTAATTCTCAAAACCGTACCATTGTTGATCCGATCCTTTGCATTATGGCGAAGGCGGCATTTTACTGTTATTTAATGAAATCTTTTGTGGGGAATCATGCAATACGTTTACCTTCTGCAGAGCCAATCACACCCGGAACAACGCTACACAGGTATGACCGTCGATGTCGTCAGGAGACTCGCCGCCCACAACGCTGGCCAATCAACACATACAGCTAAATATCGGCCATGGTGCCTGGTCGGCTATCTGGCATTTTCTGATAAAATCAAGGCTGCTGCTTTTGAAAAATACCTTAAGTCTGGTTCCGGCCGGGCTTTTGCCAATAAACACTTCTGGATTGGGGACACTTATGCGTGAGTACCCTTCCGGAGGTATCTCCGCTTCCCGTTCCCAGTAGGTAATTTAGGAGACACTATGAAAAAATCGGGCATCCTGTTAGCCGTAGTTGTGTTCCTGGCAATTGTCTGGGGCGGCATCACTTACGTGGTCGGCAACAAGGCCGAGTTGCACTATCTCAGCCTGCTTGAGGACGCATCCCAGTTCGGTTTCGTCACTTTCACTAATACCAGTTATGAGCGCGGTTTTCTGCAATCCAGGGCAGAAACGCGCATGGAAATTAATTTCCCCGCCGTTAAGATTCCGGAGGATGTAGAGGCAGAAGGGGAGCAGGAAGCGGAAGTGACCGAGCAGACCTTCCAGTTGGTGTTTGAACATGTCCTGTACCATGGCCCTTTCCCGCACAGCAGCGGTCCTGCTGGCCGGTACGGTTTTGGCCCAGCCATCGCCCTGGTGGAAACCACTCTGACTAAATTCTCTCCGGACCAGGAAGGGCTGGAAAATATCCTCGAAGAGATCCCTGAACTGCATAATTCCATCGAGATCTCCCGAATTCGCCTGGACGGCACGATGGACAGCCTTCTTGAGATTCCGGCGTTCGAATACGCGCTGGACGAGGGCAAGATCAGCTTTGGCGGGCTTACGTCTGAGATGGTCTACTCGCTGGCCAGTGGCGCCGTGTCCGGCACCTACGATATGCAGAGCGTCGAATTCAGTATGCCTGAAGGCGGTTCCATGGCCTGCAAAGGATTTACCGGGGAATTCGACCTGCAAAAGGCTTTGCCGATGCTTTACGTTGGTCTCAGCAAGGCTGTTGTCGGCGGTATGGAGATGAACTTCCCTTCGTTTGAGACCGGTGAATTGGAAGCGGTCAGGATGGAAAAGATGGAGATGACGTCGAACAGCCGCTTCGATGGCAAGATGGTTCACTTCGAGCAAAACACGAACTGCGGCGGTCTTTACATCAAAGGCGAAAAATACGGCCCGCTGCTCATTGATGCTGAAATGAAGAACCTCGATGCCCAGGCGTTGAATGATTATTATCAAAACATTATCAGTATCTACAAAGATTCCAG
>JAQYVZ010000117.1 GCA_030145205.1 Desulfuromonadales bacterium | reverse complement strand
GAAATCATGCATTGCAATAAAATCAATGTTCTGCTGCTGGTCTTGTTCAGCTGCGTGTTGTTTTTTGCTCCTGTTCGCGGAGCCATCGCTCAGCAAGAGGCCGCCGAAACCGTAGCGCAACCCGCCGAGATCGAATCGGTGATTGAAACCCTGGAAGATCCCGCGGCCAGAGAGGAACTGGTCCGCCAGTTGAAGATAATGGCTCAAGTCCAGCCGCCTGAAGCGCCTGAAAGTCAGGTGAAAAGTGCGGCAAGCCAGGCTTTACGCGATATATCCCGAAGGCTAAACGGTGCGACGGAGTCGGTTGTCGTATTGACCGGCAACATCAATGAAATCCCCAAAATCTTCGCTTGGTTCAAAAATGAACTGGCCGATCCGCAGTCGCGCCAGATGTGGACCGAGGTTCTCATCAATATCACGTTGACCCTTGGCCTGGGCTACGTGGCGTTTTACTTTTTTCGCTGGGGACTGCTCCGTTTCCGCCGGTCCGCAGCCGAGAAGCCGGCAGGTCATTGCCTGTTGCGGATGTTTCGGCTTCTGGGGATCTTCATCCTTGATCTGTTGCCGATTCTCGCGTTTGCCCTGGTTGCCTATCTGACCCTCGGTCTGATCGGTCCGCGAGAGAAAACCCGACTGGTAGCCCTGGCCTGGATCAACGCCTTTATTATCGCGCACGGGATACTGGCCCTTTTTTATTTCATCTTTGCCCCTTCATCCCCCGGCCTGCGCTGCTCAGGGCTTTCTGACGAGACGGCCAACTACCTGGTGATCTGGGGCAAGCGGCTCAGCTTTGCCGCTATTTACGGCTATTTTGGACTGCAGGCCGCCCTGCTGCTGGGGCTGCCCCCGCTTTCATACGAGGTGCTGTTGCGGCTGCTGGGGCTGCTGGTTACCGTGCTGGTGATCATCATGATCCTGCAGAACCGTGAGGGGGTGGCACACTACTTTCAGAAGTGGCCGGCCGGGGAGAATGGCGAGGCCGGCAGCCGCCCGGTGCGCCATGGTGTGCGCAACCGACTGGCTCAGGTCTGGCATCTGCTGGCGACGTTTTACGTCATCCTGCTCTACGGGGTCTGGGTCCTCCAGGTCGAGGGGGGATTCGTCTTCCTGATGCGAGCCACCCTGCTGACGCTGGTTGTCCTGCTTCTTGTCCGGTTGGTCCTGCGCGTGCTGAATACCGCGTTGACCCGGGGATTCCGGGTCAGCGAAGACCTGAAAGAGCGGTTTCCCGGGTTGGAGGAACGAACCAACCGTTATCTGCTCACACTGCATCGGACTTTGAATTTCGTGGTCTACTTCCTCGGGGCCACGGCGATTCTTCAGGCCTGGGGGATGAACGCCTTCGGCTGGTTGGCCAGCGAGCCGGGAAAGGTTCTCGGCGGAACTCTCATGGCGGTTTTCGGCATCATCCTGGTCACGTTTCTCATCTGGGAAATTGCCAACAGCATCATCGAGCGGCAGCTGACCCGCAAAGACGAGCAGGGGCTTAATCTTGAAGCCAGTGCCCGAACCCGGACCCTGCTCGCTGTGGCCCGCAAGGCTCTTGCCATTATACTGACGGTCGTTTCCTCACTGATGGTTCTCGCCCGGCTTGGGGTCGATATCGCCCCGCTGCTCGCTGGCGCCGGGGTGCTCGGCCTGGCGGTCGGGTTCGGTTCCCAGAAGTTGGTTCAGGATGTCATCACCGGGGTTTTTATTCTGCTGGAAGATCAGATCGCCGTTGGCGATGTGGTCAATGTTGGCGACAAGGGGGGGGTGGTCGAGGCGGTGTCGATCCGCACGGTACGTTTGCGTGACCTGTCGGGCACCGTACATACCATCCCGTTCAGCGCCATCAGCATCGTCAGCAATCTGACCAAGGATTTTTCCTACTACGTCATGGAAATCGGCATCGCCTATCGGGAAGATGCCGATGAGGTCATGCAGGTGTTGCGGGATATCGGTACTGAACTGCAGCTGGATGATGAGTACGGGCCGAAAATTATCGAACCGCTGGACGTGCTGGGGGTCGACGCTTTCGCCGATTCGGCCGTGGTGATCAAGGCCCGGATCAAGACCGCTCCGATCAAGCAGTGGTGGGTCGGCCGCGAATTCAACCGTCGGATGAAGAAACGGTTCGACGAGCTGGGCATCGAGATTCCCTTCCCCCACACCACCATTTATTTCGGCGAAAACAAGGGGGGCGGTGCGCCGCCGGCCTTGGTGCAGGTCGAGTCTTCACCCCGGGGTGATTCCGAGGCGCCTACTGCGAATCCGCAGTAGGCGTGGGATCCGAGAGCTGGAGGGGGCTGCATCGACTTGCCGGAAGAATCATCGTGGCCGGCGTCCTCTGGGTGCTGTTGCCGAGAGTTAGTCGG
>JAQYVZ010000018.1 GCA_030145205.1 Desulfuromonadales bacterium | reverse complement strand
TGGGGTGAGGGTGACCACCCATCAATTCAGTTTTAGGTTTTGAATTTCGTCCCGTTGCGACGCAGTCGGAGCCGAAAGGATTAATGCCGAAAAAGTAGGACAAACTGTCTGAGGCGAAGCCGAGTTTTTGTCCTGCCGGCGTTCATCTTTTCGGCGGAGGGGACCCGCCTGAAAGGCGGGTAAGGAGGTTGGGCGCCCTTCTTTTGCTTCTTGTGTCCGGAGCCTGTCATGCGGAGGATCTCTTTGCTTGGGCGAGCAAGAAAAGAAAGGCGGCGTCCGGGGACGCAACCCCGGTTAGAAAGCTGATTTTGTGTAGTGGATAGAAAGGGAGTGGAAAGAAATGCACCTCCTATTTATCCCTCCACATGAAATCAGGTGCGAAAAATTCACGTAAGTGCCAAACCCTGCAAAATGAAAACGGCAAGCTGATGACCAAAACATCAACTTGCCGGATCAATTCCTGCCTCCAGCAGTGATGTCGCTGCCCTCTAGAACGCCACCTCGTAAACATCCTTGAAGGTCTTCACAAAGTGGATTTCAAGCCCTTCCTTGAGATAGTCGGGAATTTCTTCAAAGTCTTTGCGATTGTCGTCGGGGAAGAGCAGGGTGGTCAGACCGGCACGGCGCGCGGCGATCACTTTCTCCTTGAGCCCGCCGATCGGCAGCACCCGGCCGGTCAGAGTCAGTTCGCCGGTCATGCCGAGCTTCTTTTTGACGATTTTGCCGGTGGCCATGGAGACCAGGGCGGTAGCCATGGTGATCCCGGCTGAGGGTCCGTCCTTCGGGGTTGCTCCAGCCGGCACATGCAGATGGATGAAATGTTTTTCGAAAAATTCCGCCTCACCGCCAAAATTCGTCAGGTGTGACATGACGTAAGAATAGGCAATCTCGGAGCTTTCGATCATCACATTGCCGAGCTGCCCGGTTTGTTTGAACCCTTTGCTTTTGGCCAGCATCGCCGTCGCTTCAATCTGCAAGGTTGCTCCGCCCATACTGGTCCAGGCGAGTCCGGTGACCACGCCAGGGATGCCCTCGAAAACGTCTTCTGCAGTAAACACCGGTTTGTTGAGATAATGCTCCACATCTCGCTTGCGGATTGTGACTTTCTTCAGTTTTTCATCCTCGGCAAACGCCATGGCGGCCCGCCGCATGATTTTTTTGATCTGATTCTCCAGGTTGCGAACGCCTGCCTCGCGAGCGTAGCCGTCGATGATCTGCACCAGGGCAGCCTTGTGGATGACCACCTGGCCGCGTTGCAGACCATGGTTTTTCAGAGCCTTGGGAATCAGGTAGCGCTTGGCGATTTCCAGCTTCTCCTCAAGGATGTAACCGGACAGTCGAATCAGTTCCATGCGATCGAGAAGCGGCCTCGGGATGGTGTCCAGCTGGTTGGCCGTAGCGATAAACATGACATTAGACAGGTCGAAGGGAACGTCCAGATAGTGATCGCGGAAACTGTTGTTCTGCTCCGGATCGAGTACTTCCAGTAGAGCCGAGGCGGGGTCGCCCTGGAAGGACGCACCGATTTTGTCGATTTCATCAAGCATCAGCAACGGATTGGCGGTGCCGACCGTTTTCATCGCCTGAATGAACTTGCCCGGCATGGCGCCGATGTAGGTGCGCCGGTGTCCTTTGATTTCTGCCTCGTCACGCATGCCGCCCAATGAAAAGCGGAAGAACTTGCGTCCCAGTGCGTTGGCGATGCTGTGGCCGACCGAGGTCTTGCCGACGCCGGGTGGGCCAACCAGGCAAAGGATCGAGCCGGAAATATCCCCCTTCATCTTGCCAACGGCAATGAACTCAAGGATGCGTTCTTTGACATCCTTGAGACCGTAATGATCGCGGTCGAGGATGCGTCTGGCTCGGGCCAGATCGTACGAGTCCTTGCTGAACAGCCCCCAGGGCAGCACCGTCAACCACTCCAGGTAGTTGCGGCTGACCGTGTATTCCGGGGAGCTCGGTTCGAGCAGCTGAAGCTTCTCCATCTCATCTTCCACCACCGAGCTGGCTTCTTCGTTAAGCTCCAGTTTCTTCAGGCGCTCCTGGAATTTTTCAAGTTCAGAGGTCTTGCCTTCCTTCTCCAGGCCAAGTTCTTTTTTGATTGCTTTAAGCTGCTCGTGTAGAAAAAATTCACGTTGCTGGGCCGAGACTTTTTCTTCAATCTGGTTAGAGATCTTGTGTTGCAAGCGCGAAACTTCCAGCTCCTTTTTCAGCAGGACCAGGACGCGGTCGATCCTCTTGCGGACGTCAAAGGTTTCCAGGATCTCCTGCAGTTCTTCACCATTGGCCGAGGTCAAATTGGCGGCAAAGTCGGCGAGCCGTCCCGGGTCGTCCATACTGGAGCGATTCAGAAACAGTTTGATCTCTTCGGAATAGAGCGGGTTGATCTGGACCAGCTCTTTGAGTGTGGAAATGATCGCCATTGAGTAGGCTTTCAGCTCCGGGTTGACTGACAGTTCTGGCGTATAATTGTAGCGCACCCGAGCCATCAGCGGTTTGGCTACCGGCAGAATTTCCTGGATGGTAAAACGTTCCAGACAGTTGACCATGACGTGCATGCTGTCGTCATCACTGTGCAGGATTTTAAGCACCTTGGCCGCAACTCCAATGGAACAGAGGTTGTCGGCTGCGTCCTCAAAATCCATGTCCTGAACCATGATCAGGCCCAGCGCCTGCGAGCCTGTGTCCATGGCCTGGCGGACTGCAGCGATCTGCAGGGAGCCGCCCAGCGCGAGCGGAACCAGCAGGCCGGGGAAGGAGGGCCTGGGTCGCAGAGGGATAATCGGCAATTGCGACGGCAGCATATCTGCCGCAACGATCAAGCCTTCCTGATCCGTGTCGAGATCGACAATGTCATCAGCATCGAGCTCGTCAATCAGGTTGAATTCCGTTTCGATGATTCTAGGGTCTTTCTCGTCGCTCATGCGGAATTGTCCTCCTTGAAGGGATCATCATATATGCAAGAACTTCAATCAGTTGTCATTCCGGTCGGAAATATATCCCGATAGGAAAAGCTAATCATTTTGCACCCGGCTTGTCAACCGAGGCCTTGCTCAAAAGTGTGTGCTGTGTCGGATTCCTCTGTGTCGATTTGTATAAAAAACAGAAAAGCCGATTCCTTCCCACGGCGGACTCCTGTATCCTGTCTGCCTGTGAACGTGTCTAAAGCTGTTTTCTCTTGACCTCTAGGCGTGCCATGTCCAGTTCTGAACAACGTATCTACCTGATCGATGGTTCCTCCTATATTTATCGGGCCTACTATGCGATTCGTCACCTCTCCAACTCGAAGGGGATGGCTACCAATGCGATTTTCGGCTTCACCAAGATGTTGATGAAAGTGGTTCGGGATGAGCAGCCCGACCACCTGGCCGTTATATTTGACGCCAAAGGGCCGACTTTCCGGACTGAAATTTATCCCGAGTACAAGGCGAACCGGTCAGCCATGCCCGAAGACCTGGTGCCGCAGATTCCCGTGATCAAGGAAGTCGTCAGGGCGTTCAACATGCCGGCGCTAGAGCAGCAGGGATATGAGGCCGATGACATTATCGCCACCTTGGCGCACCAGTTTGCCGCGGCGGGCATGCAGGTGACCGTGGTGACGGGTGACAAAGACCTGATGCAGGTTGTTTCGGAACGAGTCCGTTTGCTCGACACCATGAAGGACAAGGTGTTCGGACCGGCTGAGGTGGCCGAACGTTTTTGCAGCCCGCAGCAGGTGATTGAAATCCAGGCCCTGGCAGGAGATAGCTCGGACAACGTTCCCGGTGTGCCGGGTATTGGCGAAAAAACGGCGCGACAGTTGATCGAGCAGTTCGGAGATGTCGAGACTCTTCTGGCCAGCCTCGACCAGCTCAAAGGCAAACGGCGTGAGAACCTGGAGACTTTTGCCGATCAGGCCCGGCTGTCAAAACAGTTGGTGACCCTGGTAGATGACCTGCCGCTCGAGATTGATTACGACGATTTTATCCTGTCCGAGCCGGACCGTGATGCGCTTGCCGCCTTGTTCAAGGAGTGTGAGTTCCATGCCCTGTTGCAGGAGTTTACCAGTGCTCCGCGCACGTCTGCCGGGAGCTACCAGTGTATTCTGACCCTGGCCGACCTGGATAAGCTGGTTACGACTTTAAAGGATGCGAAGCAGTTTGCCTTCGATACGGAAACGACCAGTCTCAACCCGCACGAAGCCGACCTGGTCGGACTCTCCTTTGCCGTCGCACCGGAAGAGGCCTGGTACATCCCGGTTGGACACCGCTATCTCGGTGTGCCAGAACAATTGCCGCGCGCACAGGTGCTGGACTGCCTCAAGCCGTTGCTCGAAGACCCTCAGTTAGCCAAGATTGGTCAGAACCTGAAGTACGACATCCTGGTGCTGGCGCGGGCCGGCGTCGAGGTTCAGGGTGAGTTGTGCGATACCATGCTGGCCAGCTATCTGGCCAACTCGGCTGCGCGTTCCCACGGCATGGACAGCCTGGCGGCAGAATTACTCGGCTACCGCACCATCAGTTACAGTGAGGTTGCCGGCAGCGGGCGCAACCAGGTTGGCTTTGAGGAGGTGGAGATTGACAAGGCAACTCCTTACGCCGCCGAAGATGCCGATATCACCCTGCGTCTGTATGAAAAATTGATGCCGCTGGTCGGCGAAACCGAGCAGAGCCAACTGTTTAACGAGGTCGAGATGCCGCTGCTGACGGTGCTGGTCAGGATGGAACGTGCCGGCGTGCGGATTGATGCCGGTTTTCTCGAAGGGTTGTCAACAGAGATGGCCGGCAAGTTGGCAGGGTTGGAGGTCGAAATCCATGAAGCGGCTGGTGGCCCGTTCAATGTGGCGTCCCCAAAACAGCTTGGTGAGGTCCTGTTTGAGCGGCTCAAGCTACCGAAGGGCAAGAAGACCAAGACCGGCTGGTCGACCGATGTCGAAGTCCTGAGTAAGCTGGCCGAGGATCACGATATCGCCGCCCAGGTGCTCGAGTACCGCTCCCTGGCGAAGCTGAAGGGGACCTACACCGATGCTCTGCCGAAGCTGGTTCACCCGGAGACCGGGCGCATTCATACCTCCTTCAACCAGGCGGTGACCGCCACCGGACGACTCTCATCCAGTGACCCGAATCTGCAGAATATCCCGATCCGTACGGAGGAAGGCCGGCGCATTCGTGAGGGGTTTGTCCCCTCGGATGGCAACCTGCTGTTGTCAGCTGACTATTCCCAGGTGGAACTGCGGGTGCTGGCGCACATGGCAGATGTGGCCGGCCTCAAAGAGAGCTTCCTGCAGGGAGAGGATATTCATCGACGCACGGCCAGTGAAGTGCTCGGCCTCTTCCCCGACATGGTCAGCGATGAACAGCGCCGCCAGGCCAAAGCGATCAATTTCGGGGTGATTTATGGTATCAGCGCCTTCGGGCTGGCCAAACAGCTCAAGATCAGCCGACGTGAGGCGCAGGACTTCATCAATCGTTACTTCGAACGCTACCCGGCAATCCGCACCTTCATGGATGCCTGCGTCGAGGAGGCGCGTCAACACCAGTATGTGACCACTCTGCTCGGACGGCGCTGCGCGATTCCGGAGATCAACAGCAAAAACGGCGCAGTTCGTGGCTACGCCGAGCGCAACGCAATCAACTATCCGGTACAAGGTTCAGCCGCCGACATCATCAAGGTGGCTATGGTTAAGATTGATCAACGACTGTCTGCAGAAGGTCTGCGGGCGCAGATGGTGTTGCAGGTGCATGACGAACTGGTCTTCGATGTTCCAGAAGGGGAGGTCGACATCCTCACGGCACTGGTGCGCGAGGAGATGATGCAGGCAGTCCCGCTCGATGTGCCGCTGGTGGTTGATATCGGGGTCGGCCGGAACTGGCGTGAAGCGCATTAAGGCAGGGTTGCCGTCTACCCGCCTTGCACCTCTTTGAGCAGCGGCTGAAAAGGTCGCCAATTGTTGCGAGCTGAACCGGAGCCAGACTCGGGGGGGAGGTGGCAGTGAATTAGATCATCAAGCAGGGTATCCAGTTTCGGGATCAGTGCCAGGCACTGGCCGGGGCGTATATCGATATCGTAGATGCAGCCATTTTCATCGCGCGCCGCACAGCCTTGCTCCGTTTCGCGAGGGGCCGGGATCAGAATACCGCCCACATCACGCAACGTCAGCTGCCAATCCTCAAGGATGCGCGCCAGTTCGTCCGCCGCAGGAATTTCCCCATTATTGAAAATGGCAAAAAAACGCTCCGGATCGCTCCAGACGCCGGGGTGCCCGTCGCAGCAGCGGCCGCGACATTGACGACAGAGTTGTTCGTCGAGGTGTTCGGTGGTCATGGAGGTATGATACCAATTCCAGCATTTGGTTCAAGTGCCTCTTTTGTCGTTTTGATATCTTCTTAGCCGATGGAATAGATCGAAGTGAAGTGGTTGGTGCGATTTCCCTCGCTTTTGCCAGGAAACAAAGATCGCCCCGGGGAATACTTAATCTCCGGGGCGATTAAATGTTGGCGGCTTTTAAATCGACAGATATTTACGGTGCTCGAGATCCGTAATGGTTGTGCGATGGTCTTCCCATTCGCCGATTTTTATCTTCATGTAATTCCCGAACAGCTCGGCACCTAACGACTCCGGCATGAAACGGCTGTCTTCAGCCTCCATGAGCGCCGGAAAAAAATCTCGCGGCAGGAAACGTCGATCAAGCACCTTGAGTTGCTCTTCTTTTCTGTAGGTGCTGCCAGCATCCGGAGCGCCCGGATCTTCCTGACTCTTGATCCCCTCCAGGCCCATGAATATGAGAGTGGCCAGCTGTAGATACACGTTGCCGGTGGCGTCCGGGCAGCGTACTTCCAGGCGGGTGGCTTCCGGTTTGATGGCGTGAGGAATCCTCACCATGGAGCTGCGGTTGCGCAGGCCCCATCCCCGGACGATTGGCGCTTCCTTGTCGAGCACGTAGGCCTTGTAGGAATTGAAGGTGGATGCCAGGACGATGGACGCCTCCCTGGCGTATTTGATGACGCCGCCGACGAAATGAAGCAGCATGTCGCTGAGGTGGTGTTCGCCGTCAGCGTCGTAGCAGAGGTTCTTACCTTTCAAGTCGGAGAATGAGGCATGGATGTGAAATGCATTGCGATTGTGGCCAGTAAATGGTTTGGACATGAAGGTCGCGTGCAGCCCGTGGTTGGCCGCAACCTCTTTGGTGACAAATTCAAACAGAATCGTCCGATCGGCAACAGTCAGCGGATCGCCTGGCTCGAGGTTTATTTCGTGCTGTGACGATGTCACCTCATGATGGGTTTTTTCGTACTTGACTCCACAGATCGTCAGAATATCGACAATCTCCTGCCGGACAATGTCGCCGATATCGGTTGGAGACGAGCCGAAGTAGTCGAGCTTGTCCGTGTGCATGTCGTGCGCGAACTCATCCCCTTTGAGTAGGAAAAATTCATGCTCAGGACCCATCAGGAACTTGATCTGATGCTCTTTTTCGGCCTTGGCAACCGCACGTTCCAGAGGGTAGCGGGGATCGACCTCTGATCTTGAGCCGTCCTGGTTATAGATGCGCCCAACAAAAAACCCGACTTTCTGGTCGCCGAAATCGACCAGACGGAAACTCTCGACAACCGGCTTCAGAATTCGGTCGCTGTTGTCTACGGTCGCAATGCCGGCAATGGAACTGCCATCAATGCCGACACCATTCTCAATGATCTGCTCAATGTCCTCCGGGTTGATTGAAAGATTTTTGAGCCGTCCGTTGAGATCTGTGAAAAACAGTTTGGTTGTGTAAGCGTCCTGAAGCTGTTCCTTGATGCTGTCAAGCATCTCGTCACTCATTGTCTTCTCCTTCTCAGAGACTGAAATAGAGGTTCATCTCGTATGGGGTTGGTCGTTCGCTGACCGCGTTGACTTCTTTCATTTTTTCTTCGATAAACGCATCGATCATTGGCTTGCTGAAGACACCTCCCTGCAGAAGGTAGTCGTGATCCTTGTTGAGCTCTTCAAGGGCTTCGCCGAGGCTGGCCGGGATGGCTGGCAGTTGCTGACGGCGCTCTTCAGACCAACTGAAGATGTCGTCATCGAAAGGCCCGTGGTTATGGTCGCTCGGGTCGATCCGGTTTTTGATGCCGTCAAGGCCGGCCATGATCAGGGCGCTGGTGGCCAGGTAAGGGTTGCAGGTGGCATCGCCAGTTCGGAATTCGAAGCGTTTGGTCTCTTCTGTGTTGGCGTATTTGGGAATGCGGATCGCAGCACTGCGGTTGGCCAGGCCGAAGATCAGCTTGACCGGAGCCTCAAACCCGGGCAGCAAGCGTTTGTAGGAGTTGGTGCTTGGGTTGGTGATTGCAACCAGTGACTTGCCGTGATGGAGGATTCCGCCAATGAAGTGGAGGGCTTCCTCGGACAGGTCGGCATATCCTCCTTGTTTGTACAGGATGTTCTTGCCGTTCTTTTTGAGCAATATGTGAAAATGCATGCCGTTGCCGGCTTCATCATACATCGGTTTCGGCATCAGGGTCGCCGCCAGGCCGTGCTTGTGAGCCATGAGTTTGATGGCATCCTTGATGAACATGATGTCGTCGGCAATTTTCGGGAAAGGGGCCAGTTCTGTTTCGATCTCCTGCTGCGAACTGATGCCGACTTCGTGATGGTGATAGCGGATTGGGCAGATGTTCTCTTCGATATAATCCGAGATCTCCTCCCGCACGTTGGCGTGGCGATCATAAGGTCGGTCCAGATGATAGCCTTTCCGATGGGTCAGGGCCGTTGCTTCCGCGTCTTCGTAATCAAAGGGCAGGGCCTCCTTGTTCTCCATGGTGGACAGTCGATAGCCGGCCTTGTGCTTCGAGTTGTAGTAAATGGCTTCACTCAGCAGGTTGAATTCAAACTCTGGAATCCACAGGATTTCATCGGCGATGCCGGTTTGCTTGAGATGGTTGAAGGCGCGCTCGGCGACGCTCCTGGGGTCCTTCTGGTAGCCTTCCAGGGTGTCTGCTTCGCGAACCGAACAGATGATCTGGACGGTAGGGTTCTCGTTGAAACTGTCGTAGCGTGCGGTAGACAAATCAGGGATCAACAGCAGATCCCCCGATGCCACATTTCTCATCCCCGGTATGCTGGAGCCGTCAAACGGGATGCCATGATCCATGACATAAGCGAGTCGTCTTGCCGGAAAATTGATGTGGTACCAGCGGCCAACGAGGTCGACGTACTTCAGGTCGATGTTTTTGACCTGCTTCTCCCGGATGAGTTCCTGCACAGCCTGAAGGTCCATTGGTGCCTCCCTGTGTGAAGCCCTGCGTGTTGTGGGGGGGGCTGCAACGCAGCCCCCGTGATTTGTTTACTGCAGCTGCTACTCTGGAATGTTGGGGATTTTGGTCGTCTCCCCTTTGTGGTTCCGGAGCGTATATTCTGAGTCGTTTTTGTCGACGATGTAGTAGTCCGGCATCAGCGGGATCTTGCCGATGTTGGTCGCCAGAACGTACATCGGCTGAGCCAGGCCGGTGGTGTGGCCACGGAGGGCGTCGCGAATCAGCTCCGCACCTTTTTCCACCGGCGTTCTGAAGTGATCGATGCCGGGAGCCGGCTCGCAGTAGAACACATAGTAGGGGCGGATCCGGGTGCGTAGCAGCTTCTGGTGCAGTTCCCGGAAGGTCGGTACGTCGTCGTTGATCCCCTTGAGCAGTACCGCCTGATTGCCGACGTTGATGCCGCAGCTCATCAGCTCGTAGACCGCTTTCTCGGTCTGCTCGGTGATCTCTTTCGGATGGTTGCACTGCGTATTGATCCAGACCGGCACCTTGTGGAAGCCGCCGATCGCTTTCTTTAGGCCTTCGGTGATTCGCTGCGGCAGGACAATCGGCAACCGCGAGCCGATGCGAATCATTTGAACGTGCGGAATTTCGCGCAGCTTGGTGATCAGGTACTCCAGCTTCTCGTCGGAGAGCAGCAGCGGATCGCCGCCGGTGATCAGTACGTCGCGAATTTCCGGGTGTTCTGAAATCCAGGCCAGGCCTTCTTCCACGTCAAAGCGCAGCTTGAGATCCTGGTCGACAACCAGCTCTTTGCGGAAGCAGTGTCGACAGTAGATCCCGCACACCTCGATCACGGTAAAGGCGATCCGGTCATGGTACTGGCGGGCGATACTGTCAGGGCGAACCTCTTCAGTGGCACGGTTCTCTTTCCACATCAGATAGTTGTCCATGCCGAACTCGTTGACCTGTTCCTTCATCGAAGGAATGACCTGCATGCGGATCGGGCAGTTGGGGTCATCTTTGTCCATCAGCGAGGCGAAGTAGGGGGTGGTCCCCCACTTGGTCTTCAATGTCTGAATGGCTTCCCGTTCATCGGCGGACACGTTGATGTACTGCTCCAGTTTCTCCAGGGTGTCTACCTGGTTCTGCATTTGTTCGATCCATTCTTCAGCCATCTTTTCCTCCATATGGTTGTTCGGTTTGTACCGTGTTGAAATTCGTTGTTGATGTCCGTTTTGGGTGGGTACCCGTCAGTCAATGATGATCACTGTTTGCGGTCTGTAGCTCAGCGATCTTTGTACCGGTCTCGGTATAATGTTCACGAATGACCTGTTCGATAAGCACAGGATCGCCCTGTTTGAGACTGCCGACGATGGCCATGTGGCGCCTGGCGATTTCCGAAGAGTTGTACAGCCTGCCCCAGTGCCTGTTAAACAGGGTGTGTAATTTCAGGCTCAGTCGATCAGTGTACTCGAGCAGTTGCACATTATTGCTTTTGCTGATCAGCAGATCGTGGAACTCTCCACCGGTATTGGTGAGCATCCGGTTGTTCTTTTGAGTTGCGTAAGCTTCCATTTGGCTGACCAGATTCCCTAGCTTTTTGAGTTCTTCCGCGGAGAACTGATTGTAGGTCTGCATGACAGCAAACCCTTCCAAAACACCACGCGTGGTGTAGCTGTCGATCGTCTGTTTCGGAGACATGTTGGCGATGAAGTTGCCGACCTGGGGACGATATTCAACCAGGCCATTCATAATCAGTTCTTTGAGAGCTTCGCGGATAGGGGCCCGACTGATTCCCATCTCTTCGGCCAGATGGCTTTCCTTGATCTGCTCACCCGCGTTCAGCGTACCATCCAGAAGCAGCTGGTAGACGTAAGCGACGACTTGATCCTTATAGGTTTTCTTGATGATTGGCATAGATTGCTCCTTGGAGATGATCGATTGTCGACAATCGTCATTTGCTTGTCAAGCAGGAAATGCTGCCGGTGACAAAATCCCGGGAACAGTTCTCCTTAAACAAGAAAGGACCTGCCTTGGAGGGCAGATCCTTTCTGTGTCATTTCTTGGTTTGGAAACGTCGTCAGTGATGTTTGACGTGGCTCAGGAAGTCTTTGAGCCGGTCCGAGGTTGGGTTCTTCATGACTTCCCCCGGCTTGCCTTCTTCGATAATCCGGCCGTCGTCCATGAAAATCAACCGGTCGCCGACCTGGGAGGCAAACCCCATTTCGTGGGTGACGACGACCATTGTCATGCCACTGTCCTTGGCGATGTTCTTCATGACATCCAGAACTTCACCGATCATTTCCGGGTCCAATGCTGAAGTGGGTTCGTCGAACAGCATGACGCGCGGATTGACAGCGAGCGCACGGGCAATGGCGACGCGCTGTTGTTGACCGCCTGACAGCTGTCCCGGTAGTTTGTCTTTGAAGTCGGCCAGGCCAACCTTGTCCAGCAGGTCGAGGGCAACCGGTTCCGCTTCGGAGACCTTCATCCCTCGGGCCTTGCGGGGACCGAAGGCGACATTCTCAAGAGCCGACATGTGAGGAAACAGGTTGAATTGCTGGAAAACCATGCCGACTTCAAGCCGGATCTGACGGATGCGACTTTGCTCGGCCGGGATGCGGATCGTATCAACAATCAGCTCCCCGCTGGAAATCATTTCCAGGCAGTTGATGCAGCGAATCAGGGTGGACTTGCCGGAACCTGAGGGCCCGATAATGACGACAACCTCTCCCTCGGCCACTGCAAAATCGATGTTGTGCAACACTTCTGTGCGGCCGAACGACTTGCAGATATTCTTCATTTCGATAATGTTCGACATATTCTCAGCCTTAACGTTGCCCGGCAGTCAGAGCTGCAGAGCTGGTGCGCGTTGGGGAACGGGTGACACGATGATTTCCAGGCCTGAAAAAGCAACTAGAAGATCTTCATCTTACGTTCAAAGTGCCGCAGGGTCATCGCCAGGACGGACGTCATGAGCAGGTAGATGATGGCGACGGTCAGCCATATTTCCAGTGCCCGGAAATTACTCGCCATAATCTCTTGTCCCTGGCGGGTCAGTTCGCCGACCCCAATGACAATGAAGAGCGATGTGTCTTTCAGGCTGATGATGAACTGGTTGCCGAGTGGCGGGATCATTCTTCTGATGGCGATCGGGCCGATGACGTGAGCGATCAGTTGAAAACGACTGATCCCCAGCGACAGGCCTGCTTCGATCAGACCCTTATGCACCGAGATAACGGAGCCGCGCACGATTTCGGCAATGTAGGCTCCGGCGTTGATCATGATGGTGATGACGGCGGCGGTGAGCGCCTCCATCCTGAACTGATCTATCGTAAAGAGCGCCCTGACCAGCATTGGGAAGGCAAAGTAGAGAAACATTGCCTGCACGATGATCGGCGTGCCACGGATCCCTTCGACAAAGCCGGCGGAAAGATATCTGGTCAAGACACTGACCGGTATGAAGATTCCATGCGGTTCATCACCGAGGTAGGGCGTGCCAGCGATTCGACCCAGTCCGGCCAGGATGCCAATAACCATGCCACCGCCGATGCCTGCCAAGGTGATGACCCAGGTGAGTTTCGCTCCCTCAAAAAGCATGGGCAACGATTCAACAATAACGGAAAACTCAAAATCCATAGATAATTGTCTCGTCTTTAAAAGCTGTTAGCCGTGAAGTGGTTTTTTATATGCAGATCCCCTTCGACACAGGGTCGGTCGAAGGGGATCTGTGTTGGTCTGACAATGTCCCTGTACGGAAGATTTTGTTTTTACAGGGCGTTGTTGATGTTATTCGGGATCAGAATTGAACCATTTTCTGTAAAGGTCAGCGTAGGCGCCGTCTTCCATCATTTGCAGCAAGGCAACGTTAACTTTTTCCCGAAGCTCACTGCCGGCGGGGAAGGCAATGCCGTATTGCGCTGCTTTGACGTCGGGGCCGACAGCTTTAACCCGGCCTTGGCCTGCCGTTTTGATGTAGTACAGCACGTTCGGAGTGTCGTGCATGGCTGCATCGGCACCACCGGTCGCGACTTCGAGATAAGCCTGGTCGATGTTCGGGAATTTGACGACCTTTTTGGCGCCCAGGGTCTCGACATATTCAACCGTTGCCGTGCCGAGTTTCACGGCAACGACCTTGCCTTTGAGGTCGGCAGGGGCCTTGATGTCAGTGTTGTTGGCCTGCACCATAACTTTCAGGCCCGCCCGGAAGTAGGGATGGGAGAAGTCAATTTTTTCTTCACGGGCGGATTTTATGAAAATAGCAGCCAGGGCGACGTCCAAGTTGCCGGTCGTCAGACCTGGGATCAAGCCGTTGAAGTCCATCGGCTTGAGCTCATATTCAACGCCGATCCGCTTGGCAAGCTCTGCCCAGAGGTCGATGTCGAAACCGGTGTATTTGCCGTCCTTGCCCTTGTATTCAAAGGGTACGAAAGATGTGTCTGTGCCAACGTAGAGCTTGTCAGCAAAAGCGGTTCCGGATGTCGCAAATAGCACGCTGATCAGTAGCAGTACAACAAGCTTTTTCATGCAGTCTCTCCTTTGTTGGGTGGGGCTCCATGTGGAGCTGAAAACAGGACGGTTGGGTCCGGGCGGAATGTATCCTAGAAATCAAACCAACTTTAATGATAACATGTCGAAGTGTTATGGCAATCATTAAATTTCTTCAGGAAATCGGACAAGTTACTCCTGTTTTAACGCAAAGTCCAAGCCGCGTAGTAAAAGATTGACAGGTGCAAGTTATTGCTGTGCTGATCGCCATTGCAGCGCTTTGGCGATGCTCATCTTTCTCGTTCCTGGAGTCGAAAAGCTTGGGTCGACAGGGAGAGCGAAATTTGTGAAAGGATAAAAACTATGTCGGCAAAAGGCCAAATGGAAAAAAAGAAAATCGAGGCCACGGTTGATTGGCGTCAGCTTGATTGGAAAGAGGAACTGAAAAATAATATTACCTCTGTCGATGAGTTGAAGGCCTATATTGATCTCTCTTCCGAAGAAGAGGCGGACCTTAAAGAAGTTGTCGGTGCTCATCCGATGAATATCCCGCGTTACTATCTGAGTCTGATCGATGCCAACGATCCTGCCGACCCGATCCGCAGGCTCTGTGTCCCGGACATCGATGAGCTAGTCGTGGCCGGGGCGATGGGGGAGACGACCGGTGACCCCTACGGCGACGACAAGCATGACAAGGGTAACGGCATTCTGCACAAGTACCCCTACACCGCCTTGGTGGTTGGTACGGAGTACTGCGCTATGTACTGTCGCCACTGCTTCCGCAAGCGTATGGTCGGTCTGCCCAACGAACAGACCGTGAAGAACTTCCAAGGGGCGGCCAAGTACTTCGCAGAGCACAAGGAGTTGAGCAATGTCCTGATTTCGGGTGGCGATCCCTTTATGTTGCCGACTCCGACGGTCAAGGCCATGCTCGATGAACTCAAAGGGCTCGATCACCTCAACTATGTCCGGGTCGGTTCACGGGCACCGGTGGTTTATCCGATCCGCTTCTTCGATGATGAGCTGATCGAAGTGCTGCGGGAGTTTAATCAGACCAAGACACTGTATGTCCCGACCCATTTCAACCACCCCGATGAGATCACCCCGGTTGCGGCCGAGGCGATCATGCGTCTGCGCGAAGCGGGGATTACGGTGAACAACCAGGCGGTGTTCCTGCGCGGCGTCAATGACAACGTCGAGACGTTGGTCGAGCTAATGAACAAGCTGCTCCGGATCGGCGTCAACCCGTACTATCTCTACCAGTGCATGCCGGTCTCGCGGGTTCGCCACCATTTTCAGGTGCCGCTGAAAGAGGGGGTTGATATCGTTGATAAGGCGCGTAAGCAGTTGGATGGTTACGGTAAACGTTTCAAATTCATTATCGGCCACGATATCGGCAAGATCGAGATTTGCGGTCGGATCGGCGATAAGCTGATTATGAAGCAACTGCATGCCCGGCCGGAGCACCCGGAAGAATCCTCACGGATGCTGGTTCGACAGCTTACCGAAAACGGAGGGTGGCTTGACGACCTCCCGGAAGTAGAGTTGTAGCTGATTCGTCTCATTGCAGATCGTGTCATCCGGTTTGAGGAAGGGCTCTGTAGAAGAGCGACAATCTGCCCTGAGCCAGCCATCGAAGCAGGCTTCCTGCTATCATGACGCTGGTTCAGGGCGTTCTTTTTGCGGGAGAAGCAGAGTCAAAATCCCGGTGCTTGCCCTGTGCCGGGATTCGTGGCATGATGCCGAACTTTTTAGCTGGAAGGGCGTCAAACGTGGTTCACGAAAAAGATTTTGTTGCAATTTTTCACTCGATCCACCGGGTGCTCAAGGCGGAGAAGCTGCTTAAGGAGGCCGAGGTGGAATTTTTGTTGATCCCGGTGCCGCGTCAGCTCTCCTCCGACTGCGGCTTGGCCTTACGGTTTTCCCCGGAACATCGAGATGCCGTGTTTGCGGTTCTGACGTCAAATGAACTGTTGCCCGCCGAGCTTCACCAGAAACAGGGTGAGACCTTTCTGCTACAGGCGTAATCGCAGGCTGTTTGCCCCGTTTTTGCTTGACAAAATCCGGGTTGCTTCACTAAAGTACTTCATTTGTCACGAAATTGCCCGCACAGGGTTGTAGAGATATGTTTGACAGCCTCTCCGAAAAGTTTGATACAGTTTTTAAAAAACTGCGTGGCCGTGGTCGCCTGACTGAGGAAAACATCCAGCAGGCGCTACGAGAAGTGCGTCTTGCGCTGCTTGAGGCGGATGTTAACTTCAAGGTGGTCAAGGATTTCGTGGCGGCGGTGCGTGAGCGTGCGGTCGGCCAGGATGTCCTGCAAAGCCTGACGCCTGCCCAGCAGGTGATCAAGATCGTCCGCGACGAGCTGGGCAAGTTGATGGGTGCTGGCGAAGACAACGATCTCGACCTGGCTGCTCGTCCGCCAGTCGGTATCATGTTGTGCGGTCTGCAGGGGGCAGGTAAAACCACCACTTGTGGCAAGTTGGCGCTGAAGCTGCGACGCGAAAAGCGCAACCCGCTGCTGGTGCCGGCCGATATCTACCGCCCGGCCGCAATTGAACAGCTTAAGACTCTGGGCCGTCAGCTCGATATTGCTGTGTTTGACAGCTCGGCGGATCAGAACCCGGTCGATATCTGCAAGCAGGCGCATGCCTTCGCTGAGCGGCAGGGTTACGATACACTGATTCTCGATACCGCAGGCCGCCTGCATATCGATGATGAACTGATGCAGGAGCTGGAGCGGATCAAGGTCGCTCTGGAGCCGCGCGAGATTTTGCTGGTAGCAGATGCCATGACCGGCCAGGACGCGGTCAATGTTGCAAGCTCGTTTGATGAACGGCTTGACCTGACCGGTGTCGTGCTGACCAAGCTGGATGGTGACGCCCGCGGCGGTGCAGCCCTCTCGATTCGTGCGGTCACTGGCAAGCCGATCAAACTGGCCGGTATGGGAGAAAAGCTCGATGCACTCGAGACCTTCCATGCGGACCGTTTGGCGCAACGTATTCTCGGTATGGGGGATGTCCTCTCTCTGATCGAGAAAGCAGAAGCGGCGATCGATCAGGATGACGCGGCGGCGATCGAAAAGCAGCTGCGTGAAGATGGCTTTACCCTGGAAACTTTCCGGGATCAGCTCAAAACGATCAAGAAGATGGGCTCGGTCGATTCGATCCTTTCGATGATCCCTGGCGCCGGCAAGGCACTCAAGCAGATGCAGGGTGCGCAGCTGCCAGAAGATGAGCTGAAAAAGATCGAGGCGATCATCAATTCGATGACGGTGCAGGAACGCCGTAATCATAAAATTCTTAATGGCTCTCGGCGTTTGCGGATTGCCAATGGCAGCGGTACCCGGGTTCAGGATGTCAACCAGCTGCTGAAAAAGTTTACCGAAGCACAGAAAATGATGAAGAAAATGCAGAAGATGGGTCCCAAGGGAATGCGCAACATGATGGGGCGCGGCGGGGGCCTGCCTTTCTGATCGATACACATAACAACGAAACAGGATAATCCTGACGAAACACGTTTAGAGGAGGAAGTTAAGACTATGGCAGTAAAAATCAGACTGGCCCGCGGTGGCGCCAAGAAAAAGCCTTTTTATCAGGTGGTGGCTGCAGACGAGCGGTTCCCGCGTGATGGTCGTTTCATCGAAAGCCTCGGCCAGTACGACCCCAAGTTGGATCCGCCAATGGTGAACCTGAAGGAAGAGCGCATCATCGACTGGCTCCAGAAGGGCGCCCAGCCGACCGATACGGTTCGTACGCTGCTGCGCAATCAGGGTATCTGGGATAAGTTCAAGCAGGCGTGATGGATTTGGAGGACGGCCCGACTGCCGTTCTCCATAAATCTCTGCTGCTGTAAGGCAGGGCTCCTTTTATGGTGTTTGCAGCCCGTTCAGGTTGTGGCTCTGTCATGAGGATGACCCTGCTTTTGTAGCTGGCTGTCCCTCATCTGGCCCAATATGAGGACCCCTGCGGAATGGTTCCCTGGTTGATGCAACGCCCGGGCCGACGTGGTTTATGGCGGTCCGGTTGTCCGTAAAAGCTTTCTTTGCAACGGGCTGGTTCTGAAAAATGAAACCCTCTGCGGATCAACTGATGGAAGTCGGTGTGCTGGCCGGGACTCACGGCCTGCGCGGTGATCTGAAGGTTCGCCCCCTGCCGACGGGTGCCCTCGCCCTTGCGGCTGTCCGGGACGTCTTCCTGCGAGATTCCTCTGGCCGCTTGACCCCCTATCGTATTCAACGTTGTACTCCCCACAAGCAACTCCTCCTGGTTCACTTCGAACAGGTTTCCCATATCGATGCAGCGAAACAACTGACAGGGCAGACCCTGTTGGTGAAGTGCGCTGATTTGCCCGAACTGGATGACGATCAGCATTTCTGGTGCGATCTCCAAGGGCGCACCGTGGTTGACCGTCGGCGTGGCGTGATCGGCGAAGTTGAGGAGATGTTTGTGACTGCTGCCCATGAAATTCTCGTCGTCCGCGGTGCGGGCGGGGAAGTTCTGGTTCCTGCCATTCCTCCCTTTCTCGAGGGAGTCGATGACGAAACCGGTGAACTTCTGGTCGACCTGCCTGACGGGTTGGTTCCGGATCCTGATGAAATTTAATGTCCTGACACTCTTCCCGACGATGCTTGATGGACCGATGACGACGAGCATTCTGGGGAAAGCCCGCGAGAAGGGTCTGTTCCAGCTCGACGTGCATAATCTGCGCGACTGGGCCGAAGGACGCCACCTTGTGACGGATGACACCCCCTACGGCGGTGGCGACGGTATGGTCATGAAGGTTGAGCCGGTGGCGCGGGCTCTGGCTGATCTGCGCCAGCGTTCTCCCGGTACGCGGGTTTTACTGATGTCGCCCCAAGGACAGCCGTTCCGTCAGGCGGAGGCCCGTCGACTCAGTCAGGCGGAAAGCCTGACGTTTGTCTGTGGCCGTTACGAAGGGTTTGACGAGCGCATCCGTTCCCTGGTCGATGAGGAGCTTTCCCTGGGAGATTTTGTGTTGACCGGTGGCGAGTTGGCCGCCATGGCGATGATTGATGCTATAGCCCGCCTGCTGCCCGGTGTGCTCGGCAGCGCCAGCAGCGCCGAAACCGACAGCCACAGCGACGGTCTGCTCGAATATCCGCAATATACCCGCCCGGCAGACTTTAATGGTCAGAAGGTCCCCGAAATTTTGCTCTCCGGCAATCATCAGAAGATCGCCGAATGGCGTCGGCGTGAGCAATTACGGCGAACTCTGCTGCGGCGCCCGGACTTGCTGCAGGCGATTCCTCTCAGAGATTGGGATCTCTGTGTGCTCGAAGAGCTGCGTGCGGCCGAGAGTGAGAAGGCTGACTGATGCTGCGCCCCATGGCCATCGCTCTGGTGCACCACCCTGTGTTGGATCGGCGCGGGGATACGGTCACCTCTGCTCTCACCACTCTGGATATTCACGATCTTGCCCGTCTGGCAACCACTTATGGATTGTCCCGATATTATCTGGTGACGCCGGTGCAGGAGCAGCACCATCTGATTGATCGCATTGTCAGCCACTGGCGTCAGGGTTTCGGTGCCGAATATAACCAGGATCGTTGCCAGGCATTGAACCTGATTGAGACCGTCGATAGTCTGGATGACGCGCTGGCCGATTGGCGCCAGCTTGCTGGTGCGGAGGCTCTGCCCGTACTGACCGGTGCGCGTCATCAGCAAGGCCTTGGTTATCGAACCGCGCGAGGGCTGGCCAGTCAACAGCCTCTGTTGCTGGTGTTCGGCACCGGACATGGTCTGGCGCCAAAGCATTACACGCATGGTTGGCCGGAGCTGGCCCCGTTGCGGGCTGGCGGCTATAATCATCTTTCGGTGCGAACCGCCGCCGCGATCATTCTCGATCGTTTGGTCGGTGAGCAGGGAAGGTGTCAGCCGGTGGCGGACTCTGATGTTTGAGGTCACTAGGCAGACTCCCATCGAGACCTTGGTTGAGCAAGTTCCGGATGCTGTCGGCTATTTATTTCAGAAGGGAATCCGCTGTATCCGTTGTGGCGAACCGATCTGGGGTACTTTGGAGGAAGCGGCTCGGGAAAAAGGTTTCTCTGATGCGGAGATTGACCTTGTTGTGAAGGAGTTGAGTGCGCTGACAACTTCGGCGTTGTGAGGTTTTTTGGGCTCTTTGCTTGACAGGGGTCACTGCAAGTTAGAATGAGCTTCGTTTTCCATGGAACTTTTCTGAACAGGGAGAGATTGAAATGACTCAGCAAAAAACAGGTGTGGCAACGTTTAAAGGCAACCCCGTAACCCTGCTTGGCCCTGATGTTGCTGTTGGTGATCAAGCCCCGGAATTCCGTGTGGTCGATAATGGTCTGCAGCCGGTGACTCTGGCGGATGCTGCCGGAAAAATTCAGTTGATCGCGGTGGTGCCATCGTTGGACACGCCGGTCTGTGACGCGATGACCCGTGTTTTCAACCAGGAAGCGGCGCAGTTGCCCGACAGTGTTGTTGTCTACACGGTCAGCCTGGATCTGCCCTTTGCCCAGAAGCGTTGGTGCGGCAATGCCGGCATCGAAAAAGTCCAGACCCTGTCCGATTACCAGGATCGTTCCTTCGGGTTGAATTACGGTCTGTTGATCGACGAACTCAAGCTGTTGGCGCGTGCTGTCTATGTGGTTGATGCTGCCGGCAAGGTGGTCTACCGTGAAATCGTGTCTGAGGTGACGGCCGAGCCTGATTACCAGGCGGCTCTGGCGGCAGTGAAGGCTCTTCTGTAAAGTTTTATTCTGTGGGAAAAGCTGCTTTTCAGGGCTTTAACCCCGTCGTTTTGCCGAGATATCTGTTGTCACGAAGCTGGTGAGGTAAAAAACCTCTTTTTGCCTTGACTCGCTGGAGGGTTTGCGGTAATTTTCCCGTTCGCTTATCCGATCAGCTGAGGAGGACGAAGAAAATGAATGTTGTCAATTACATTGGCATGGAACATATGAGGAAAGATATCCCGGCATTCAAGGCGGGAGACACCCTGAAAGTGCATGTGAAGATCACCGAAGGTGACAAGCAACGCATCCAGGTGTTCCAGGGCGTTTGCATCAAGCGCCACAACGATGGTGTCGGTTCCACGTTTACCGTGCGCAAGGTTTCGAACGGTGTCGGTGTCGAGCGTATTTTTCCGCTACATGCTCCGACGATCGACAAGGTTGAGCTGCTGATGGTTGGTCGCGTTCGTCGCGCCAAGCTGTACTACCTGCGTAAGCTGCAGGGCAAGGCGGCCCGCATCCGCGAGAAGCGGACCTACTGATTTTAAAAAGCCCCGGTTCCTGCCGGGGCTTTTTGCTATGTCCCATTTTCGGGAGGGCAGCCTGCCGCTAAGGGGGCTCTTTTGGATAACTCTCTTTTTCCTGAACTCTCCTATTCTTCCCTGACGTTTGAACAGTTGGCCTGGCAGCAGGGTTATCGTGCTGTTGCTGGTATCGATGAGGCCGGCCGCGGTCCATTAGCGGGACCGGTGGTCTCAGCTGCGGTGATTCTGCCCGCCGAGTTTGACCTGCCCGGCCTGACCGATTCGAAAAAACTCTCCGCCGCAGCCCGCGAGCGCTTCTTCCCACAAATCTATGCTCAGGCGATCGCCGTCGGGATCGGTGTCAGCCGTCCTGAAGAGATTGATCGCATCAACATCCTGCAGGCGACCTTGCGCAGCATGGTGCGGGCGGTCCAACGTCTCGATGTTTCTCCCGACTATCTGCTGGTGGATGGCATCACCCCGGTTCCCCTGTCCGTTGCCCAGAAAACCCTCAAAAAAGGCGACTCCCGCTCCCTCTCCATTTCGGCAGCGTCCGTCGTCGCCAAGGTGGTGCGTGACCGTATCATGACCGCCTATGATCGAATCTTCCCCGGCTACGGTTTTGCCTCGCATAAAGGCTACGGCAGCGTCCGCCATCGGGAGGCGATTGCTGAGCTGGGACCCACGGTTTGCCACCGGCGCAGCTTCGCCGGTGTACGGGAACACTGCGATGACGCATGAGCGCCTCAGCCTGGGCGCTCGCGGTGAGGAAATGGCGGTTGCTTTTTTGAAGAAGCACCGCTACCGGATTCTCGAACGTAATTTCACAACCCCTCTCGGTGAAATCGATATCATTGCCCGCAAAGGGCGCACTCTTGCGTTTGTCGAAGTCAAAACGCGGAGCAGCCTCGCTTTCGGCTCACCGGCTGAAGCCGTTGGACTACGTAAGCAGCAGCAGATTATCAAGGCGGCCAAGTGGTATCTGGCGGAAAGGCGGGGGCGGGAATTGCAGCCGCGTTTCGATGTGATTGCTGTCCTGCTCCAGGGAGAGTGCGCCGACATTGAACATGTGCCGGCGGCGTTTGAGCTTTAAGCCGGGAACTGTTTGCTCACGGTTTAGCGCGTAGTTGTTTGCGTCTTCCCTTTCAGTGAGGTGGGGCTCGAGATAAAGACCCTCTATTTAATCTCCCTGATGCCAGTGATTCGGAACCACCCCTCTTGCATTTTGTCATTTCCCCCATAAAGTTGATTGCATAACCAATAGGGAGGTTTGCCAATGGAATTACTTAAAATGCTCACAGACCAGCTCGGGGTTTCCGAAGACCAAGCCAAAGGAGGTGCCGGGCTCTTGTTCAAACTGGCAAAAGATAAATTGGGCTCCAATGATTTCAGCCAGGTTGCGACCGCCGTGCCGGGGATTGAAGACCTCATTTCTGCCGCCCCGAAATCTGGCGGCCTTGCAGGGGCTCTCGGTGGGCTTGCCTCCTCGTTCGGGGGTGGCGCCAGCCAACTTGGGAATCTTGCAAGTCTCGCCGGCGGATTTAAATCACTCAACCTGGATTCCGGGCTGGTAAGTCAATTCGTTCCAATCATCCTCTCTTTTGTGCAATCCAAGGGTGGTGACATGGTTAAAGGTGTCCTCGAAAAGGTTCTGAAATAGTATGAACTGACATCATTATGTATTGCAGTGGCCATCCCGCGTGTCGTTTTGGAGCATTGTGACTTTCAGCAAGGCAGCATGTGATGCTCTGGTTTCTTTTGACCATCATGGGATTGACACTTGCCGTAACACTTGTGTTGGTGTTGCAGGTTTTGATCGCCAAGTCAGTTGGCAGGAGGAATTTGATGGCTACACCCAGCGAACATATCTCTTCGATCTTTCCATTTCCCGATGACATCCCAGCAAGACATCGCCTGCCTGTCTCGATTGAGCAGACCGAATACCTGATCAACGGGACCTTTCGCCACTGGCAGGGGCCAACAGGGGAAACTTTTTCACCGGTACGTTTACGGACCACTGAAGACCTGGCCCCGGTTCGTATCGGTAGCTACCCACTATTGACAGAGGCAGAATCTCTGACGGCTCTTGATGCGGCAGTGGCCGCTTATGACCACGGTCGGGGACGCTGGCCGACCATGTCGGTGACCGAGCGCATCGGTCATATCGAAGAGTTTCTGCGACAGTTCAAGGCCTGCCGTACCGAAGTTGTCAAGCTGCTGATGTGGGAAGTCGGCAAGAGCCTTGCGGGTTCGGAAAAGGAATTCGATCGGACGGCCATTTACATCGAGGATACGATTGAGGCGCTCAAGGACCTTGACAGAACCTCCTCACGACTCGAGATCCGCGAGGGGATCATCGGCCAGATCCGCCGCGGACCACTCGGTGTGGTGCTGTGCATGGGGCCGTTCAACTACCCGCTGAACGAAACCTTCACAACCCTCATTCCGGCCCTGATCATGGGCAACACGGTGGTGTTCAAGCCGCCGCGCCTTGGTGTCCTGCTGTATCGCCCGCTATTGGCCGCGTTTCGGGATGCTTTCCCGCCAGGTGTGGTTAACACTGTGTACGGTGAAGGGCGCAAAGTGGTCGGCCCGCTGATGGCCACCGGCAAAGTCGACGTGCTGGCGTTCATCGGTTCGAGCCGGGCAGCCGATGCCTTGAAAAAACAGCATCCAACCCCCCACCGGTTGCGTTGTGTCCTTGGTATGGGAGCCAAGAACCCGGCCATCGTGCTAGCCGACGCCGATCTCGAACTGGCCGTTAAAGAGTGCGTTCTTGGTTCACTCTCCTTCAACGGCCAGCGCTGCACTGCTATCAAGATCATCTTCGTCCATCGGGAGGTCGTCGAGCGTTTTCTCGAAAAAATGTCCGCTGCCATTAGTTCGCTGCACTGTGGCATGCCCTGGGAAGATGGAGTCTTTACCACGCCTCTACCGGAGCCTGGCAAGCCGGAAGCGATGGGCGAACTGCTGGAAGATGCCCTTGAACAGGGAGCGAGCATCATCAACCCGGACGGTGGTACGGCCAGCGCCAGCTTCTTTTTTCCAGCCCTAGTTTACCCGGTCGTCCCCGGCATGCGTCTTTACGATGAAGAACAATTCGGGCCGCTCGTTCCGGTTGTTCCTTTTGACGACATCGAAGAACCGATTCGCTACGTGGTTGAATCGAACTTCGGCCAACAACTGAGTATCTTCAGTAGCAGTCCCGGCGCTACCGCCTCCTTGATCGACCCGCTGGTCAACCAGGTTTGCCGGGTCAATCTCAACAGTCAGTGTCAACGCGGGCCGGATACCTTCCCGTTCACCGGGCGTAAAGGCTCAGCCGAAGGGACTCTGTCGGTTTCCGACGCCCTGCGGGTTTTTTCTATCCGAACCTTGGTTGCAGCCAAAGACGTGGAACAGAACAAAGATCTGATCCGCAAGATTACTCGCGAACACAGGTCAAATTTCCTCTCCACGGATTTTATCCTTTGATTCGTCAGTTTTAGAAATCAAGAGACTCAACGTCATACAGAAAATCGCCCACGAGATAGTAACCGTGGGCGATTTTCTGTTTTGTCTGAGTTGTTCTTGATCAATGACTCAGGTGAAGTTTTTCCTCAGGCATCGAAAGATTCTAGTGCATCTGGGATAATCACATTTTTAAGACCGAGTTCATTACGAAGATCTCTGGCCAAGCTCTCGGAGGATTCATCTTCACCGTGCACGATGAAGGTCTGTTGCGGTTTCTTTTTCATGTTCCGAACGAAATCGATGAGCCCGTCGCGGTCGGCGTGGCCGGAAAAACCATTCAAGGTCTCAACCTGGGCCCTGACTTTATATTCTTCACCATAAATACGGACGACCTCTTCCCTGTCAATGATACGACGTCCAAGGGTGTTGGGCGCCTGCCAGCCAGCGATAAGAATGGTGTTCCGCGGATCTTCTATACGGTTTCGAAGATGATGAAGAATCCTTCCGCCATGCATCATGCCGCTCGCACTGATGATGACCGCAGGCACTTTTAAGTCGTTCAAGCCTTTAGACTGTCCCACCGTCTGTGTGTACTGAAGTCGGTTGAAGCCGAAAGGGTTGTTGTCGTCGTCGGTCAGTAGAAACTCACGGATTTCCGCATCATAGACTTCCGGGTGGAGACGGAAAATTTCCGTGGTCCGTGTGGCCAATGGACTATCCACAAAAATCGGGAGGTCTGGGATTGCCTTCTTGTCAGAAAGCTTGTGGAGGGCGTAAACGAGTTGCTGAGTCCTGCCGACGGCAAAAGCCGGAATCAGGAGCGAGCCGCCGCGGCTGGCCGTTTCATTGATGATGCGCTCCAGTTCCTTCTCCGACTCGGGATAGGGGGGATGCAGCCGGTTGCCATAGGTGCTCTCCATGATGAGGATGTCGGCGCCATCGTGGATTGGAGTGGGGTCGCGGATTATTGGGATGTCTGGTCGGCCGATGTCGCCGCTGAATACAAGACGACGATCAAGGCCGGTCTCCTGGTCTTTAATGTCGAGTATGACGTGCGCACTGCCTAGCATGTGCCCGGCATCTACCAGGGTGAGGTGGATGCCAGGGAAGATCTCGTGGCGTCGGTTGTAGCTCAACCCCAAAAACTGCTCCATGCCCTTAGCTACATCTGCTTTGGTGTAGAGTGGTTCGAAGAGGTGTTGACCTTTTTTCTTGCGCCGGCGATTAACAAACTCCACATCCTTTTCCTGGATGTAGGCGCTGTCCATAAGCATAACGGCACACAAATCCCGGGTTGCCGATGTGCAGAAGATATCGCCGGTAAAACCGTTCTTGACGAGACAGGGAATGCGACCGGAGTGATCGATGTGGGCATGCGAAAGAATCAGGCAGTCGATTATCTCGCCTTTACAGAACTCACTGCGGTTCCGTTCGAAGGACTCCTTCCGTCTGCCCTGGAACAGGCCACAGTCGAGCAGGATCTTTTTACCGTTAACATCTAGCAGATGTGAGGAGCCAGTGACAGTTTGGGTCGCGCCGTGAAAGGTAATCTTCATGCTTTCTCCTTGCTGATCACGTATGGATGTGTTTAGGGAGCTCATCCGTTGCATTGGATACTGAAGATTGTAATATAACCTGCATGAGAAATGATAGTCGTTAGGGGAGGAGTGGCCAAGGAGCGGTTGGGGGGGTAGGTGTAGGTTTATGAATGACTACTGGAAAGGGTCAGGTCACGCGACGACGCTCAGGCCCCTTGTAGATGTTTGAAGATGTTGTGTCTCTTGTGAGACATTGGCCTATGAGAACCCAGCCACCAGAACGCTCGAAACCAACAACTTCATTTTGTGAGAGGAAAATGTTAAAGGCTTTTTGGGCCATGCTACAGACGGCTCCGTCTGTCAATTCCACTCTTATCAATCCTCTCACAACAGCCCCTTTGATGTTGGAACAGTAGATTGTTCGCCAAATTTGAAGATATAGAATAGTACCAAATGTTGCTTCAGTCTGTCAAATTAATCCGTCGTAAAAATCCTTATAATTCAAATGGTTAGACATCTTGTTTTGCGGATATATGGCTTTCGGTATGATCTCGCTAACCTAGGAATTTCGGATATTTCAGTTCTCTGCACGCTGTGTTTATGAGACAGAATTGTGGCCTGAATAACAAAGAAAAATCATCGTCAAGCAAAGCGGACGTTCATGGGAGAGGTGCCTGTTTGAGACAAATACAGCCGAGTCGGGGAGTCCGACTCGGCTGATTGCGATGTGCTGGTATTGACGATGAGCCGGTTTAAACGATCCCCTCGCATTCGGTTTCAGCTTCTTCGTCGTAGTCATGCAGGAAATCGAAATTCAGGCTCGACCTGACGCGGTCTGCGGCCATTTGGAGATAGCTGGGCTTGTAATCACTGACTTCACAAAGGAATTCAACCAGAAACTGGTTCAGGTCTTCGGGCGCCTCGAAGTTAAACAGATGACCCGTTTCGCGAATTACTTGTCGCCGGCCTACCGGAAGCAGACTGGATAGGACTTCTGCCTGTTTTGGTGACGACAGGGGGTCATTTTCGCCACTGATTACCAAGGTCGGAGTTTTGTGACGCTCTCCGCGTTCGACCCATTTTTGCTGTTGAGCACAATAGGTCATCCCCTTGGCCAGGGTCTGCGGATCAACCGTTTCCATGAGCCGGCGGGCCTTATCAACAATCTCTTGATTCTCTTTTGTTCCGTCGCTAGAAAAAATCCACTGGCAGAGGCCATCGATGGCAGTTTGGTGGTGCCCTTCGCGGATCAGTTCGGCAAAATTGAGGTAACGGAGTTGTTCCTCAGCACTTGCGAGTGGCATCATCGGGGCCAGGATGCTGGTCGCAACCACTTTTCGAGGGTGACGGCGCAGCAGGTCAAGGACGACTTCTCCTCCCAGCGACATGCCGACCAGAACGGCCCGGCCGATGCCGAGATACTTCATGAGGCGAGAGACATCGTCTGATAAGGTACGAATGTTGAGCGGCTTGTCGCCTGCTTCGCTTTCACCAAAGCCACGCAGGTCGGGGGCGATGACCCGAAAGCCGTTCTCCGCCAGGTCTTCCACTTGCGAGACCCACATCTGGCGATTGAACGGGAAACCGTGCAACAGGATCACGGCCGGGCCGCTGCCGACATCGTCGAAAGCTATTTTGATTCCATTGATAGTTGCGTGCATGGTGACATCCTTTCTGTTTTCGTGAGCGGTTGTATTGTGTTTGTAGCTGTTATATTTTGATTGCAGATTTGTTAGAGCAATTTCTATACCACTGTTTGTTTCTGGTTTAGATTTTATGAAAACATTGTAAAAGCAATGAGTTATGCTGAATATACATGGCGGATTAGATTCTGCTTATTTTGGGTGGTTTTGCAATTAGGCAAAACTCTGGTTTGCTGTCGCCGGCCTTCTCTCAAATATGATTTACTTTAACATTTAAAGTACTGGCATTTTCTTTTGTAAAACAGCTACTTATCGCCTTATTGGTTATGGAGAACAGTGTGTTGTGTTTTTGCAAGGTGTTGCGGCATCTGTTTTTGCAATATTGCGAGAGAATTGTTCCCGAGCCTGGAGGTGGCTGGCTCCGCTCCGGTCAGAACGCCCTTTCTCCCCCTATCTGTTTGCTTTTTCCCTGAGCGCACCTTAGAATGTGAGCATTTCCGAAGGAGGCGTTTTCGTGCCCATATCTATCAAAAAGCTTGGCTTGCTGAGAATCGCGGCGGTGTCGCCCGAGTGTCTTGTTGGCGACGTATCTGCCAATCTACAGAGCATCCAGTTCGCGGCGGAGGCAGCTGCGGATCAGGGATGCCAGATTGTTGTTTTCCCTGAACTGTCTCTGACCGGTTACAGTTGCGGCGATCTCTTCTATCAAAGTTTGCTGCTTGATGCGGTCGAAGACGCCCTTGAGGCGCTTGCCCGCTTTAGTCAAAACCTGGATCTGACCCTCGTGGTCGGGGCCCCGGTTCGCCAGGCCGGCCGCCTGTTCAATGCCGCCGTGGTGATCAACCGGGGTCGGATTGTTGGTGTCGTCCCGAAGACTTTTTTGCCGAACACTCTTGAATTTTATGAAGAGCGTTGGTTCTCCCGTGCGCTGGATGCGACTGAAACGCTGGTCGCCTTCAATGAGATTGAAGTCCCCTTTGGCACCGACTTGCTGTTTGCAATAGAGGGCTTTCCCGGCGCTGTCATCGGGATCGAAATCTGCGAGGATGGTTGGGTCGCCAGTCCGCCTAGTGGACAGATGGCTGCGGCTGGCGCAACTGTTTTGTTGAATCTGTCGGCCAGTCCGGAGACTCTGGGGAAATGCGCCTATCGGCGAGCATTGGTTGAAGCTCAGTCGGCACGTTGTCTGGCGGCTTATATTTACGCTTCAGCCGGCCCTGGGGAGTCGAGTACCGATCTGGTTTTTTCGGGGCATTGCCTGATTGCAGAAAATGGACAACTGTTGGCTGAAACGGATCGGTTCCAATTCGAAACGGGTATGGCCGTTGCCGACATTGATATCGAACGTTTGCAGAACGAACGTTTGCGCAACAATGGTTATGCCCAGTCAGTTCCTGACGGTAGCTACGATCTCCTTCATCTGGTTGTGGGTGAAGAGACATCAGCGCCGGTTATGCGACCCCTTCCCCGAACCCCCTTTGTGCCGGCCGGTGAGAACGAGAGACAGGCTCGTTGCCATGAGATTTTCGCCATCCAGACCACCGGATTGATGAAGCGGCTGACGCATACTGGTGGAAAGCAGGTGGTTGTAGGCATCTCCGGTGGGCTCGATTCAACTCTGGCGCTGCTGGTGACGGTCAAGGCGTTTGATCGGCTCGGCCTGTCGCGCGACGGGATTCTCGCTGTGACCATGCCCGGGTTCGGCACGACCGATCGGACGCGCAACAACGCATCCGAGCTGGCCCGTGAACTCGGCGTCAACCTGAAGACCATCTCGATCGACGCGGCTGTCCGGCAACATTTTGCCGATATCGAGCAGGATCCGCAGAGTCACGACATTACTTACGAGAACTCCCAGGCACGGGAACGCACCCAGATTCTAATGGACTTGGCGAATCAGCAGGGTGGCTTGGTGATCGGCACCGGCGATTTGTCAGAGCTCGCGCTCGGCTGGTGTACCTACAACGGCGACCATATGTCGATGTATGGTGTAAATGCCTCGATCCCCAAAACGCTGGTGCGTTACCTGATTGCCTGGTGTGCGGAAGCAGAATTCTCTGGCCGGGCGGCTGAGATTCTGGCAGATGTCTGTGCGACGCCAGTTTCTCCTGAACTCTTGCCGCCCGATGTCAACGGGGAGATCAGCCAGAAGACCGAGGATCATGTCGGCCCCTACGAGCTGCACGATTTCTTCCTGTTCCAGGTCGTGCGCTGTCACTTTGCGCCGCGTAAGGTTCTCGCTCTGGCCTGCCAGGCGTTCGCCGGCGACTACACCCCTGCGGAAATCTGTCGTTGGCTCACACTCTTCTATCGGCGCTTTTTCTCGCAGCAGTTCAAACGTTCCTGTTTGCCGGACGGCCCCAAAGTCGGCAGTGTCGCCCTGTCACCGCGAGGCGACTGGCGTATGCCGAGTGATGCGAGTGCGGCGCTCTGGCTGGCCGAGCTGGAAGCTTTGGCTCTTGCTGAGTTTGCTGTGGAGTCGGAATGAGCGGAGCGGTGATGTCGCCAGCCGGTGGTTGTTTGTATGTGGTCGCGACACCGATCGGCAACCTCGGTGACATGACCTTCCGGGCCGTACAGGTTCTCAAGGAGGTAGCCCTGGTCGCCGCCGAGGATACCCGCCATAGCAGGAAACTGTTGGTCCATTATCAGATCGGAACCCCCCTGGTCTCCTACCATGAACATAACGCCCGGCAGAAAGTTGATCCTCTGTTGGAAAAACTCCGTGCCGGGCAGGATGTTGCTCTGATCAGTGATGCGGGGACGCCGGGGATTGCCGACCCGGGCTACCGGCTGGTGCAGGCGTGTCATGCCGCTGGCATCTGCGTCGTCGCGGTGCCTGGCCCGTCCGCCCTGGTGGGTGCTTTGAGTGTTGCCGGGGTGCCGACCGACCGATTTACCTTTGAAGGCTTTCTTCCGGCCAAGGCTGTCGCACGCCGTAGTCTCCTGCAGGATCGCGCCGGCCTCGACCAGACCTTGGTCTTTTATGAAGCACCGCATCGTCTGTTGGCGGCCCTCAACGATCTGCTGGAGGTCTCCGGCCCGGACCGTCAGTTGGTTGTCGTACGTGAACTGACCAAACTGCATGAAGAGGTGTTCCGAGGCAGCACGGCGGAAGCCCTGGCCCATTTCGGGCAAAGTGCGGTGAAGGGGGAGCTGGTGTTGATTCTGCCGCCGTCAGAGGATGCACCCCGAGTCAGCATGACGGTTGCCTTGCGTAAGATGCTGGAAGAATCTGACCTGTCACGTCGGGATGTCGTCAAAATGATCGCAAAGGAGTACGGCGTGCCGGGCAGCGATGTCTACCGGGAAAGTCTGAAGTACCTCGACGATGCCGATTGATCATGTCGCTGCCTACCATTCTCCCCGCTTGTCAGGACGTCTTGGTGTCCCCTCCGACAACTGATTGTCCTCGATACTGTTCCGGAACCGTCTGGCCGGACGGCATCATGTCGTCTGCCGGTGGTTGACCATGTTCCATGCGGTACTGCTTGCGGACACATTCGTCCATCTGACCTCCACGGCAATAGGTCTTGATGAAGCCGCGGCAGGCCAGGCTGAGGGTGTCCTGGTATTTTTTGTAGAAACCGCAGGTTGCCAGCAATTCACATTCTGTCATTTCCTGATCTCCCTTGATTGCAGTTCATGTGTACGTTGTATGTGGACACACTATTCGTCGCAAACTGTGTGCCAATTATAATTAGTAAACACGCGCGATTCTTGTGTGTTTTTGGTGCGCGTATGCTAATTAGTGTGAATTCATAGTGTTGTGTGGTTTTTGTCGTTTCAAAAAAAACTGTAGGGCCTTGCTCACGAAGAGATAGGTAGGCTTTAACGTCTTTTGGGGGACGTGAAAACAGACGTTTTTCGCGAATGTCGTTGCCGTTTTTTGTCGGTAACGCCACGTGAAGTATTTACGGTTGATGCACTGCTGGTAGGGTGGGTAAGCTGTTTTCAAAGAAGGGTTTTAACGAACGGTAAAGTGACGGAACTCGTCGGTTGCATCGGTCCAGTCTACATCGACCGATACGACATCAGCCGCCGGCGGGCCCTGGTGACACCAGTTGATCAGATCACGGACCGCCCCGGCCGGTCCCTCGGCAACAGTTTCGACGCTGCCGTCTGGCAGATTCCTGACCCAGCCGGTCAGACCGAGTCGGCGAGCGGCCTCCATGGTTGACTGACGGTAAAAGACCCCCTGGACGCGGCCGTAAATTTTAGCGTTGGCGCGAATGTTCATGGTTGTTTCATTTCCTCGATGCGTTGCAAAAACTCAGACTCCGACAAAATCTCAATTCCGAGGGATTCTGCTTTGTCCCGCTTGCTGCCAGCGTTGGCACCTGCGACCAGAAAATCAGTTTTTTTACTGACCGATCCGGCCGCCCGGCCACCCAACTGCTCCACCATCTCCTGTGCCTGTTTACGTGTGAATAATTCGAGTGCTCCGGTAAAGACGAAGGTCTTTCCAGAGAGCGGGCCGCCGGCAAGGCGAGCTTCCTGCCGGGGGATGACGCCCGCCTGGTTCAGTTTGTCCAGGACCGTGCGATTTCGGGATCCCTCGAAAAAGCGGATTACGCTGTCAGCGACCTGGCCGCCAACCTCATGGACAGCCAGCAACTCCTCACGGGTCGCCGGCATCAACTCATCCAGAGACCCGAACTGGCGGGCCAGAACTTTAGCCAGATGTGTGCCGACGTGGCGGATGCCGAGGGCGTAAAGGAAGCGGGAAAAGGGGCGCTGTCGGCTGGACGCGATCGCCTGCAGCAGTTTTTCGGCCAGACGGTCACCCATCCGTTCAAACTGATTTAAATCCTGCCGTTCAAGCGTGTACAGGTCGGCGACATCCTTGACCAGGTCGAGGCGCAAAAGTTGGTCAATATAGCGATCGCCCAGGCCGTCAATGTCCATGGCGCCTTTTGACGCAAAATGCTTGATAGATTCCTTGAGCCGGGCCGGGCAGGCGATGCCCTGGCAGCGTGGTACGACTTCCCCTTCGAGCCGGCTTACTGGCGAGCCACATTCCGGGCAGACGGTCGGCATGGGGACCGCAGACTCTGTGCCGTCACGTTGTTCGGAGATGACCTTGACCACGTCGGGGATGACGTCGCCGGCCCGTTCGACAACAACCCGGTCTCCGATACGCAGGTCGAGGCGATCTATCTCATCCCAGTTGTGCAGGCTGGCTCGTGAGACCATGACGCCGGCCACCTCGACGGGACGCAATTGGGCGACCGGGGTAACCGCTCCGGTGCGGCCGACCTGCAGGCGAACATCTTCAACGAGGGTTTCCGCCTGGCGCGGGGCAAACTTGCAGGCAATGGCCCAGCGCGGTGTCCGGGTTTTCTCTCCGAGCTCACGCTGCAGGGCCAAAGAGTCAACCTTGACCACCACGCCGTCTATTTCGTACGGCAGGTTTTCGCGGGCAGCTTCAACGTCCCTGAAGTAGGTCAAAACCTCTTCGATGCCGTGCGCCAGGTGCGTATGTTCCAGATTGACGCGCAGTCCCCACTCCTGCAGCTGTTGCAGGGCTCCGAAGTGCGACGCGACATCTGCTCCTTCCAGCCGGCCGAGGCCGTAGCAGTAGATTTTCAGGGGGCGCTTCGTTGTGATCTGTGAATCGAGCTGGCGCAGACTGCCGGCTGTCGCGTTGCGCGGGTTGGCGAATACAGGCTGTCCGTCCTCTTCCCGCGTGCGGTTGAGCTGTTGGAATGCAGCGAGGTCCATGTAGACTTCACCACGCACGTCGAGCAGCTCCGGGAAGGGCGGCTGCAGTACCAACGGGACTGAGGAGAGGGTGCGCAAGTTCTCGGTGATCTGTTCCCCGACCAAGCCGTTGCCGCGGGTCGAGCCGGCCACCAGCCGACCTTTCTCGTAGACCAGTTCGACGGCGACACCATCCAGTTTCATCTCACAGACATAGTCGATCTGTTGGTCGGTGGCCAGGAAACGTCGGACCCGGGTATCGAACTCCCGCAGTTCATCATCGTTGAAAGCGTTTTCCAGGGAGAGCATTGGCCGGGCGTGCTCGAACGCCGGAAACTTCTCGAGTGGTGCTGCGCCGACGCGCTGACTGGGGGAGGCGACGCTCCTCAGCTCAGGGTGCTGCTGCTCGAGGTCGAGCAGTTCCCTGAACAGCTGGTCGTAGTCCGCATCGCTGATTTCCGGTTGGTCCAGGACGTGGTAAAGATGGTTGTGGCGATGCAGCTCTTTGCAGAGCTCTGTGTGGCGTCGGACAGCGACATCCGTCATGGAAAGTGTCTCCCGGTCGGCAAGTGTTGGAGCATCGTTTATATCATAGAGCAGCGGGAGCGGCAATCAACGCAAAACTGGATTGTTTTTGGTGGGCATGTCAGGTAGAATTCACTCATTCCAGCTTGTTGCAGTTGTTATTCCCCGTTACCCTGCGAGGCAGCGCACCGTCCATGACCAGTGACCAATGGCTTCACCTGATCGGTCTCGGCGTTCTTTTTCTATTTTCCGCCTTTTTTTCCGGGTCGGAAACCGCCCTGATGTCAATGGATCGGTTGCGGGTCAAGTATCTTGCCGACAAGGATCATAAGGACGCCCGCAAACTTGACAGCCTGCTCGAGGAGCCGGAGCATCTGCTCAGCACCATCCTAGTCGGCAACAATCTGGTCAATATTGCCGTCTCCGTGTTTGCGACGACCTTGCTTATAGACCTGTTCGGTGGGCGCGGCGAATTTCTGACCATCCTGATTTTGACACCACTGCTGCTGATTTTTGCCGAAGTCTGCCCCAAGACGTACGCTGCCCGATACCCGGAGAAGCTGTCGTTCAAAGTGTTGTATCCGATCCGTTTTGCCATGTGGCTGTTGACCCCGGTCAACTGGGTGGTGACGCGCATTTCCGGTTTGTTGACCAAGCTGCTGCAAGGCGAGGACGCCCGTCCCCTGATCTCCGAAGATGAAATTCGTACCATGATCAAGTTCGGTGAATCCGCCGGGGTCGTGGCGCAGGACAAGCGGCGCATGCTGCATGGCGTGTTTGACCTTTCCGAAATCCGGGTGCGCGACGTGATGGTGCCGCGGACCGAGGTGGTCGGTGTCGAAGTGGGGACGCCGTTGAATGAGTTGATCAGGATCGGCTCCGAGGTTCGGCATTCCCGCTTTCCGGTCTATGAGGGAGAGCTGGATCGGATTGTCGGGGTTATCCATATCAAGGAGATTCTCGGCTTTGTCGACCAACCGGAAGGTTTTTCCCTACGTCGGGTGGCCCGAGCGCCCTATTTTGTGCCGGAGGCCAAGTCGGTCGAGGCACTCATGCAGGCGTTTCTGCGCAAGCAGGTTCACTTGGCTGTGGTGGTCGATGAATATGGCGGGGTTGAAGGGATTGTCACTCTGGAGGATATCGTCGAAGAGATCGTCGGGGAGATCCAGGATGAGTACGATGACGAAGATGCCTTGATCCGACCGCTGGAACAGGGTCGCTTCCTGGTCGATGGCAGTATACCACTGCGTGACATCAATCGTCGTTTCGACTTGGCCCTGTCCGAAGAGCATGTCAATACCCTGGCGGGGTTCGTGCTGCATGCCCTGGAGCGAATTCCCCAGGAGGGTGATCAGTGTGAAGTTCGCGGAGCCCGCTTTACCGTGCGGAGTATGGAGGATCACCGTATCGAGGAGATCGAGATGTGCCTGCTCACACCACCCGGCGAGGGGTCCTGATCCGCTTCAGGACCAACCTGTTCCGATATAATCACCAGATGTTTTGAGAAGCTTCTTCATGCTTTTGTTCTTATCTTGTTGAAAACGCGACTGTTGTTACCCTTGCTCCGGGGCGGATATTTATCGCGCTTTAAAATGACCTGTTTGCGGAGCATTTAATCTCATCCCCCTGATGGGCTAACCCCTTAAAAAAATGAAATTATTCTTGACACGTCAGCTCTTCACGGCTATATTTGCCCAGAAAGTGGTGAAACGTGTATTTTTAGCCCAAAGAGGGCCAAATGAGTTTTCAGGGCGTCTATTACAATTCGATCGATGCCAAGGGGCGGGCCAGCATTCCGGCTCGGTTTCGCGACGTCCTCAAAGAGGCTTACAGCGATGACACGTTGGTTGTCACTCAAGACCGTAGCGGAATTGTCGCTTATCCTGTCTCCCAGTGGGAAAAGTTCCTCGTAAAATTCGCCCAGCTTCCCCATGACCAATTCCGGGAAGACCTTCATCTGACCACAGTTACCCCTGCAACACATTGTGTTTTTGACAAGCAGGGTCGTATCCAGCTGCCGCAGGCATTGCGCGAGTACTGTCAGCTGGACACCGATGGTGTCCGCGATGTCGTCGTGGTTGGCGGCGACGGCAAAATTCAAATATGGAACAAGAGCAAATACCTCGAAACGCAGGCTGAGGCGGAGAAGCGTCTCGCCGAGCAGCGCCAGAAGCGTTTCGAGTTGGGGCTTTGATCCTTGGCTGAGCGAGCCTTTTCGCATGTGTCAGTGCTGCCTGGAGAGGTGATGACCTACCTTGCTCCTCAGGCGGGCGGCACGTATGTCGACGGCACGCTTGGCGGTGGCGGGCACGCCCGGTTGGTTCTTGAGGCAAGCTCTCCGGACGGGCGTCTGGTCGGCCTGGACCAGGATCCGCAGGCGCTGGCTGCAGCTGGCAGGACCCTGGCGGGTTTCGGACAGAGAGTCATTCTGCGACGCGGAACCTATTCCGACCTGACGACCCACCTCGCCGCGCTCGAGATTGACCAGGTCGATGGCGTCCTGCTGGATATCGGGGTGTCGTCCCACCAGCTGGACAGTGCCGAGCGAGGGTTCTCGTTCCGTGAGGATGGCCCGCTGGATATGCGGATGGACACGGACGGGCCGCTGACGGCCGCTGATGTTCTGGCCGAGAGTGAGGTGGAGACCCTGCGCAGGATATTTCGTGAATATGGCGAAGAGCGTTGGGCGGGGCGGATTGCCAAGGCCGTTGTCCGGACGCGGGAGGAGAACCCCTTGAAGACGACCCTGCAGCTCGCCGAGTTGATCTGCGACGTCGTCCCCAAAGGGCGGGTGCCGCAACGGATTCATCCGGCCACCCGGGTTTTTCAAGCCTTACGAATTTACGTAAACCAGGAGCTGGATCGTCTGCGGGATGGTCTTGATGCAGCCCTGGATGTTTTGAAACCGGGAGGGCGGCTGGTGGTGATCAGTTTCCACTCTCTCGAAGATCGCATCGTCAAGCACCGGTTCAGAGATGCGGCGATCGATTGTGTCTGCCCACCGCGACTGCCGGTGTGCAGTTGTGACAAGCAGGCAACGGTCAAGGTGCTGACCCGACGGGGCGTTCGCGCCTCAGACGAGGAGATTGCCGGTAATCCTCGGGCTCGCAGCGCAATTCTCCGTGCTGTGGAGCGGCTGTAATGAAGAGTTTCCCCGGAAAACCGGGTTTAGAGGGAGTTGACTATGGCGAGTGTAACTACCAGAGCAATGCCGAAGATCAATGGCTTTGCTTTGCGCAAACCGAAGTTGTTGCCGGTTCTCGGCTTTATCGGCCTGTTTTCTTTGGTCGCCCTGTTTTTTGTCTGGTCGCGGGTTCAGGTGACCAGCCTGGAATACGACATCTCTCGCATTGAGGCAACGTTGCGCACCAGTCGGCATGAGGTGGCGCAATTGACCTTGGAGGCGGCCAGCTTGCAGAACCCGAAAAGGATTGAGCGGGTTGCCAGACGTGAACTCGGACTGCGTTTGCCGGTCCCGGAACAGGTTGTAACTGTCGATTGATGAGCGAACTGGAGAAAGGCATTCGAATTCGCATCCGCCTGGTCGGGGTGCTGTTCCTGCTTGGCTTTGTGCTGGTGGGTTTTCGAGCGTTGGATCTCCAGGTCATTCACGGCAGCGATTGGGTTGAGCGCGCCGAAAGGCAGCACCAGAAGATTGTGCCTCTGACACCGCAGCGAGGAACGATCTACGACCGCAACGGCGCAGAGCTGGCGGTCAGTATCGATGTCGATTCGATTTATGCCGAGCCACGCAAGTTGACTGAGAAGGCGGCTGCCGCCAAACCGCTGGCAAAGGCGCTTGGCCTGCCGGTTTCTGCTGTCAAAGCCAAGCTGAAGGGCAACCAGGGGTTCGCCTGGTTGAAACGGCAGGTGTCACCGCAGGAGAGTGCGATGACTCTCGGCTTGAATATCGAGGGGGTCCACAGAATTAAGGAGCACCGGCGTTTCTATCCGAACTCCGGCGTTGCAGCGCACCTCCTCGGGTTTACCGGGCTCGATCCAATAGGGCTGGAAGGCCTGGAGCTTCGGTATGACCAGACCCTGTTGGGCAGCGGCGGTTTTCTGGTGACCGAGCGGGATGCTCTGGGTCGCGGTATCGGGTCTGGTGCCCCGGAAGTCAAGGGGGCGAGTAGCGGGGATGACCTATTCCTGACCCTGGACAAGAACCTGCAGTACATTGTCGAACGGGAACTCGCAGCTGGCGTGGAAAGCTCCGGTGCACGCGCTGGCACGGTCGTGATGCTTGAACCGTCGACCGGCAAAGTTCTCGCCATGGCGAGTCAGCCGACTTACAACCCGAATGCTTTCGGCAAATACAGGCCATCCCAGTGGCGCAACCGGGCCATCTGCGATGCGTTTGAGCCAGGTTCTACCTTTAAAATCTTTCTGATGGCTGCCGCGTTGAATGAAGCGGTGATCAACACGACGCAGCGCATCGACTGCGAAAATGGCAAGTTCCGGGTCGGCGGCAAAACGATTCACGATCACAAGCCGCACGGCAAACTGACTCCACTGGAGATCATCAAGTACAGCTCGAATATCGGTTCCGCTAAAATCGGCAAGATTCTCGAGCGAGACAGTTTTTACGATTACATCCGGAAATTCGGTTTTGGTGCTCTGACCGGCATTGACCTGCCGGGGGAGCAGGTTGGAATGGTTCACAAGCCGAGTCGCTGGTTCGAGGTCGATCTTGCGGCGATTTCCTTTGGGCAGGGTTTGTCGGTGACCCCGTTGCAGTTGACCGCCGCCACGGCCGCCATTGCGAACGGCGGCTACCTGATGGAACCTTATGTTGTTGAACGGGTGGTCGACCAGCAGGGACAGGTCAGGACCACGTATCAGCCCAAGGTGGCCCGCAAGGTGATCGCCAGCGATGTTTCCAAGCGGGTCAGCGCGATGATGGAAACGACGACGGCCGACGGCGGGACAGCGACCAAGGCGCGCGTTCCCGGATACCGGGTTGCCGGTAAAACCGGTACGGCCCAAAAGGTCGATCCTGTGACCGGGAGTTATTCGGCGGACAAGCGGGTGGCGTCCTTTGTCGGATTTGTCCCGGCCGAAGATCCTCGTCTGGTGATGCTGGTGATGATTGATGAGCCGGAGAAGGTGGTTTATGGCGGCCTGGTTGCCGCACCGGTTTTTTCACGGATTGCTTCACAAGCGTTGCAGTACCTCAAGGTGGCGCCGACAGAGACCGTCGTGGCCGAAGACAATGGGCCGACTCTAGAACAGTTCTTTGCAGAGTTGCCGGAAAAACAACCCCCGCTGATGCGGAACAAGATTGCCGCGACAGCAGGTGGGGGACCTCAGATGCCAGACTTCGCCGGGATGAGCTACCGGCAGGTTTTGAAATTGATGGGTGAAAAAGGGCTGAATTTGAGCTTTCGCGGCCAAGGGCAGGTGGTTGAGCAGTTTCCTGCCCCGGGCATGGGGATTTCATATGGGACGCCGGCCTGGGTCAAGCTGGCTCCACCAGGGTGACGGTCAACCGAGATGCAATTATCTGAACTGATAAAAAATTGCCAGGTGGTCAGGCTGCTGGGGACGAGGTCCGCAATAATTGAGGATCTCTGTTTTGATTCCAGGCAGGCTGGTCCGGGCAGCGCATTCTTCGCATTGAGCGGTCAGGTGCACGATGGGCATGCTTTTATTGACGATGCCGTGTCCCGTGGAGCCAGTGTCGTGGTGGCTGAACGAGAGAGTTCGCTGCCGTCGGGAGTCACCGGGGTGGTCGTCGAGAATGCCCGCCAGGCTCTCGCCCAGGCTGCACAGGTTTTTTACGAAGATCCGACCCGGGATATGGCGGTGGTCGGCATTACCGGGACCAACGGCAAAACCACGATCAGCTACCTACTTGAAGCGATATTAGAACAAGCCGGTTTGGCGCCGGCGGTGGTCGGTACGGTCAATTACCGCTACCAGGATAAGGAATACCCGGCACCGCACACCACGCCAGAAGCGACCGACCTGCTGGCAAGGCTCGCGTCATTCAGGAGTGACGGGGCTTGTTCGGTGGCTCTCGAGGTGTCGTCGCATGCCCTTGATCAGTATCGGGCGGACGGGATCCATTTCCAGGTAGGGGTCTTTACCAACCTGACGCCGGAGCATCTCGATTATCACCAGGAGATGGAATGGTATTTCCAAAGTAAGCGCCGTCTGTTTGATGATCTGCTGCCGCGTGATGCGGGGCGTGCTGTCATCAACATCGATGACAGTTACGGAGCCCGCCTGGCTGAACAGCTGCCGGATGCGCTGACTTGCGGCCAGAACGAGTCCGCGGCCATCCGGCCACGTTCGCTTGAGGTGTCGCTGGATGGCATCCAAGGTACGATCAGGACTCCCAGCGGGGATGTTCGGGTTAACAGTCGCTTGCTGGGTGACTACAACATCGAGAATCTGTTGTGCAGTGTTGCTGCTGCGGTGGCGCTCGGTCTGCCGGCCGAAACCATCGAAGCCGGTCTGGCGCAGGCACCCCAGATTCCGGGGCGCCTCGAGCGGATCGATAATGATCGGGACGCAGTCATTCTGGTGGATTATGCACATACTGGTGATGCCCTGAGTCGAGTCCTCGAAGCCTTACGCGCCTTACAGCCACAACGCCTGCTGACAGTCTTTGGCTGCGGTGGCGACCGGGACCGGACCAAGCGTCCAGTGATGGGAGAGGTGGCTGCACAGTGGTCCGACATTGCTGTAGCGACATCGGACAACCCGCGCACCGAAGATCCGTTGCTGATCCTCGACGATGTCAGAGAAGGCCTCCGGCGTGTCCATGCTCAAGAGTGGACCCTGGAACAGGCTGAAAGTGCTCGGGACCGTGGCTACCTTGTGATTCCCGATCGGCGTGAAGCAATCGATTTTGCGGTGTCTTTGCTACAGCCGGGCGATCTTCTGCTGGTCGCCGGAAAAGGGCACGAAGATTACCAGATTCTTGGTACGCAGAAGGTTCATTTTGACGACCGCGAAGAGATTCGCAGGGCACTGGGTGCAGGAGGCGTCGCATGATGGATCTGACCTTACGCGCCGTTGCCGAAGCAACCGGAGGACGGCTGGTCAGTAATGGAGCAGATGTCAGAGTGCAGGGATTCTGTACGGACAGCCGGGCGCTGCAGCCGGGAGAGCTGTTTATCCCCCTGCGTGGGCCGCGGTTTGACGGTCACGATTTTCTGGCGCAGGTCGCACAAGCCGGTGCGGCTGCCTGCCTGAGCGAAGAAACGGTGGGTGGACTGTCGATCCCGGTGGTGCAGGTGGAAGACACGCTGCGTGCTCTGGGCGATCTGGCCGCGATGCTGCGCAACCGGTTCAGCGGTCCAGTGGTGGGGATTACCGGCACTTCCGGCAAAACCACGACCAAGGAGATGCTCGCGTCGATCTTGTCCCGCACCGGAGACGGGCTCAAATCCGCCGGAAATTATAATAACTTGATCGGCGTTCCCTTGACCCTGTTCAACCTCAAGTCGGAACATTGCTGGGCGGTCGTCGAGATGGGCATGAGCGAGCGGGGAGAGATCGCTCGCCTCACCGAGATTGTCCGGCCAGAGATCGGTTTGATTACCAATGTCGGCCGTGCTCACCTGGAAAGCCTGGGTGGCATTGATGCCGTCGCCCGCGCCAAAGGTGAGCTTTTTGCGAATCTACCTTTCGGGGGGACAGCCCTGGTCAATGCGGACGACCCCCATGTGGCCCAGCTGCCGGTTGCGAATGGTGTTAAGAAAATCACGTATGGGCGCTCGGCTGAAGCGCAGATTCGTGCCGATCATGTTACGGCACGAAACGGTTCGGTTGAATTCCAGCTGCTGTTGGCCGGGGAAACCAGACCGGTGCGATTGCCCCTGCCGGGGCGTCACAATGTGCAGAATGCACTTGCAGCAGCTGCTGCTGCGCAGGCCCTCAATGTTTCCATGTCGGATATTGTGGCCGGGCTGGAAGAGTTCAGCCCTTGTCCAGGGCGGATGGAACTGCTTGAGTTGCGGAACGACATCCTGATTCTGAATGACAGCTACAACGCCAACCCCCTGTCGGCTAGGGCGGCCCTGGATGCCCTGCACGACCTGGGCAGTACGGGACGGCGGCTTGCCTTGTTGGGCGACATGCTGGAGTTGGGTGCAGCCGCTGCTGATCTGCATCGCGAAGTCGGCCGGATGGCAGCAGAGTGTGTCGATTACCTGTTTCTGCTCGGGGAATTTGCCAACGAGTTTGGCCAGGGCGCGGCTGAAGGTGGCCTCGATGTGGACCGGATTATCATCGGTCGGAGCCACGCGGACGTTGCCGCGCGCATTGAGCAGCAGTTGCAGGCGGGTGACCGTCTGTTGATCAAGGGATCGCGAGGCATGCAGTTGGAAAAGGTTGTCGACCTGTTGCGGGATGCCGCAAATAAACCGGAAACGGCCTGAGAGGCGGACATTATGCTGTATCACCTGCTTTATCCGTTGCATACCGATTTTTCGGTGTTTTATGTCTTCCGGTTTATTACTTTCCGGGCGATTTACGCAACGATTACCGCCTTGATGCTCAGTTTCCTGTTGGGGCCCTGGCTGATCAACAAGCTATCGGCGCTGCAGCTGGGGCAGCGGGTGCGCAAGCTCGGTCCCGAATCACACTATGTCAAGGAAGGCACGCCGACGATGGGGGGCGTGCTGATCCTGTTTGCGATCGTCGTGCCGACCCTGCTCTGGGCGGATCTGACGAATCTTTACGTCTGGCTGACCATTCTGGTGACCATCGGCTACGGTGTAATCGGTTTTGTTGACGATCTGCTCAAGGTTCGGTTGAAAAGCAGCGATGGTTTGTCGCCCCGGCAAAAAATGTTCTGGCAGATCCTGATTGCTTTTGCGATCGGCATGGCCCTGTTCTTCTATCCGCCCTTCCAGACCACTCTGGCGTTCCCGTTTTTCAAGGGACTCAATCCAGACCTGGGTTGGGCTTACGTGCCTTTTGCCATGGTCGTGATTATCGGTGCCAGCAACGCGGTCAATCTGACTGACGGACTGGACGGGTTGGCGATCGGACCGGTGATTATTGCCGCCGGCACCTACCTCCTGTTCGCGTACCTGGCCGGTCATGCCAACCTGGCCAATTACCTGCAGATCAATAAAGTGCAGGGTGCGGGCGAACTGGCCGTGCTCTGTGGTGCGATGATCGGCGCGGGCCTTGGGTTTCTCTGGTTCAACACCTACCCGGCACAGGTCTTCATGGGGGATATCGGCAGTCTGTCACTGGGGGGAGCGATCGGCACCATCGCCGTAATCACCAAGCAGGAAATTGTGCTGGTCATTGTCGGCGGGATTTTTGTGATGGAGGCGTTGTCCGTCATTGTTCAGGTCACGTCATTCCGACTCTACGGCAAGCGTGTATTCCGAATGGCACCGATCCATCATCATTTCGAATTGAAGGGGTGGCCGGAGCCGAAGATTATTGTGCGGTTCTGGATCATCAGTATCATTCTGGCCCTGATTGGCCTATCGACGTTGAAGCTGCGCTAATGAATTGGGATCTTGCTGAAAAACAGGTTGTTGTGGTCGGCGCCGGACGCACCGGCTGCGGCCTTGCGCGCTTTCTGCTGAAACATGGTGCGAGGGTTGTCATGAGCGACGCCCGGCCCGCTGAGCAGGTGGTGCTGCCGGAAGACCTGAAGCAAAATATTCAGCAGCTGGATTTTGGTGGGCACTCACCAGAACTGTTCATGACAGCGGACCTGGTGGCGATCAGCCCCGGCGTCCCTACCGATATCCCAGTCCTCTGTGCGGCTAGACAGCGGGGTGTTCCGGTTCTGGGTGAAATCGAAGTCGCGGCGCGTTCCTTGCCGCAGCCGCTGATTGCAATTACGGGAACGAACGGTAAATCAACGGTCACTTCGTTGATGGGAGCAATGTTCCAGGCTTGGGACAAGCAGACTTTTGTCGGCGGTAATCTGGGGACGCCACTGATTGAAGCTGTTGGGCAAGAGTGGGACTGGTTGGTGGTGGAGCTCTCTTCTTTCCAGCTAGAGACGATTGAACGCTTTCACCCACGTTTCGGTTTGCTGCTCAATATCAGCGAAGATCACCTCGACCGTTACCCGGACATGGCCAGCTACGAGGCAGCCAAGGCCCGGCTGTTTGAAAATATGACGGATCAGGATATCGCGGTCTTGAATGCTGATGATGCCAGAGTCATGGCAATTGCAGAAAGGATGGCGGCTCGCAAAGTCTTGTTCAGCAGCACGCAGCAACTCGACGAGGGCATGTCGCTGCAAGGGAACCAATTGGTCTGGAGATACGCAGGCGTCTGCAAACGCTTCCCGGTTAATGAACTGGTGATCCCGGGACGGCACAATGTTGAAAACGTTATGGCGGCGCTGATCCCGCCGCTGATGAGCGGCTGCCCGGCAAAGACCGCCTGGCAGGCGGCGACTGCCTTCCGGGGGCTGCCGCACCGGATGGCCTTGGCAGGTGAAGTGAATGGCGTCCGCTGGTTCAACGATTCAAAGGGGACCAATATCGGTAGCGTAGTGAAGAGTCTGGAGGGTGCCGTACCGCCCCTGACCCTGATCGCAGGCGGCAAGGACAAGCAGGGTTCCCTGGAGCCGCTGTTGGAACCGATGCGGCAGAAGGTTGATCACCTGGTGCTGATCGGCGAAGCGGCGGCACGCATGCAGGAGGCTTTTGCTGGATTGACGGAGATTTCTCTAGCGACCAGCATGCGCGATGCCGTGGATGTCGCCGCGGCTGTGACGCCGCAGGGCGGCACGGTGCTGTTGTCGCCAGGCTGCTCAAGCTTCGATATGTTTAACAATTTTGAAGAGCGCGGCCGGGTGTTTGAGCAAGAGGTCGCACGATTGGCAAAGGACGCTTGAGGACGATATGGAAATCAAGCAAGGCGCTGACAATTCAATCCTGCTGCTGGCGGTCTGCCTGACCTGTCTCGGGGTGGTGATGGTGTTCTCCTCCTCGTCGATCATGGCCGTGCGGGCGCATGCTGACAGTCTCTTTTTCCTGAAGCGACAGGGATTGTTTGCGTTGGCCGGGTTCAGCATTCTGGCAGTGACGGCTCGGTTTGATTATCAATACCTGCGGAAACTGGCGGTCCCGTTGATGCTGCTTTGTCTGCTGCTGCTGGCACTGGTCTTGATACCGGGTGTCGGTCGCAAAGTGGGTGGCGCCGTGCGGTGGCTGCCGGTCGGCGGGTTCTCGTTCCAGCCAGCGGAACTGGCGAAACTTGGCTTGATCATCTTCATGGCGCATTCTCTGGCCCGGAAAAAAGACAAGATTAAAAGCCTGAAAATCGGCTTTTTGCCTTATGTGGGGTTGCTCGCGGTGTTGCTGATGCTGCTGATGGCCCAGCCGGACCTCGGCAGCGCAATGACCCTCGGGGTCGTCGCCGTGATGATGCTTCTGGTCGCCGGGACCCGCCTGATTTATCTGGCAGGTGTTGGTGTGGCCGTGATGCCGATCCTTTACTTCCTGGTCATGAATGTTGATTACCGGCGGCAGCGCGTACTGGCCTTCTTGAACCCTTGGGATGATCCAAGCAACTCGGGTTTCCAGATCATCCAGAGCTGGATTGCCTTCGGTTCGGGAGGCGCTGTCGGTAAGGGCTTGGGACAGAGCAAACAGAAACTGTTTTATCTGCCCGAGGCCCATACCGACTTTATCTTCTCGGTGATCGGCGAAGAGCTTGGTTTTGTTGGTGTCATTGTGATTTCTGCCATGTTCCTGATGTTGGTGATACGTGGCTTCCGCGCCTCTCTGCATGCGCCGGACGAATTTGGTTGTTACCTGGCATTCGGCATGAGCCTGCTTATTGGCCTGGAAGCGTTTGTCAATATGGCGGTGGTGATGGGCATGGTGCCGACAAAAGGATTGGCCTTGCCCTTCTTGTCGTACGGTGGAAGCAGCTTGTTGATGAGCCTGGCGGCGATCGGCATTGTGCTGAATGTGTCAAGTCATGCTCCGGGGGAACTGAAATGAGACTGCTTCTGGCCGGTGGCGGCACGGGCGGTCATCTGTTCCCGGCGGTCGCATTGGCAGAACGCCTGAAACAGGATGAGCCCGACAGTGACGTCCTCTTCGTGGGCACGGAAAAAGGGCTGGAGGCCCGCCTGCTCCCCGAACTGGGCTGGCCGCTGCAAACCGTTGCCATGAGTGGCTGGGCCGGTCTCGGTGTCAAGGCCAGACTCAAGGCGTTACGCAACCTGCTGGCCGGGATAGGGCAATCGAAGAGAGTCCTCAGAGAATTTGCCCCAGACGCGATTGTCGGGGTCGGTGGGTATGCGTCGGTTCCTGTACTGTTGGCGGCGAAATGGATGAAGATGCCGTACCTGATTCATGAACAGAACGCTCGGCCCGGCATGGCTAACCGCTTGTTGGGGCGTTGGGCGCAGAGGATCTGCCTCTCCTTCGAGGAGGCCGACGCAGCCTTTGCCGGACGGCCAACGGTCGTTACCGGGAACCCGGTCAGGGCCGCAATGGAGACATGTTCTGAGTTGCGTGCCGATCAACCGGTCCTGCTGGTGTTTGGCGGCAGCCAGGGCGCCAGGGCAATCAACCGGGCGTTGCTGGAGGCCCTGCCGATATTGAAAGCGCAGTTTGGCGAACTGAAGATTATCCACCAGGCCGGTCAATCCGACCTGGATGAGGTTGTTGAAGGTTACCGCAAGGTTGGCTGGGAGAGCGCCAGCGTCCAAGCGTTCATCACGGATATGGCGGCTGCCTACCAGCAGGCCACCCTGGTGGTCTGCAGGGCCGGAGCGACAACCTTGGCGGAGTTGACTGCATGCGGTCGGCCGGCGATTCTGGTGCCTTTCCCGCATGCGGCAGGCGGTCACCAATCGGCAAATGCCCAGGCTTTGGCGGCAAAAGGGGCGGCGATCCAACTGGAGCAGGCTGACCTGACCGCCGAACGTCTGGCAAAGTTAATAACGGATCTGCTCAATGATGCAACGCGGCTGAAGGCGATGGCCGCTGCCGCGCAAGGCATGTCGCATGCCGGCGCGGCGGCGCGGTTGCTGGACGAGTGCCGCACCTTGATGAAAACCGCGGACTGAACGGAACAGACCATGTACGGAAAAATTCAGAAAATCCATTTCGTCGGTATCGGTGGCATCGGTATGAGTGGCATCGCCGAAGTTCTGATCAACCTGGACTATCAGGTTTCCGGTTCCGATCTCAAAGAAAGCGAGACCACCCGTCGTCTGGTGTCGCTTGGCGGCATCGTTGCTTACGGACATCGTGGGGAAAATCTCGATGATGTGGATGTTGTGGTGACGTCAACGGCGATCCGTTCGGACAACCCAGAGGTGCAGGAGGCTCACCGGCGAGGCATTCCGGTGATCCCGCGAGCAGAAATGCTGGCCGAACTGATGCGGATGAAATACGGCGTGGCGATTGCCGGTACACACGGCAAAACCACGACGACCAGCATGGTCGCGACCATCCTGTCACATGGCGGCATTGACCCGACGGTAGTCATCGGCGGTCGGCTCGACCTGTTCGGTTCAAATGCCAAGCTGGGGCAGGGCAAGTTTCTGGTCGCCGAGGCGGATGAATCGGACGGTTCCTTCCTGAAACTCTCGCCGACGATCGCCGTAGTGACCAATATCGACGCCGACCATCTCGACTTTTACAAGGGAATTGAAGAAATTCGGGATATCTTTATCAATTTTATCAATAAAGTCCCCTTTTACGGGTTGGCGGTCCTCTGCCTCGATGATGAGAACATACAGATGCTGCTCCCCGAGGTGAAAAAGCGGCTGATTACCTACGGGTTCAACAGCCAAGCGGACCTGCAGGCTTCTGAGGTCGAGCATGACCAGTCCGGGACCTCCTTCAACGTTCAGTTGCAGGGCGAAGAGTTGGGACGGATCAGCTTCCAGATGCCGGGACGGCACAATGTGCTAAACGCCATGGCGGCGATCGCGGTCGGACTCGAGCTGCAGCTGCCCTTCGAGGTCATCGCCGAAGGGCTCAAGGATTTCGGCGGTGTGCAGCGACGCTTCCAGATCAAGGGAGAGGTTAACGAGATCATGGTGGTGGATGACTACGGTCATCACCCGGCTGAGATCAAGGCAACCCTGTCAGCAGCCCGGGACGGTTGGGTTCGGCGGGTTGTGGCGGTCTTTCAGCCGCATCGTTACAGCCGTACCCAGGCGCTGTACGATGACTTTGTGACGGCCTTTTACCAGGCGGACCATGTCGCGATCATGGACGTTTATGCTGCCAGCGAAGATCCGATCCCTGGTGTGGATGCGGAAAGCCTGGTGGCAGGGATCGCCGAGCATGGCCACAAGTCCTGCAGTTATGCCGGCAGCCAGGCGGCGATGGTTGATCACTTGCTGGCGGTTGTCGAACCGGGCGATATGGTGATCACCCTTGGTGCCGGCAACATCTGGCAGACCGGTGAAGAGTTTCTGCAGCGTTTGACGGAACGGACCAACGATGACCAGGGCTGAACTGCGTAAACAGAAGATCGCCGTCCTGATGGGCGGACCCTCGGCGGAACGCGAGGTTTCGCTGAAGACGGGCCAGGCCGTGCTGAAGGCACTCACCTCTGCCGACTACAACGCGGTGGCAATTGATCCCGGCAACGACCTGCCGCTCCAGTTGCGCAGCGCCGAAATCGACTTGGCGTTTATCGCTCTGCATGGCCGATTCGGCGAAGACGGTACGGTGCAAGGCTTGCTCGAAATGATGCGGGTGCCGTATACGGGCAGCGGAGTTCTGGCGTCAAGCCTGGCTGCCGACAAGGTCGTGACCAAGCAGGTGCTGCTTTACCATGAGCTTTCGACCCCCGGTTTTGTCGCCTTCGCCGAAGGGGATGACCGGGCGGCGTTGCTAAAACGTTGCCGCCATTACCCGTTGATCGTCAAGCCGGCCCGGGAGGGCTCGACCATCGGAATCAGCATTGCGAAGAATTTACAGGAACTGGAACAAGGTCTTGACGAAGCCTTACGGCATGATCGGCGCATCCTGGTTGAAGACTTTATTGAAGGGCTGGAAGTGACAGTCAGTGTCTTGAACGGCGAAGCGCTACCGATCATTCAGATTGTACCGAAAAGTGGCTTTTACGACTACACCGCGAAGTACACCAAAGGGCAGACGGAATATCTGCTGCCGGCGCCATTGGATAACGTCCTCTACAGTCGCCTGCAGCAGATGGCGGTTGACGCCTGCGGTCTACTGGGTTGTCGCGGCGCGGCGCGGGTCGATTTTATGGTGCGAGAGCGGGAGTTTTTCTGCCTTGAGGTCAATACGATTCCCGGCATGACCGAGACCAGTCTGTTGCCGAAGGCGGCGGCCCATGCAGGGATCAGTTTTGCCGAACTGGTACAGCGTATTCTCGAGGACGCCGGCCTGGACAAGTAGTCTCCGATTGGAGCAGGGAACGGATCAATGAACGATCTGAAGCGCAATAAACAGAAACGGGTCAAGCAGAATCGCCCGAAGCAGGAGAAACAGTCGCGCGACTGGCGCAAGCTGTTTCACCGGACCCTGCGCGTCTGTATCGGTGTAGGCACCGGCGCCCTGATCGCAAGCGGTTCAGTTCTGTTGGCGCAAGCTCTGTTCGAGTCGGGATACTTTGCTGTTCACAAGATCCGGGTGGAGCATCAGGCGCGGGTCAGCGAAGGCGACATCATGGCGGCTTCGGACATCCAGCCGGGCGATGGCCTGTTCGATCTGGACCTACATCTGATTGGTCGGAAGATTGAAGAAAACCCGTGGATTGCGACAGCTGAGGTCGAAAGGGCTTTTCCGGATGAAGTCGTGATTCGGGTAACCGAGCGTCGGCCGGAGGCGATTGTCGATCTGGGTTACCTGTATTACGTCGATGGTGACGGTGAGATTTTCAAGCTTCTGGACGGCTCTGATCGGCTCGATTTCCCAGTGATTACCGGACTTGACCGAAAAGACATGATCAACAGCCCCGAGCAGGTTCAGGGGCGGCTGCGTCGGGCTCTGGGGCTCATGCAGATGCTGCGGCAACGTGAGGTTTTTACCTTGGAAGACGTTTCTGAGTTCTATATCCATCCTCAGGATGGATTGACCCTGTTTACCACCGAAGGGGGCGTGCCAGTCCGGATGGGGCTGGATGGCTACGCGTTCAAGCTGCAGCGGCTGGAACGGGTTTACAGTGATTTGAAACCGCGCCTGACGGCGCTCAAGTATATCGATTTGAACGTAATCGATCGGGTCATTGTCAAGATCGATGTCAAGCGGACTATAGGCTAAGGCCTGCCGGAAGGGGAGTTGAGATGAACAGCAAACGGGAAAACCTGATTGTCGGACTGGATATCGGTACGACCAAGATTTGCGCCATTGTCGGTGCCATGACAGACGAAGGCCTGGATATCGTCGGAATTGGCACCAGCCCGTCACGCGGGTTGCGCAAGGGCGTCGTCATCAACATCGAGGGAACGGTGAGTGCGATCCGCAAAGCAATCCAGGAAGCGGAGTTGATGGCTGGTTGTGACATCAAAACCGTTTTCGCCGGTATTGCCGGTGGACACATCAAGGGGATCAACTCACAGGGCGTAATCGCCATCAAGAACCGCGAAGTGACCACCGAAGATGTTCGCCGGGTCATCGATGCGGCCAAGGCGATTGCCATTCCGATGGACCGGGAAGTGATCCATATCCTGCCGCAGGAATTCATCATCGACGATCAGGACGGTATCAAGGAGCCTCTCGGCATGAGTGGCGTCAGGCTGGAGGCCCGGGTGCATATTGTCACCGGCGCCGTGGCCAGTGCGCAGAATATCATCAAGAGCTGCAACAAGGCGGGCGTCGATGTCGGCGATATCGTGCTGGAACAGCTCGGCTCGGCCGAGGCGGTGCTCACACCCGATGAAAAAGAACTCGGCGTGGCCCTGGTGGACATCGGCGGCGGTACCACCGATGTTGCCATCTTCGTTGACGGTGCGATCAAGCATACTGCCGTGCTCTCCCTGGGAGGCAACCACCTGACCAACGATATTGCTGTTGGCTTGAGAACTCCGACCGCAGAAGCAGAAAAGATCAAACAAACCTCGGGGAGCTGCCTAGCCTCCAAGGTTGGCAAGGACGAAACCATCGAAGTGCCGTCGGTCGGCGGTCGTGAGCCGCGCGTTCTGTCACGTCAGTTGCTGGCCGAGATTCTTGAGCCGCGCGTCGAGGAGATCTTCACGTTGGTCAACCGGGAGATTGTCAAGAGCGGTTTCGAGGACCTGATCGCTTCCGGGGTCGTGTTGACGGGAGGCTCGGCCATTCTGCCGGGCATGCCTGAGTTGGCAGAACAAGTGTTTGACCTGCCGGTGCGCCGCGGTGTGCCGCAGAACATCGGCGGCTTGACCGATGTCGTTAATTCGCCGATCTATGCCACCGGCGTCGGCCTGGTGAAGTACGGCAGTCGCAATATGCAGACCCGCAACTTCAGCATCGGCCAGGAGAACCTGTTCGATCGGGTCACACGGCGCATGAAAGAATGGTTCGGAGAATTTTTCTAAACAATAAAAAGAATCACGTATCCAGACAATAAACAGCCGGCAACGCGGAGATGCCGGCCCAAACAGATGGAGGGAGCCATGACATTCGAATTTGACGAGCAGTTGGACCAGGGAGCAAAGATCAAGGTCGTTGGTATCGGCGGTGGCGGCGGCAATGCAGTCAACACCATGATCGCGGCACGGGTGGACAACATTGACTTTATCGTTGCCAACACCGATGCCCAGGCGCTGCGTTTCAACCTGGCCCCGATGCGGGTGCAATTGGGCGGCAAACTGACCAAGGGCCTTGGTGCCGGCGCCAACCCGGAGGTGGGTCGGGAGGCGGCCAAAGAGGATCGAGCCCGACTGGTCGAGCTGCTGGAAGGGGCCGACATGGTGTTCATCGCCTGCGGTCTGGGTGGCGGCACCGGCACCGGCGCAGCCCCGGTGATTGCCGAAGTGGCCAAAGAAGTGGGAGCGTTGACGGTGGCGGTGGTCACCAAGCCGTTCGCATTTGAAGGCAAGCAACGGATGAAGAAAGCGGAAGAGGGGGTCGAAGAGCTGAAGAAGGTGGTCGACTCCCTGATCCTGATACCCAACGATCGCCTGAGCGGTTTGGCTGGCAAGAAAATGGGTATCCTCGATGCCTTCAAGCCGGCGGATGATGTGTTGCGCCAGGCGGTCCAAGGGATCTCCGACCTGATTACGACTCACGGTATGATTAACGTCGACTTTGCCGATGTGCAGGCGGCGATGAGCGAGCGTGGTATGGCGATGATGGGTATCGGCCTTGCTGAAGGCGAAAGCCGCGCAACCGAAGCGGCTCGTCAGGCGATCAGCAGCCCGCTGCTCGAAGATATCGATATCTCCGGGGCGAAAGGTGTGCTGGTGAATATCAGTGGCTCGTCGAGCATGACCATGGACGATTATCAGGAGGTCGCCAACATCATCCACGAAAAGGTTCACGAGGAAGCCAATATTTTTATAGGTCTGGTGATCAACGAGGAGATGGGTGAGAAGATCCAGGTGACAGCGATTGCTACCGGTTTTGGCGCCTCTTTCGAGAAAGGAGGGCGGCGGCCGATTGAGGAGATGTCGCCGGTCTCGGCATATGGTAGCAGTCGTACCGACCTGGATGTGCCGACGATCATCCGCAAAAGGCAAGAGCAGGATAAACCGCGTTCAATGCGTGTCGGCGTGTCCTTCGGTGGCGGTGATGATGATGAGTACGATATCCCAACCTTCCTGCGTAAGCGGGTTGACTAAAATTCCCCGGGGAGAGTAGCCCCCGGTCTTTTGCAAAGTCGCATTTTATTTCAAGGCGTGCGCAGGCGTGTGCCCGTGTGCCGGTTCTCCGCCCGGCCTCCCCAACACGCGCACGAGTGCTGCGTGGCCTGTCTGGACTCCCTATGTGTAATGGACCGCCTTATGGCGGTCCTTTTTTTGTCGTTATAAGTGGATTTGACATTGATGAAAATCAGCAAAAAATACAGTATCTCTATCCACATGAGTATAAAAGTTGGTAAACTGAACTCTGCGTAGATTTAAAGTGTTTGAGCCGGATTTTGTATGGACAGGAGCGTTGTGTATGAAGATAACCCGACTGGAACATTGTGAGAGTTTCCCGGTGCAAATGGATGGCGCCGTTGGCGCCTCCCGGCAGTTGCCGATCGGCCAGGCCGACGGTGCGCCGAATTTTTCAATCCGGGTGTTTACTCTGAACCCTGGCGGGCACACGCCGCACCACATTCATGCCAGCGAGCACCTCAACTACATCCTGCAAGGGAGTGGCGAGGTTATGGCCGGCGATACACCGAGGGACGTCTCGGCCGGGGATTACATTCTGGTGCCGCCCGAGCAGAAACATCAGTACCGCAATACCGGCAGCGAACCCCTGGTGTTCATGTGCATGGTGCCGGTCGCGTATGAATAGAAACGATCTGGTCGCCGGGGCAATAGCGTCGTCATGCATCAGAGGGTAGATCGTAACGGATGGAGGAACGCGTGGCCGAAATTCGCGAAGTCAAAACCGTTTTGCAAGCAAAAGCCGTTGTCGAAGGCGCCGGAGTTTATCTCAAACGTGCGTTCGGCTACCATGAGGCGCCGCTGTTCGACCCGTTTTTGCTGTTCGATGATTTTAGGGCAGGTACTCCGGAGGACTACCTTTTGGGGTTCCCGTCACATCCGCATCGTGGCATCGAGACGATTACCTATGTGCTGACGGGTGAGGTCGAGCATGCTGACAGCCTTGGCAACCAGGGGACCATCCTGGCCGGGGATGTCCAGTGGATGACCGCCGGCAGCGGTATCGTCCATGCGGAAATGCCGAAAGGGAATGACGAGGGTCTCCTTGAAGGATTTCAACTCTGGGCGAACCTGCCGGCGCAGCAGAAGATGATGACGCCGCGCTATCAGGAGGTCCAGTCGATTGAGATCCCGGAGGTGGTTCGGGAGGGCGGAATCCGCATCAAGGTCCTATGTGGAGAGGTCGATGGCGTTATCGGGCCGGTCCAGGATATTGTTATTGATCCACGTTATCTCGATATCAGCATGCCGTCCCATGCCAGGCTCCAGCTGACGACGCGTCCCGGTGATACGGTTTTTGCCTACCTGTTCGGCGGTCAGGCTTGCTGCTGCCAGAAGCACCAGACCTTGGCCGATGATGGTATGGTGGTTCTATTCGGCGACGGCGAGGCCGTTGAGATAACTACGCAAGGCGTCTCTGCCCGGTTCTTGCTGGTGTCCGGCCGGTCCCTTGATGAACCGGTTGCCTGGCAAGGGCCGATTGTTATGAACAGCCAGGATGAACTGGACCTGGCCTTCAAGGAGTACCGTGAAGGCACATTTCTTAAATAGCGCTGACAGGTCGGAGCTGCCGCTGCTGAACCTGATCTCGCCAGCCTGAATGAATTCATGTCACGTCGACTGACTGAGAAATATCGCAAGCGCCTTGCGGCCGAAACGGGACTGCGTGCAGCACCTTGGGGGGGACGTTTGTCGGTTGCCCTGGTCTATCCGAATACGTACCACCAGGGGATGAGCAACCTCGGCTTCCAGTCGGTTTACGCCTGGTTCAACAGCCGTGACGATACGCGCTGCGAGAGGTTCTTTCTGCCAGATGCGGAAGACCGCGACGACTATCGCAACGGTTCGGCAACGCTGCTCTCCCTCGAATCACAGCGGCGGTTGATCGAGTTCGATCTGATCGCCTTTTCCATCTCCTTCGAAAACGACTATCTCAACCTGCCGGAGCTGTTTGATTTTGCCAACCTGCCGCTGCGGCGCGACGCTCGTGATGAGCGCTTTCCCCTGCTTTTAAGTGGCGGTGTCTGCGCGTTTCTGAATCCGGAGCCGCTGGCTGACATTATGGATCTGTTTGCCGTTGGCGAAGCTGAAGTTCTCCTGCCGGGGCTGGTCGATGTCCTGACGGAGCAGCCGGAAGCTGATCGGGCGGAGCTGCTATGTCGTCTCTCGACCCGACCCGGCCTTTACGTGCCGCAATTTTACCGGACGAGTTATGCCGAATCGGGAGAGATCGAAGCGGTTGTCGCCACGGACCCGGCGGCCCTGCCGGTCCGGCGGCAGTGGCTCGCCTCGCTTGACCAGGCAGAGACCCGGACCTGTGTCAGCACGCCGGAGACGGAATTCGCCTCAATGAACCTGCTGGAAATCTCCCGAGGTTGCCCGCGTGGCTGCAGATTCTGTGCGGCCGGGTTCATTTACCTGCCGTTCCGTGAACATAGCGTGCCGCAGTTGGAGCGCCAGTTGTCGGATTTTGGCACCGAACAGCCGAAAATTGGCCTGGTCGGCGCTGCAGTTTCCGACAGCGCCGCATTCACAGGTCTGGGGCAGAAAATTTTGTCAGCCGGAGGAACCGTCTCTGTGTCCAGTGTGCGGGTCGACAGTATTGACGCCGAGCAGGTGCGCCTGCTGGTTGAATCCGGGCACAAAACGCTCGCGCTGGCCCCTGAGGCGGGCAGCCATAAAATGCGGGCCGTCATTAACAAGGGGGTTGATGAAGCACAGATCCTCGCAGCGGTAGAATTGGTGGCCACGGCCGGAATCCCCAACCTCAAACTTTATTTCATGGTCGGCCTGCCCGGTGAAACAGAAGAAGACGTCGAGGCGATTGTCCAACTGACCCTGGATATCCGCGCCCTCTGGGAGGCGATCGGCCGCAAGCGCGGGCGGCTTGGTCGGCTGACCCTGTCGGTCAATCCGTTTGTTCCCAAACCGTTTACGCCATTGCAGTGGGCGCCGATGGAGTCGCGACGCTCCCTGGAAAAGAAATACCGCTTGCTGCAGCGTCGGATCAGGCCGTTGCCGAACGTCGACCTGAATCTGGAATCGTTGAAACAGGCGGAGCTCCAGGCATTCCTGGCGCGCGGCGATCGACGCATCAGTCAGGTTCTGCCTGCTTTGGGACAGGGCACTTCATTACGTCAGGCCTGTCGGGACGCCGGTCTGGACCCAGCGTTTTTCCTGTCGCGGGAGCGCTCTGCGGAAGAACGCTTTCCCTGGGAAGTGATCGATACGGGCGTCGCCCGACACTTCTTGTGGCAGGAATATCAAATGGCTCTGCAGGCCAAGGCTGGCCAGCCCTGCACTCCGGGCTGCCAACGTTGCGGGGTGTGTTAGTCGTTTTTAGCCTAAACCACGTTGGCAAGAGCTGTTTGAAGTCAAAATCTTGACAGTTTTGCTGAAGTTTGCTAATTGATACGTGGTTGTGAACCATTTATGTATGGTTTGCCTCGTCTTTTCTTCCTACCTGTCACAATGAGGTTGTGATGCAAGAATGCAAGCGGTTCAACCTGGGCTGTCGTCTGATGCGGTTGCTGACGTTCATCGACTTGCCGATCAAGAAGAAATTCCGGCTGTTCTCTGTCGGTGTTCTGTTCTGGTTCCTGGTCATGGCCAGTCTGACTATTATCGGAATGGCGAGTATCAGTATCCGTTACGATAAAATCATCAACAATGCTGTGCCGCAGGACAAGGTGGTTCAGAAGGTGATCCGCAACCTGCAGGCGATGAACATTGATGCTTCGGGGATTCTGAAGGCCCAGGATAAGGGCGCTGTGACCCGGCTTTACGACCTCACTTCACGGCGTCAACGTGATCTGCGTGATTTTTCTTCGGCGCTGGCCCTCGGCGGGGCCGTCAACGACTACTCCCACGATACCGGCAAACTGCTGGAGACCCTGCATACGACCTCCCTGAACGAAGATCCCGTAGGCGTCGATTTCCTGAAGGAATTCTCGCCGCTGCTGGATGATATCGACCAGGCTTATGCAGATTTTTATGCCTATAAACTGGAGACTCTGGCCGGTGAGGCTGCAAACGGTGAACAGCTTGAGGCGCGTTTTGTGACCTTGGAAGACAGGATGGGGGCGGCCAGCCAACTGTCGATCGATTTCTCCCTCTACCTGTCCGACCTTTATCACTCTTCGGCGTCTCGAATTGTAGAGATTATCCAGGTAACCGTCCTGACAGTGATCGGGGTTCTGATCATTGCCGTTTTCTTGTTGCTTCTCTTTACGCGCTGGATCTCCCAGGCCCTGGCCAAGCCGATTGCGGAAATCGTTGACCAGATCCACTCGGTTGGAACCGGTGATGTCGACCTGACCAACAAGATTGAAATCACTTCGCGCGACGAGATCGGCACCCTCTCGCAGGAGTTCAATACATTGATGGACACGGTTTACTCAATGACCATGTTCAAACGTGTAATCGAAGAAGATGCAACCCTTGAAGATGTCTACGCCCGCATCGGCGAAGTCTTTCATCGCGAACTCAATCTGGATGACTTTGTGATTTATGAAGTCATGGACAACCAGCGAGATATGACGCCGGTTTACCCGATGGCGTTCGGCGCCAGTGAGATGTCTTGCAGCGGTGAAATCCTGACCAACTGTGAATTGTGCCGGGCCAAAAAAACTGGCCACGAAATTTCCTCTGTCGCCTATCCGCAAGTCTGCAAGCAGTTTAAGCAGGAGACCGGCAAGGTCCATGTCTGCATGCCGATGATTATCGGCGGGCGAACCGGTGGTGTCGTCCAGTTCCTGTTTGAGCCGGGCAAGGGCAGCGAGTTGGATGTCCAGAAGGTCCAGGGTAAGATTTTTAAGGCTGAAGCCTACATCAAGCAGGCTTTGTCAGTGATTGAAGCAAAACGTTTGATGCACACCTTGCGTGAATCGGCCTTGAAAGATCCGTTGACTGGTTTGTACAATCGGCGCTTCCTGCAAGACCACGCCAACCATGTGATCTCAGGTGTGCTGCGTCGCGAGACCTGTCTCGGCCTGATCATGTGCGACCTCGATTACTTTAAGCAGGTCAACGATGAATATGGCCACGATGTCGGCGACCTGGTGCTGAAGGAAACCTCCCAGCTGATCTATAAGAACGTGCGCGATACCGACATCGTCATCCGTTTTGGCGGCGAAGAATTCCTGGTACTGCTGGTCGATACCAATCCTGGCGATGCGGAGGTTGTGGCGGAGAAAATCCGCAAAACCTTCGACGAAAACAAGTTCAAGATTCCCAACGGCTCACTGAAGAAGACCTTGAGCCTCGGGGTCAGCGAATTCCCGGTCGACAGCGATGGCTTCTGGCAATGCATCAAGTATGCGGATGTTGCTCTCTATAAGGCAAAAGATGGTGGTCGCAACCAGAGCCTGCGGTTTGACGAGGCCATGTGGGAGGGCGAACAGTTCTAGGCGGCCTGGAAATTACGGTTGTTCTATTGACGCGGTTGCAGCTTTAGTTGCAGCCGCGTTGTTGTTTTCTGAGGCGGTCCAGAGATGTTCAGCGAACCAGGTGCAGGCGGAAATGAACTTCGAGGAAGTCCTGGAAGGCCTTGACCTCTTCAAGGGCCAGCTTCAGGCGCCCTTTCTCCATGTGGTTAAGGCGCGCCAGGGTAATGTAATTGTCGGGCTCAAGTCCGTCGCGCAGCGCCTCGACCTGGCAGCGCAGGCGCAGAAAGACCAGGAAGTTGTAGCTCGCTTCCAGGTCGTCTGCCATGTTCTGTTCCAGAACACCCAGCTTGACCAGAGCCTTGACCCGCTCCCGGGTCCCGCCGTACATGTGACCCGCCTCCATGGCCATCGTCTTGATCCCCTCGGTCATGGCGAAAATCCCCGCCTTCTTGATGTCGATCTGGCCGCGATGTTCCTTCTCGCTGGAGGTCTTGAGGCGCCCTAGCAGGCCAACCGGCGGCTTGAATCGCAGCAGGTTGCCGGCCAGGCGCGTCAGAAACATCTGGTCGGTTTGGAAGAAATCGGACAGCTTCTGCTTCAACTCATTCTCGAGACTGGTGTCGCCGTACAAGGTGCGCAGGTCAAAGAACATGCTGCCATTAAGGATGTTTTCCGGCAGCGGGGTTTGCAGCCAGGAAAAAAGAATCTGCTCCCATTCATTGACGCTGCGGCGCCAGAACGCGTTTTTGGCCATGATTCCGCCAGGGCAGGGGGGTACGCCGATTTTGATCAAGGCCTCGATCAGGGCTTCGGAGAAGTCTTCAATCCGGGAGATGTCGGCTGCACTCAGGTCGTTGGCGTAGATGATGGCATTGTCCTGGTCGGTGGTCAGGGTCTGCTCCCGACGGCCTTCGCTGCCGAGGACGACAAAGGCAAACCGGTCCGGCAGATCGCTGAACTGGCGCTCGCGCAGCAGAGCAATCAGGCGCAGTTGCAATTGGTCGTTGAGGTGGGCGATCATCCGCACCAGTTCCCGGGTGGGCACTCCGGTGCCGACCAGGTGCAGAACTAAACTCTGGATACCCTTATGGAGCTGCTTGAGCTCGGCAAGGGTGGCGGCCTCTTCAATGTCGCGGACCAGTCGCTGCGGGGAATTGCTCTGCAGGTTCAGGATGTCGGAATCGGTGATGATACCGATAAGACGCTGCTCGGCATCGACCACGACGACGCGGTGAATGTTGTTACGGGAAATTTTATGAAGGGCCTCGAAGACAAAGTCTTCTTCCCGGACCGTAATCAATGGCGCGTTCATGATGTCGCACGCCGTAATGCTGGCCGGATCCACACCCTGGGAGACGACTTTGTTGCGCAAGTCGCGATCGGTCAGGATGCCGATCGGGTTGCCTTTCTCGCAAACCACCGTGCTCGAAATATTCTTGTCGCGCATCATGGCGGCGATGTCAAGGACTGTTTCCTGGGGTGAACAGGTGGTGACGTTGCGTCTGCAGAAATCCTTCACCGGAAGAAACAGCATGTTGCCTTCAGCCATCTGAACAGATCTCCTGGGTGTTCCTGGGGACAAACAGGCCTGTTGAGCGTGATGGTTCAGGGTGTGTATTAAATTTAGCTGTCTCCAGGCTTCTCCGCAACTTCTTTCTTGAGGATTGTGTGTAGAGAAGGTGTAGAAGTTTTGAAAAGAGGCCGCCGATTGTTTACCGACGGCCTCAAAGAGAGGTTACTTGAATTTCGGCAGACGCTTCTCCAAAAAAGCCGCAAGGCCTTCCTGAGCATCTGGAGTCGCGAAACTGAGCCCGAACAGGTCGGCCTCATAACGGGCGCCGCGGGCGAAGTCCATTTCCAGACCATGGTCGATCGCTTCTTTACAGAGGGTGATGGCCGACATGCTCTTGTCGGTCATGGTCGCCACCAGGGCCAAAGTTTCTTTCATAAGATTTTCCGCCGGGACCACCCGGTTGACCAGGCCGATCCGGTCTGCTGTAGCAGCGTCAATCATCTCGCCGGTAAAGATCATCTCCTTGGCGCGCGCCTTGCCGACCAGTCGGGCCAGGCGCTGTGTGCCGGCAAAGCCGGGAATGATTCCCAGCTTGACCTCAGGCTGACCGAAGCGGGCAGTGTCGGCTGCAATTCGCAAGTCGCAGGCCATTGCCAGCTCACAGCCGCCGCCGAGGGCGTAGCCGTTGATGGCTGCCACCACCGGTTTGGGGAAGGCCTCGATTTTGTCGATGACCTGTTGTGCCAGCAGCGCAAACTGACGCGCGCTCTCGACGTTGAGGGTGGCCAGAACGCTGATGTCGCCGCCGGCGATGAACGCCTTGTTGCCGGCGCCGGTCAGGACGACGGCACGCACGCTCTGGTCGGTAGCTAATTCTTCAAGCGTCGCTTCTAGAGCCTCGAAGGTTGCAGCCGTCAGGGCATTGAGGGCCTTGGGGTTATTGAAGGTCAGGATGGCGACAGCGCCATCTCTTTCCACCAGCAGGTTCGATTCGTTCGACATGGTGTGCTCCTCGTTATGTAAATTAAATAAGAAAAAGAAGCATAGCACACAAACCAATGTCGGCAAACCGAGCCGGGCAGCGACTTATCCGAGGATATCCATCACCGGAACGTAATCCAGACCAAAGGCCTCCGCCACGCCCTGATAGACAACCTTGCCATCGACCACGTTCAGACCCTCCCGGATGCCGTACACCTCTTTGGCGGCCTTCCACCAGCCGCGGTTCGCAATCTGCAGCGCGTAGGGCAGGGTGGCGTTGGTCAAGGCCAGCGTGGATGTCATCGGCACCGCGCCCGGCATGTTGGCCACGCAGTAATGGACGATGCCGTCGACTTCGAACACCGGCTCGCCGTGGGTGGTCGGTTTGGACATTTCGAAACAGCCGCCCTGGTCGATGGCCACGTCCACCAGGACTGTGCCCGGTTTCATACTCTTCAGCATATCCCTGGTGATCAGCCGTGGGGCCTTGGTGCCGGGTAGCAGGACTGCGCCGATGACAGCGTCGGCTTCCCGAGCCAGGTCTCGGATGACGGCCGGCGAGGACATCATCGGGAAACAGTTTTTCGGCATGACTTCGGCCAGGTGGCGCAGTCGCGCCAGGTTAGTGTCGAGCAGGTAGACCTTGGCACCCAGACCGCAGGCCATTTGAGCGGCGTGCGTACCGACCACGCCGCCACCCAGCACGAGTACAGTGGCCGGGGCAACCCCGGGGACGCCACCGAGCAGGACGCCGCGGCCGCCTTGGGCGCGCTCCAGGTACTTGGCCGCCTGCTGGGCCGCCATGCGCCCGGCGACTTCACTCATTGGTGTCAGTAAAGGCAAGCTGCCATCCTCTGCTTCGATGGTTTCGTATGCGATGCAGGTCGCGCCGCGTTCGAGCATGGCCCGTGTCAACTCTTCGGCGGCGGCAAAATGGAAATAGGTGAATACAATTTGATCCTTACGGATCAGGCTGTATTCGCCTGGTTGCGGTTCCTTGACATGCATGACCATGTCGGCCTTCTGGTAGATCTCTGATGGCGTGGCCGCAATTTCAGCACCAACCTGAGCATATTCAGCATCGCTGAAGCCGCTGCCAAGGCCAGCCTCTTTCTCAACCAGCACGGTGTGGCCGTTTGCACACATCACTTCTGCGCCGGCCGGCGTCATGCAGACCCGGTTTTCTTCTGCTTTGATTTCTTTCAGGATGCCAACGATCATGGCAGACTCCTTTTCAGGATGCGACGCTGGTTCGCAGGGCTGCATCAGTTGAGTAGTGTTGTCGTAATGTTTCTGAAAGATTACCAAATATTCCAGTAGTTTTTCTTGCAAATATTTTGAAAAAGCTTACGTTAAAAGCAGAATCTTCGAAAATATAGAGGAATTATCTATGAATCTTGATCTATCTCCCCTGGACCAGATCGATCGGGCCATTTTGATCGCATTGCAGCAGGACGGGCGGCTTGCCAACGTGAAGTTGGCCGAACAGGTTGGTTTGTCGGAATCTGCCTGCCTGCGGCGGGTGCGTGCCATGGAACAGGCTGGTGTCATTCAGCGCTATGCCGCCCTGGTGAATCCGGCGGCTATCGACAAACCGAACACCGTCTTCGTGCGGGTCACACTGGACGGTCAACAACGGGAAAAGCTTGCCCACTTTGAAACCGAGGTGTGCAAGGTTCCTGAGGTGATGGAGTGTTATCTGATGTCCGGTGACTTCGACTATCTGTTGCGTGTCATTGTTCGTGACAACACCGATTATGTGCGTATCCATAACCAGTTGACCGGCTTATCTGGAGTGCTCCGAGTGCAGTCGTCATTTGCTCTGAAGGCGGTCACCAACAAGACCGAACTGCCGCTGGGGTGACCCGGGCAATCTTAGAAACAAACCCTCTGGGGAAGTAATGCGTCCCTCCGAATCGTCTCCACTCTCTTACCTTATTTTACTTCGAGCAGATGTACCGCGCAGGAAATGCACGGATCATAAGCTCTGACAATTTGCTCGGCTGTTTTGACGATCCTGACCTGGTCCTTCTCTTCAGCAAGATCAAGACAGATTTGCTTGGCCATGACTTGTTGATTGATCGCGGTTGGGGTCACGATATCCGCCTCGGTGACATGACCCGTGTCATCCAGAATATACCGATGAACCAGCAGACCGCGTGGCGCTTCGAATGCTGCGATGCCGACTCCGGCACGCGGACCATCAGGCGGGATCCGGCACGGAGCCGTCTTGTCAAGGTCCAGCAGTTGACATGCCAGGGAATAAGCCCGGCTTAGGGCCCAGTCAATTTCCAGAAGCTGCGCCGTGTTGTTTGCATAAATTCCGTTTTGTCGGGACGTGTCCGGGGCGGTGCCGGTACGTCTTGCCGTCAGCGCTTGTCTTGCCAGTGCGCCGACCAGGAAAGGTCCTTGTTCACCAGTAGGCCACTTGGCATGGGAGCTTGAAACCGGGCGTTCTGCAAGCAACCGGGCGTAATCAGCGACAGGCCATTCGCTCCCATCTGCTGTCCAGAGGGATGTCCCGGTCAGGTCGAATCCGATCGGACTTCCTGTTGCCAGAGAGCATCCAACCGGAGCCCCACCAGCAGGATACTTGGCAGAAGCCTGGAATTCTTCAGCAATGGCAGGCCACTTTTCACAGAGGGCGGCGAGTTCCTCCTTGAGCGGAATCAGCTGCTCCTCTGCCGGACATTGTCCGATGCCACCGATCACGAGATTGACGGGATGCACAATGCGGCCGCCGAAGAGTTCCTGCAGTCGGTTGCCGAAGGCTTTGACTTCCAGTCCGGCCATCGCCAGAGGATGGCGGTCGCGCGCCAGATCCAGCACACTCGGGACACCAAAGAAATCGGGCAGGATCAGACAGAAAAGATGTAACGCGTGGCTCTGGATGTGCCCTCCCAGCAGGGTCAGCTCCCGTACGATTGCGGCGGCCGGCGGAATGTTGATCTTGAGAACCTGTTCCAGAGCATGCAGGGCGGCGAGTTTGTGGACCGATGAGCAGATGCCACAGATTCGGCAGACCAACTCAGGGACTTCCTGCCAGCTTCGGCCAACCAACAGCGCTTCAAACAGGCGTGGCGATTCGTTGAGGTCAAGCTGGACGGAGACAAGGCGGCCCTGCTGTTGTTCCAGGATAACCCGACCATGTCCTTCCACCCTGGTGAGAGGCTGAATGATCTGTCTAGACATTCTCCCCTCCTGTAAAGCGTTGGATTCGTCGTTTGAGCTCTGACTTTGAGAGGTGTGTTTTTGCCATGAGATGACAGAGCTCGTCCCGGTTTGCCTCAGATACTTCACCACGGCAGCCTTCACAAGGAATGCCAAGGGCGGGGCAGCGCGCCGCGCATCCGCCGATGGTTATCGGTCCGAGACAGGGCAGATGATCCTCCTCCAGAAGGCAGCGGAGCTCGCGTGTGCGGCATTCCATGCAAACCGGTGCGTCCCGTTGTGTCGGCCAGACCCCGCAGGACAGTGCACCGAAAAAATCAAGGAAGTCACTGTGCTCCGGAGGACAGCCGGGAATGCAGGCGTCAACAGCGACAAAGTTCGCGACAGGTTGAGGAGAAAAGGTTTCTATCTGGTCGGCGACAGGGCCGTAGACGTGTGTGCATGCTGTTTCCCGGGTCGGTGCATCAAAGCGATTGATGCCGCCGGTCAGGGCGCAGGCCCCTACGGCGACCAGATGACGGCATCTTAACCGCAGCTTTTGCAAGTGTTGCTGTTCACTGGGAGAGGTGATGGAGCCTTCGACCAGGAGCAGGTCGAAAGGAGTCTCCTCGCACGTTGCGGATGTGATCATGCTGGCGTCAACGCAGTCGACTCGTTGTGCCAAAATTGCGAGTTCTGCTTCGCAGTTCAGCAGCATCAGCTGGCACCCGCTGCAGCCGGCAAAGTGAACCACCCCGATTTTTAGCAGTTTCGGAATCACTCCAGGGCTCCTTCCAGAGTTCGGATCTTCTCCAGAGAAAAGACCGGTCCTTCCTGGCAGAGGTAAACCCCGCCTGTGACGCAGTGACAGCATTCACCAATCCCACAACGCATGCGGCGCTCTAGGGTTGCGAAAATCCTCTCCGGCGGCAGTCCAAGGGTTGCCAGTTGTTCAAGTGCCCCGCGATACAGAGCCGGCGGGCCACTGACGACAGCGGTTGTCATCTTGCACTGTAACGTCAGTTCGTCCAGGAGTGATGTGACCAGGCCCACTCGGCAAGGGTGGTCAGTGGTTACATGGCTGAGCCCTTCATCATCATCGACGGAGAGGAGCAGTTTGAGCTTATGGGCCTTCGCCAGTTTGACCAACTCATCGCGGAACAGAAGCGCCGAAAAGGTTTTTGCGCCGAACAGCAGAATGAGTTGCCGATGCTGCTCGGTCTTCAGCAAGGCCGCCAGCAGAGCCCGCAACGGTGCGATGCCAAGGCCTCCAGCCAACAGCAAGACATCCCGGTTGACACACTGCGACAGGTCAAAGCCGTTGCCGAAAGGCCCGCGCAGCCCGATGGATGCACCAACCTCAAGTTCAAACAGTGCGCTGGTGACCCGCCCTGCCTTGCGGATGCAGGAGTAGATTTGCTTGCCTTTGACCAGATCGCAGGGCGATACGGGAAAACCACCGACCCCCGGAATGCTGATTTCTACAAACTGGCCCGGGGTAGCAGAAATCGGTTCAGCCGACAGAAACAGAAACAGTCGATCATCGGCAGTCAAAGGCGCGACCGCTTGCAGTACGGCAGAGTGTGGTTGGAGCTGATCCAGCATCAGGCCTCTCCCGCATTCAGCTGTTCGGCAATCTGGTCAAGATCGATATCGACCGGGCAGGCTTTCAGGCAGCGCCCGCAACCGACACACGATGGCCGGCCGCGCAATGGGCCAAAACCAAATTTTTTGTGTTCAAAGCGAAAACGCAGGCGTGCCGCCCGGTCCGGTCGGAAATCATGCCCGCCGGCCACCTTGGCGTGGGTACTGAAAAAGCAATTATCCCAGACCCGCTGGCGGGTGCTTTTTCCGTCGAGATCAGTGTGGTCGATCATGTCGTAGCAGTAGCAGGTTGGGCAGACGGCGGAGCAGACTCCACAGGCCAGGCAGGATTGGCTGCTTTGCTGCCAGATTGCCGACCCTGTACTGGCCCTGAACAAAGGCTCCCTGATGTCTGCGCGTGGCTTCGGAACCTGGAGCGGTTTTGGCAGAGGGCGGTCGACGGTGGCGCCAAGCCATTTTGCCAGCTCCTTTAAAACGGCGTGCCCGCGGTTTGATAGGCTCCAGATGTGGTCGTGCGTTTGGAACAGATCGCCGGCCAAGGGGGATTCGTCTGGGTGGCACCGGCATTGGTCCGCCGGTTGGCAGGGGCCACCAACGATCAACAGGTGTTGACGGCGCTCCTGGTATAGGGGGTCTTCGGCGAAAACCTGATCCAGATACCAGAGGGCTTGAAGGTCGCAGAGTGCAACTCCGAACACGGCGCGACGCGGTTGTGGGTCCGGCGACTGGAATGTTTTGCCATCCCATGACCAGAGCGGTTCCGCAGGCGGCAGTAATAGCTTCTTGAAGGGGATGCCGGGCAATCCAGAAGACGTGTTCTCGGGGGGGGACGCCACCAGTTGCAGTCGGCAGAGACCATCTGCACCAACAAGCGACGCCCAGAATTCGAAGTCTGCTGCAAGGTGATGTGCCAGGGCGTCGTAAAAGTCTGGCTTGATTCGGAAGCAGGGTAAATGGGTATCCTTCATTTAAAGCCTCAAGAACGGACGCCTGGTTCGATGTATTTGACAGTCTTCCCGAAAATTCTATCATTGATCATGTCGCAGGCAAGCCTTGATGTCACCAATTAAGCATTGCAACAAATCTGAATTATAGGTAAATTGAAGTAATGAAATTTTATGATATCAACTACGTAAACTATGATTTTCCTCTTCGAAAAAATCGGGCGTGAAGCCCTCTGGTTTCTTGAAACTGCCGGTCGGATGGGGACGTTTTTCGCCCTGACTTTCGTTAGCATTTTTAAGCCTCCCTATAAGATTTCCCCTGTTGTTCGTCAGATCCATTTTATCGGTGCGCGCTCAGTGTTTGTGATTCTGTTTACTGGCACCTTTACCGGGATGGTTCTCGGGTTGCAGGGCTATTACACCCTGAACAAGTTCGGCTCGGTGGGATTCCTCGGTTCGGCCGTGGCGCTCAGCCTGATTCGTGAACTGGGACCGGTGCTGACCGCCCTGATGGTGATCGGGCGGGCCGGTTCGGCGATCTGCGCCGAAGTTGGCATCATGCGCAATTCCGAGCAGATCGACGCGCTCGAATGCATGGCGATCGATCCCTACAAGTACCTGATGGCACCCAAGCTGCTGGCCGGCGTCATCGTTCTGCCATTGCTGACCGCCCTGTTTGATGTGATTGGCATCCTCGGCGGCTGGCTGGTGGGAATTGGCCTGTTCGATGTGAATGAGGGGGCTTATTTCCAGGGGATGTATTCGAGTGTTGGCTGGGCTGACATCCGGATGGGGCTGGTCAAATCTCTGATTTTTGGCCTGCTGCTGGTCTGGATTGCCGCTGCCAAGGGCTATGCCCTGCATCTGGAACGTTCCGGCGGTTTCGGCGCCGAAGGGGTCAGCCGGGTGACCACGGATGCGGTTGTCCTGTCCTCTGTTGCCGTGCTGGTCTGGGATTACCTGATCAGCGCACTGTTGCTCTAGTCCTGGCGAGGGGTGCGAGACGTTATGAATGATGCACGCAAATCATCGTCTGAACCGATCATCAGCCTGCGCGGTGTCGAGAAATCGTTCGGCCAGCAGCAGGTTCTTAGAGGGGTCGATCTCGACGTTCCTGAAGGGACGACGACCATTATCGTCGGCGCCAGCGGCCAGGGCAAGAGTGTGATCGTCAAGCATATGCTGGGGCTGGTCAAGCCGGACCGGGGGCTGGTCAAGGTCTATGGTGAAGATCTCAACCGGGTCAAGCCACGGCGGCTCAAGGAAATCCGCACGACATTCGGCGTCTTGTTCCAGAATGTCGCCCTGTTCGATTCGATGACCGTGTTCGACAACGTCGCCCTGCCGTTGCGGGAGCGGACCCGTTTGAGCGAGCAGGAGATTCGCGCCCGAGTCCTCGAAAAGCTCGCGCTGATGGACATGGACGGTGCCGATGAAAAGTTTCCGGCGCAACTGAGTGGCGGCATGCGTAAGCGAGTCGGCCTGGCGCGGGCCTTGATGCTTGATCCGAAGGTCATCTTCTTCGATGAGCCGACCACGGGGCTCGACGTCAATAAAAGCAACGAACTGTATCGTCTGTTTTTCCACACCCAGCAGCAGTTGAAGTATTCGGCCGTGATCGTCAGTCACGACGTGCCGAAGATTTTCAAACTGGCGGATTATGTCGCCCTGCTGGCCGACGGGATCATCCAGGGCTGTTTGTCTCCGGAAGAGTTCCAGCTGTCGGAGCAACCCGAGATACGGGCGTTTGTGCGGGAAACCATGGGCGCGCTCTATTACAGCGATTTGGAAGAGAGGGGCTTGTATGAAGAAGTTCAGTCTTGAAGCGGTTGTCGGGCTGTTTATGGTCGCCGGGTTTCTTTGCTTTGCCTGGCTGTCGATCAAGCTCGGCGATGTTGACCTGCTCGGTGGCGAGACTTACCAGGTGTCGGCGCGTTTCGGCTCGATTTCCGGCCTCAAGAAAGGGGCGACTGTGGAAATTGCCGGAGTTAAAGTCGGCAAGGTCGACGGGATTCGTCTGGATGCTGACAGTTACGAAGCCGAGGTGTTTCTGGATATCGATCGCGGCGTGGTCTTGCAGGAAGATTCGATCGCTTCCATCCGGACCGCCGGAATTATTGGTGACCGCTACATCGACGTTTCCCCCGGTGGGGCAGATGAACTGATCGGCGACGGCGGCCGGATTTACGAGACCGAATCGGCGATTAACCTCGAACAGTTGGTCAGTAAATATATCTTCGAGAACGAATAGGAGTGGTATGTCAGGTTTTCTTTTCTCCTCACTCTCACGTCCGGTCAGCATTGTGTTGATTCTGCTTATGCTCGGCGTATCGGTTTTGCCGGCATTTGCTCAAGAAGCGGCGTCGCTGAACGGTTCGGCGCTGGACAGTGATGAAGACTTCCTCTGGGACGATGAGGAAGAGGCGCCGGTTGTTTCCGATCCATTGGAGCCCTTCAACCGGGGCATGTTCTGGGTCAATGACAAGCTTTACTTCTATTTGCTTAAGCCGGTGGCGCGGGTTTACCGGGTGGTCCCGGAGCCGGCCAGAAATTCAGTGAACCGGGCTTTTTCAAACCTGGGTACGCCGGTGCGGTTTTTGAACGCCACCCTGCAGTTCAAGTTCAAGGAGGCGGGCACCGAGCTGGGCCGGTTCGTGGTGAACAGCACCGTCGGCATCCTCGGCCTGTTTGATCCGGCCCGCAAGATGGGGCTGAAGAAGCATGACGAAGATTTCGGCCAGACCCTGGGGCATTACGGGGCCGGCCCCGGCTTCTACCTGGTCCTGCCGTTGTTCGGGCCGAGCAGCCTGCGCGATGGCGTCGGTCGGGTGGCTGACACCTTTGTCGACCCGATCTCTTCACCCTATTACCTGAAGCTCAAACAGGAGGAACAGATTGGTCTCAAGGTCTACGACCGGGTGAATGCACTGTCCCTCGACAAGGATAGCTACGAAGGCATTAAGCGAGATGCACTCGACCCCTACCTGTTTGTCCGCAACGCCTACCTGCAGCATCGCGCTGCCAAGGTGGAGGAATAAGACGCCCGGTCCGGGGTGTCTGCCTGGGAGACTGTTATGAAAAGACGACTTCGCATCGGCTGCTGTCTGATCCTGCTGCTCGGTTTGTTATTTGCTTCGGTTCCGGCACTTTGCGCCGATGGCCCCAAAGCGCAACTCGAGCAATCGATCAATCAGATCCTGACGGTTCTGCAGAACGACACCCTGCAGGGGGAGTCTCGTCGTCATGAGCTCAGCACACTGCTCCGTCAGAGGTTTGATTTTTCGGTGATGTCGCAATATGTGCTTGGCCCCCAGTGGCGCAAAACAGGCAAGGAGGACCGGGCGCAGTTTATCGTCCTGTTCTCCGACCTGCTGGAAGCGAGCTATATCGGCAAGATCGAAGCCTACACCGACGAGGAAATTCTGTTCGGTGATGAGCAGATCGACGGACGTAAGGCGCGGGTCGGGACGCAGATCCTGACCGCTTCCGCGGAGATTCCCATTGATTACAAGCTGGTGCAGAAAGAAGGGGGCTGGCTGGTCTACGACGTGATCGTGGAGGGTGTCAGTCTGGTGCGCACCTACCGTGACAATTACCGGGAAATTGCCCGCAAGGAGGGGATGACCAGGCTGTTGGCCCGCATGCAGGAGAAGTTGGACGAAATTCGCATGGCAGAGACTGCGGGTTGAATACCGAACCTCAAGGAAGGTGTCACCATGGACGGCATCATCAGCGGAGAAGTCTGTGCACGCATGACGCGTGAACTGAGTTTTTTCAGTTTCCTGAGTGATCAGGAGCTGAGCGATCTCTCTCACCACTTTACCTGCCGGCATGTCCCTGCCGGGACTGTTCTCTGGCGGGAGGGTGACGTCTGCGATTACATGGCTTTTATTACATCAGGGCGCGTGTTGATCAAGGTCGGTACGGAATTCGAAGGGAAGGATGTGGTGGTCGGTGTGCTGGCCGATGGTTCGATGGTCGGTGAGCGCGGGATGTTAGATGGCTCCCCCCATAAGGTCACGGCCGAAGTGCTCGAAGACCTCGACCTGGTGATGATCGACCATGAGAACTTTCGCCGAATTCTTGATAAGCATGGCGAGCTCGCGGTCAAGCTGCTCAAGGGGATGCTGTTGTCGGTCTCAACCCGGTTGGAGAATGCCTTGGGACGGCTGGCCAGTGTGTTCTAGGGGGAGGTTGATACTGCCGCCTTCTGCAGGAGCTCCGCGATCAGGGTTTCTGCGTTTATGCCGAGCTGGTCGATGGTGTCGTCGTTGACGATCTTCCCGTCCCAGGCGCTGTAGCCATCCAGCGAAGTCTCGCTGCTGTGATTGTTGGCCCCGTCAAACCCTGGCCGTTCAATTTTTACGATCAGTCCGCCATGATCACGGATGACATTCAGTTCGTTCATGAAACGGACGTCGTCCACAAGGATGAGCCTTTTCTCGAAAGCCAGCGTTTCAACTTCCCGGCCCCAGGCCTTGGTCCAGTAGTCGGGGTCCTGGGCGCGCCGGTATTCCGTCCCCCACCATTGCAGGATCCGTCGTACCGTGACCGCCGTCCGGTCGTGATGGTCCTGAATCTCACGGTGCTCGGTCACAAACCCTTCCCAGATGGGGCAAGCAGCTTGAGCCTTGGCTGTGTCGACATGAAACACCCGAACCTTGTCGTCCTGATCACCGTAAACCAGCGGCACAAATTCCTGTGCGTCGATGCCTCGCAGAAACGCCTCCACTTCGTCACGTAGAACTTTCGCCATCGGCAAAATTGTGACCGGCATCTCCAGAGTTGCTGCCAGATGTCTGGCTGCCGTGGTTTTCCCCGTAGCGGCTTTTCCCGCGAAACCAATAATCATGTTCTCACCTCATTTGTCAGATCCCGATACTGTGACCGATCGGCTAGGCGAGTTTACTAGAAACGGCTGTGCGCTTCAAATTTAATCTGTTGCGGGGAGAACGCTTCAGCAGGAAGACGCCGGCAAAGATCAGCACCGTTGCCGCATAGTCAAACAGTACAATCGGCTCGCCGACAATCAGGGAGCCGATCAGTAATGCGATCACGGGAGGGATATAGGTGACAGACGAGGCCGAGACCGCCCCGAGTTTTTCAACAATGTAATAGTAGATGATGTAGGCCAGACCGGTGCCGAGCAGGCCGAGACCGACGATCAAACCGATTGATGCATGAAAATTGGTGAAGATTTTGCCGATGCCGGAGTAGTCCGTGAAGAGTGACAGCATCAGCAGGCCAATTCCCAATTGGTAAGTGGTCAGCGCGGCTGCGGGGATTTTCAGGGGGATCACAAATTTTTTCGCATAGACAAATGAAGCGCCGACACTGAGTGAGCCAGCCACCATATAGGCAACCCCTTCCAGATTGGTGCTAGCCAGGTCTGCTCCCGAGGGGCGTCCGATGATGACGACCCCGATAAAGCCGACCAGAACGCCGGCGATTTTCAGGCGCGTGGCTTTCTCTTCAGCAATAAAGAGAACGGCGAGCAGGAAGGAGAATAGCGGGATTGCGCCGCTGACAGCACCGGCCACTCCGGACAACAGCAGCGAGGTTCCCTTGGCAAAGCCGTAATAGTAAACTGCGGTCGCCAGCATGCCCATCACGAAAAAATGACCACTATGCCTGAGGTGCTGCCAGCGCAGTGTACCGCGCAGTTGGGCGTAAATGACCACGGGGACAAAACCGAACAGGACTCGAAAGAAGACGATCTGAAGCGGTGAGATCAGGTTGGCCGCCAGCTTCATGTAGATGAAGTTGCTGCCCCAAATCACACCAAGGGCGCAAAAGGCGATCATCGCAAAGGAGTTTGTTTTGTGGGTCATTGTCTGGAATGTCTTTCTTGAAATCTCTCGTTTTGCGGTGTGCCTTATGGTAACCGTTTGAGTGCTAAATTAACTGACGTGCGGTATGTTGTCAAGGTGTATGTTATATGGAACATTCAGGTGGGGGTAAAATGAGCATACCTGTTCAGGGGAAATAAAGTTGGGAACTAATTTTATCTGCTGTAGCCGAAAATCTGTAAATGGCCCTTTAGCTACGGAGGATCATTCTGCATTCTGCAGGGTCCAGAAGAGGCAGATAGGGGCTCCGTATTTAGCGGGTTATGAGAATCTCCCCTAGGTTCTCCATGCCTGAGTCAATGTGAGAGGACTTTTAGGAGTATCCTTCCGCAAAAAGATTCTTGCTAAAACAATTTACTTCCGACCTTTGCATTGACTGATGGTGAAACAAAAGTCGCCTCACCGCTTTCAGCTTTTGGGTATTGGACACCCAGGATCAATACTTCGGAAGTCACTGGTCCCATTTGGCGAGGCTCAAAGTTCAAGACACCCAATACAAGTCTGTCCTTTACCTCTTCCACTGGATGCTGGGTGAACCTGCCATAGCTAACTCGTTTTCCATATTTGCCAAAATCTACGGTCATTTTATACGTTGGCTTGTGTGTTTCGTTTTCGAGTTCAACAGCGACAACTCTGCCAATTCTAATGTCAAGTTTCTCGAATGAGTCTTAATACGATACGACCGGTTTTGTCTCTTTAGACATTTGATTATTCTCCTCTATCTAATTCGTAACATCCGGCAGACGGATACCGTCCAGCAAGCTGTTCAGCATCAATCCTGCTGATGGCAAGATCGTTGCGCTCACTCTCTGTCAATGTCATAAGCTGCTTACAATGGATTCGATGTTGGAGCCACTGCCGTATCCACTTGTGTAATACAATATTCATAGACTCCTCCTCAATGACGAGATTTTTCTCTGTCATAACAATTCAGAAAGGAAGCGTCTTGTACAAAATTGACCTAAATTATCAGTTGCTGAGAATCTGATTTTGATAAACACCAGGGGGGATACCTAATTTGGCCTTGAAGTGACGAGTCAAATGACTTTGATCGGTAAAGCCTGTAGCAAAGGCTGTATCGACAATGCTGTGTCCTTGCCGCAACAGGTTCTTGGCTTTTTCTAAACGCAAATGCAAGAGATAGGCATGAGGGGTCATTCCGATGGCTTTCTTGAAAAAACGGATCAAGTAATATGGAGTGCAATCGACCAGGTTTGCAAGTTCGTCCAGTCGAAGGTCTTCATCTATCCTGTCGTGAAACTGTTCAATGACCACAGAGGTTCGTTTTTGTTCTCTCCCAGTATCTATCTCTGGTTGGACAGGATTTGCATATCTATTTATAAGCAAAGAAAGGACTTCATAAAAAGCCGACTGACGTTCCATAGTAGATTTTGAAGTTTTTAGGGTCTGCCAAAGTGTAATTAGCCCCATATAAGCTTCAGTGTCAGAATGAAAATCTGTCGGTAACTCTATCGAAGAATCAGACCGACCCGAAATGTCAAGGGCAACAGCTTGGAGTAGGTCATCGTTAAGGTAATAGGTAAGAAGTTGCCGTGACTCAGAGCCAAACACACTATTGGAATGCACTTCGCCTGGCGCAATAATTCCAACATCACCTGTTTGCAGTATTCCGGAATTACCTTTGTAGGTATAGGTTTCAGCACTGCTGGCATTTAGCCAGATGCAGTAAGAGTCGTGGAAGTGGGGCGAAAAGTGATAGCCAGCATCAGAACATGTCAGTAGTTCTAAGCCGTTGATTCCTTCTGGGATATGGTACTGAACGCTATTCTGCTTCATTTTTCCTCGCTATTTCATCACATTATCACAAGTGTTGTCATAAAGAAAAATTGCGAGGTAGAGCCTGACTTCTCACAACTCACGACTGTCAGGAAGATTTCATCGTTACTGGAATGCAGGGTTATTAATAACTTCGTATTTTGATCAAAAACAACCCATGAATTAGTTGCGAGAGGAATTGTGGGAAATATTTGAGATGCGTCTGCTAAGATGTGTCAGTGTGGGTTGGTTTGGTCATAAATGTCAGGGTTTTCGAGGATTTCTCGTTTGGGCCAAGATAAATGACCTTACCTTACTGAATGAGCCACCACGGGGAGGCAAATGGCTCTAGAGCTGGGAATCTACTTTAATTAAGTTTCTTGGATGTAAAACATTGTAAATATAATTTTTGAAATATAAGGCTAAGTCGAACGCACAGAATGGTATTGAGTCCATTCAAAAGAATGCAGATGATGATGGCAACTACGAAAGGAAGGAAGCCAAAAACGGCAAACCGTATTTCGTGTTGAAGGCCAAGAACAGGCAAATCATCGAACAAAGCCAGATGTATTCATCAGCATCATCGACGGAAACGGGGATAGAGTCAGTCAAGAACAATGTCCTTGGTGCCTCTATTGATGATCTAAGTTGATTGATGTTGAAACGGTATGAAAAGAACGGCCCTTGGGATCTCCAGGGGACTTTTTGCGTCACATTCAAAAAGCAGGGGTCCTATGAAACTGCGCTATATCATCGAGCTATGCCTGTAGCGCACCTGTTCCCGAAGCAGGTGTGCTACGAAACAGCGATATTTTTTTAAATGTCACGAAACGCGATAACATCCATTTATGAGCAAAAAACCTTCTCAATTTTCCTCTCGCATCTATTTCTCGGCGGGTGTCAATGTAGTTGTCGCCCCGCTT
>JAQYVZ010000116.1 GCA_030145205.1 Desulfuromonadales bacterium | reverse complement strand
TGTTGATCGGCATGCAAAAATGACCCACTTACGGAGGTAATCGGCGTCCAAAATTGACCCACCTCAGCATATCCTCCATGCTCTCTGAATTTATCGGAGAGAGGAGCTTTTCAAGGAGATGCTGACTGTGGAAACCATCGCTAAGATTCGACGGGCCTACCACCGGGACAAGAAGCCTATTCGACAGATAGCCCGTGAGATGAACCTGTCTCGAAATACCGTCCGGAAGGTCATTCGCTCTGATGTTACGGAGCATCACTACGAACGCAAGACCCAACCCCGCCCCAAGCTTGAACCATACAAAGAGCAATTGATCCGATCTTTAATAGAGGATCAAGACAAGCCCCCGAAGCAGAGGCGCACAGCATTGTTGCTGTTCGAGATGTTGCAGCGTGATGGATTTGCTGGCGGTTACGATACGGTCCGGCGCTTCGTTGCTAACTGGCGTGGACAGGTCAAAGTGGCTGGCAAGGCCTTTATCCCGTTGACCTTCGCTCCAGGAGAGGCCTTTCAGTTCGACTGGAGCTATGAGCAGATAGAGTTAGGCAGGAACAACGTCAAGGTCAAGCTTGCGCATTTCCGACTCTGCCACAGTCGTGCACCATTTTGTGTGGCGTACATGCGCGAGAGCCTGGAGATGGTCCTGGATGCTCACGTGCAGGCTTTTGCGTTTTATGGTGGAGCTTGTCGCAAGGGGATCTATGACAACCTGAAGACGGTTGTTAGCAAGGTATTGCTGGGCAAGGAGCGGGTCTTCAACCGACGCTTTCAGGTCTTGGCCTCCCATTACCTGTTCGAGCCAGTGGCCTGCACCCCTGCTGCGGGTTGGGAGAAGGGTCAGGTTGAGCGCCAGGTTGGTGTTGTTCGGCAAAGCCTCTTTGGTAAGCGCCGTAAGTTCACTGATCTGGACGAGTTGAACCAGTGGCTTAAGGATGAGTGTCGGGCGATGGCAGCAACGCGGAAGCATCCTGAATTTAAAGATCAAACCGTTGCTCAAGTCGCCGCCATGGAACAAGAATATCTGACCCAAACCCCGGTACTGTTCGATGCGTACCAAGAGAGTACAGCTAGAGTTGCACCGACATCTCTGGTCAATTTCGACCGCAATCGTTACAGCGTAGAGGCCCGCTGTGTCGGCAAGGTCGTTACGGTCAGAGCTTATGCGGACCGCATCTCCCTGATCCATGATGGCAAACAGGTTGGCCTGCACCGTCGCCAGTATGGCCGTGACAAGACACTCTTTGAGCCGTGGCACTATCTCGATGTGCTTAAACAGAAGCCGGGAGCCTTGCGTAACGGAACACCCTTCATGGATTGGGATTTGCCGCAGGCGCTGCAGAAGACTCGTGAGCGACTGAGTCGTCGTCCCGATGGTGACCGGCAATTCGTCGGTATCCTCTCAGCCGTTCCTGTTCATGGTTTGAATGCCGTAGAACAAGCCTGTGCAGAAGCCCTGGCCGCCAAAACTGTCAGCCGCGACCTGGTCTTAAATATCGTCTCTCGTGCAAATGAACCGGCACCGGCAACGAACTGCCAGACACCAGATCACCTACCCAAACTGAGACTGTTACCTCAAGCCGACTGCCATCGTTACAATCGTCTCCTGAGTGGAGGTGGCCATGCTTCGTGAGCAACTGTTAGAAATGTTGCAAACACTGAAACTGCACGGCATGAAGAGCGTACTTGATGAGGTGTTGGTGGCCGGAACCCGGCAAAAGGCAATCCCGGAAAAAGTTCTTCTGGAACTGCTCAAAGCCGAACTGGCCGAACGAAAAGCCCGGAGCATTCGATACCGTATGGGTCAGGCCAAGTTCCCTGTCGCCAAGGATCTGGACCAGTTCGACTTCAGTGACTCACCAGTCAACGAAACACAGCTCCGAACCCTTTACGAAGGACAGTTCCTGGCCGCTCAGAGCAACGTCATTCTGGTCGGCGGAACCGGCACTGGCAAGACACACCTGGCAATTGCCATTGCCCGTCAGATGATCCGTACAGGCAAGCGCTGCCGCTTCTTCAACCTGGTTGATTTGGTGAATCAACTGGAGCAGGAGAAGCTCGCCGGTCGTGGTGGCAGGCTCGCGGCCAGTTTGGCTCGACTCGACTTGGTGGTGTTGGATGAACTCGGCTACCTGCCGTTCTCCAAAAGTGGCGGCCAGCTTCTGTTTCATCTGATCTCAAAGCTCTACGAGCAAACCTCGCTGCTGATCACGACCAATCTGACCTTCGGCGAATGGCCTCAGGTCTTCAGTGACAGCAAGATGACTACGGCCTTACTCGACCGGGTGACTCACCATTGTGAGATTATCGAAACAGGGAATGAAAGCTGGAGAATCAAGACAAGAAATAACGACCCGAATTAACCCTCTGGGGTGGGTCAAAATTGGACGCCGATGGTGGGTCAATTTTCAATGCCGATTGACA
>JAQYVZ010000115.1 GCA_030145205.1 Desulfuromonadales bacterium | reverse complement strand
GGTCTAAAGACCTTCTTCGGTCTGCCTGGTTTTCCCATTTCCAGCCTGATGCCCAGCCTTCTTCCTCTAGTTGATATTTTCCGCTCAGGTATCCCCGCTGGACGACATAGCATCGGGGTCGCGTCTGCACATTTCATTTTCTCAAAAGTGTAGATGCGACCCCAAACTTGCATTCCTTTCCTAAGGTGGAACCTCGCCAAGACAAGAAGCAAACGGAGGATACACAAGCGGTTTACGAATAGAGAAAGTCACAGATAGCATAAATCTATGGGATCAGCAGCTCCTCAGTTTATGGGCGCTATGCGGAACATCAGAAGGTTGGTACTCATAATCGACAATCTGAAGCAATGCAAAAGGCCACCCGGAGACTTGAAGGTGGCCTTCCATTTTTCCAAAAGCTGAGGACAACGATGGTGCTGAGGCGCGTGTCTGATAAATAGGGTTCAATAAGACCCCCCGTTCCCCCTGTGTCAGCATAGTTGTCGCCTCAAGTTGAAACAAAAGAGGAGACAGCGAGCATGTATTCAAAAGCTTTCCGAACCTTGATGGTTCAAAAGATGACATCCCCGGATCGGCCTGATGTTGAAAGCCTGGCTGCTGAGGTTGGAGTGCCCCGTTCCACCCTCTACCGCTGGGTCAGCGATGCTGGTAAACTGCCGCAGCAAACCGATGCAGAATTTCCACTCTCTACAGAACCCACACAGAGGCCGAGCAGAATGAAACGACCGCAAGATTGGAGTGCCGAAGAGAAATTGGCGGCGGTACTGAAAGCCGCAGCCCTGTCAGACGAAGACCTTGGTGCCTTCTTGCGCAGCCGAGGACTACATGAAGCACAGCTTCAGCAGTGGCGCGAGCAGATGATTTCCGGTCTAGATTCTTCGCCGATGCAGCGAGGCAAGAAAGCCCCGGAAACCAAGCGCGTCCGGGAGTTGGAAAAAGAACTCAGACGCAAAGACAAAGCCCTGGCTGAAACGGCTGCCTTGCTGGTTCTCAAAAAAAAAGCCCAGGCGATCTGGGGGGACGAGGACGACGACACGGAGAGTTAGAGCGGCAACAGGTTCTCGACCTCATTGATGAAGCGACCGCCTCGGGAGCAAGACTGAAGCCGGCGGCTCAAATGTTGGATCTGACGGCTCGGACGATCCAGCGGTGGCGTCGTCAAGATGGTGGTGATCGCCGCTTTGGTCCATTGACCGAACCAGCCAACAAGTTGGCCGAGGAAGAGAAACAACTGGTTATAGCGACGGCCAACTCGAAAGAATATCGTGATCTTTCTCCCAAGCAGATCGTACCCAAGTTGGCCGACAAAGGGGTCTATATCGCCTCGGAGGCAACCTTCTATCGCATCCTCCGTGAAGAGAATCAATTGGCTCACCGAGAGCGCAGTCGCCCGGCCAAAAACCAGCGGCCTCGTGAAAAGAAAGCGACCGGACCGTGTCAGGTCTGGTCTTGGGATATCACATATTTAAAGTCCACGATCGCTGGGCGCTTTTTCTACCTGTACCTGGTTATGGACGTCTGGAGCCGCAAGATTATGGCCGCGACGGTGTTTAGCAAAGAGTGTGGCCAGAACAGTGCACTGATGATGGTCGAAGCTTATCATCGCCATGGTGTCGATCCAAACAAGCTGGTGCTGCACTCAGACAACGGCGGCCCAATGAAAGGCTCGACCATGCTGGCCACGTTACAACGCCTGAAAGTGGTGCCATCATTCAGTCGCCCCAGGGTGAGCAACGACAACCCGTTCTCCGAATCGCTGTTTCGAACCTTGAAGTACCGCCCGGAATATCCTTCGCAACCCTTTGCCAGCGAGCAGGACGCTCAACGTTGGGTCGATGGATTTGTTCAGTGGTACAACACCGAGCATCTCCATAGCGAGATTCGCTTCGTGACACCGGATGATCGGCATTATGGGCAGGAGCCAGAGATCCTGAACAAACGTAAAGAGGTCTACTCACAAGCACGACAGAAGAACCCGAACCGCTGGTCCAGGCAAACTCGTAACTGGGAACCGGTTGAAATCGTCCGACTCAACCCGGAACGAAAAAGCCCCCCTGAAGAGGACCGTTGTGACGAAGCTGCGTAATGAGACGAGGCGACAACTATCTTGACACCCGCCGATAGTGTAGATCAACATTTAGGACTGATGGTGTAATACTGGCCAGAGGTTTTGTTGTGTCTAGAAAACTAGGGGCGACTCAGACCTCGATAACCTTGAAATTGACGTTGATCGGAAACAAGGTAAACTTGATCAACGAGCAGGGAATCTTTCATTGATAATGTTTTGAAGAACAGCCTCCCATCTCTTGGTTAACTATAAATAAATTAGAGAGCTTTGTCCTGTACTATGGTAAGAAAAAGGAGTTCCAGATTCGCTCCTCTATGGTATTCAATCAGCAACATCATATAGATGGTGATTTATGGTTT
>JAQYVZ010000114.1 GCA_030145205.1 Desulfuromonadales bacterium | reverse complement strand
TGTCTAGCGTCAAGTGTTTCTTCCCTTCAACGACATATATTATTCCCTTTTCTTTCCGGTAGAGATCCCGGTTTTTCCTGTGGGCGAAGCTGTTTTCTTTTTTCTCCTTCCCTTGTTTGATTCCTCCAACCTGTAACTGGGCAGATTTAGTTCGAGTATCACGCTGTGATGGACCAGTCGATCGATGGCGGCCGCCGTTGTCATCGGATCCTTGAAGATCTTCTCCCACTTTGAGAACGGCAGATTACTCGTGAGCATCACACTGCCCCGTTCATACCGTTCTGCTAGAAGAACGAACAACACCTCCATCTCCTCGCGGTTCTGCTGGACGTAGCCTATGTCATCGATGATAAGCGCATCGTATTTTGACAGGCGCCCCAGCACCCGCTTGAGCTTCAGGTCCCTCTTTGCTATCAGGAGATCCTGAACCAGGAGGCTACATGGGGTAAACAAGACGCGCCTGCCTTGATAGATCAGTTCCTGGCCGATGGCGCAGAGGAGATGCGTCTTTCCGCTGCCGGGATTGCCAAAGGCCAGCACGTTCTCCGTACGGTCTATAAATGAGCCTTCGAGCAGGACGTCGATATGGGCATTCACCGTGCGCGGAAGACGCTTCCTGTCGAACGTGTCCATTGTCTTCTCCAGGGGAAGCTTCGATTGCCGCAACAGGCGGATTATACGGTTTTGGCGCCGGACTTCTCGCTCTCGTTCCATGACCTCGAGCAGATACTGCTCATAGCTCAGCTCCTCGCGTCTGGCCTCTTCCGCCTGATCCTCATAGCACTCGCGCACCGTCGGCAGATGGAGTATTTTCAGACAGTTCATAAGAACATCTTTTTGCTCTATAGTTGTCAGCATGTGACCACCACCCCGTCACCGAGCAGAGCGTCATAATCACCGAGATCAACCTCTGCTATGTTCACATCCGTCACCGGCTCCGGCTTGGTGCCGCTGAGTACCATTTCCTTGACGGCATCAGCGGTTATGGCGGTATTTTTCGCTATCAGCATACGCAGCGCATCATCGACGGATCGCTCGTTCTCCGTGGCTGCCAGATGCAATATACGAAGATATTCCCTGCTCGCTTTCTGCTGCGAGTGCCGCCTTTTCAGCGCGTCATAGACCATGCGGAAGCGGCTCGCGGGAAAGAGATCGTCACGGTAGCGGTAGTTCTCGAAGGCTCCCGGCTTTCGAACGAGCCAGTCGATGATATGCCGGTACTGGATGTAGTGCTTGCCCTCACCTCTCTGGCGGGGGATGGTCTCGATCTTGCGCTGTGCGTACCATACCTCGAGATGCTCGACGTACAGCCGCACGTTGACCGTTTCTCCGATCAACCTGCTGTCGACCGAGTAGACATTGTGGCTTACCCTGATCGTGCTGCCGCGCGTTACCCTGACATCAATCCGCTTGCAGGCCTCGAGGCGCTTCTCGGGCAATCGCCGCAGCACTTTGAGCTCCTCCTCGAAGCGTTCCCTGCGCCCGGCGTTGAGCTGTTTGAACAGGTGCCCGAGGAAGCAAGCATACTCGCCGCGATCGGCAAAATCCCTGCTGCCGCGCAGCATCAGACTCTGATCCACCGCTCTCTTGAACCGATGATGGCTCTGCTCGATATCACCGTTCTCATGAGGAGAGGCGGCCTGTATCTTCCGCCCCTCGAGACCATAATGCTTCATGAGCCCCTTATATCGACGAGTGAACTCCTCCGGGTGACCGGTCTTTTGAACCGCGGTGGTCAATCGATCCGTCCGGTGTGCCGCCGGAACACCGCCAAGCTCCCACAGAGCGTTCTGAAGCCCCTCCGAGAGGCTCTCAAAGCTCTCCGAGAAGCTTATTGTCCCCGCCTCCCAGTTCGAGTACGGCAGAACAAAATGGTAGATCAGGTGGTCGAATGGCTGCTTCGCTATGGTGATATGGAGTTTGTTCATGCTGGTAAAATCCGACTGACAGAGCACTCCCGGCTCGTATACCTGATCAAAAAACACCTCCTGCGGCGGTCCCTCGGTCGCCCTCCAGACTTTCACCCGGCGCTGAAGCGTGCGGAGCTGCCCGTCCGAAAAGCGCCCCGGATACTGGCGCTGAAGATCCTCAAAAAGCGTTTTCGCTTCCAGCCCGGAGTTCACTTTCAGCTTCGAGCGAACATCTTCCCACACATCCGAAAATGGATCCTTTCGCGTCCGCCAGGTATGCTCCCGCTTCACTTCGCTCGGCGTCCTCCCCAGTTTTCGGTACCGGCGAGCTGTCTTCTCGTCCATTCCCGCTTTCGCTGCGGCTACCGATAGAGTCCTCTCCTCCTGCAATAATTTCATCAGCAATCTCACCTGCCTGTCCGTAACCATCCAAGCCCCCTTGTTACAAGGACTTGAATAGCCTAGCAATTCCCTCATCATCCGGGAATTTTAATTGTCGTCAGACGGGAGAAATGATTATCGCTGATCA
>JAQYVZ010000113.1 GCA_030145205.1 Desulfuromonadales bacterium | reverse complement strand
CACGGGCTTGGTCGATGCTTGTAAGCCACTCAGCATTCAGCACCTCGCGGCGCAGCATTCCATTGAACCGTTCGTTATATCCATTCTCCCATGGTGAGCCCGGATAGATCTGGATCGGCTTGATGCCAATCCGCTGGAGCCAAGTCTGCAAAGCCTAGGTGATAAATTCGGAGCCATTATCGGACCGCAGGTATTCTGGTTTGCCCCGTTCAAGCAAAAGCGGATACAGCGCCTCCAGCACATCTGCCGAGCCCATCTTCGGGGCAACAGCGACACACAGGGCTTCGCGTGTAAAAGCCGGAGCAATACTCCCTCAATGAAGCGGCCAATTTGTTTGGCTTTTGCGCCGGAGTAAAAGTGCGCCAGATAGAGCCCTAGTGCCTGCGTTGGCAGCGGGGGCTGAGGGATGAAGAGAGTGGAGCTTTACGCGAGGGTTCGGCACGCGGTTCAGATCCAGGGGATCAGTAGGCGTGCGGCGGCGGAACGGTTTGGGATCGATCCGCGAACCGTTTCCAAGATGTTGAAGTTCTCGGTTCCGCCAGGGTATGTGCGCACGAAGCCGCCGTTCCGGCCCAAGCTTGATCCGTTTACCGGCATCATTGATGCGATCCTGGCAGCCGATAAGGATCGACCTAAGAAGCAGCGGCATACAGCCAAACGCATTTTCGAGCGTCTGCGTGATGAGCACGGGTTTACCGGTGGCATCACGATCGTGACGGATTACGTCGCGGGTTGGCGCCAGCGAACACAGGAGATGTTCGTGCCGCTGGTTCATCCTCCAGGACATGCCCAGGCTGATTTTGGCGAAGCCATGGGTATCATCGGAGGCGTCGAGCGCAAGATCCACTTTTTGGCGATCGACCTACCGCACTCCGATGCCATCTTTGTTGTGGCCTACCCGGCGGAGACAACGGAGGCGTTCTGCGATGGGCACGTCAAGGCGTTCCAGTTCTTTGGTGGTGTTCCGCAGTCGATCCTCTACGACAACACCAAGATTGCGGTCGCACGCATCCTCGGTGACGGCAAGCGGCAGCGCACGCGCGTGTTCAGCGAGCTTCAATCGCACTACTTGTTCACGGACCGGTTCGGTCGCCCAGGTAAGGGCAACGACAAAGGCAAAGTCGAGGGACTGGTTGGGTTTGCACGGCGCAACTTCCTTGTGCCGATCCCAGTGTTCGAGAGTTTTGATGCCTTGAACGCGCACCTTCTGGAGAGTTGCCTGAAGCGACGGGCTGACCGGCTGCGTGGCCATGAAGGTACGATCGAGGAACGATTGGAGCGTGACCTTGCCGTGTTCCAGAAGCCACTGCCGGCACCTTACGATGCTTGTGACAAGCGGACGGGCCGCGTCAACTCGCTGTCACTGGTGCGCTACCGCTGTAATGATTACTCCGTTCCAACGGCATACGGCCACAGACAAGTGCTGATCCGTGGTTACGTGCATGAGGTGGTTATCTCATGCGGTGCAGAGGTGATTGCGCGTCATCCCCGTTCTTATGAACGCGAGGACTTCGTGTTCAATCCGCTGCACTACTTGGCATTGCTCGAACAGAAGACCAACGCGCTCGACCAGGCCGCGCCGCTCAACGGTTGGGCGTTGCCAGACACGTTCGCAACGCTGCGGCGATTACTCGAAGCCCGCATGGGCAAAAAGGGCAAGCGCGAGTTCGTGCAAGTGTTGCGTCTGATGGAGGTGTTCGATGTTGATGACGTGGCTGCCAGTGTGCGCGACGCCATCGATCGCGGTGCGGTAGGCTTTGATGCCATAAAACATCTCGTTCTGTGCCGGATCGAACGGCGTCCACCGCACCTCGACATGACGATCTACCCCTATCTGCCAAAGGCGGTTGTCACGATGACATCGGCGCAATCATACATGGATCTCTTGGATGAGGTGGCAGCATGACGGACACGCCACAGATCCTGCTGGCGCATCACCTGAAGGCACTGAAGCTGCCGACGTTCCTACGCGAGTACGACAAGGTCGCCCAGCTGTGTGCCGCCGAAGGTGTCGATCACCCTCGCTATCTGATGCGGTTGACCGAGTTGGAGATGATCGATCGTGAGAGACGCATGGTGGAGCGCCGGATTAAGGCCGCCAAGTTCCCAACCGTCAAAAGCCTCGACAGCTTCGACTTCCTGGCTCTGCCAGCCCTGAACAAGATGGCGGTCCTGGAGTTAGCACGCTGCGATTACATCGAGCGTCGCGAGAACATCATTGCCGTCGGCAACTCCGGTACGGGCAAGAGCCACATCGCACTTGGGCTGGGACTGGCAGCTTGCCAGAAGGGCCTGTCAGTTGGCTTCATCACCGCTGCCGCTCTGGTTCACGAACTGCTTGAAGCGCGCGATGAGAAGCGCTTGCTGCGCCTCCAGCGTCAACTTGCCGGCTACAAGCTTCTGATCATCGATGAACTCGGATACGTGCCGCTGTCACCAACCGGTGCCGAGCTGCTGTTCGAAGTGTTCTCGCAAAGATAC
>JAQYVZ010000112.1 GCA_030145205.1 Desulfuromonadales bacterium | reverse complement strand
GGGAAAATCTTCTCCCGCCCCATGAATGGTCGCAGTCAGCTGCCCCCTGATGTGACGTGCAACTACCAGGAGTTCGTCGAAACTGTCGCATTCAACGAGGAGCGAAGCCGGGCCGAACACTTCTTCCTCGAGGACGGGGTTGGCAAGAAACGTACAGCAGTCGGTTCGCAGCAGCACCGGCGCGGCAAAACAGCCGCCCGAACCGGAAAAACCGGGTTCCCCCTTCTGCGCGACCCCCTTGACCGCCGCCAATGCGTCCACGCCCGCCTGAAAGTTCTCACAGATGCCGGCGTGCAGCATGGTCCCGGTGGGCTTTGCGGCCAGGCCCGACTCGAGCTGGTCGATAAACGTGTCAAGTTCCGGCCCGCGCAGGGCAAACACAACGCCAGGGTTGGTGCAGAACTGGCCGACGCCGAGGGTGAGCGCCTCGCAAAAGCCGGCTGCGATCTGCGCCGCCTTCTCACGCAAGGCGCCGGGCAGCAAAAATACCGGATTGATGCTCCCCATTTCGGCAAAGACGGGAATTGGTTCGGGCCGAGCAGCCGCCAGATCGAACAGGGCGCGACCTCCCCGTAGCGAACCGGTAAAGGCCACCGCCTTGATGAGCGGGTGCCGGGCCATGGCGATGCCGACCTCGTTAACACTCCCCTGAATCAGGGAAAATGTGCCCGCCGGCATGCCACACTTGCGGATGGCGGCAACGATGGCCTGCCCGGCCAGCTCCGAGGTCCCGGGATGAGCGGGATGACCTTTGACCAGCACCGGGCAGCCGGCCGCCAGCGCCGAGGCGGTATCCCCTCCAGCCACCGAAAAGGCCAGCGGAAAGTTGCTGGCGCCGAAGACCGCCACCGGGCCCAGCGGCAGGTGCAGCATGCGCATGTCGGGCTTGGGGAGCGGTGTCCGTTCGGGGATGCCCCGATCGATGCGGACACCGACCCAGGAGCCCTCCCGAACCATCTGGGCAAAGAGCTTGAGCTGGTTGACCGTCCGCCCCCGCTCCCCCTCAAGGCGCGGCATGGGTAGTCCGGTCTCTTCAGCGGCCCGCAGCAGAAGTTCATCGCCGAGCACCATCAGTTCATCGGCAATAGTTTCGAGAAAGGCCCCCCGGCACTCCAGGTCCGTCGCTCGATAGGCGTCGAAATCCCGATCGGCCAGTTGCGCCGCGCGGGCGACATCGACTGCGGTCCCTTCACAAAAGGCAGGGGCCAACCGTTCTCCGGTCGCCGGGTTAACTGCGAAAAACGTGCTGTCTACAGATCCCGCAACTTCCATCCCGATCATCTGCTTGCCTGTCAGACTCATGGCATCCCCTTCCAGTTGGCCACCCCTCAAACGATTTTTACAGTTTGGGCATTTCCTTTTCGAAGACCGCCCAGACGGCCTTTTTCAGCTCGTCAAAGAACTCGGGAGTCACGAACCGGGGGAGTTTAATGTTGGGATTAGGCTGATCAAAAACCTGGGAGGGAAGTGCATATTCGGCGTCGAGGTACCCCTGTTTACGCTCAAGAGCGAGCCCCAGCAGGTAAGCCCGACGCACTGCGGCGGTCAGGTCATCGGCGGTCACTTCAAGTCCGGTCGCCGCCTTGACCGAATCGACGATGAGCTGGTGGTTGATCCCCACGCCGACAAATTTACACAGGCCGATCATATCGTAACCGACGATCAGCAAACCGCTCTGGGTGATGGCATTGACCCAGTAGTCCAGACTGGTTTCCCCTTGCCGCACCAACAGCAGATAGGTCCCCATCGACATATGCCCGCCGGCGATCGCCCAAGGGTAGCCGGGATTGGTTTCGGGGAGGTAGGCCGGCAGTTCCAGCCCTTTGACATGGATGGCATAGCCTGTCTCGCCGAGCTTTTCAGAAAGCCGCTTGGAGCCCTGGCCGATCTCCGGGGCCTTCCCCGCGCCGGTCAACCGGACCAACTCCTTGACTTTGTCGAACTGACCGAAGGTGGCACCGTTTAGCAGGGGTTTGTCCGGGTGACGGCCATTGTAATCGAGTACGTAGGCGATGGTCGTACCGAGAGAAATCGCGTCCATTCCAAGATTGTCGGCCAGTTGAATCAGTTCGCCGGCCATCGCTCCATGGTGCAGTCCCAGGTTGGTGCCGAACAAGTTGAGAGGCTCGAAATCGAACTTAGCCAGAAATTCGCCCCTGCTGCCATCCGGTTGCCGTCGATAAATGTTGTTGTGGCAGCGGATGCCACAGCGATAGCAACCAGCTGAAGCGACATCTAGATCCTTGACCACGTTCTCGCGGAACACGTTCTCTACTCCGTCGTTCCCCTTGGGCTTAAAATTATTCTCGGGGACCGCGAAAAAGGGCTGCATCACCTCATATGAAGCCCAGGTGCCACCATTGCCCCCTTGGGAAACCGGCTGGAAGCGGGCCGACCCGCCCCCCTTGACGATTTCCTTGTTGATGGCCGCGATTTCCGGGGATGGCTTGGTCAATTTGTCGCGACATTGCACGACCAGGGCCAGGAGATTCTTGTATCCCATC
>JAQYVZ010000048.1 GCA_030145205.1 Desulfuromonadales bacterium | reverse complement strand
CTGGTCAAGATCGACGTGCTCGGCAATCGCTCGCTGGCGGTCATCCGTGATGCGCTGGCGGCGGTCAAAACCAATACCGGGATCGAGATCGACTACGCCACCTGGCAACCGCTCGAGGACGAACGCACGCGGGACAGGTTACGCCGAGGCGACACCATGGGCTGTTTCTACATCGAGTCCCCGGCGACCCGGCAACTGCTGAAGAAGATGTGGTTCGAAAACCCGAAAGGGGAGGCTTGCGACATCTTTGAGCACCTGGTTATGGCCTCGTCGATCATTCGGCCTGCGGCCAACGAATACATCCGCGAGTTCATCGCCCGCATGCACGGAAAATCCTGGTCGTCGCTCCATCCGCTGCTGAACGAAGTCCTCGGTGAAACCTACGGTCTAGCCATCTACCAGGAACAGATCACCCAGATGGCCATGGCCATGGCCGATTTCTCGGCCTTCGAGGGGGATCAGCTGCGCAAGATCATCAGCAAGAAGCACAAAGAAAAAAAACTGGCGGACTACCGGCAGCTGTTCGTTGCCGGCGGCATTGCCAAGGGGATTGCCGAACCGGTGATGGACGCGATCTGGGAGCAGATCCTCTCCTTTGCCGGTTACTCCTTCTGCAAACCCCATTCGGCTTCCTACGCCCTGGTGAGCTGCAAGTCGGCCTACCTCAAGGCCAACTATCCGGCCGAGTTCATGGCGGCGGTTATCTCCAACCAAGGCGGGTACTACTCGCCCATGGCCTATATTTCCGAAGCCCGCCGCCTGGGGCTGAAGGTGCTGCCGCCGGACATCAACGCCAGCGTCCGGCCCTATGCCGGCAATCGACGATTCCTGCGCGTCGGCTTCATGCAGATCCAGGGATTGGGCCAGAAGGCGGTTAATAACCTGCTGCAGGAACGCGGCCGGGGCGGGCCATTTGCCAGCTTCCGTGATTACCTTAAGCGAACGGCCATTGATTCCGCGGATAGCATGCTGCTGGTCAAGGCCGGCTGTTTTGACGATCTCGAAGGGCGCACCAGGCGCCCGGTGCTCCTTTGGGAGCTCCTCGCTCACCGGGATCGCTTTGACCGTAACGGCTGCGGGCTGCTCTTTGACCAGGAGCCATCTACGCTTTCCGATCCCCCGGCCTACGACGACCAAACCGTCTTGCGGCAAGAGCTGGAAACCCTCGGGATGCTGCTGTCCTGCCACCCGCTGATTCTGCACCGGAAAGAAATTGCCAGGATCAAACCGGTGCCGGCCAGGGATATGGAAGGGTGGGCCGGGCGCTACGTCACCATGATCGGCTGGTGGGTTACCGGGAAAACTGTCCAGGACAAAAACGGCCGGCCGATGGAATTCGTTACCTTCGAGGACACCTCAGCGATCTACGACGCGACCTTTTTTCCGAAAGCCTATGAAAAGTTCTGCCAGAAGCTGAGCCGGCAACGGCCGTATTTGCTTAAGGGGAAGGTTGATCTGGAGTATGGCGTGGCGACGCTGACTGTGGAGTGGGTGGATGGACTTCCCTGAGAAACAGGCCTCGGGGTTTAAATGCCCGATGTTTACATCATACTTGAAATGGTTTAGATTGCTGGGGTGTTTATGTTTTGATTTTTTGGAGGGAAGTAGATGCTATGCCTGAGAAGAATCCTCTGGATTTTTAGACCGTCTGTTATGGCGTTAGCCGAACGGGCGGTTTTGTGTTTTCGGTAGGGGGGGCAGATGACGCCTGCACCGGAAGCAGAAGCCAGACAACAGATCGATGCTTTGCTTGTCGCCGCCGGCTGGCAGGTTCAGGACGCCAAGTCGACGAACATCCATGCGGCTCGTGGCGTGGCGATCCGTGAATTTCCGCTCCCGGGTCATGGTTTCGCTGACTACCTGCTTTATGTCGATGGCAAAGCAGCGGGGGTGATCGAGGCGAAGAAGGTCGGCAGTACGCTGACCGGCGTCGAGGTGCAATCGGCCAAGTACACCCAGGGGCTCCCCCCCGGCCTGCCGCGTTGGCACAATCCGCTCCCGTTCTGCTATGAATCGACCGGCGTAGAAACCCGCTTCACCAATGGTCTCGACCCCGAACCGCGCTCGCGGGGCGTGTTCGCCTTTCATCGCCCGGAAAATCTGGCCAAGTGGCTCGATGCGGCCCTTGTCTCCGATGGTGTTTCTGGCGATCTCGGCGGCGCCTCCTTGGCGGCTGAAACCCTGCCGCAGACCTTCCTCGCTCGCCTGCAGCGGATGCCCGAGCTGAAAACCGAAGGACTCTGGCCCGCCCAGATCACGGCCATCGGTAACCTTGAAGGCTCCCTCAAGAAGAACCGCCCGCGCGCTCTGATCCAGATGGCGACCGGCTCCGGCAAGACCTTCACCTCCATCAGCTTCATCTACCGGTTGATAAAGTTCGCCGGGGCCCGCCGGGTACTCTTTTTGGTCGACCGCGGCAACCTAGGCCGTCAGACCCTGAAGGAATTTCAGCAGTACGTCTCGCCTTATAACAACTTCAAGTTCACCGAGGAGTACATCGTCCAGAACCTCTCTTCCAACCGCATGGATCGCACGGCTCGGGTCTGCATCTGCACCATCCAGCGCCTCTACTCGATGCTGAAAGGGCGGGAACTAGCGGAGGAGTTCGACGAGGAATCGGCGGCGGAGCTGGGCAGCCTGTTCAAGGAGCCGGAGCCGATCGAGTACAACCCCGACTTCCCCATCGAGGATTTCGACATCATCGTCACCGACGAGTGCCACCGCTCGATCTACAACCTCTGGCGACAGGTGCTCGAATACTTCGACGCCTACCTCATCGGCCTCACCGCCACCCCGAGCAAACAGACCTTCGGCTTCTTTAACAAGAACCTGGTCATGGAATACGGCCACCCGCAGGCGGTCGCCGATGGGGTCAATGTCAACTACGACGTCTACCGCATCCGCACCCAGATCGGCGAGGCTGGTGGCAAGGTCGAGGCCGGCTACTACGTTGACAAGCGCGACCGCGAGACGCGGGCAGTGCGCTGGGAACAGCTCGACGATGATTTCAAATACGACGCCAAGCAGCTTGATCGCGACGTGGTCGCCATCGACCAGATCCGCACTGTAGTGCAGAAATTTCGCGACAAGCTCTTCACCGAGATTTTCCCCGGCCGTACTTGGGTGCCGAAGACGCTGATCTTTGCCAAAGACGACTCCCACGCCGAGGACATCGTTAAGATCGTCCGCGAGGAGTTCGGCAAGGGGAACGACTTCGCCCAGAAGATCACCTACCGCACCACCGGCGAGAAGCCGGAGAACCTCATCGCCGCCTTTCGCACCAGTCCCATGCCGCGCATCGCCGTCACCGTCGACATGATCGCCACCGGCACCGACATCAAGGCGGTGGAGTGCGTCTTCTTCATGCGCATGGTCAAGTCGCGCGCCTACTTCGAGCAGATGAAGGGGCGCGGGGTGCGCATCATCAACGATAACGACCTGCAGGCGGTCACCCCCGACGCCATCAGCAAGGACCATTTCGTCATCGTCGATGCCGTCGGCGTCTGCGAGCAGGACCAGACCGATTCGCTGCCGCTGGAACGCAAGAAGAACGTCGGCTTCGAAAAACTGTTGCAGGCGGTCGCCTTCGGCAATTGCGAAATCGACGTCATCTCCTCCGTGGCGGCGCGGCTGGCGCGGATGGAGAAGAAGCTCACCCCACAGGAACAGCGGCAGGTGCTGGAGCTGACCGGCGGCAAGTCGCTCAAAGGATTGACCGGTGATCTGGTCGCCGCCCTGGAGCCGGATCGGCACATCGCCGCCGCGCAGAAGGATTTTTCTACCTCCGAGCCCGACGCCAAACAGATTCGCCAGGCGGCGGCGCGGATTCTCGGCGAGGCGGCCAAACCGCTGTGTAATCCTCAGCTTCGCGAACTGCTCTTTGCGATCAAAAAGAAAAACGAACAGATCATCGACACGGTCAGCACCGATACGGTACTATTCGCCGGTTTTAGTGAGGAGAAGGCTAAGGGTGTGGTCGAGTCTTTCGAGCAGTTCATCGCTGACAACAAAGATGAGATCACCGCCCTCCAAGTGCTTTATAGCAAGCCGTACCAGCAGCGGCTGCGCTTTGCCGATGTGCAGGAGCTGGCCGAGAAGCTGGTTGCCCAGGTCGAGCAGTTGCGCATCTACCAGACCCATCCTTTAGGGTGGGAGAAGCGCGTCCCCGATGAGCTTTGGGCGGCGTATCAGAAGTTGGAGGCGGGCAAGGTGCGCGGTGCGGCGGCCAATCACATTTTGACCGATCTGGTGTCGCTGGTGCGCTTTGCCATGCATCAGGAGAACGAGCTGGTGCCGTTTCCGGAGAAGGTGCAGGTCAACTTTCGCGCCTGGGTGGAACAGCAGCAGGCTGGTGGGCGGCCGTTTACTGCGGAGCAGCGCAAATGGCTGGAGATGATTCGGGATCATATTGCAGCGAATCTGCAGATTGAGACGGATGATTTTGATTATGCGCCCTTTGCGCAGGAGGGTGGGATTGGAAAGGTTTGGCAGTTGTTTGGGGATGATTTGAGTACGATTCTGGATGAATTGAATGGGGTGTTGGCAGCGTGAAGTTGAATTGGACTATTGCAAAAATTGAAGAAATAGCCGAGGTCAATCCTCGTCTGGGCAAAGCAGGGATTTCCGACGATCTGTTAGTTTCTTTCGTGCCGATGCCTGCCGTCGGCGCCGGAGACGGTTCAATCAATGTTACCAATGTGCGCCCTTTTGCCGAGGTGAAAAAGGGGTTCACCTCTTTTAAAGAAGGGGATGTGCTCTTTGCTAAGATTACGCCGTGCATGGAAAACGGCAAGATGGCGATCGTACCCAGGGTGAAGAATGGGTACGCTTTCGGTTCGACTGAATTCCATGTGCTACGCCCGAAGCCGGGGATCGATGCCCGCTATCTCTACTATTACGTTTCCTGCCGACGTTTTCGTGGCGAGGCAGAGCACCAGATGTCCGGTGCGGTTGGTCAGAAACGTGTACCGACTCAGTATCTGCGGGAATGTATAATTCCCGTCGCTCCGCCAAACGAACAAACCCGCATCGTCGCGGAGATCGAAAAGCAATTCTCTCGCCTCGACGAAGCCGTCGCCAACCTGAAGCGCGTCAAAGCCAACCTCAAGCGCTACAAAGCCGCCGTCCTCAAGGCCGCCGTCGAAGGCATGCTCACCGAAAACTGGCGCAAGCAGCATCCCGATGTTGAACCTGCCGACAAACTGCTGGAGCGGATTCTGGCCGAGCGGCGCAAGGCGGCGGTGAAGGGGAAGTACAAGGTGCCGGTCGGCCCGGATACGCGCGGGTTGCCGGAGTTGCCGGTGGGGTGGGTGTGGACGACGGCTGTTCAAGCCTGTGACCCTGTCGTTGACTGTCACAACAAAACAGCGCCTTACACTGAAAGCGGCATACCGCTTGTTAGAACGAGCAACATCCGAGACGGCAAGCTGTCGTTCGACGGTATCCGATATGTTGATCAGCCGACTTATGTCTTCTGGTCAAAGCGATGCCCACCGGAACCAGGTGACGTGCTCTTCACCCGTGAGGCGCCGATGGGCGAGGCAGCTATAATTCCGCCCGGAGTCAAGCTTTGCATGGGGCAGAGAATCATGCTCATGCGGCCATCTGGTGCAATCTTGGGGGCTTATCTTTTGTTGGCCCTCTTGTCGCCGGTCATCAAGCGTTTGATTGATTTTATGGCTGTCGGTTCTGGAGTAAAGCACATGCGAGTTGGTGATGTTGAGGTTTTGCCAATACCTCTCCCCCCTCTTGCCGAACAACACCAAATCGTCGCCGAAGTCGAACGCCGCCTCTCCATCGTCGCCGAAGCCGAAGCCCAGGTCGACGCCAACTTGCGTCGCGCCGACCGCCTGCGCCAGTCGATCCTCAAACAAGCCTTCTCAGGCCAACTCGTCCCTCAAGACCCTAACGACGAACCGGCCAGCGTGTTGCTGGAGCAAATGCGGGGTCAACAGACTGCACCGGTAAAAGTTTCCAGGGAAAAACCTTCGCCTCAGCGGAATGCGAAGCCCGCCGTCAAGGCCGAACCCAAAGACGACACACCTGATCATGCGTCCCTGGACTCTGTGCTCAACGCCATCCTCGACCTCATGCAACCGGGCCGCAAATACGCCCGCGCCGATCTCGCCGACCCCCTCGGCCTGACCACTGGCCACTGGAATGCGGCGATACAGGAGTTGAAGCGGCGCGGGCAGGTGAGGCAGATTGGGGCGAGGCGAGCTGCGACTTATTCTGTCAGTAATAACTGATAATTTGGAGGGGCAATATGCTTCAACAGCCTAGTCCGTTTTTACAGGTGAGAGTTCATGATCTAACAGATAACCCGTCAATTACGGGATTGTGTGTTGGATACGAAATGGGACAGTGGCGTAAATCACAATTTACAGACCACATTATGGAATGGCTACCTGAATTTTGCCTAACCCACTCAGAAATTGAGGGTATACATTCCGGGAATATGATCGCCCTGATTCGAGAAGCAGCCAAAAAAGTATATAAATCTGAAAAGTTTAAGAACCGCGGGGAGTTTGGAGAAATTTTTCTTCATGCTGCGATACGGCAGGTATTCGGGTCTCTCCCTGCAATATCTAAAATTTATTACAAAACTGCAAGGAATGAGACTGTTAAGGGCTTCGATGCTGTCCACGTGGTTGCAGCTAAGGATGGCCTAGAACTATGGCTTGGGGAGGCTAAGTTTTATAATGATATCAAAGGCGCGATCAGAGATGTCGTGGCGGAGTTACAGGTACATTCAGGGCGGGACTATCTCCGAGATGAATTTTTACTACTTTCGGGGAAAATTGACCAAAACTGGCCTCATGCCGATGAATTAAAGAAGCTAATTTCCCCAAACACTTCGCTTGATGATGTTTTTAAAAGAGCATGCCTTCCCGTCTTATTAACCTACGACAGTCCATGTGTTGCCAGCCACACAGCATGCACCGTTGACTATGCGCATGAATTCGAAAAAGAAATAAAAGCGCATTACAAGGCATTTATCGGTAAGCAACTACCGCCGATGATTATCCACCTTTTTTTGCTCCCCCTACACAAGAAAAAAGACCTTGTTGCTGAGTTGGATAAGAAGCTGAAAGGGTTACAGAAAATATGAAAAAATTTAGCCCTGATGAACTTCGTAAATCTTTAGCAATTGAGGCATTTGTTGAAGAAAATTCCTTTATGCTTCTTCAGGCTATTAGCCACTATGTCAACGATCCAGATACTGAGGATTTGGGGCGGGAATTTGTGCTACGAGCATTAGAACGGCGACAATGCTTTGGCAATTTGCAGGAGGTTCTTGATAGCTTGACGCGACAGGTCGGGCTGTTCCCTTATCTTGAGCCTGAAAACCTCTCATTTCGAGATCTTTTGGCTCTCGAACTTCATCGACCACCTTCGATGGATGAAACATTTGTATTTCATCGAGCACAGGCAGAAGTCTTTCGGCGTCTTATGGATGGCGAGAATGTTGTCTTAAGCGCTCCAACCAGTTTTGGGAAAAGCAAAATTATTGATGCGATTATCGCTTCTGGAAAATACGATAATATCGCGCTAATTGTACCAACTATTGCCCTTATTGATGAAACCAGAATACGTGTATCGGCTTTCTCGGACGACTATAAGATCGTGAGTCAGCTTTCACAGCAGCCAGAAAATAAAAACATTTTTGTTTTTACAGCAGAGCGGATAAATGGATATCAAAATTTGCCTGTGATCGACTTCTTTGTAATAGATGAATTTTATAAAATTGGAGCACTTAAAGACGATGAGCCAAGGACAGTTTCTTTAAATCAAGCGTTTTATAGGTTGTACAAAGGTGGTGGTCAGTTTTATATGCTAGGACCAAATATTCGTGAAATCCCGGATGGTCTCGAGGCAAAATTCAGGTGTTTCTTTTATTCAACAAACTTCGCTACTGTTGTAAGCGAGGTTATTAAAGTAAATAAAGGAAAGGATGCTCTAGAGCGACTGATATATCTTGCTAAGGATATAGAGGATCAAACACTCATTTTTTGCAAATCACCAGCTAGAGTTAATGAGATAACAAGAGCTCTGATAGAAAATAACGTTTGCGAACATGTAGCCGAACTGGATGAAGCATTTGATTGGATGGCAGATGAGTTTCATGAGGATTGGGTTTTTCCAAACGCTTTAACGCATGGAATCGGAATGCACCACGGTCGACTGCCAAGGTCTCTTTCACAGTTCGCAGTACGTTGCTTTAATAGGGGGCAATTAAAATTTCTCGTTTGCACTTCTACACTTATAGAAGGTGTAAATACAAAAGCAAAAAATATAATAATATTTGATGACACTATTGCTAAGAAAAAATATGACTTTTTCACCTTTAACAATATACGCGGCAGATCTGGGCGGATGTTCCAACATTTCGTTGGTAAAGTTTATCTTTTCAATGAGCCACCACAGGAAGAGTTGCCATTTGTTGACTTTCCTCTTTTTACTCAAGGGTCAAATACGCCGGAAAGTCTATTGATTCAACTCGACGAAGTAGACTTAAAGGAAACTTCAAAAAACAGGCTCGGTGATGTTCTTAATCAAAATATATTACCTTTGGATATTATAAGACAAAACTCAACAATAGATCCAAGGAGACAGGTCGAACTAGCAGAATTTTTAGCAACAATGCCAAAAGCAGAGGCTCAAAAGTTGTTATGGACAGCAATCCCCAATTGGGAACAACTTCTATGCACATGCGAAGTTATTTGGAAATATATTCTTAGTGGTGGTGGGAAATCCGGCGTGTTCTCTTTTAGTCAACTTGCTTATAAATCAAGAGCTTTAATGCAAAATCCTGACATTAAAAATCGAATCAATATCGAACTTCAACCAGGGCAATATGCTGCAAAAAGCGTCGATGAGGCGGTTGAAAGAGTTTTCGAGTTTGATAGAAATTGGGCCGGATTCGAATTGCCTCGTTTGCTTATGGCTTTGTCAAGAATCCAAAATTACATTTTTGACCGGCGTCTTAATGCCGTTGGTGATTATAGTGTATTCGCTACTAAATTGGAGACACTTTTTAGGAACTCGATAAGCATAGCGTTGGAAGAATTTGGTCTGCCTATTCAGCTTAGCGAAAAAATACGGAAGCTTGTTCACCTTGGTGATGAAATCGATGGTGCAATTCAGATACTAAAAAATATTGACGTGGAAGGTTTGAAACTAAAACCTTTCGAGAAGCAATTATTGTTTGAAATTCAGGGGCACATTTGATTATGACTCCAGCCGCAATTGTTAGCAAACTCTGGAACTTCTGCAACGTCCTCCGCGACGATGGCATGAGCTACGGCGACTACGTCGAACAGCTCACCTATCTCCTCTTCCTCAAGATGGCAAACGAGCGCACCAAAGCGCCTTACAGCCAGCCGAGCACCGTCCCGCTTACATGGGCTTGGCCGACGCTGGTGAAGAAGGATGGCGATGAACTTTTCGACCACTATCGCCATACCCTAGAAAACCTCGGCAACGAGAAAGGCCTGCTCGGGTTGATCTTCAACAAGTCGCAGAACAAGTTTCAGGACCCGGCCAAGCTGCGCCGCCTGATCGTCGATTTGATCGACAAGGAGAACTGGTCGGTGATGAGCGCCGACGTCAAGGGGGACGCCTACGAGGGGCTGCTGGAGAAGAACGCCCAGGACACCAAGAGCGGTGCCGGGCAGTACTTCACTCCGCGGCCGCTGATCCAGGCGATTGTCGACGTCATCGCCCCCAAACCGGGGGAGACGGTTTGCGACCCGGCCTGCGGCACCGGAGGCTTTCTCCTCGCCGCCCACGACGCCATCGTCGCCGGTCATCCGCACATGACCAAGGACGAGCTCAAGAAGCTCAAAGAAGGGACCTTTAAGGGTTGGGAGCTGGTGCAGAGCACGGCGCGCCTGTGCGCCATGAACCTGATGCTGCACGGCATCGGCGGACTCGACACCGACCTGCCGCTCATGGTCTCCGATTCGCTCGCAACCGATCCGGGGGCGCGGTTCGACATCATCCTCACCAATCCCCCCTTCGGCAAGAAGAGCAGCACCACCATCGTCGCCGAAGACGGCAAGATCAACCGCGAAACCGAGACCATCGAGCGCGACGATTTCTGGGCCACCACCTCGAACAAGCAGCTCAACTTCATGCAGCACGTCAAGACCCTGCTCAAGCAGCACGGTCGCGCTGCCGTGGTCGTGCCGGACAACGTGCTGTTCGAAGGCGGGGCGGGAGAGACCATCCGCCGCAAGCTGCTGCACGAGTGCGACGTCCACACCCTTCTGCGCCTGCCGACCGGTCTCTTCTACGCGCAAGGGGTGAAGGCGAACGTCCTCTTCTTCGAGCGCAAGCCGGCCAGCGAGACGCCGTGGACCAAGAAACTGTGGATATACGATCTGCGCACCAATGTCCATTTCACACTCAAGACCAACCCGTTGCAGAGAAAAGATCTCGACGAGTTCGTGCAGCTCTATAATCCGCAAAGCCGTCATCAGCGCACGGCCACCTGGAACGAGCAGAACACCGCCGGCCGCTGGCGCTGCTACGACTTCGCCGACCTCATCGCCCGCGACAAAGCCAGCCTCGATATCTTCTGGCTCAAGGACGATTCGCTGGAGGATTCGGACAATTTACCCGCGCCGGGCATCCTGGCGGCGGAGATTGTGGAGGATTTGCAGGCGGCGTTGGAGCAGTTCCGCTTGATTGCTGAGGATTTGGGGGAAGAAGTCACTGCGGCGGATTAAATGTTCACGCATGACCTCATGCGGCATTGATAATTCGATGGTTGAGGAGCGTTTTTATGGATGTTCAAAAAGACCGATACTATGCTGCCCTGACGGGGGATGCCATCCAGTCTTCAAGACTGGATTCAGAGGCCCGCAGCAGGCTTCATGACGCTATCCTGAATACCGGTGAGGAATTGTCCGACGCCTTTCCTGGACTCGTTATCGATGGGATCAATATTTTTAGAGGCGACAGTGTTCAATTTCTGCTTAATGATCCAGCCAAATCCCTGCGGGCAGCATTGTTTTTCAGGGCTGCATTAAAAGCGTCAACGGGCGCCCTTAAGGCTGATATGCGCATCGCTATTGGGGTCGGCACCATAGATTTTATGCCTGAGGCTTCAAAGGGCGGCGCCGATGGTGAAGCCTACCGGCTTTCTGGGCCCGCTCTCGACAGTATGGGGACAAAGCAGACCTTATGTCTGGCATTGCCTCAAAGCTGGGTATCACATCATAACCTTGAGGCTCTGAAAACGACCGTTGTGTTGGTGGGGACCCTGGCTGATCGCTGGACGGGAAAGCAGGCCCTTGCCGTCAAAGGCGCCCTGCTTGGTTACACCCAGGATGAAACCCGCAAGATCTGGCCCTCTTCCGTTACCCGACAAGCTGTTGCCAAAAGCCTTGATGGGGCTGGATGGTTTGCTTTGGAACGAGCCCTGCAGTTTTTCGAGAAGCTTGCGTTTCAACCACCGCCCTAAGCCACAACCCCGAGGGGTTGCTTTTGGTAGATGCAACCCCGAGGGGTTGCATCTGGATGTGGCAACCTCTGGGGGTTGCATCGTCCACATCAACCCATTTGACATGCCGTAAAGTCTATTGGGATATTTTTTGTCGATCAAAAACCCGGAGGGAACGGTGGGAGTTGAAAACCTGGACATCGTTTTTGGCTTGATTGCAGCTCATTTGCTGGGAGACTTTTTTTTACAATCCGATCTGATGGTCCAGAACAAAAAAGACGGCGGCGTGCTTATGATCCATGTGTCGCTGGTGACGGCAGTCAGCTATCTGATATGCGGCATCTGGGTCAGTTGGCAGATTGTTGCGGGCGTTTTCGTCACCCATTTGGTCATTGATGGGATTAAAACCGCATCAGGGAAAGATGGCCCCAAAGCCTTCCTTCTGGACCAGGGGGCGCACCTCCTGGCCCTGTCGGCCATCGGTGTTTATTGGATTCCCAGTGAGGTCGTGCCGTATTGGCAAACAATATGTCCTTTTTATACTAAGGGACTCTTGCTGATAACTGGTGCGATACTCTGTGTTTGGGTAGGGGGCTTCTGGGTAGGAAAGACGGTCGCTCCCTTTCAGAAGGCTCTTGATAATCCCTCTGAGGGTTTGCCGAATGCCGGCCGGCTGATTGGTCAACTGGAACGTGCGTTGATCTATCTTCTTGTGTTGGCAGGCGAACCCCAGGGAGTTGGTTTCCTGGTCACAGCCAAGTCCATTTTACGGTTTGGTGAAATCAAGGAGCCGGGGCAACAGAGGGAGGCCGAATATATCATTATTGGTACGCTCATGAGCTTTGGCTGGGCGCTCTTTATCGCATTCGCAACCAAGATCCTTCTTGATTTTCTCCAGGCATAATTCGACGTCCGCGTTTCAGGTTGCAGGGGCTCTGGAGTAATAATTGGTGACATAATACCAATTACTGCCAATCAGTATTATGTCACCAATTATTAAATATCCGAGTTTTAAAGAAGGATTTGTTCGATAAGGTTGACTCCATGGACAGGAGCGAGAATAAGGGTCGGTTACCCTTGCTGTACTTGATCTACTCTCAGGACAGGGGGAACATCTGGGGGGAACGTAGTTGAATTGTTGACTAGAAAACTAGCGGCACTCCCCGTATTTCAATCAAAAGGTGGCCAATCGGCCGCCTTTGCTGTTTTAATCTATCTTCCCACCGAATACCACGTCCCCTTACCTGTACCATGCTGCTCCAGATACCCCTGCTGAACCAGTTGGCGCAGATGCAGCTTGACGGTATTGCGATTGGCTGCCAGAAGAGTTACGGCCTCGGCAATGGTAATCCTGCCACGCTCCCTGGCGATGGCCAGCATCTTTTCCTCCAGCGGCGCCAGCTTCTCCAGCAACTGTTCGCGCTCGATCTTGCCGAGCAGGATATCCTTCTGCTTTTTCAGGCTGGTCAGGAAGAAGCGCAGCCAGTCATCCAGGTTTTCCTCTTCGCTCCGGATCTGTTTCTGTGATGCTCGCAGCGCCCGGTAATATCCATCCTTGTTTTCCTCCACGATCCTCTCCAGTGAACTGTACGGAACATGACGGTAACCGCTCTGCAGGAGCAGCAGGGTGGTCAGGACACGGGAAAGCCGGCCGTTGCCATCCTGGAACGGGTGGATGGCCAGAAAATGGACAACAAATGCGCCGATCACCAACAGCGGATGCAACTCTCTTTCCCGCAGGGCGGCCACCGTTCCGCTGACCAGTTCAGCCATCAGTCGCGGGGTGTCGAATGGGGTTGCCGTCTCGAAAATTACGCCGATGCTTCTGCCCTCGGCATCGAAAGCCTCTACATTGTTGGCAAGGGTTTTATATTCTCCCCGGTGGGCGGTATCTTTGCTGCTGTACTTCAGGGTAATGCCGTGGAGCTGCTTGATATGATTCTCGGTAAATGGGATATGCTCCCATGAATCATGGATCGTATTCATTGCTTCGGCGTAACCGGCAACCTCCTCTTCGTCACGGGAGCGAAACGAGCGAATTTCCAGATTCGCCAACAGCGCTTCAACCTGAAGGTCGGAGAGGCTG
>JAQYVZ010000111.1 GCA_030145205.1 Desulfuromonadales bacterium | reverse complement strand
GCCTGTGGCGAGAAAGCCGGCCTCTCGGAGCAGGACATGAAAGACATTCAGCAGTTTCTGTTTGACCACGCTGCCGACTCCGACCAGCCGGAAACCTGCGGTTAATCGGCACCCGATGTTATCAACCGTCAAGACATAATCAGCACCAATCAGACACGGCTCCGAGGCGCAGACTGCTTCGGAGCCGTATCTGCGCTTAACGGATGGATTACCACACAAGGTGCCGTAGTTTTTGGGTGGAATCTAGCAGGATACTACACTAACCATTCGAACAATTTTTTCCTTTTTCAGGAGGCAAAACACCATGCGCAAACTGTTTATCGCCCTGCTGGTGGCAATGCTGACCGTACCTGCCACGGTCATGGCCGCCCCCACCATCGACGAGCTGCAGCAGCAGATCAAGGCTCTTCAAGACCAGCTCAATGCCCTCGCCTCGCAGGTCAAGCAGACTGAAAAGGCCCAGCCCAGCGACATCAAGGACGAGCTCGAAGAACTCTCCGCCCGCATCGACAAGAACGAGCGTCACAGCGCCCTCGACCGCATCAGTTGGTACGGCGACCTGCGCGCCAAGGCCGACAGCCTGGTGTACAAGGGGATTACCATCAACCAGGCCAACCTGGTGAACTTCGACAATTCTTTTGACACGTTGTCCGCCCCCTTCAACGCGGGCGTACCGATGGCAGGTGCTGCAGCTGGCGACATTGCCGTTGCCGAAGGCATGGTTGCCGTATTCGCAGCAGGCAATGAGGCTTTCGCCAAGGCTTTTACCACTTATCCTGGCCTTGACACCGCCTTTGCCAACTACCTGGCCTTCGGCCGCGTTCTCGGCACCGGTGCTTTTGCCAACACCCCGATCAACAAAAAATACGATGCCGACAACAGCATCCTCTACACCACCCGCCTGCGCCTCGGCATGAAAGCCAAGGTCTGGGACAACGTCAACTTCTCCGGCCGCCTCAACATGTACAAGGGTTGGGGCGATTCCACCGGCGTCAAGGTGTTCGACTCGTTCAACAGCTTCACCATGGACGGCACCGACAGCGGCAACACCACCGGCGACTTCCTGCGAGTGGAACGCGCCTACTTCGACTGGAAAGACATCGGTGACACCCCCTTCTACCTGTCGATCGGCCGCCGGCCTTCGACCTACGGCCCGCCCTCCCACTATCGTGAAAACGAGCAGCGCGGCGGCACCCCGAGCGGCCACCTGGTTAACTTCAACTTCGACGGCATCACCGTCGGCTACCACCTGAGTGAACTCACCGGCATCGAAGGCCAGACCGTGCGTTTCTGCTACGGCCAGGGCTTTGAATCCGAATTTGGCAACGGCTCCCTCTTTGCCGAAACCGACCTCGACGACACCCATATGGCCGGCTTTAACATCGACGCGATCAACGACGGCACCACCTTCGTTCAGTTGACCGCCTTCCGCGCCTTTGATATCACTGATTCTTTTAAAGGCCTTGCGGTCATGCCCTTTACCGACACCAACGGCGACAGCATCCCCGACGCCATGAATACCAACGGCTACATCACCCGCATGCAGGGCAGCGAAAACATCGGTGACCTGAACCTGGTCGGCGTCGGCTTCACCCGAGAAGAAATGAACGGGTTCAACTGGTTTGGCTCCTTCGGCTGGACCCGCAGTGAACCGAATAAAAATTACAACCCCATGGGCCTCGGCGGCCTGCTCTACGACGCCATGCCCGTTATGGAAGTTACCGACATCAGCCTGAAAACCAATGGCGAACTTGATGTCGAACTTGCCCACAACGGCGACTATGTAAAATCCAACAACTGGGACAAAGAGCGTGACGGCTACTCGGTTTACGTCGGTTGCCAGATCCCTTCCTGGATGGGTAAAGTCGGCCTCGAGTACAACTACGGCTCCAAGTACTGGACCCCCTTCACCCAGGCCCAGGATGACATCGTCGGCAGCAAGCTGGCTACCCGCGGTCATGCCGGCGAAGCCTACTACATCTTCGACATCAACCCGAAGATGTTCATCAAGCTCGGCGGCATCTACTACGACTACGAGTACACCGGCAGCGGATCGCCGGTCGGGCTGCCGAAAAAAGTCAAGGATGTTCAGGACGGCAACGAATACTCCATGTTCCCTGCTCTTGACAAAGCATGGGACGTCAACGCGTCTCTGACCGTGAAGTTCTAAACCAGTTTCATCCGCAGCACAGAGGGGAGACCGCAACGGTCTCCCCCTCTTTTTATGCCTGTTGCACAAAACAGCTTCCCATGATATATATATATTATGATTTAGCGGCATTCATCAGCCATCAGACGTGGTTTTCAGACCCCGACAGCAAACAACCAGACCCGCAGCAATCAACTAAAATCAATAATTTCAAGCCATTAACCGATAATGCAACGGCCATCCCCCTAACAGAAACACTTGGTCCGCTTAATGCATATATAGATATTTACGTATTTTCTTGCTAAAGAATTAACTCCGGATACGCTTAACGCAATACTTGTCTTATTACCCAGACCACAGGTTGCCCACGC
>JAQYVZ010000017.1 GCA_030145205.1 Desulfuromonadales bacterium | reverse complement strand
CCGGATACGACCGGTGCCGGGCTCACTGTCAGCGATAGTACCATCAGCGACAACATCACCGGCGGCAGTGGCGGTGGCGTCTACAGCGACTTGTCGAAAACCCACTTCGTCCGTAGCAGCATTACCGGCAACACGGCTATTGGAAACGGCGGTGCGATTGCACATCCGAGTGCAGGAATCACAACATCTTTTGAGAACTGCATCCTGGCGGACAACCAGGGGGCACTGGGGGGCATGGCGAAATTGAATGGCGGGACTTTAGATATCGTCAATTCGACCATTGCTAACAACCGATCGACGAATCTGGGTGGAGCAGTCTACAACCAGCTCGCGACAATCACCATCCGCAACTCGATCCTGTGGGGCAACAAGGCCACAACCGATGGCCACATTGCTCATTTCAATGGCGGATCAATGACAATCACCGATTCTATTGTCCAGAGCGGCGATGATGGCAACTTCGTCAATGCGCCGTTCTTCAGCGGCAATGTAGTTCCAACAGTCAGCGGCTTTACAGCGGAAGACGACCCATGGTTCGTAGGGGACGAAGATTATCATATCCAACCCTACTCACCGGCTGTTGACAATGCCTCAGCCACCTATGCCCCGGCTCTTGATATTGACGGAGAGAGTCGACCGCAGGATTCTGCAGATGACATTGGAGCGGATGAGTATACGCCCTGACCCCAGACAAGCAGCAGAACATGCGGAAAGAATCAAAAAGGGTGAGGCTAAATGCCTCACCCTTTTTGATTCAAGAGATATTTCACATTCTTAATTTATCAGGTTCGAATCAATCCTTGGCCGTATGGCAAGAAAAACAGCCGCAATCCGCATTAGCCGTTCCGGCATCGCAGTCATTGCTATAATCCCAACGCAGCATGTCCGGATAGGGTGAGCCGTGGGGTCGGTGGCAGGAGATACAGGTCACTACATCGGAAGCGATCGTGACCGAGTCAAAGTTTTCATCACCATCAACGAGGGCAGTACTCTTGGCCACCGGAACCATCGGATTATAATCCCGATCCGGCAGACCAAATGCATCGGCATATTCACCGCTGTTCGGGATCACCACATCAGATGGATGCCGAATCCAGGCTCCATTTACGCTGGCAGGCTGACTCTCGTTCATATCGTGATGAAAATCACCGTGGCACCCGGCACAAAACTCCCCGATGGAATTCGTGCTGGTTGCCTTGCTCTTCCCATAGAGAGTGGTTGTTCCCTGGTACACATTATGATTGATATTCGATGCACTCTGTTCCCAGTCTTCTTCCTCGATGCCAATCACCCCGTTTGAGGTCAAAGGAGTCATTCCAGGGTTGTCACCGAGAAAACGATACCAGCCCCCACTTGACGAGACCACAACAGATGAATCGTCGGCGTGATGGCGCGGCACATGACAGCCTTTGCAACCATTGGCTGGGTCAGATGAAGATAAGGTTGAGTGACAGTTCACACACCCTGCCCCAGTGACTTGAGAACCTGGAGCCGTCGAGAGATCGCCATCCACACCCGAGATCCCGTAAACATTATGACCGTAGGCGTCACCGCCATCATGAGCGATCCAATAGAAGTTCCCACCAGCCAAGGGGTTAGCGGGCAAGCTCTGATTATAAACAATCGGGATCCTAGTTGAGCCGACTGTCTCAATCGTCACTCCGTCAGTACGGGAGTGACAACCGACACAATCGTCACTAAGCAGATTCGCAGACGGACCACCGGCATCCACTACAGAACCGTCCTGACTGTTATGCATGGTATGGCAATTGGAGCAGACGCCGCTGACGCGGGCCAAGGCAGGTTGGGCAAGTAGAACAAGCCCTAGCAGCAGACAGACGCCCGCCACCAGCCTGAATTGAAGCATGATTTCCTCCCTGGAACACACAAAACCTTCGAGGTTTATCGCCTCTTCAGCCAGCCCCCCGGCATGAAGAGATCCCTCAGAAAATCCATAGTTGCGCATAGCGCACAAAACAATAATCAATCCTAATAAAAATTAACACATAAAACAAGCCTTACTTTTCCCTTCTACGTTGAAACGTTTCACAAAAAAGGAGGGTGACCTCATTTGAGACCACCCTCCTGGTTGTTTCAGACGCGGCACGCTGATACGTGCCTGTTCCTTCCAGGTTGCCAGAACGTACTGTCAACTACCCAGCAGGTCCCAGCACGGCTCGGTTTTCAAGGTGCTTCGGGATGCAACTTCATAATCGGTGGTGCAGCGCACCTCGAATTCCCCTTTCTGCTCATTACTACCGTTGGCTGCAGCCTCAGTCTCAGCATCGATGGCCTGGCTGTCGATATATTCCTGAGTCGGATGACCATACTCATCCAGCAGGAATCCATAATTGCTCGCAGAAGCCATGGTCACCAGTCCAAAACTCATCGAAAAAACCAGCATGGCGATAAAAAGTTGTTTTTTGATCATGATCAATTCCTCCATAGATGGAAAGGATTGGTTGTGTCATGGCCGCCCTTGGCGCCTCAATTAAAAGTGCTCTGCCCGAATGCTGTCGCGGCCTTGTTCGTTGTTGCCCAGAGATACTTCAGGAACCGTACCAACCTGACAAAATAAAAAAATAATACAAAAAATCAGCAACTTACATATTGGACGCACAATTCGATCGCATAATTCAACAGATTTACTGTGGGATATTCAACAGAGGTGCACACTATTCTTCATTACAAAAGGCTGTTTTTCTGGGAGGGACTCAGGATATGTGGCACAACAACGGAAGGGGAAACAGCTCAAAGAGATCGTGACGCCTGAAGCAATTGGCGCCGTCTTGCTCGCCAGGCGCTGAACCCTTCATCGGTAAAGTCCTGCAGCGAACGGCTTTCCAGTTCCAGCAGAACCGTTTCCTGTTGCCACTCTTCGCAGACGCGGCCTCTCATCTTCTCAAGGGCTGCAAGCATTGCTGCATCATCCGGCCGGATTTGTTCGGAGACGGTCAGGTGACCGTCATCGTCAACCAGGTGGCAGACAATATCCGGCTGGTCGCCAAGCATGCCGGCACCAGCAAAGCGGACCAGGAGGTTGCTGGACGCATCCGCCAGGAGAAGACCTTCCAGATGCCTCGTCATGGTTTTCATGCAGGCCGGATGCACGAATCCGCAGGTACGGCTGTGTACGTCAAAGTAAAAATGTCCGCCAGCATCCAGCGCATCCTGACAGCAGACCGGGCAAGTCATGGCTAACCGACGCAGTGAGTGAGTCGCATCACCTCTTGCGACACTCCTTGCCGTAGCATGTGAGCCCTGTTCAAACCGTGTCAGAGCGAACTCTGCTAAAGCGCGCAACTGCCCATGGACAGCCGTCTGGCGAGCATGGGTCAAAACCGGATGAATCCGACTGGAGAAACCGGAGGCCAGGCTCTCAACCTTGGGACTTTTACTGATCAGGATGTCAACCACCTGGTAATCCCGCTCAACCGCCGAAAAGATCAGGAAGTCCTTGACCCGAACCTCAGCATTCAGACGCGCCCGCGCGTCAACCAGGCTCGGCACCAGCCAGAGTCGCTCTTCAGAACCTTGCTGTTCGAGAATCGCCTTGATCGACGCAGTGTTAATCAGTGAGGCTCGGTCCTTGACAGGAACCAGCACCAGATCGGCCGCCCGTAGCGCACCCCGGGTAAATTCGTCCAGAATGGGCCGCGTGTCGAGAATCAAAACGCCATCCAGAGATAGATGGCGGAGCAGACTTTCAAGCTTTTCAGAACTGCCAGTCTGCGTGGCAAGACGGCGATCCGAAGCGACAAACTGAACGCCATACTCGCCCTGCATCACCAGATCATCGACCGCGGCACCCATCAGTAGGTCGACCATGCTGCCGCCAGTCTGGCCGCCAATTGCGAACATTTGATCGACGCTAAAATGGTTGTCGAAAGAGGCGATCGTCACGGGCAGGTCTTCCCGCAACGCCTTGAGATAGACAGCCAGGTTGGTGGCGATGGTGGTCTTGCCCACCCCGCCCTTTTCACTGGCCACCGTGATAATGAATGGTCGGCTCATGCCCCGTTCCCGGCCTCGGCCATCTCCTGCAACTCTTCCCAACGTGCCATGCAATCGTCCAACTCGGTCTGCAGTTCGGCATGTTGGTCGATCAGTTTCCCTAATCGGCCGTGATCAACAGCCATAGCCGGATCCTGCATTTCCGTGGTCAATTCGGCAAGCTGTGCTTCCAACTCCTCAATCCGCGTTTCGACCTGGGTCAACTGCTTCTGCCGTTTTTGCTCCTCACGTCGTGCCGTCTTGCGTTCGGTGTGGGAAGCAACCCGATCAGCCTTGTCCGGAGCAGCAGGCTGGCCATTCGCGGAACCGACCTGTTCAACCCGCAAGGAGGAATGGCTGGCATCCCCCTCGCCCGCCTTGGCCCGCAGGAAATCTTCGTAATTGCCGAGATAGGGCGTGGCACGGGTGTCGGCCACTTCGACCACGCGGCTGGCCAGGGCATCGACAAAATAGCGGTCATGCGACACGAACACCATGGTACCGCTGTAGCCCTTCAGAGCATCGAGCAAGACCTCTTTCGAGGCCAGGTCGAGATGATTGGTCGGCTCGTCAAGCAACAGCAGGTTGGCGGGGCGCAGCAGCAGCACCGCCAGCGCCAGCCGGTTGCGCTCGCCACCTGACAGTACTGACACACGCTTGTGTACGTCATCGCCGCGGAACAGGAAAGCACCGAGGATATTACGCACCTGCGGCACCATATCGAAAGGCGCAGCACGAGTGATCTGTTCGAGAACCGTCAGCGACGAATCGAGCGTGCGGGCCTGGTCCTGGGCGAAATAAGCCTGGGCCAGATTGACACCCTCGGTACGCGTCCCCGTCCAAGGCGCCTCGACTCCGGCCAATAGGCGCATCAGGGTCGACTTACCGGCCCCGTTGGCACCGACCAGAGCCACCCGCTCGCCCCGCTCGACCTCCAGGTTGACCTCGTCCAGAACCGTCTGTTCACCGTAGCCGTGCCTGACATCCTCCAGGCCGATCGCCAGTCGGCCGCTCTTCGGCGGCGGCGGGAAGGTGAAACCGATCCGTTTCCGTTCCGGCGGCAGCTCAATCCGCGCGATCTTGGCCAACTGCTTAACCCGGCTTTGTACCAGGGCGGCCTTATTGGCGTTGTAACGAAATTTGGAGATGAAGGCTTCCAGGCGGGCGACCTCTTCATCCTGGCGACGTTTCGCTTCGCGCAGGCCGATGATCCGCTCCTCGCGCACCACCAGATAATGCGAATAGCTGCCCGGGTAATCGGTCAAAACACAGTTCCAGATATCGGCGATACGGGTTACCACCTGGTCGAGAAAGTAGCGGTCATGAGAGACCAGGACCACCGCATGGGGATATGTCGCCAGATACCCTTCCAGCCAATCCCGTGCAGGCAGGTCAAGGTGGTTGGTCGGTTCGTCGAGCAGCAGCAGATTCGGCTGGCACAGCAGTAGCTTCGCCAGAGCGATACGCATCTGCCAACCGCCGGAAAAATTCTCGCATGGCTTCTGCCACTCTGACTCCCGAAAGCCGAGGCCCTTGAGGACCCGGGCCACCTCGGTCTCCATGGCGTAGCCACCCCGCTGCCGGAAGCACTCCTGCAGTTCGGCATAGCGGTCCAGATCGGCCTGCGCTGTTTTTTCAGCGATCCGGCCCTCCAACCGCTTCAATTCCTTTTCAATAAACAGCAGGTCGTCCAGAGCCGACTGCACTTCTGCAAACAAACTGCGCCCCCGGTGCTCCAGTCCTTCCTGCGGCAGGTAGCCGATGGTCGCACCCTTCGACAACTGCACCGTGCCAGCATCGGCCTCCATTTGTCCGGCAAACAGGCGCAGCAGAGTGGTCTTGCCGGCACCGTTGTCACCGCACAAACCGATCCGGTCACCCGGCCGGACATGCCAGCTGATACCGCGCAAAACATCCTGTCCGCCAAAACTTTTTGAAACATCCTTGAGTTGCAGCATGGAGGCTTTATAGCACAATCGGAACGCAAGAACCACATCTTCGCTTTGCCCATCAAACATCCCGAAAGACTTGCTGTGATCGTTACGCCTCGCGCCTTTGAGCTCCCGCTTCAGGCATAACCCCCCCCCTCCATGGGGTGGAGGGGGGCAAAGGGGATGCTGATCTCACATTCCGACGCTGTTACAGATCGGGTGGGTGGGATCCCGGGACAACCCATTGCAGGTCATCGATCGGGTCAGCACCACCGGGAGGATCGTTGGAAGTATCCAAATTGTTTATGTTTAAATAATGTGTCACATACCCATTTCGAACTAGTCCAGGGCGCCAGGCAAGCGATCTTCCGGGACAACCCATTGCAGGTCATCGATCGGGTCAGCACCACCGGGCGGGACATCGGATGTATCCAGTTCGCTAGCCTTCAGGAAGATCTCAGCCTCGCCTGTGTGACAATTGTCACAAGTCGACCCGCTCTTCACGGCAGCGTCGGTCACCAACGGAGTCCTGGCGATCAGGTGCATCGCTGAAGAAGCCGCCCACGCGGACTTCCAGTCAGGATCGGCATTATTTGACGGAATCGGGTTGTCCGGGTCGATCATGTCGAAGGCGGAACCGATATGGGTCAACAGACCGAGTTTGCTCTCCGGGTTCCCTTTCTCGGTCAGACCGAGCTTGACGTACTCTTCGCCGCCGTCAATACCACCGTCGATGGCATGACAGCCATAGCAGTTAAAATATGGCTGCGTGTGGCAGGCAAAGCAGTCCAGCGTTTCGGTGTGACTTGAGATCACTGCATTGTCGTGCGAAGCTTCGTTGTTGTGGCAGTCTTCACAAGAGGTCTGCAGCACGGTCGACAGCGATGGCTCGACCGGTCCGGTTTCCGTCGTCGCCGGGCCTTTGTAGTAGAGCGGACCAACTTCCATGTCGTCGATATCGCGGCCATGCACTTCTTCAATTGCGGTGTGGCAGCTGGTACATTCCAGACCGACCTCTGTTGCATGAACGTCGCTGCCTTCCCACATCTCACCATTCTCCCAGTGACACTTCATGCAGGTTTCAGACGACTCGGGCACGTCTACGAAACGGTGCTTATCCATCAGGCCGCCGGGATCGGAGCCCTGGATCAACGGGCTGCTGACGTGGCAGGAACCGCAAGTAGCATGGCAGGACATACAACCCTCTGCCTCGTCGGCGAAGTAGCCATCGAATTGCCTCTGGGCTTCTTCAGGGTCGACATCAGTCAGAGGCTTGAGTCGCTTACAAACGCCATTGGCGATCCCGCTCAAGGTGAAATGAATCGAAGCCTTGTAGTTTTCAACCAGCTCCGTGCCATGGCAGGTGGCACAGACATCACCGCCGTCAGCGGTTGGATTGGCGACGATCATCGGGTGCCAATCGTTCATCTCCACATCACTATCGAGGTGGCACTGGGTACAGGCCATCTTGCCGTGGGTCCCCATGACAGCTTCTTCAACCAGCAGACCGTTAACGCGGTCTTCGATAGCTGCAAGCTCTGCCAGTTCCTCAAGTTCAGCCTCTTCTTCCGGTGTCATGGCATCTTCTGTGAGCTCTCCCCATTCAATCGCCACGACAATCTCCCTGAGTTCGGCCAGACGGCTCCGGTCAACCAAACTGTCGCGATCGATATCCAGTTCATCATCCAGAACGCTCTGGCTGGCATGACACGCCAGACACGCCTTGTTGGCGTCAGATTCGTCAACCAGATCCTGTCCTTCATAGGACACGTCACCGCCGTCAGACCCCTTACTGGACCCGCAGGCGGACAGGCCTGCTACGAGTAAGAAGACCAGAAAAGTCCCGGCCATCCGTAACCATAAGCTTCGCATGTAACCTCCCTTTGTTAAAAATGTGGCTGGTCCATCTCTCTGGAGACAGGCACGTCAGGGGAGTTTTGGCAGTGCCGCAAGAGGGCAACTCCCCCGCCCATCCGGACGGCGAATTCCTGATATCATTACACCGTTAGAGACGGGTTTATTGTTGCGAATACCATACGCTTCGCCACAAAAATGGGTATCGGGGATGACCTGATTCTGGCTGGGGGAAAACCCTGATTCATGACTGAACCGAGACCGGAAGAGTAAGTCTCCAGGTGCATTCGGCCCGGGTCAAAGGAAGGGGTTCTGTTAGTTTCATTGAAGGGAGGGTAATGCTACAGGGACGTCAGTCCTTCGCGGATTGCATACTTTGTCAATTCTGCAAGGCTGTGAAGGTTCAACTTCCGGGCAATTTGGGAACGGTGAGTTTCTACTGTCTTGACACTCACAAAAAGAATTTCGGCAACCTCGCGGGTGGAGTGGCCCTCGGCGATCAACTGCAGAACCTCGCGTTCCCGGGCAGAAAGGGTTGCGGTCTGTGAGGTTTTGCGGGCCTTGGCTTGCGACCGGTAATCTTCCACCAGAACGCTGGCGATGTCCGGACTCAGGTAAGTCTTGTTCTGACAAACCAGGTGGATGGCACGGACCAGTTCTTCGTAAACGCAATCTTTCAACAGATAGCCGGAGGCCCCCGCCTGCAGCATTTCGGCGACAAAGCGGTGATCGGAGTGCATGGAAAGAGCAATGATTTTGGTGTCGGGGTGTTTATCGACAAGCTGACGGGTTGCATCGATGCCGTTGAGGTTCGGCATCGCAATGTCCATAATCACCACTTCCGGGCGACATTTTTCGTGCAAACGCAGCACTTCACGGCCATCATTCGCTTCACCGACCACTTCAAGACCCTCTTCCCGCTCCAGAAGCGTGCGAATGCCTTCTCGAATAATGCGGTGATCATCCGCCAGAATGATACGGATCATGATTCCTCACTTTCATTCAGGGCCATCGGGACACGCAACGTTGCAAGAGTCCCTTGCGGGGACGCATTCTTCACGGCAAACTCTCCGCCCAGATAAGTGAGCCTCTCCCGGATACTGAGCAGACCGAAGCACTCCTTAGTGCGACACTTTTTCAAGAAATCCCCTTCAGGCAGCCCCACGCCATCATCCCACACCTGGATCAGCAGTGTCGTTTCGTCACAACGAAGATCAATTCTGACATAGCTCGCCTTGGCGTGTTTGACGATATTAACCAGAAGCTCCCGAACCGTCTTGAAAAGCAGAACCTTGGTATCTTCCGGCAAATTAAACCCATTACCATTGCTGACGACCTCGGATTTGACCCCGTTGCTGTGCAGGGTATGGTCTGCCAGCCACTGGATTGAGGCAAGGAACGACAGATTATACAGTGCCGGGGGGCTCACTTCTGACGTCAAGGAACGGATGGTGCGAATGGCATCGTTGATAAAACCCCTGACTTCGACAAGCGGCCCGGAGCTCCACTCCGGATCGTCTGGCATGGAAACGGAGGCCAGTCTGAACTTGGCCAGAGCCAGGTTCTGCCCCAAATCATCATGCAGCAGTTCAGCTAGCTGCCGGCGTTCTTTCGCTTCGGCCAGAGTCAGCTCCATGGACAGGGAGCGCAACTGACTGTTCTTCTTTGAAATTTCACGGGTCTTCTTTTCCACCTGCCGTTTGGCAAACAAGGAAAAACCCAGTAGCAACAAGGCCAGGCAGGACAAGGAAGCGACAACCGGGATGAACCAGCTCGGCAGGATCGGTGCAAAACTGGCGCTGAACCATTTATCCCAGCTGCGATAATAGATTGATGACCGATCTTCCTTGATCTCACGCAGGTAGCGATCGATAACATCCAGGTACTGCCGGCCATTTTGACCTGACGCCGCAAAGTGCAGCGTAATCGGACTGAACAGGACGGGGGTTTTGATGATATCGGGGCTGAGCTCTTCCAGATTGTTGTAGAAGCGTCCCAGAGTAACCGCATCGACATCCCCGGCCCGCAGTTGAGCCAGGACCGTTGTCAAGTCGTCAAAAGAGACGAAATTGATATGAACATTAAATTTGTCCGCAACGCTGCGTAGCCCATGTTCCCCTTCATAGAAAACACACCCCGACTGGACAGCGACGGTTTTGCCTTCCAGGTCGAGAATCGTCTGAATCTTTGATGATTTCGACGCATAGAGCTGTCCCCAGTCAATCATCACAGATTCTCGGGACAATGCGACCTGCTCGTACAGCTCACTAGCGGGATAATAGCCGGGCAGCAGATCTATCTGGGCCGTCGTCAGGTTCTCTAAAGTCTTGCACCAGGAACCGGGGACATAGTGGATCAGCCAGCCCTCCCGCCGGGCGACATCCTCCAGAAGATCCGGAAAAAAACCGCGCACTTCGCCAGAATCATCGACCCAGACCAGCGGCGGATCTTGTGAAACACCCACCTTGACAATCGGATGCGCAGGGCCAGCCGCAGCAACAGGCGTCATCCCTGGCATCAGCAGCAAAAAAATACTGACAAGCAGCAGCCCGAGCAAAGTTTTGAATAAACGGACCATCAACATAGTTCGTGACGCCAAATGGCGTCTCCAGGCAGCCAAATCAGACCGTGGGCAACCTGCTACAGCAGGTACAACCAAAGCAGAAAATGGCCAAAGCAGACAAAAAATGCCCCGCAGAGCAAGCCCCAAGCGAGACAGACCATGACGTCAGTGCCAAGGCGCCTGACAGATCTTGCAATTTCGTTGCCGAAACTCTGCTTCTGACGACAACAAAGCCTGTCCTGTTCAAATAAGCGCATCTTTCCGCTACACGTATTGAACGCGTTGCTGGCATTTATCACAACAGAGAAAATTCTGGTGCGGCGCCCGGTCCAGATAAGTTCCCCAGCTGTCGACCCGGGCCACCGTGTAAAAAGTGGCATTTTGACACTTGGGACAGGTGCCGTTCTCCAAGGGGAGTGCTGACTGCATCGGATCGAAGGTTTTTGGTGCGGCGAGCCCTGTAGTTTCCACATCACTATCTCTGGGATCTTCCACCAGGCTGACCAGCCGCGCAAAGGCCATCATCCGCAAAAAATCTTCAGCCGGCATACGTACCATACCAGTTCTCTGCTTCTCTCTGTTCATCACGTTTTTCCTTTTCAGTGACACTTCCGGCAGGTTCTGCCGTTGCTGGCGCGCCGCAGGCGGTCATCCATATCACCCCAATCCTCGGGATGAGGATTGACCTGAAGGGCGCTGTTGGCACTGTGGCACTTCAGGCAGACATCCCCGTCGGGGTGACAAGCCTGGCAGGTCACCAGGTTCCGGCGCGCTTCGCGGGCATGCTGCTTGGCCCACTGGTATTGCGGCAAAACCGAACCTGGATGACAGGTCTGGCATTGACTGTCTGCAAAGTTTTCATGGGCAATACCGTTGCCGAGAACGTCGCCTAAACTGCGTCGATGCGAGAGCAGCGTGGGGTCAGACGCACGAAATGCATTGTGGCAGTCTGAACAAAATTGACTTTCGTGACAACTGGAACAAAGCTGCGGGTTGGTTCGAGCGCTGATGGGATGGCTCACCGAGAAGTCACTGCGATGAACATTCAGCATGGCATTGCCCGCAAAACCCATCTCGTCGGCAAACCCGGCCTGGTGGCACTCCAGGCAGTCGTTCTGCTGATGACAAGCGGCACAATCGATCACCCCGCCCCTCGCTGCGAACCGGTGGCTTTGCGACCAAGTCAGGCCGTGGCTCTTGAGTCCGGAAAAGGTCACCTCGCCAACAAACTCTGCCTCGTGGCACTCTAGGCAAAGCGCCTTTTCAGGTACAATCCCTTCAGCACCGTCAACATGACAAGTCTGGCAGGTTTCACCGTCCAGATACTTCTGATGAGCACCGTGATCAAACATTTCTGCGTCGGCACCTGTTGGGCAGATGGCAAATGACATCAGAGCAACGAGGAAAACAACAACTGATTGCGACATATTGTGAACCCCTTTTAGAAGCGAACGTTAAGGCGGACCCGACCACGAAGATATTCGTCCCACAGATCGCTTTCGACTCGCTCCAGCTTCGCCTGGAGGTCAAATTTGCGATTGAACCGGTAGGTACTGTCAACCCAAGCCCGGGAACTCGTGGTCTCGTCTTCGTCATCATCGAGATAGCGCTCAAGTACGTCGACATTCACGCCGACCCCCAATTGCAGCTTGGGTGTCACCTGAGCGGCGCTGTAAATCTTGAAACCAGTCAGATCCTGGCCGTCCGGATCATTGCGCCAGGTTGTCGAAAAATACCCCGAGAAACGCTTATTGCGGACTTTCTCGATCCCGGCTTCGACCACATCGGCATCCGCCCCCGTCTCGTAGAGTTCTCGGGTGTAATTGATAAAACCGCGCAGGCCGTATGCCAGCCGTTTCTCTGTTTCAAAGAACAACTCCTGATATTCGTCGACTGCAAAAACCGAATAGATTGACGTCGAAGAAAAGACCGGCAAGGAGTACAGGTACTCGGCGCGCACTGACCAGTCTTGAGCCTTGTGATAACGTGCCCCGGCGAGTGCGTAGCTCACCGTATTGGACAGATAGTCGAACTGGGTCTCACTGTAGAGATGCAACGTCTCGCGCCAGTCATAGTCGGCATCGAACCCGAAGAGTTCGTTGGCCAGGGCGCCGTCGTCCCATTTTTGCAGATAAGACAGACCTAAATTCACATCATCGAAACAGGTGCCGGAAATTTCAACGCCGCCGATCAGGTCCTCGGCGTTGTATCCTTCGTAGTAGGCGACATCACCACCGCCGAAGAGAGTCATTTCCAGAGACCCTGGTGCGTGGTAGTTCAACGTGACGCCGTCCATGATCGAAGCGCCGGCCGTCGTTGAAACAAACTGGCGGCCCAGACGGACATTCAGCTTGTCCCAGAGCGCTTTCTTTTCCAGATACGCATAATAGAGGCGACTGTCGACTTCCTCTTCCCCGAACAGATCCTCGGCGATCCGACCATAGCCGCGAAAACTCCACTCCTGGCTGCCAAGCTCGTTTACGTTCAACAACAGATACTGGTACATCGGCACCAACGTCTCCTCATCGGCATTGTCGTACCATTCGATTTCCGTGCTTGCACGCCCGAATACTGTGGCTGCCTGCACCTGAGCGATCTGCCCCAAAGTCAGCAGCAAAACAGCGACAAACACCCATACTCCAGACCTTTTTCTCATACCGCCTCCCAGAAAGAATGATTAGCGGCGACATTTTGGCATCGACCTGGCAGGGAAAGATATCAGGGAAACCCTGAATTTCGACCTCGTAAACCCCTGAACCACCCACACGTACCATCGTTTTTCAATGTAATTTCATCGATAGCTTCATTATTGGCCCGCGATAAGAGAAAGAAGGCAGCATTCACCATTTTTTTGTATACTGAAGCTTCAATAAATCCGGAGCGCTAACATGACCATTGCACTATTTGCCGGCGTCATCTGCATCGTCTGGACGATCATTGTCTACAACCGTCTGGTACGTGACCGCCAAAGGGTCCTCACCGCCTGGAGCGATATAGATGTGCAGCTCAAGCGCCGACATGACCTGATCCCCAAGCTGGTCGCGGCGGTGGAACAGTATGCCAGCTATGAACGATCGACGCTGCAGACCGTCATTGCGCTGCGCAACCAGTCTACGCAAGTCAACGATCTTGGAGAAAAAGGTCCGCTGGAGAGCCGTCTCGGCAGTGGGCTGCGCAGCCTGATTGCTTTGGCGGAGGCCTACCCTGAGCTCAAGGCGGACCAGAGCTTCCTGCAGCTGCAGAATGAGCTGACCGAGGTGGAAAACCAGATTCAGTATGCCCGTCGTTATTACAATGGCTCAGTCCGCAACCTGAACACCCGAATTGCAACCTTTCCCGATCTGATCATCGCCCGCGTCTTCAGCTATCAGCCGGCACCTTTTTTCGAACTAAAGGAAACAGTTGAACAAGAACCTCCGGAGATCATGGCATGATGCGCTACGCTTTGATCATCCTGTCGTTCCTGCTGCTGGTTTCCCCCGCTCTGGCAGACGAGCGCATTCTCAGCTACGACAGTGTCATCGAAGTGTTTGTTGACGGCTCAATGCAGGTCACGGAAACAATCCGTGTCAGGGCCGAGAAACAAGAGATCAAACGCGGCATCTATCGTGACTTTCCAACCGATTACAAGGATCGCCTTGGCAACCGCTACCGCGTCGGTTTTGAAGTGGTTGATATCAGACGCGACAACCGAGAAGAGGCCTGGCATACCAAGACAATCACGGACGGCGTGCGCGTCTACGTGGGCCGCAAGGACGTCTTTCTCGACCGCGGCGAATATACCTATACCCTGACTTACCGCACCAACCGTCAGCTCGGTTTTTTTGACGATCATGATGAGTTGTACTGGAATGTTACCGGGAATTTCTGGGATTTCCCGATTGACACGGTGACAACACAAGTCAATCTCCCGGCCGGGCTCCGCTCTGAACAGCTTGTAGCCGAAGCCTACACCGGGGAGCTTGGCACGCAGGGCCAAGACTACACCGTCAACGTGGATTACGATGGCAGCGTCCATTTTGAAACGACACGTGCGTTCAGGCAAGGCGAGGGGCTGACCATTGTCGTCGCCTGGCCGAAGGGTCATATTCAGGAGCCAACAACCCGGGAAGAGATCACTTTCCTGCTGCGCGACAACCGCAGTTGGGTGGTCCTCCTGTTTGGCCTGATGGTTCTGCTTTGCTACTACCTGCTGGCCTGGGTCATGGTCGGGCGCGACCCTGAAGCTGGCGTGGTCATCACCCGCTACCATCCGCCCCCGGACCTGTCGCCCGCCTCTGCACGTTTTATCGGACGAATGGGCTACGACCACAAGGCGTTTGCTGCGGCCCTGGTCAACCTGGCGGTGAAGGGCCTGATTGAGATCAAGGAGAACAGCAACAAGTTCACTCTGACCCGAACCAGTCAGGCCGCAGGAAAACTGCCGGCCGGAGAGGGAGCCATCCTGAAAGGGTTTTTCAGGAAGAATACCTACGGCACCATTACACTGGAACAGCGACAGCATAAAAAAATCAGGAAGGTTCTCAAAGCGCATGAAAGCGCGTTGCAGCGCAACCATGAGACCCTCTATTTCGTTCGCAACAAAAAGTGGTTAATCCCTGGCATCGTCCTGTCGGTCCTGCTCTACGCCGGGGTCGTCTACGGCTTACCAGACAAAGACCTGAAAATGATCAGCCTGTTTCTGACCTTCTGGCTGGTCTTTTGGACTCTCGGCGTCTTCGCCCTGGCCAAAAAAGTCTGGCATGCGTGGCATAGCATCGGCTCACTTTTCGACGTAATCGGCGCTGTCTTTATTACCCTGTTTTCCATCCCCTTTTTCGGTGCCGAGATCGTTGTTACCGGGGTCCTAGGCAAGCAGGGATCGCCTGCGTTACCAGTCGCCCTGCTCAGCGTCATTGGCATCAACCTGCTATTCCATCATCTGCTCAAGGCACCGACCCGGACGGGGCGTCAGCTTCTCGACCAGCTTGAAGGTTTTCGCCAGTTTCTCGATGTTGCCGAGCGCGAAGAGATGAACTTCCGCAATCCCCCAAAGAAGACCCCGGAACTTTTTGAACATTTTCTGCCTTACGCTTTGGCCCTGGATGTCGAACAGCACTGGATGGAGCGCTTCGCCGGCCTCTTCCTGTTGTTGGATAAACGCGGCGAGCCGTATCGCCCGGTCTGGTATCACGGTCATCATTGGCATGTGCATGAGATGGGCAATTTCTCCAACTCCGTCGGTAACTCGCTGAGTTCTGCCCTGGCCTCCTCTTCGACAGCACCTGGCTCTTCCTCGGGCTCCGGCGGGGGTGGCTCCTCCGGCGGTGGCGGCGGGGGCGGCGGGGGTGGCGGCTGGTAGTTTTTTACTGGAGACTCTCTTCCCTTTTCGTTAGAATGGTGAATTGAATTTTCGTTCCGCAGACGCCTGTCTGACTCTGACAAGATCACCGCCATAGACTTTTGACGATTTGAATAATTTCAAGGGAGACGTGTCAATGGATAAGAGCGCCGCCGCCAAACCAAGTAAACAGTTGATGAGCACCCTGCCAGGGGACGATGTCCGCCAGATCATGTGGCGTTTCAGCGAACGCTACGACTTGCAGATGGTCGTACAGTCCTCCCGTGAAGTGGCACGCGGCGTGGTTGCCAATCTGGTCGCCAACGGTGCCCGCAATACCCATGACTGGACACCGGAGAAGAACACCATCCTCACCGCCTTCGATGAAGCCGGTCTGACCCAGGTCTTTATGGACCCGGAAGATGGTGGTTTCATCGAAGGCCCGAAAAACCTTGCTCTGGGTCTGGTTGCCTTCGAGCTCGCATGGGTTGATGGCGGCGCCGCCACCTCTTCCCTGGCCAGCAACCTCGGTCTCTCGCCGATCCATGAAAAAGGCACCCCCGAACAGCGCAGCAAATACATGAACATGGCCGTCCCGCCGCAGCCGGGCGAAGACCGTGAGATCAAGCGCGGGGCCTTTGCTCTGACCGAGCCGCTACCCTTTGTCGGCGTCGACACCGGGGTGGTTTCGGGCAAGCTGCGCATCGACTCTTGGGAGGAAGGCCAGGATCCGGTCTTTCAGGTCGAGAAGCGCGGCCGTTTTATCACCAACATGGGCTTTGCTGACTTCGTAACCGCAGCGGTTGATTCCGACGACGCGCGGATCAAGGGGAGCTGCATGGTCATTCTCGAAGAGAGTGACCCCGGCCTCTACGACCGCGGCACCCCGACCCAGAAACTGGTCCACCAGCTCTCCTCGACCCGCGACCCGGCCTTCAACCTGAAAATCCCCGCCGACCGCATCATCGGCGGCTACACCATCAAGGACGGCGTCATCATTCCCAATTACAGCCACTCGGAGATCATCGAATCGGTGTTCCGGCGCACCCGCGTGCCGGTCGGTATCATGAGTTCCGCCAAGCTGCTCTCGGCGCCGGAGCCGATCATCCGCTACCATCGCCAACGTTTCCGCGGCGGCGCCTCCATTGCCCCCGGTTCACCGCGCTTCGACCTCGGCCTGCAGCAGAAGGAAGATTGCCTGCAGCGACTGGTCGACGTCTGGGCTGCTGGCGAAGCGGGTGCTGCTCTCGGTTTCTACTCGGCCCGCATGTTCGATGATTTTGACATGATCGAAAAAGCTAAGGAGAAAATCTTCACCGAGCAGGGGATCAAGGGGCGTGCTCAGTTGAAGGTCTTCCGCAAGGTTCAGAAGGACGCCCTCGAGTACCTCACGATGAAAACCCAACCGGCAGAGGAACAGGACACCGCCCGCATGCAGGAACTCGAGAACGACACCTTGACCCAGTTCCTGATCATGGACTCTCTGGCCAATGTCTTCTGTCCTGCTGGCAAGCTCTGGAACACCGGTCATGGCGCCACGATTTTGCGCGAAGCGGTCAGCCTGATGGGCGGCTACGGCATAACTGAGGACTGCCCCGGCTTCCTCGGCCAGAAATGGATGGACGCCCAGCTTGAAGCGACCTATGAAGGACCCGAGGCTGTGCAGCGCCGCCAATTGAGCATCACCATGACCAACGAGCTGTTCCTGTTCCAGTTCCGCCAGTGGATCAACGACCTGCGCAAGATCGCCAGCACCCACCCCAACTCGGGCGCCTGCACCCTGGCGAGTGCGATGCATCTCTGGTTGTGGACCCTGGAGTACCTGCAGCAGACCAACGATGCAGACGGCAAGCCGCTGTTCCACAGTTCGCGTCACGGCGTGGTTTTCCCCTTCGCCGACGCCCTCTGCTGGCTGCTCGCTTCGCGCTGTCAGATCCTCGACATGCTTGAGCTTGAGGCCAAAGGACCGGAGAACCCGATGGTTGCCGAGGGGCTCGAAGGCTATGTAACCTTCTTTAGTGATCTCTGTCATGTTCAGGCCGCCCGCGCTGCGGGTGAAGTCGGCCGGATTTGTGCGGAACTTGCTTACGGCTACCACGGCCATCCTCAATGGGAGGAAGAAGACCGTAAGCACTGCTTCGAAGGTGAGGATCTTGATGCCCTCGACAGCATCATGCCTGGCATCGGCAGCTACGGCCGCAGCCTGGGCGATACGATCGAAACCGACGGCGCTCACAATGAAAAAGCCGGCCCCTGCGCCAAAAGCTGCCGTTCCGGCTTCGTTAAGCTGCGCGCCCGACTCGATGTCTGTTTGACTGGCTCGCGCCTCTCTAAGGACCGCGCCGCTGAAGCGCTCGCTCAAGTGATGATTCCCGAAGCCCTCGACTATCCGCGCTAACGGGAGATTATCATGAGTATTGATCGCCAGATGATGGAAGTCGACATTGCCTGTGTCGGCTTCGGACCGGCTACTGCAGGTTTTCTGCACACTCTCAGCCAGGCAATGACCGCTGAAGACGGATCGATCTTGCTTGAAAGCAAGGTCATGCCCGGCATGCCCCTGCAGGTGGTTTGCTACGAACGGGCCGACGACATCGGCTTCGGTGTCTCCGGGGTTGTCACCCGCGGCAGGGCGCTGCGCGAGAGCCTTCCCGGTCTTGACCCGGCACAGATTCCTATGGCGGCCCCAGTCAAGGAAGAGCGAGTCCTCTACCTGAAGGACCCTCTCGGCAAAAGCCATCGCAGTTCAGGGGTCAAGATGCTTGACAGCCTGTTCGGGCTGCTAGGCGTCAAAGACCATGCGGTCAAGCTTCCTTACATCCCCCCTTTCCTCTGCAAAGAAGACGGTCTGGTGCTCTCCATCGGCCAGTTTTCCCAGTGGATCGGCAACCAGCTGATCGGCTCTGGCTTGGTACAGGTGTGGCCTGGCATGCCGGTCTCCGAACCGTTGTTGGAAGAGGACCGGGTCGTCGGCATCCGCCTCGCCGACCAGGGCGTGGAACGAGACGGGACTCCCGGCCCAGGCTACATGCCCGGGATGGACATTCGAGCGGCCCTCACCGTCGTCGGTGACGGCCCGGTTGGCCCGGTCGGGCAGAAACTCGACGAACATTTCGGTCTCCCTGAAGGCAATCATCAGGATGAATGGGCCGGCGGCATGAAGTTCGTCGTGGAACTGCCGGAAGATTGCACCTTGCAGCCTGGCTTTGTGTTGCACACCCTCGGCTACCCCGAGCCTGAGATTTTCGGGTTCCTCTACGTCTACCCCGACCGCATCGCGGCACTCGGCATTTTTGTGCCTTCCTGGCTCGACAGCCCGGTCCGTTCCAGCTATCGCTTGTTGCAACATTGGATGCAGCACCCGGCCATCTGGAAACACCTCAAAGGGGGCACCCTGCGCTCCTGGGGGGCCAAGTCGCTACAGGAATCGGGACAACGCGGCGAACCGGTGTTGGTCGGCGACGGCTTCGCCCGCATCGGCGAAGGTTCAGGTAGCACAAATGTCCTCACTGGCTCCGGAGTTGACGAGGCCTGGGCGACCGGTGTGCAATTGGCCGAAGGCCTCATCCAGCTGGCCAAAGAGGATGAACCGTACAGCCACGCTAACCTGGAACGCACCTACCTTGGTCGCCGCCGCAACAGCTGGGTGGAAGATGACGCCAGAATCGCCAAACAAGCACGCAATGGCTTCACCCGCGGCATGATTCCCGGGCTGCTCGGCATGGCGCTTTCCGGCCTGACCAACGGACGCTTTAACCTTGGCGGTGCTTTCCGTCGGCCCTGGCAGCGCATCCCCGCTTTCAAAGATTATTTCAGCGAGCGGCTCACTGCCCAAGAGATTGACACCATCGTCGAAGACTGTCGGCAGCAAGGCAAACCGCCCTTCGAGCCGTTAATGGACAAACTCGGTTGGCCTCCGATTGAATATGATGGCCAACTGCTGATCTCCCACCAAGATGCCCTGCTGATCGGCGGCAAGGTTCAAGCAGCACATGGCTTTGCTGACCATGTCAGCTTTGTTGATCCCAGTGTGTGTGATGACTGCGAGAGCCAGATCTGCGTAGCGATGTGTTCCGGACAGGCAATCAGCGCCTCTGAAGGGGGCGGCGTCCCACAATTCGATCGCGAGAAATGCATCCACTGTGGGATCTGCATGTGGAATTGCACCAACGGTCGTGTTGACAACCCGCTGCGCAGCAATGTCAGCTTTGCGGCTGGTTCAGGCGGGCTGCATTCAGCAGAAAACTAATTCAACCAAGGACTATATAGAGGAGTAGAAACGATGAGCGGAGGATTTCACATTGTGGTTTGCGGCAGCCTGGTCCCCGACCCGCTGCAGACCCTGGAACCGATCGAGGGTCCGACCGGCCCTGCCCTGAAAAATGAAATGATGCTGCCAGCCGTGCTCGACCCTTGGGCAGGACACGCCCTGTTCGAAGCGGCTGAACTCGCCAAGAACGTGCCGGACAGTAAAGTCTGGCTGGTCAGCCTCGGCCCCAAAGCCAAGCTGCAACAGCTGATGATGTCGATCGCCCAGAAAGTCTCTTTTGAGTTGGTCGCCATCGACGGCTCAGCCGGCGGCTTCACCGACCCCTTTGACGTCGCCGCGACCCTGGCTGACGCCATCGGCAAGATCGATGGACTGGACCGCTCAAAGCTGCTGCTGTTCGGCGGTTGCGCCTCTGCTTCGCGCGATTCCGGCGTGACCATGCAGATGGTCGCGGAACGGCTCGACATCGTCGATCAGTTCCTGGCGGTCGACAAGCTCACTGTGGGCGATGACGGTGTCCTGGAAATCCTCGAACGGATTGAGGCTGGGCAGTACCAAGCGTCCAGCTGCGACGGTGCACCGGCCATGCTCGGTTGGGCCACCGGCAGTCTGCCGGAGCCGCCCAACAATCCGCAGGTGGGCATGATGAACATGCGGACGGTGATGCCGGCGCTGCAACGAGCCCAGGCGGCCCAGGTCGGTATCGGCGGCGTGCAATACGCTGCAGTCGAACTGCCCAAGCAACGCAGAGAGACCCGCGTGGTCAATGATACTCCGGCAGAAGAGATCGCTCAGGAGATCGTCGACTGGCTGAAAGCCTAGAACCGTCAGATGGTTCTGCTCATATCGTAGATGGAGATTAAAATGGAAAAGATTTTATTACTCGCCCATACCCAGGCTGATGGCTCACTGCCAAAGGCTGCCTATGAGTCGCTCAACGCGGCCCTGACTCTGGCCACAGATCTCGGCGGCGCAGCCGTAACCGTCGGGCTTATTGGCGCAGATGTTCAAGCCGCAGCTGACAGCATCACTGCCTGTGGTGCTACGAACATCCTTGCCGTCAGCGGTGAAGATTTCGCTGCTTCGCGCTACTCCACAGACACCGTTGCGGTAGAGGCCCTGGTCAAGGAGGCCGCACCGACCTTGGTCCTCGCCCCGACCAGCTCACGTTTTTCCCGCTGTCTGCCGGGCGCAGCCTATCGTTGCGACGGCCGTATCGAAACGCACATCGCCGACATCAAAGTCAACGATGGTGCGGTCCAGGTGCAACGCTGGTACTATCGCCAGCGGATGGTTGCCACGCTCGCACGCGCCCAGCGCCCCTGGTTTCTGGTCGTCGATTCGGGAGTTTTCGAGCCCTGGCAGGGAACTGCCGGCTCAGCTGAAGTCCAAGCCCTTGAGGTCGCCATTGGCGACGACTGCCGCCGCACCAAAGTAATCGGCGTGCAGACCCCGGACAGCGACACCCAAACAATTCGTCCTGAAGCCGAGGTCCTGTTTGTAGCCGGTGCCGGTTGGACCAAAAAGCAGCCTGACGGCCAGGTGCACATCAAAAAAGCCGAAGAGCTGATCCTTGGTTTCATCAACAGTGGCAAAGCATCGCTCGGCAGCAGCAAATCACTGGTCGACCAGTCGAGTGAAGGCGGTGAAGTCATCAGTTTCATGAGCCACCTCAACCAGGTCGGACAAACGGGCTCTACCCCGCGCCATCCGAAGGGACTGGCCACCTGCTGCCATGGTGAGGAACCACACACCGTCGGCTGGCGCTTTATCGGTGAGCGCCGCGCCATCAGCCTTGACCCCAACTGCGGGTGGGCCCAGGGTAAAGCTGATGTTCTCTACGTGGCTGATGCTTTTGAGGTGATCGCCAAGGTCAACGCACTGCTGGCCTGAGGCTAAGCCTTACTGCAGAGACCAGAAAAGCCCCGGAGAAGATTTCCGGGGCTTTTCTTTTCACATTTTCTCCCCGTGTCTCTGTCTGCGACATCGCCGTAGAAATGGATTCATTCTAAAATCACACCTTCCCTGCGAACCTGCTATAATCGCGTGGTGATTGCCCTCATTGATCAGGAGAAACCTCATGGCCCGCAAACTCTTCATCGCCGCAACCGGTCAGGACTGCGGAAAAACCACAACCAGCCTGTCACTGCTACATCTGGCTCGCAAGAAATACCAGCGCATCGGCTTTATCAAACCAGTTGGTCCCAAACCGGCCCGCTTTCAGGGTCGCTGGATGGACAAGGATGCGGCCCTGATAGCAAAGGTCTACGGCCTGGAAGATGATATCGAGTGGATGTCACCGATCGTGCTGCAACCGGGCGATACACGTGAGCTTCTGGACGGCAATTCATCCTCGGAGCAGTATGAAAAGCAGCTTCTGGAAGCCTGCGCAGAGCTTGACAAGCGCTGCGATTTTCTGATCATCGAGGGTGCGGGACACAGCGGCGTCGGCTCCATCCTCGGCCTGAGTAACGCCCGGGTCGCCCGCATGATCGACGCGCCGGTGTTGATGGTGACCGGCGGCGGTATCGGCCATGTCATCGACGATGTCCATCTGAACCTGGCTCTCTACCAGAAGGAAGGTGCGGACGTCAGGTTCGTCATGCCGAACAAGCTGATTGCAGAGAAGCGGGACAAAACGCTGCACTACCTGTCGCTGGCCACCAGAGAGTATGGCCTTGAAGTCCACGGCGGGTTCAACTACTCGCCGATCCTGGCCGGCCCGACCTTCCAACACCTGGCGAAGCTACTCAACTTGCCGATGCGGGCCAGCAAAGAACAGGGTATGCGGATTATCCACCATGTCCAGTTGGGCGCCGCCTCTGCCGAACGAGTGGTTGACGCGCTCGACTTCTCGACCCTGCTGGTGGTGACCAGTAGCCGCGACGAACTCCTGGTCATGATGGCAACCCTCTACCATATCCCAGAGTACCACGAACGCCTGGCCGGTCTTATTATTCCGGGAATCAGCCCTGTCTCACCGATTACTCAAACGATTCTCGACGACAGCGACCTCCCCTTTATGCGGGCCGAGAAAACCACGGCTGAGATTTTCAATGCTGTCACCAGAGATGTCTCTAAAATCACCGCAGAGGACAAGGAAAAACTTAATCTGGTCCAGACCCTGGCCGAACAGTATCTCGATTTCGACCGGATTGATGCACAACTCGGCTGAAGCCCGGCGACTGTTCAGAAAAACCAGAAAGTTCCGGGGCTATCTATTTAGCAGAAACTCTGCTATGATGGCTGAGTTACGATGTTTTTACCCTGGCCAACTGGTCAGTTGACGTAAAATATGGGTCATGTGGCCCCGTATCAATGCTGCCGTCGTGACACAGTGATCTGGCCTGTTTTGTCCAGCTTCACCTGTGACTGTAGCAACAAATTTCGAGACAATGTCTTAAGACCTGCGCGGAAGCTCCCGTACGCAATCGGGCGGAACGGTTGAGCGGTCAGGCCGGGGTTAAGGTGATGTCTCCCAAACAATTAATGGGTCCGGAACGTTTGGACCCGGAAAGAATTTCATGTCAAAAAAAATGTTGGTGAATGCCACCCTCCCTGAGGAGAATCGGGTGGCAATCGTGGTTGATGGTATCCTGGCCGGTCTCGACATTGAGGTCTCCGGTCGCGAACCGACCAAGGGCAATATCTACAAAGCGGTTGTGGTCCGGGTTGAAACCGGTCTGCAGGCCGCTTTCGTCGATTATGGCGCCGAACGTCTCGGCTTTCTGCAGATCGACGAGGTCAATGCCACGACGGTCAAGCCTGGCTACAATCAATCTGAAAATGGCAAAAGCCGCCCGCGCATCAATGAACTCCTGCATCGCGGCCAGGAGATCCTGGTCCAGATAACCAAGGAGGAGCGCGGCACCAAAGGCGCTGCCCTGACAACCTACCTGTCGCTCGCCGGACGCTACATGGTCTGCATGCCGGGCAGTCAGACCCGCGGCGTGTCACGCAAAGTGGAAAGCGACTCAGAGCGCAAACAACTTAAGAAAGCGATGGAGTCCCTCGATCTGACAGAGGGGATCGGCTACATCGTCCGCACGGCAGGCCTTGGTAAAACAAAAGAGGAGCTGCAGCGCGACTTCACCTACCTGAAGCACCTCTACGATGAAATCAGCGACAAGGGCAACTCGGCCAAGCCTCCTGCCCTGGTCTACAAGGAATCAAATCTGGTCATTCGCTCGATCCGCGATTCGTTTACCACCGACATGGATGAAGTCCTGATCGATGATCCGGACGTGTTCAAGGAAGCGAAAGAATTTTTCAATCGAATCATGCCGGAATGTGTGAGTCTGGTAAAACTCCATCAGGAACGGCGCCCAATCTTTTCACGTTACCAGATCGAAGACCAGATCGAAACGATCAACCAGAACAAGGTTTCCCTGCCCTCCGGCGGCTCGATTGTGATCGACCCTACCGAGGCACTGGTCGCCATTGACGTCAACAGCGGCAAAATGACCTCGGAGCAGGGTGTCGAAGCGACCGCGTTCAAGACCAATCTTGAAGCAGCAGATGAAGTCGGCCGACAGCTGCGCCTGCGCGACCTGGGTGGTCTGATCGTGATTGACTTTATCGACATGCGCGAATCAAAGCACAACCGCAAGGTTGAGGCCCAACTCAAGAAATCGGTTGAACTGGACAAGGCGCGCATTTCGATCGGCCGCATCAGCAAATTTGGTCTGCTTGAAATGAGCCGACAGCGCATCAAGGCGGCCCTTGCGGAAGGCTCTTCTCTGGCCTGCCCACACTGCCACGGCAGTGGCCGGATCAAGAGTGCGGAGAGTCTGGCGGTCGGTTTGATCCGGCGCATACAAGCCAGCGTCGCCAAAGGACAGATTGGCCGCGTCAATGCCGAGATGCCACTCGAGGTCGCCTCTTACCTGCTCAACAACAAGCGTGAAGACCTCTTTGATCTGGAACGCCGCTACAATCTACAGATTCACATTCACGGCCAGCCGGACTACCTGACAGACCAGGTTGAGATCGATTTCCAGAAACGAGAGAAAGAGAAGCAGGTTCAGACCGACTATGTCGAAGCCGGCAACATCCCATTGCCTCCTGAAATCGAACCTGAGACAACAGTAGAAACACAGGAAGAGAACGGTGAGGCAACGGAGAAACCGAAGCGGAGACGCCGTCGTCGCCGCCGCAAGCCGGCCTCGGCAACTGCCGCTGAAACGGCAGCCACAGAAACGACTGCGGCAGAGGATGAAGAGTCAACTGCCGACTCACAGGCGACAGAGACCAACGAACCTGCACCGCAGGAGACTGCGGAAACGGTCACCCCGCAGGACACGGAGACCGCAACGCCTGAGACCGAGCAGAAACCGAAGCGTCGCCGCTCATCACGCCGGAAAAGTACGCCTAAGCCGGAGGAAACAGCAGCAAGCGTACCAGAAGAGACCCCCGTACCACAGGCGGAAAGTGCCGTGGATGAGACGGCTACCGTAGCGGTGGAGCCCGCTCCAGAGCAGGCAACGAAACCGAAACGCCGGCGCTCGCCGCGCAAGAAGCCCACCGAGCAATCGGCCCCTGTTGAGGAAAAGACAGAAGTCCAAGCTGCAGAGGCAGTAGCTGCACCTTCGGAGATAGCTCAAACCGAAGAGAAGCCGAAACCGCGCCGCCGCACCACGCGCAAAAAGCCCGCTGAGCAGCCGGCTGAAACCACGGTGGAAACTGCCGAGCAGACATCGAATCCCCAAGCTGATCCGGCTACGGAACCGGCGGAAAAACCGAAGCGGAAACGCGCGCCTCGCAAAAAACCGGCAGCCAAACCGGAGACGGCTCAGGAGACACCGGTCGCATCCCAGGCAGAACCGGTACAGCTTGCTCAGACGGAGGCCACACCGGCGTCAACGGATCAGGCGGAGGAGAAACCGAAGCCACGGCGCCGCGCGCCGCGGAAAAAGGCTACGGAGTTGCCGGCTGAGACGACGGAAGCAGCAACGGACACGGCAGCCGCCCCCGCTGCAGAGCCGGAGGAAAAGCCGAAACGGAAACGTGCCCCGCGCAAAAAAGCCGCCCCCAAAACGGAGACGGCCCACGTGGCAGCAGAGGAAACGGCGACACCTGAAGTGGCGCAGGCAGAGGAGAAACCGAAGCCACGGCGTCGCACGACACGTCGTAAGACACCGGAAAAACCGGCCGAAACGCCTGCATCAGAAGAATAGTCCGGCGCAGAAGCATCACACGTCGCGTTCGCGACGTAAGAAGACCACGAGGGCGCCGCTGCCACCATACTGGCGCGGCGCCTCGAACCATTCCAGAACCATTCCCGGCTGATTTGAAAGAAAGCTACCGACGGCGCTGCGCAACACACCTTCGCCGTCCGCACGCGTGCCCTTACCGGTAATAACCAGAACCACCCGAAATCCGTGGTGACGTGCATTCTCAAGAAAGTGACCGACCCGAGTCAGGGCCTCTTCGCGGGTCAGGCCATGCAGGTCAAGTTCCGCTTCCGGCTTGACATGACCCCGCTTGAGCTGACGACGACGCCGCGGTGCGGCAGCTTCGCTCTGGTCGGCAGGCCAATCGTCTTTGAAGGTTGCCTCCACACCGTCCATGGCAAGAGCAAGCAAGGTCTCGTCATCCTCTTGCGTCACCGTCGCATCCATGGTTTGTTCCGTCGAGTCGCCTTCCTGCCTGACATCGTTATTCGGAGGCGCGTCCTGCGTAAGGCGTTGTACGCCAAGCCACCCCATTTCCTGCTCAAACAGCCGCGGGTCCTCTTCCTGTTTCTGCACAGGCTTAGCCAACGGCGGTGGAGCCGGGGCCTTCTGTTTTGCAGACGATTTCTCCACCCGCTCGTCAGAAACAGACAACCCCTTCAAATCTTTGAAGGGGTTGTTGGAAAAATCGTTACGAGGCGACTTTTTCTTGGCAGCCATCTTTTAAGCTCACAGTGATCAGCGACGCACCATCTTGCGGCGGCCCTGCATCATCTTGGTCTGTTTACGCAATACGGCCCCAGGCTTCTCCAGATGGAACTGGTACCAGACGTCGCCATAAGCCTGCATCTTCATCTTCTTGCCCTGCTTCAGCAATTCGAGGTTGGCTTCGAGCAGTTCATGGCTACCGCACTTTTTGACACCCTTTTCCATCATCGCAACCGCTTTGTCGCTTTCGCCGATTTTATCGAGACAGAATGCGTACAGGTTCCAGAGCAGCGGTTCTTTGCGCGTAGCTGCAACAGCATTGTCGAAGGTCTTGATCATCTGGCTCGACTGGTTGCGCTTCATGTAAACAATCGCAAGCATGGCCGTGCTGACCCAGTGACGGATAAAACCATTGGTCAGGTACTCCTGGGCCTTGGTGAAATCCTTTTTCATAAAATAGATGGTGCCGATCTGGGAGTTCATCTGTTTTTTCAGATACAGCTGCCAGGGACCATACTTCTTCTGGATTTCCATCAGAGACTGGATGGCTTTTTCCGGATGATTCGCCATCATCGCCTTCTGAACATCGTCCACCCGGCCGTTCACCTTATTCATGAACACCTTGGCCAAGAGAAAAAACATGGCGGCAAAAATGATCGTGCCGATCAGCGGGGCATAGACAAAATCGATGCCGGCGACGACCACCACAAGGGCGGCTACCGCAATACCGACAGCTGCAGAAACAATCAGACTCAACATAAAAGTTGTTGTCCTTTCAGAGAATTTTAAAAGGGCAGTACTTTAACAGCCCACCCGAAAAATGTCAAAACAATCAGGAAGATCGCCAGCAGTCAACGCAGGAGATCAGACCCGGGAATCAGCCACTGACGCTACCACGCACCATCAGGGTCAAACGTTGCCCAGGGCGCAGGATGTGATCCTTGGACAGGTTGTTCCACGCCCTGATTTGCGCGGTATTGACCGAAAATTGCCGCCCGATCCCCCACAAGGTGTCACCCGACTGTACCAGGTAAACGACCTTCTGCTCAGGCCCCGTGGGCGCAGCTCTGCGTGCCGTCTTCTTGGTCGACGCTTTGGCTCGAGAGGACACCACCAAACGCTGTCCAGGCCGAATAACATTGCTCCAGCCCAAGCGGTTCCAGACCCGCAGCTGTTTTTCGGTTACGCCGAATTTTCGGGAGATTTTCCAAAGAGAATCACCGGAGCGAACCGTGTAGCTGCCCCGTTTGGACCGCTTGTAGTCGTCGCGCAGTTCGGCAACCGCCCGGCCATTATAATCCGGGTTGAGTGGAATAATCAGATTGGTACCGAGCTGCAAAGCGCGTGGGTTCTTGATCTGGTTCAAACGCTGGATGTCAGAGGTCCTGACACCATACCGCTTTGACAATGCCAGCAGGGTATCGCCTGAGGTGATTTTGTGACGCCGGTAATTAGCCCGTTTTGCCGCAGGCAGTGCGGCATATTTTTCTGCAAACAGCACCGAGCTCCCGGCAGGAATCCGGATCTGGTAATCCTTGACCGCAGGAGGACTCGACCAACGCTTCAGTTCAGGGTTGAGCGCCTTGATGGTTGCATAGTCCGTTTCACACAAACGGGCAACCACCTCCAGGTCGGTACTGCTCGGCAAAGTAAACGTATCGTAGGTCAGCGGCTGCTGCCACTCCAGATCAGTGAACCCGTAAGCTTCCGGGTTGCGGCTGATTATCAGAACCGCCAGGAGCTTCGGAATGTAGTTTTTGGTTTCCTTGCGCAGATAGGGCCGTCTGCTGATCTCCCAGAAATCACGGGTCTTGTATTTCTTGATGGCCCTGCGAAGCTTGCCGGGTCCGGCGTTGTAGGAAGCGACCGCCAGATACCAGTCACCGTCGAAATCGTCATAAAGGTCGGACAGAAAGCGAGCTGCTGCGCGGGTCGCTTTTTCCGGGTCGCGACGCTCATCGTGCCACCAGTTGTTGGTCAGGTCGTAACGCTTGCCGGTGCTCTCGATAAACTGCCACGGGCCAACCGCATGTGCCCAGCTGTACGCCTTGGCGTTGAAGCCGGATTCCACCATTGCCAGATAAGCCAGATCGCGCGGCAGACCGGCCTCGGCAAAAATTTCCTGCATCATCGGCAGGTAGCGAGCGGAGCGTTCCAGCCAGAGTTTAAAGGTGCCGCGAGCCCGACCGGTATAGTAATCGACGAAATAGCGGACTTTGTCATTTTCAACGACCGGAAAATCAAAAACCGGCTCGGCGGGGTCGACCGACGGACCTGCCTCTTCGGGAGGGGTCTGTCCTTCACCCTGCAAGACACGATTGTCGGTCAGGGTTTCTACATCAAGCGGCACGCCCTCCGGCACGGGATCCTGCAAAGAGGGGTAGGTCGAATCAGAAGCCTCTTTTTCAGGGTTAAGGCTGGTGACACTCTGAGTATTTTCAGCCGGGACGCCCATAAACTGCACGACGTCGGCGCTACGGCCTGTCTGGGCAGCACCATCTCTTGCGACATGACTGTCGGGCAGTCCATCCTGGCTGGAAAGGTAAGTTCCGTCCGTTGCGCAACCGGCCAGCAACAGCGGCAGCAGCAACCACACACAGTATTTCAACATCAAGTACCTCCTGTAAACCGGCACAAGGCTACACAAAACGGGGGACAGAGTCAATCCAAGCCGCATCAATGCCAGAAGCGCTCTTCAAGTTCCGTCAGAAGTGGTTCGAAGCTCTCACGTTTTTTTGCGCTGACCGGGATCGCCTCAAAACGCCGACACAAAGGCGCTATCTCTTCCTCAAGAACCAGGTCTGTCTTATTGAACACCAGTAAACGAGGGACATGGTTCAGGTCGAGATCTCGCAAAATGCGGTCAACGGCACTGATTTGCTCCTCAAAGCGGGGGTTGGAAAGATCGACCACGTGCAGCAGTAAATGGGCGTCTTCCAGTTCCTCCAGAGTTGCCTTAAACGCCCCGATCAGGCTCACAGGCAACTTCCGGATGAACCCGACCGTGTCCGTAATGATAATCTCCCGCTCTTGCGGAAAACGCAGCCGGCGCGTCGAAGTATCGAGCGTCGCAAACAGCAGGTTCTCGGTCAAAACATCGCTCTGGGTCAGGGCGTTGAGCAGCGTCGACTTGCCCGCATTGGTGTAACCGACAATCGACACGATCGGGACGCCCGCCTTGACCCGCCGCTGGCGGCGCTGGACACGACCACGGCCCAGCCCCTTCAACTGTTTCTCGAGGCGAGAGATCCGATCGCGGATACGCCGCCGATCCACCTCGAGCTTGGTCTCACCGGGGCCACGTCCGCCGATGCCACCCATCAGACGCGACATCGCCGTCCCTTTGCCGGCCAGGCGAGGCAGGATGTACTTGAGCTGGGCTAACTCCACCTGCACCTTGCCGTCAAGAGTATGTGCCCGACGCGCGAAAATATCGAGAATCAGTTGGCTGCGATCGATGACCTTGAGGTCGGTCATGGCCGTGATGGAACGGACCTGGACCGGTGTCAGGTCTTGATCAAAAACCAGCAGCGTGGCGCCCTTATGCAGAGCGCTGATAACCACATCCTTGACCTTGCCCTCCCCCATCAGGGTACGCGGGTTCAATTTACGTGGACGCTGAATGATCCGTTCCAGCACAACCGTATCGGCGGTACGCGCCAGCTCTACCAACTCATCCAGGGAATCTTCCACTTCGCGGAGCGAGGCCTGCGACACGGAAATCAGGATGGCCTTTTCCCGGCTATCACCCAGGTCGACCGATTCAGCCCGATCACGCTCCAGCTCAGATTCCAGTCCTCGCAGAAAAACCGTCAGGTTAACATCCAGGGCATGGACCGACGCAACGTCCTGCACCTTGACAATCTGCCCCTGTGGATCGGGCGGAATCAAATGAGCAAACTGAATTTTGCCAGGTAAACCGTCTTCACGGGATTCCAGGGCAACCATCAGGTCGAGCCGCAAGAGGGCCAGGTCGTTCAGGTCGTCCTGGGAAAGGGGCTCTCCCTTGAGATGAGTATGGATACAGCGCAGGCCACGCAGGCCGCTGCGGTCGAGGCCAAAACGGTTGAGGTCGGGGATGACAATCTGCCGGTCATCTCCCAGAATTACGTGCAGGACCTTGCCACCTCGGTCAACAATCAAGCCAACCTGACGCCGCAATTCACGTGACAGTTCGCTCAAGTAACGCGCCAGTTCCGGAGTGACCACCTGATCGGCCGGAATGCGCCGTTGGTAAATCCGTTCCAGAGCCTTGACCTGGCTCGATTTCAGACCTGTCAGAGAACCGTGAATCATAAATTCAGTTCCAGATGCTGAGCGAAGAACAACGCGCGGAAGAAAATGCAAAAGGCTCCCCTGAGGAAGCCTTACACATCTCGAAGAAACAAGGAAGGGTTGCCATCAGCCGCTGGCAACCATATTGAAGCCACAATCGACGTAATGGACTTCACCGGTCACACCGGAGGAGAGGTCGGAGAGCAAGTAGACACTCGATTTGCCAACCTCGTCCAAAGTCACCGTACGGTGCAAGGGCGCGGCATTCTCCATCAACTTGATCTTGTCCTTGAAATTGGAAATTCCGGAGGCCGCCAGAGTCCGGATCGGCCCTGCAGACAGGGCATTGACGCGGATATTCTGCTCGCCCAGCTCTGCCGCCAGGTAACGCATTGACGATTCGAGAGCCGCCTTGGCGACACCCATGACGTTGTAGCCTTGGATCACCCGCTGGGAGCCAAGATAAGACATGGTCACGATACTGCCGCCATCTTTCATCAAGGGGGCCGCTGCCTTGGTCAGCGCAACCAGGGAATAGGCGCTGATATCCATCGCCAGACTGAAGCCGTCCCGGCTGGTCTGACTGAAGGGGTTCCGGAGATCGTCACGGTGAGCGAAAGCAATCGAGTGAACCATGAAGTCCAGCTTGCCCCACCGTTTTTCTATTTCTGCGAACGCCTCTTCAATCTGAATATCGTAAGACACATCACAAGGCAAAATCAGTTCAGAATCCAGGCTTTCAGCAAGCGGCCGCACCCGTTTCTCGAGCGCGTCGTTCAGGTATGTAAATGCCAGGGAGGCGCCCTGCTCATGCAACATGCGAGCAACGCCCCACGCAATACTCTTGTCGTTGGCGACACCGAAAATGACGCCGCGTTTTCCATCCATTAAACCCATAAAAGCCTGAACCTCCATCTCTTTTTAATATCTGCGTGGCAGTTGTACCAAATCAGCGCAACGAAAGCAACTCTCTCGCCGCATCGTCATTTACAACCGTTCTGATCCTGTTACTTGCTGCTGCCAAGCAGGCGCAACAGATCGTCCGCTTTCTTGTAACCCGGCTGGATTTCGCCGGTCGGCAGAACCATCGTCGGCGTTGACCGAATTCCAAGTTCCTGGGCCAGCGCCAAAGTCTCATCAACTGCCTTGGTGTCGCAACTGGCAGGCGGCACAGCTTCGCCCCGCAAACTTTTTTCCAGGAAATCCATGGAATCTGCACAAATGATGCTCTTGGAAATGCCATAAGCCTGCGGATGCATCTTCAACGGGTAGAGTTTGATCAGAAATGCAATCTGCGGATCTCTTTTGACCACCTCTTTGATCGAATCGTGCATTTTGCTGCAAAACGGGCATTGCGGATCAGTAAACAGAATGACTTTGGTTTTTGCCGCCGGGTCACCAAGCAGCAGAGCATCATCAACCGGAATCCGCGAGACATCGATACGGTTCATCTCCGCATGCAGCTGCTGGGTGACATTTGCCGTATCAGACAAGCGAATCACGTTGCCGGAAAACAGGTAGCTGTTTGAAAAATCCATAAAGACCGGAAACTTCTGGCGATCCTTCTCAACCTCCAAGACCCACAGTCCGGGAATCTCGGCCGGGGCAATCTGGTTCACCTTGTCGACCAAATTGCCAAGGAGCGTTGAGGCCTGTTCGACACTCAGCGCATGGCATTTCATACAATCGTCCTTGGCACATGAGTTCTCAGCGGCAAAGGCCGCGGGCAGCAGACACCAACTGATCAACAGGAGAAGTAAAACAGTACGCATAAAACCAGCACCAACTTTCCCGGCCTTGCGGCCGTTATAAAGGTTATATCATCTCCGACTCGCACCAATCTGCAACAGCGAACTTCACCAGTATCAACAGATTGGCCCTGTCATCAAACCATAAAGTCCTCATTTTAACGAATTTCCCCCTACTCAGGCAACCGGCAAACGACCCGGATTCCCTAAATAACTCAGGTTGGCCTTGACAGGGACCCGCCAGGTGACTAAATTCCTCTCTGCACCGGGAAACGACCATCGCAAAAACCGAATGGCCTGCCGGAAAACCCCCGCCTGAAAGGACACTTCTCATCATGACCGATCACAGTTCCTGCGACAGCTGCAGTGTCTCCTCCTGTTCAGCCAAATCGCAAAGCCCTCAGGAAAACGACGAACAATTTCAAACCCGCCAGCGCCTGGAAAGACGTCTCTGCCAGATCGGGCAGAAACTGCTGGTCATGTCCGGCAAAGGCGGGGTTGGTAAAAGCACCATGTCAGTCAGCCTGGCGCTGGCGCTGGCCAAGGAAGGCAAAAAAGTCGGTCTGCTCGATGTCGACCTTCATGGCCCCAGCCTGCCGACCATGCTCGGTCTGAATAAAGAACAGGTCTTCTCGAACGAAGACGGACTCACCCCATTGGAGTTTGAAGGGATCAAAGTCATGTCGATCGGTTTCATGCTTGAACGGGATGACCAGGCGATGATCATGCGCGGCCCGATGAAACATGGCGCCATCCAGCAGTTCCTGGCTGATGTCAGCTGGGGAGAGCTCGATTATCTCGTCATCGACTGCCCTCCGGGAACGGGCGATGAGCCTCTCTCGGCGGCCCAACTGCTCGGCAAAGGTGCGGCAGCCGTCGTGGTGACCACCCCGCAGGACGTCGCCCTGGTTGACGTGGAAAAATCGATCAGCTTCTGTAGCGAACTGAATCTGAACCTGCTCGGCGTGATTGAGAACATGAGCGGATTTATCTGCCCGCACTGCGGCGAAGTTTCCGACATCTTCAAGAGCGGCGGCGGTGAGATGCTTTCCGCCAAGCGAGAAGTCCCTTTCCTGGGCAAAATCCCGCTGGACCCGCGCATGGTACAATCGGGCGACAACGGCAAGCCGTTTCTTATGGCGCACCCGGACGCGGAGGCCGCCCTGGCCCTGCAACAGATCGCCCGCAAGATTATTTAACTCCAGCAACACAACACAGCCCATGCCAGCCCGAACCGGCTGGCATGGGCTGTTCTTGCCCGTCTAGGACATCGGAATGGATACACCCACTCTGTTCGGGATCGCGTTGGCCCTGGCCATGGATGCTTTTGCCGTTGCCTTGGGAACCGGTGTGACTCTGAGCAGCCTGACCGGACGACGTCTGTTCCGCCTCAGCTTTCATTTCGGACTCTTTCAGGCCTTGATGCCGGTCATTGGCTGGCTGGCCGGCCAGACCCTGGTGCAATGGATTGCCGCCTGGGACCACTGGATCGCTTTCGCTCTATTGGCCTTCGTCGGCGGGAGGATGATCAAAGAATCGTTTGGGGAAGAGAGGACGACCGACAACGACCCGACCCGGGGAGCAACCCTGGTCATGCTGTCGATTGCCACCAGCATCGACGCCCTGGCTGTCGGCTTCTCCCTGAGCCTGCTCGGCGTCTCCATCTGGCTGCCGGCGGTGGTCATCGGTCTGGTCGCCGGGGCCCTGACCCTGGCAGGCATGCTGCTCGGCGACAGAGTTGGCACACGCTGGGGATCACGAGTTGAAATCTTCGGTGGGGTGGTCCTGATCACCATCGGTTTGAAAATCCTCTGGGAACACACCCTCGGGATTAACTGAGAACACCTGAAGCTCCATCAATCCGGATAACCGGCCGCCTTGCGGTGAATTTCTTCGACGCATTGATAGGGAATCTTCAGGTTGCCGTACCCTTTCCCCAATTCAATACCATTCGGCTCGTCACGATGAAAGTCGGAGCCGCCGGTTACGATAAGACCGCGACGCCTGGTCAGGGTCAAGTGTTTGTCGATCGTTGCATTGTCGGCACCTGAATTATACACTTCGACCCCGTCCAGACCGAAGGAAACCAGGGCTTCGATCAATTCTTCCATCTCACGATCCGTCGCCTTGATAAACGGCGGGTGCGCCAGTACGGCACAACCGCCGGCCGCATGGATCATGCCGATCGCCTCGTCAACCGGAAAGTAGCGTTTCGGCACATTGCACGGCACCAGGTAGCGCTGAAACGCCTGCTCCATGCTGCGCACATAACCGGCCTCCAACAGCGTCTGTCCGATATGGGGCCGGCCAATGGTTCCGCCAGCCGTAGCCTTAACTGTTGCAAAGTCGAGCGGCTGACGTCCTTCCGCAACAAGCCGTTCGTTGATCTTCACCAGGATCTGCTCACTGCGTCCGGCCCGAAACTCCCTGAAGTCAGCCAGCGCTTGTCCCAAGCGGTCATCCGCAGGATCAAACCCATAACCAAGCAGGTGCAGGTCCTGATACTGCTCCCACACCACGGACAGCTCAACCCCCGAGAGGACCTCGATCCCCGCGAGCTCGCCGGCGGCCATCGCTTCGGGGACACCATCCACATTATCGTGGTCGGCAATAGCCATTGCCCGCAAACCGGCATCGGTTGCCCGGGAGACCAACTGGGTCGGCGTCAGTCGACCATCAGAGTAGATGCTGTGCATGTGGAGATCGACGAGATCGTGCATAAATAATCCAAAAGCGTACGGGGAACTGGGGGATTGCCTCTCTCATACATACCACCAGACAACGCACCGAGACAACGCATTCTTGAGGATGTTTTTTGTACAGCACGCTTCACGATTTTCTCCTCTTGCTTTCTATTGACAACCGGCGTACAGCATGCTTCCCTGTTGAAGAAACCACAAAGGATGTCACCGGATGCCGCCACTGCTTGAAGTCAACAATCTGAAAACATTTTTCTTTACGCGCGATGGCTTGATCAAGGCAATCGCTGGCATCGATTTGCAGATTGACGCCGGCGAAACACTGGCCCTGGTTGGCGAATCCGGTTGCGGAAAATCGATGACCGCCCTCTCCCTGCTGCGACTGATTCCCGAGCCGGGGCGCGTTGTCGAGGGAGAAATCCGCTTTAACGACCAGGACCTGCTGCGTATGCCACTTGACGAAATGCGACGCATCCGGGGCAACCGCATCAGCATGATCTTCCAGGAGCCAATGACCTCGCTCAATCCGGTGTTCCGCATCGGCGACCAGATTGCAGAAACAATTCAGCTGCATAAAGGTAAAAGCCGGCCAGTGGCTTTAAAAATGGCCGCCGAGCTCCTGAACCAGGTCGGCATTCCTGCAGCCCACGAGCGCCTGCAAGACTTTCCTCACCAGTTATCAGGGGGAATGCGCCAACGGGTGATGATCGCCATGGCCCTTTCCTGCGACCCGCAACTGTTGATCGCTGACGAGCCAACCACAGCTCTCGACGTGACCATTCAGGCACAAATCCTCGACCTGCTGTCGCGTTTCAAGGAAGAACGTAACATGGCTGCCCTGTTGATCACCCACGATCTTGGCATTGTTGCTCGATCCGCCGACCGGGTCGCCATCATGTATGCCGGGCGCCTGCTCGAAGTGGCTCCGGTCAGAAAACTTTTTGCCAACCCGCTTCACCCCTACACCCAGGGGCTGCTCGAGTGTATTCCGAAAATCGGCAGCAAACGTCAACGCCTGTCTCCCATTCAAGGAACGGTGCCAGCGCCAGGCAACCTGCCTGACGGCTGCGCCTTCCTGGAGCGCTGTCCGCGTGCCTTTGCCCCCTGCGAAGGTCAGCTGCCACCGCTTCAGGAGGTTGAATACGGTCATCTGGTGCGCTGCTGGAGGGTTTGCGATGCCTAACTTGCTGCACGTCAGGGGTTTGAAAAAAAGTTTCCAGGTCAGCAGCGCCCGGCCCGGTGGCCCGAAACAGACGCTGCGCGCTGTGGACGGAGTCAGCTTTGACATCCGGGCCGGCGAGACACTGGGACTGGTTGGCGAATCAGGCTGCGGCAAATCGACAACCGGCAAACTACTGCTCCGCCTGATCGAACCGGATGCAGGGACCATCGAATTTCGCGACCGATCTCTTACGACACTGTCGAAGAAAGAACTGACGGCGCTGCGCCGGGAGATGCAGATCATCTTCCAGGATCCCTTCTCCTCGCTCAACCCGCGCATGCGGGTCGGAGAAATTATCGGGGAACCCTTGCTGATCCACAACCTTGTTAAAAAAGATGAGATCCGTGACCGGGTCGTACAACTGATGCAGACTGTCGGACTCGCTGCAGACCATTACAACCGTTACGCCCACGAGTTCTCCGGCGGGCAGAGGCAACGTATCGGCATCGCTCGAACTCTCGCTGTACAGCCAAGCCTGATCATCGCCGACGAGCCTGTTTCTGCTCTCGATCTGTCAATTCAGGCCCAAATCATCAACCTGTTGCGGGACATTCAGCAGGAATTTTCCCTGACCTACCTGTTCATCTCACATGACTTGGGTGTCATTGAGCACGTCTGTGACCGAGTCGCCGTCATGTACCTCGGCCGGATAGTAGAACTGGCCGACACACAGGAACTTTACGAAAAACCTCTGCACCCCTACACAGAGGCCCTGCTCAACGCTGTCCCCGTTCCGGACCCGACCCGGGCCAGAAAATCGCAGTTACTCTCCGGAGAGCCCCCCTCACCTATTCATCCACCACAGGGCTGCCACTTCCACCCGCGCTGCCCTTATGCCCGGGACATTTGCCGCAGCAGTTATCCAGCTCTTGAAACGCGCGCTTCGGGCCGACAAGTCGCCTGCCATTTTGCTGGCCAAGTTGGCCAGCCGACTTGACCTAGCGTGCCACAAATGGCACAATGCGCCTCCATCACAGCGTCACCCCAGGAGGCCTCGCCATCATTCCGATCAAAACCAACAAGGCGGCATGCCGTAAATGCTACGCCTGCATCCGCAACTGCCCGGTCAAGGCAATCCGGGTTCTTCGCGACTACGCGGAGGTCATTCCGGAACGCTGCATCGGCTGCGGTAAATGCGTGCGCGTCTGCTCTCAGCACGCCAAAGTGATCACTGAATGTATCGTAGAATGCCGGCGGCTGCTCTCTGGCCCCAAACCTCCGATTGCCGTTTTGGGTTGCTCCTACCCAGCCTCCTTTCATGACGTTAAGGCCGGCCAGCTGGTGACCGGTCTGAAACGGCTTGGTTTCTCAGAAGTTCATGAGGGTTCTGTCGGCGTCGACCTCCTGACGGACATGTACAACCAGGCCATCGGCAACGCCGACAAGCGCCCACTGATTACCAGTCACTGCCCAACGATCCTCGACCTGATAGAGCGCCATTACCCACAGCTGCTGAGAAACCTTGCTGGCGTTGTCTCTCCCATGATTGCGATCGGACGCTTTATCAAGCAGCGCGTCGGCCAGGACACCCCGGTCGTCTACATCAGCTCATGCGTTGCCGGAAAGTTTGAAATAACCGCCGACCAGACCCGCATGGACGTGGACTGCGTCATTACCTACAGTGAATTATCGCAGATGTTTCGCGACAAAAGTCTCAACCTGAAGCGCCTCGGCGAATCACCCCTAAGCGGTCGGCAGCCGGACCGTGGGCGTCTCTTTGCCATCTCCGGCGGCCCCTTCCAGGCATTTGACATCCAGCACGACATCACGAATCCGGACTTTATTACAGCCGAAGGCGAGCAGAATATTCTTGAAGTCATCAAAGACTTGGCGGCCGGACGGATTACCCCCCGGGTCGTTGACATCCGCTTCTGCAACGGTGGCTGCATCGGAGGCCCCGACAAGAACAATCGTCTAACCACATTCTCGAAGCGCAACCTGATCATCGATTACCAGAACAACCATAATCTGTACTACAAAACAGAACCTTGCTACGAGCAAGCCGCCCCCCTGCCCGACTTTACCCGGACCTTCTCCAGCAAGGCGAAGCGCCCTGACGTACCGAGCGGTGAACGACTGCGGCACATTTTACGCTCCACCAACAAATACGAACCAGCCGACGAACTTGACTGTGGCGCCTGCGGCTACGAAACCTGCCGTGAGCACGCCGTTGCCGTCTTTCAAGACCTTGCTGAGCCGGATATGTGCCTGCCGTATTCCCTCAAACGGCTTGAAGAGGACCAGGTCAAATTGACCCAGAAATACGAGCTGGCCCAGAGAGCCCTGGCCGAACAATTCGGTGACTCCGACATTGTGGGGCAGGACACACGAACCCTTGGCGTCCTAAAACTGATTCAACAAGTTGGACCGACCCAGACAACCGTCTTGTTGCGCGGCGAAAGCGGCACCGGCAAGGAGCTGACAGCACGGGCCATTCACCAGCAAAGCCAACGTGCCGACAAACCGCTGGTGACCATCAACTGCACCACCCTGACGGACAGCCTTCTCGAAAGCGAGCTGTTCGGTCACCAGAAGGGCTCTTTCAGTGGCGCTGTTTCTGACAAAAAAGGCCTGTTCGAGGCCGCCAACGGGGGCACCATCTTCCTCGACGAAATCGGCGACATTACGCCGAAGCTGCAGGCAGAACTGCTGCGCGTCCTGGACTCCGGTGAAATTCGCCGGGTTGGCAGCAACACATCCATTCAGGTAGATGTCAGACTGATTGCAGCAACAAACAAAAACCTTGAAAGGGGCGTGGAGGAGAGCTGGTTCCGGCAAGACCTGTTCTTCCGCCTGAACGTCTTCACTATCACCATACCGCCGCTGCGCGACCGCATGGAATCCGTCAACGAACTGGTTCAGGTCTTTCTGGATAAAGCCAGCAAGCGGGTGAACAAAACCCTGCTCGGCATTGAGGAAAAAGCTTTGCAGGCTCTGCATTGTTACCACTGGCCCGGCAATATTCGGGAACTCCAGAATATCATCGAGCGTGCCGCCGTTTTAACCCACGATGAGATCATCCACCTCGAAAACCTGCCGGTGATCTTCTCAGAACTGGCTTCAACTCTGCCGGACAGCACCAGCACAATTGGCTTTCACGGGGCCCGTCAGAAGCATGTCGGTCAGGTTGAAAAGAAACTGATGACTGACTACCTCGTAGAAAACAAGGGGAACGTGACCGCAGCCGCCCGTCAGGCTGGCATTCCAAGACGCACTTTCTATCGACTACTGACGCGTTACAATCTCCGCGGGGCCGATTTTAAATCAAAAAATTAGCGGCAGTGCCCCGCAAAGATCTTTTTCCGGCCAATTTTCGCCACACATGCTGTGCCACAAACGGCACAGCCATATCGCCACTACCCCCGCCTTTTCCCGTAAGCAGCAAACAATCGTGCCACACCTGGCACACTCTGGCCAATCTTACAAAAGCCGGCACTCCCAGCAAAACACCCACGAAACCTGCCCTCAAAGCTTTTTTTCACACGACCCAGAACTTGGCACATACCTTGCTGTATATACGAGCAACTGTCTAGGGAACAGCAGCTTCCAACCCCACAGAGGAAATCCTGCTCCCTTGTTTCGCGCCGCCAGGGAACTCTCTCCCCCGGGCGGCGCTTTTTTTATCTCGCCAAAGCGAATTCCATTCGGTATCATTCCCAAGGAACCAACCTGACACCAGAGCACCACAACTGCAGATTTGACAACCCCATGTCTAAGTCAGACAGCTCACAAATCGGGATCACCACCCTGAAAGACATCAGTCTGCTGATCCTGCAATCGCACGACCTTGACGAGATGCTTAGCAATGTCGTCAATTTGGTTGCGCGCCGCATGCGTTCCGACGTCTGCTCCATCTACCTGCTTGACAGCGACCAGAAAACTCTTCGCCTGCGGGCCACTAAAGGCCTCTCACGTCGTGCCATCGGCAAAGTCACCATGCAGATCGGCGAAGGACTCACCGGCATGGCGGCCCAGAACCGTCATGCCATCGCCATTGAGGAACCGGAGAAGCACCCCAGCTTCCGCTACTTCAAGGAAACTGGCGAAGAGCGCTTCCATTCCTTCCTCGGCATCCCATTGTTCGACCGCGACAACCCGCTTGGCGTTATCGCGCTACAGACGAAGAAAGTGCGCCAATTCAGCAAGGACGAAATCAGCGCACTCTCCACCATTGCCTTTCAGATCTCCTCGATTGTCGTCAATGCCCGCCTTCTCGATTCGATTCACATGAAGGAGAAGGAAGCCCTCAAAACCGCCGAGGAACTGGCCTCAGCACGCCAGACCCTGGCCAACCGCGACGAGCAGAACCAACCGGACATCCAGAACAGCCTGCGTGGAAAAGTTGCCTATCCAGGCGTTGCCCTGGGGCCAGCCGCAATCCTTGAAGAGCGCCTCGGCTTCAGCGACATCCTGCACGAAGAAGATGTCGACATTGAACAGGAGCTTGCTAAGCTGGATGCCGCCCTTAAGCGGACCCGCATTCAGACGCTCTACCTGGAAAAACAGGTTGCCAAACGGTTGACCGAGCATGATGCCGCCATCTTTCACTCACACCTGATGATCCTTGAGGACCGCAGTGTCAGTGCAAAGCTGAAAGATGAAATCAACCGGGGGCACTGCGCTGTCTACGCCCTGGAGAAAGTCGTTGCCGAATACATTGACGCCTTCAAGCAGATGGAAGACCCCTACCTGCGCGAACGCGCAGCAGATATGGAGGATATCGGCAGACGCCTGCTGGCTAACCTGGTTGGCGATGCGCCAAAACAGCCAATCCGTCTAAAACACCCCGGCATCCTCGTCGCCCACAAGATCCTCCCGTCAGACATGGCCACCCTTGATCCCGAGATGATTCTCGGCATCATTACGGAAACCGGCGAACGCCACTCCCATGCCGTGATTATGGCCAAGTCGATGGGAATTCCGGCCCTGGTAAATGTCCGCAGCGCAATCAAGAGCATTGCCCCGGAAGACGACATCATCCTTGATGCGAATTCAGGGCGCATCTACATCAAGCCGACCCCAACAATTCGTGACGAGTACCAACGTCTACTTGAGGATCAGACTCGCCAGATCTGCAAGCTTGACGAATTCCGGGGTATCGAAGCACGTACAACGGATGGTCTGGAGGTGACGCTGCGAGCGAACATCGGCCTGATCAGCGACATCAGCACCGCGCAGCGCTTCGGTGCCCGAGGGGTCGGATTGTACCGCACCGAATTCCCCTACATGGCGCGTCGGGAGTTTCCTGGCAGGCAGGAGCAATACGAGCTATATCGCCGTGTTGTCGAAGGTTTTCCCGGCGAACCGGTTACGATCCGAACCCTGGACATCGGCGGCGACAAGGGACTGCCCTACTTCACCCATCCACATGAAGACAACCCGTTTATGGGCTGGCGCTCCGTCAGGGTCTCTCTTGACAACCAGGAGATCTTCAGGACCCAGATCGAGGCGATTCTCATGGCAGCGCAGCATGGCGACATCAGGCTGCTGTTTCCGATGATCTCCTCCATGGAAGAGATCCGGGCCTGCAAGGAGATCATCGAAGAATCGAAGGAGACTCTCGACAAGGAGGGAATTCCCTACCGGAACGACCTGCCACTCGGAGTCATGATCGAGGTTCCGGCGGCGGCTCGACTGGTTCCCAACCTGGCGCGGGAGGTCGACTTCTTTTCCCTCGGAACCAATGATCTTGTCCAGTACATGATGGCCGCAGATCGCAACAATCCGTTGGTCAGCAAGCACTACGACCCGCTGCATCCTGCCGTTCTGAGCGTTCTCAGCGATATCTGCACTGCTGCAAATAAAGCGCACAAAGGTGTCTGCCTCTGCGGAGAAATGGCCACCGACCCAATCACCCTGCTGCCACTGATCGGCATGGGGCTGCGCGAATTTTCCATGCCCGCACCCTTCATCCCTCGGGTCAAAGCCATCATCCGCAGCATCTCTCACGAACAGGCAACTGACTGCTTCAGTGAACTCCTGAAGATGGACACCAGTCAGGAGATCCGCCACCACCTTGAAACGATTTTTGCCGACATCCAAACAGAGCTGCAAAACGCTATAGGGGCACCGTAAAAGAACCGCTTCTACTTGGAGACTTTCCCCTTATGACCATGCTGCGATTGCCCGGCCTCCTCCTTCTTGCTTTCCTGTTGCTGCCTCAAGCAGTCGCCGCCGCACCCCAATATGTCGGCTCGGACATTTGCGCCGATTGTCACGCCGACCTGTACAACGATTGGATCAAGACGGGGCATCACCTTCAATTGCGCAAAGCGGGCAATGTTCAACCAGCCGACCTGGAACTGCCGAGCGGTTACTCATGGAGTGACATTTCATATGTGATCGGTGGCTTTAAAACCAAGGCAAACTTCGTTGACCAGTCCGGCTTCATTATCACATCGGCTAAAGATGGCAGCAAAAGCAAAACCATGTACAACCTGGATGACCGCTCCTGGTCTTATTATTTCCCCGGTGACAAGAAAACGTACGATTGCGGCTACTGCCACACGACCGGGTACAGTTCAGTGGGGCACCAGGGCGAAAGACCGGGTATCCTCGGCACCTGGCATGAAGACGGCATCGGCTGCGAAATGTGCCACGGCCCTGCCAGTGAGCACCTCGATACACCCACCAGGAGATACATCAGCAGGACCCGTTCAGAGGTACTTTGTGCGCAATGCCACCAGCGTGGCGGCATCGACAACAGGCCGCTACGCGAGATCGGCCTGGTCCGCCACCACGAACAAATCAATGAGTTGAAAGCGGGTGTGCACAAAGGACTCTCCTGCCTCAACTGCCACAACCCCCACCAGGGCGCTTCTCAGACCAAAGAGAACTGCACGATTTGCCATTCCAGATCGGCCACCCGTTATGAGGAAAGCGTGCACGGCGAGGCGGGCATCACATGTATCGACTGCCACATGGCCGAGATTCCGATGCCGGCCATTGCCCGAGCCAGCTACATCGGGAATGTGCGCACTCACTTGTTCAAAATCAACGTCAGCACGCAAGACAGCATGTTCAAGACCATCGAGGAAAAGGGGAGGAAGTCAACATTTACGGAAGACTTCATTGCGCTTGAGTTCGCCTGTCTGAGTTGTCATGAAGAGCAGAACAAGGAATGGGCCCTCAAACATGCCACAAGGTTTCACCAGAAGCACGGCGCAAAGTAAACACCTCGTACACCCGATCTCTGCGTGACATCGGCTTCACCAGAAATAATTGCCATAAAAAAAACGGCCCTGCAGAGCGGGCCGTTTTTTTATTCGGTTTTCAGCGAATTCAAGAATTCTGCCCCCTCAAAGGGACTTTATCTTACGCAAGCTCTCCTGCAGGATCGCCAACTTCTCCTCGGCATCTTTCAGCTTACCACGGTCCTTTTCCAGAACCTGGGGCGGCGCATTGGCGACAAACTTCTCGTTGCCAAGCTTCTTTGTGAAGAAATCGACGTCTTTCTGCACTTTGGCGATCTCTTTATCGAGGCGCTTGACCTCCTCGGCAACATCCACCAGTCCGGCCAGTGGCAACAGAATTTCCACATCACCAGCGACCTGGGTCGCTGCCTGCTTCGGCTTCTCAAGATTCTGTCCCACGGTCAGCTCTCCGACCCGCCCCAGTGAACGGATGGCTGTCTCACCAGCTTGCAGAACTGCAACCGACGCGGGTGACTTGCAGTCGAGGATAACAGCAACCTGACGGCTCGGTGCCACCTCCATTTCACCGCGCACATTGCGAATGGCACGGATCACGTCCATGACCAGATCCATCCGCTCTGCACCTGCCGAATCTATCGGCAGCCCAGCGCCGGTCGGGAACTCCGCCAGCATGATGGAGGCACAGGGCCTCTGGCCGGGCAATGCCTGCCAGATTTCTTCCGTCACAAACGGCATGAACGGGTGCAGCAGCCGTAGCAACTGTTCCAGCACCGTATAGAGTACCGCCTGGGACCGCTGTTTCGCCGCAGCGTCATCGCCGTACAGGTCATCCTTACTCAGCTCGATGTACCAGTCGCAGAAGCTGTGCCAGGTAAACGCATACAGTGCACTGGCTGCATCGTTGAATCGATACTCTTCGAGGGCCGTCTCAACCTGGCCGGCCGCATCTTTGAAGCGGGTCAGAATCCAGCGGTCTGCATCGGAAAGGTCAAGTTCAGTCAGGCTGATCCCTTCCGGCTCAAAACCCTCAAGATTCATCAGGGCAAACCGGCTCGCGTTCCAGATCTTGTTGCAGAAGTTGCGATAGCCGGCAATCCGGTCGGTCGACAGCTTGACGTCTCGTCCCATGGCCGCAAACGAGGTCAGGGTAAAGCGGAACGCGTCTGCGCCATACTCGTCAATAATCAGTAGCGGATCAATGACGTTCCCCTTACTCTTACTCATCTTCTGTCCCTGGGCATCTCGCACCAGCGCATGAATATACACGTCCTTGAACGGCACGTTATCCATGAACTTGATGCCCATCATCATCATGCGTGCAACCCAGAAAAACAGGATATCGAAACCGGTAACCAGACAGGAGGTCGGGTAAAATTTGCCCAGAGTCGCGGTTTGCTCCGGCCAGCCCATGGTCGAAAAAGGCCATAACGCTGAGGAGAACCAGGTGTCCAGAACATCCGTCTCCTGCTGGAGCTGGCGACCGCCACAATGTGCACACACCGTGGCATCTTCACGACTGACGGTAATTTCGCCGCATTCGTCGCAGAACCAAGCTGGGATCCGGTGTCCCCACCAGATCTGGCGGCTGACGCACCAGTCCTGAATGTTCAGCATCCATTCGAAATAAGTTTTCTCCCATTGCTGCGGTACGATTCGGGTTTCGCCGGAGCGAACAGCCTTGATCGCCTCTTCGGCCAGCGGCTTGACGTCCACGTACCATTGCAGGGAGAGATAGGGTTCGATCACCGTCTTACAACGATAGCACTCACCGACGGCGTTCTGGTAATTGTCGATCTTTTCCAGCAGACCCTGGTTCTCAAGGTCAGCGACAACATTAGCGCGCGCCTCGTAACGTTCCTGGCCACAGTAAGGTCCGCCATTTTCATTCACCACGCCGGATTCATCAAAGATATTAAGCACATCCAGGTCGTGACGTTTTCCCAGCTCAAAATCGTTAAAGTCGTGTGCCGGTGTGATCTTGACAGCACCGCTGCCGAACTCCTTGTCAACATATTCGTCGGCAACAATCGGAATCTCGCGATCAACCAGCGGCAACAGCACCTTCTTGCCAATCAGGTCCCGGTAACGCTCATCCTCCGGATGGACAGCCACGGCCGTGTCGCCCAGCATAGTCTCCGGTCGGGTGGTCGCAACCACCATAACCCGATCCGTACCGACCACAGGGTAGCGCAAATGCCACAGATGGCCCTTCTTGTCGTCATGCTCGACTTCCAGGTCAGACAACGCCGTATGGCAACGTGGGCACCAGTTGATCAGGCGATTGGCCCGGTAAATCAAGCCATCATCATAAAGACGGACGAAGACTTCGCGGACCGCCTTCGACAGGCCCTCATCCATGGTGAAGCGCTCACGCCCCCAGTCACACGACGCACCCAGTCGCTTCAGCTGTTCAATGATTTTCCCGCCCGACTCTTCCCGCCAATTCCAGACCCGCTCGATAAAAGCGTCGCGGCCGATCGCGTGACGATCAAGCTCTTCCACAGCCAGCTGCTTCTCCACCACGTTCTGGGTCGCAATGCCGGCATGGTCGGTCCCTGGCATCCAAAGGACTTCACAACCGCTCATCCGCTTCCAACGTGCCAGGATATCCTGCAGGGTGTTGTTCAGGGCATGGCCCATATGCAGTACGCCGGTCACATTCGGCGGCGGGATGACAATGGAATAGTGCGGCTTGGTCGAGTCTTCATCGGCACGAAAATAACCGGCATCCTCCCAGGCTTGGTACCAGCGACCTTCCACACTTTGCGGCTCATACACTTTGGACAGTTTCGGCTCCATCTACTCTTCTTCCTTCCAGGCGGACTGCGCGCTACAGGCAAAAAGCCGAGGTGCAACCCGGGGTTCTCTTAGGCCAACATTGACTGTGTGCAATCCTCGCCAATAACGGCAAATTCCCCGCAGCGAACGCGGTTAACAAGGCACAGCCAAAAAGAAATGGGGATTTTAGCAATCCCCATTTCCAACGTCAATTACTGGATTCGCCTTCCGGGCGGCGGCCCTTGGGCGATATCAGACTGTCAGGCGGCAGCCCCCTTGATTTTGCTGATTTCTTCTTTAATCAACGCCTCGGCAAGATCAGGGACCACCTCCCAGGCGATTTTCTCCAGAATCGTCCCGGCCAGCTGTTCGATCACCCGTCCGGCCACCTTTTCGACAATGGCCTCGAGCTCCGCATCGGTCAGTGCCGACACTCTGGACTCAACCTCTTCCGCAGATTCGGCAACAACAGCAGCAGGCTCCATCGGCTCAGCAGCAAACACGTCTTCTTCGACAACCGGGGCAACAGCGACAGGCTCAACCGGCGGCGCGACCGGAGGCTCAGGCTCCAACGCGGCAACTGTTTCAACCGCAGGCTGCTCAGGAGCTTCAGTCGGCAGGGCTTCGACCGCAGCAAAGGGGACTTCCTCGACAGGCGGCGCAGGCACCTCTTCCGCCGGGGCAAAGACGTCTTCTTCCATCTCGACGACAAAATCGTCACGCGACCAAGCGGCCAAAGTCGGTTCTTCTCCCAACGGCTCAAGATCCTCGGAGCCGAGGATATCGTCATCATCGAGAGCCATTACATCGTCATCAGCACTGTCGAAAGCGACCGGCTCACTTTCAGCCATGGGAGGAAGGGTCTCCGCCTCTGGCTCATCTTCAAAAATGAAGATTTCTTCGTCCTCAACCGGTGCGACAGTCGACGCCGCTTCCGCGGCAAAATCAAAGTTCCCGGCCGGGGCGCTGACGCCAATCGCTGCTACGGCTTCAGGGGCAGGTGCGACATCATCAGTGACGATCGCATCCACGTCGCTCCAATCATCGGAGCCTCCAAGACCGACTGCGGGCTCCTCTGTGAGAGGCTCCTCAGTAAATGAAAAATCATCCAGCATCGCCTCTGCCGGTTCGGCAGGCGCCGTCTCTGCAGCAACCGGTGCAGGTTCTTCGAAAACAGCCGGAGCGGCGGCCAAAAGCTCCGCAACTTTGTCAATCAGAGTTTGTGACTCGAACGGCTTCTCCAACCAGCCGTCGGCCTTGGCCGCCCGGGCCTTATCTTCGTCAAAAGGTTCAAACGAACCTGCCAGCAGCAACACCGGCACCGACTTACAGCCAGGGTCCTGCTTCAAGGCGGTACAGAGCTCATAGCCATTTTTGCCCGGCATGTAGACATCCGCCAGAACCAGATCCGGCCGCTGCGCTCTAGCCTTTTCAAAGGCAGAATCACCGTTATCGGTAATGGTCAGCTCGTAGTCTTCATGGGCGAAGGTGATCTGAATCACCTTTTGGATCGTAACGCTGTCGTCAGCCAACAGCAGCTTTTTACTCATCCCAACCTCCTCAGATAACCGGGCAGGTCCATTAATTCTGGCAACGCGTCAACTTCTACAGGAAAACCTGAGGCCGTTGAAAGCCCCTCTCACTCCCCGGATAAGACGCTGTAAACGCGCTAAAAAACTACCATACGGCGTTTCGGAGTGTCAAGCATCCTGTCGTACAAGGCGGGCAGAAGCTCGAGGATAAAAACAGCGTCCGGCACCTCGATTTTCACCAGGCCGGTATTTTTCCACGCCCAGCCACTTCAGACACCATCAAAGCGTCTTCCAAGGCTGCGGCAACAACAGTTTCTGATAAAGATTCATGGCATAGCGATCGGTCATGCCGGCCAGGAAATCGGCTGTCGCCACCTCTGGAAGGGTTTCTGCGTCAGGGGCCGCACCACAGGCAATCAATTCGGCAGGATTCTCCAGGAAGTAGTTGAACAGTTCGCGCAGGACCCGGCTGGCCTTGGCAAAGTCCGCTTCAACCGAGGCAGTGCGATAGACATTGCAATACAACCAGTCCCTCAGGGCGGCAACCCCTTCCAGGACAGCAGGGGACAAACAGACCGCGACCTCAGCTCCTGCCGTTGACGCCAGCAAGATGTCATTGACCATGGTATCTATGCGCTGCGAGTGTGTCTCCCCCAACTGGTCACGCAGCTTCCGCGGCACGTCCTGCGCATCGATGAGGCCGCTGCGGACGGCATCGTCCAGATCATGATTGACATAGGCGATGACATCGGCAAGTCGCACCAGATGACCTTCTTGAGTCGATGGCAGGTTGTCGGACGCTTCTCCAGCGAGCTTGCCCTGCCCCTTCGAGTGCCCGAGGATACCATCGCGAACCTCCCAGGTCAGGTTCAACCCCCGACCATCCCGCTCCAGCAGGTCAACGACTCGCAAGCTCTGCCTGACATGATGAAACCCTTCCGGCAGCAGCTCGTCCAGAACACGCTCACCAGCATGGCCAAAGGGGGTATGTCCCAGATCGTGCCCGAGCGCGATGGCTTCTGTCAGATCCTCATTCAGGCGTAAGGCCCGGGCAACCGTACGGGCAATCTGGGCAACCTCGAGGGTGTGCGTCAAACGCGTCCGGTAATGATCCCCTTCGGGGGCAAGAAATACTTGGGTCTTATGCTTGAGACGACGGAACGCCTTGCAGTGCAGTATCCTGTCGCGATCCACCTGAAAAGCCGTCCGCACCGGACAGGGCTCCTCCAGGCGCTCGCGTCCACGACTGGTCGAACTCAAACAGGCTCCTGGGCCGAGAAGCTTTTTTTCACTCTGTTCGTATCTCACTCTGAAATTCATGGCAGCCTCAGCATTGTTCAACGAGTCACAGAACCTCAAAAACGATTCTACACATAAATGCACTCAATAAAAATTGCAATCCTAACAAAAAAGTATCCGTCTTAATAAATCAACGGAAGAATGTTTTCAATTCATTCGAAACTAATTCATTATCAAAAACAGTTCTTTTGCAAAACAATCATACAAAGTATAATCCGACTTGATTTATTTCCATCCTGTATTAGTATCTGTAAAATATTTCTTTTTTCAACATGCTTCTATGGAGGAACGGATGGCAACAATTCTTGAAATGACCGCAGAAATTGTTTCAGCACATGCTTCAATGTCCAACATGACCAAAGAAGAGCTCGTCAGCGAACTGAATGATGTCTATGCTGCGCTCAACGCACTCGAAAAAGGCGAAGAAGTCGCGGTCCCTACTGAAGAACAGGGTAACGAACCGGCCGTGTCCCGCAAAAAGGCTTTTGGCCGGGACAAAATCTACTGTATGATCTGCGGCAAGGGCATGAAAACCTTGGCGCGTCACCTTAAGACTACCCACGACATGACGCCTGCGGCCTATCGCAAACAGTTCGACATTCCGCGTTCACAATCGCTGGCAGCCAAAAAATATTCAGAGACACGTCGCCAGATGGCCATTGACCGCGGTCTTGGTGAAAATCTGGCCAAAGCACGGGCCAGTCGCGCCAAGAAAAAATAGCAGGGTTGATCTAACAAAAAAGCGACGGAAATATTCCGTCGCTTTTTTTGTATTGATCAGATCAAGTCAAACGTCAAAGTTTGCAGAAGAGCATCGGCCGCGTCACGGATCTCGACCCGCCACTGACCTTGCCATTCCGGGAGGAATTTCTTGGTAGACCAGGTCCGCCAGCTTGATGACCTCACCGGCAGCACAGTACGCACCATCAATTCATCACCCCGGTACCAGAGATGGATCACCTCGGTCGGTTCAAGAGCGCCCACCACCCGGGTAAAACAGTAAAGCTGGCCGTCGGCCGAGGGAAAAACCTCGACATTATCGACCGGGGTCCGGTTTTCCACGGCTGTTGTCATCACGGCATCGCGGATCTCAACACCCCAGGCAGAGCTGCACACAGAAATCATTAGAAAAACAAGCAACATGTACCTTTTCATTACTATTTTCTCCTTTATGTATTCTGGCCCGTCAGTTAAAATCGGGCAGAAATGTCCTTTATTTCGACAACAGGTTCTGCTGCTATGAAATGTTTACTGCTCGCTGACAATCGTCCCGATCTGCTCGCAACCCTGGAACCGATCCTCAAGCATTGGGGCTACCGGGTTCTGGCCGCCACCAATGCGGCACAGGCAAACGCGTTTCTGTTGGAGAGCGCCCCCTGTCTGCTGGTCGCCGGCGAGCAAATTCTCGCTGATCCGGATCTGCAGTTCGCCGACCAGAAGGCTGCAGCCAAACCGCCGCTACTGGCCCTGGCGCAGGAAGACGCGACACCACCAGCCATACTGCCCCTGGAAACCCTCAACGTTCCGGTAGACATCCTCTCCTTGTTTGCCTTCATTCAACGCTACGTCGAACAGCATCCTCGGCAAAATCTCCGCCTGCAATTACGTATCCCCGGCATGTACAAAATTGATGCCAGTGATTTTGTCCTGGCAGATGTCTTCAGCCTGAGCATGCGGGGCCTGTTCTTCAAGGCCGCGACCAAACTGGAGGTTGGTGACAGCCTGTCCATTGTCTTCCCGCTCCTCGGCCACTGCAAGGAACTGGAAGTCGCCGCGACAGTTCTCTACACCGTCCAGCCCGGCACCAGCAACAATTATATGCAAGGTTTCGGCGTCGGCTTTGCGTCGCTCTCAGAGGACGAAGGTTCCCAGCTGAAAAAATTCATCGAAGAGCGTTTCTTAAGCGAAGTCTCGACGGCTCAGGCTGGCGTTGGTGATTTCTGCGAACACCAGCTCAAGTCCTGATTCACCCGCTTTGCCGGCGGCCACTGTCAACCTCACCGGCAATCTCCGTCCAAAAGCTTTGACCGGCCAAGGCAACGTCCAGGCCGAAAAAATCCGCCAGAGTGGCGGCCAGGTCTGAGAATCCGGACCGTATCCCCAGGCCGACAGCACCCGTCATTTGCGGATGCCAAGCCAACAGGGGCACATACTCGCGGGTGTGATCCGAACCGGGCGTTGTTGGGTCACAGCCATGATCCGCAGTGATCGTCAACAGATCTCCCGGCTGCATCGCAGCCTGCAGCTGCGGTAACCAGGCGTCAAACGTCTCCAGAGCCCGGCCAAAACCGACAGCATCCTGCCGATGACCGTAAAGCATGTCAAAATCGATCAGGTTGGCAATCAGCAGGCCTCCCGGCGGGAGGTCGGCATAAGCCGCCAACAGGGTTCGCATGCCATCTGCATTATCCCGAGTCGGACGAGACTGCCCGATGCCCCGCTCGCAGAACAGGTCACTGATCTTACCGATAGCGCAGACCATCCGACCCGCATCGCTCAGATAATCAAGCAGGGTTGGAGCCGGCGGCGGCATGGAAAAATCCTTGCGACGGCTGGTCCGTTGGAAGGCCCCGGCGGCGGCACCGACAAACGGTCTGGCGATCACCCGGCCTATCTGGTAGTCATCAGCCAGTCGCCGCACCTCGCGACAGAGAGCGTGCAGCTCCTGCGGCGGCAACACCTCCTCGTGAGCCGCAACCTGTAGAACCGAATCAACGCTGGTATAGACAATCGGCCGGCCGGTGCGGAGGTGTTCCTCGCCCAGCGCCTGAATGATTTCCGTACCGCTCGCAGAGACGTTGCCGAGTGGCGCCTTACCGGCAAGGGCTTCAAATTCCCGCAACAGCGTGGTCGGAAACCCTTGTGGAAAAGTCGCAAACGGCGGGTCGAGAACGACCCCGGCGAGTTCCCAATGGCCGGAGGTGCTGTCCTTACCGAGGGCGGCCTCCTGCATCTTGCCGTAAGCACCGCGAGGCCGAGCCACCGGGGGAACCCCTTTGATTTCGGCCAGAGTCCCCAGCCCCATCCCGGCCAGATGCGGCAAGTGTAGGCCACCGCACGCGGCGGCGACATGTGGCAAGGTGGCCGCAGCAGCATCACCGTAGCGGTCAGCATCGGGCAGAGCCCCCACACCGACACCATCCAGCACGATCCAGATGCCACGCCCGACATTACTCGGCATACGGCCTCCATTGGGCCATAATCGCCACACCGGCGCTGGTCCCGATCCGGTCGGCGCCGGCCCGGATAAACTCCCGGCAGGAAGACCAGTCACGAATCCCACCGGCGGCCTTGACCTTGATGCGTCCGGCGGCAGTCTCTGTCATCAAACGGATATCCTCGAGCGTGGCACCGCTGGCGGCAAACCCGGTTGAGCTTTTCACGTACTGCGCTCCGCCGGCAATAACCGCCTCAACCAGTTGCTGTTTGATTGCGGCCTCGAACAGACAGCATTCGAGGATCACCTTGACAGTCCGCCCCTCCGCCCGCTCAACCACCGCCCGGACATCCTCCGTCACGGCGCTGAAGTCCCGATCACGTGCGGCGCCGAGCGGAATCACCATGTCCAGTTCGTCCGCACCGGCTTGCACCGCCTGGTCGGCCTGCACCGCCTTGACCGTAGACATCTCATAACCGAGCGGAAAACCGACAACCGTACCCGTCTTCACCTCCGAGCCATAGAGCAGATCAGCAGCCTGCCGCACGAAGCGGGGCGGGATACAGACCGAAGCGAAGCCGTATTCCACCGCTTCTTCACACAAGGCGGTAACCTCCTGCATCCGTGTCTCCGGTTTCAACAGGGTATGATCGATATAAAGGGCAGGATTCATAACACCCCTAGGGATACTGAACGTTGATTGTCGAACGCAGGGAGCCTGTCGACTCAGGTGCGGTAGTCTGCGTTGATCTTGACATAATCATATGTCAGATCGGAGGTATAATAGTCCGCGCTGCCCGTACCAAGGCCAAGGTCGACGGTGACCGTAAACTCGGACTGCTGCAACACCTCGGTCGCCAGCGCTTCCTGGTCAGGCCCAAGGCCGAGGCCGGCCTCAACCATTGCCACATCATCAAAGCAGATGTGAACCTGGTCCGGATTCACCTCGGCACCCGAATAACCGACCGCCGCGATAATCCTGCCCCAGTTGGCGTCTTCACCGAAAAATGCAGTTTTCACCAGGGCGGAGGTCGCCACGCTACGCGCCGCCAACAGGGCATCGGCATCATTGGCGGCACCGGTGACCTGAATGCGCACCAGCTTGGTCGCGCCCTCGCCATCGCGAACGATCATCTTCGCCAGGTCGAGCAGAATCTCCGTGAGCGCCTGAGCAAATAGCTCGCCTTCCTGTTGACCGGCGGCAATCTCAGCATTCCCGGCCAGACCATTGGCCAGGACCAGAACCATATCGTTGGTCGAAGTATCCCGGTCAACGGTAATCCGGTTAAACGATTTATTGACCGCCGTACGCAATGCCGTGTCGAGAAAGTCGGGCGTGACGGAGGCATCCGTGACCACAAAAGCCAGCATGGTTGCCATATCGGGGTGGATCATCCCCGCCCCCTTTGCCAGGCCGAGCAGGCGACAGTCCCGACCGTCGACCGAAATAGTCCGGGCGCTACTCTTGGCAAAGGAATCGGTCGTCATCATCGCTTCAGCCACATCATTGCCGTCGGCCTTGCCGAGATCGTCAATCAGCACGGGAAGCTGTGCGGACAGCGTCTCCATCGGCAAAGGGACACCAATCACCCCGGTGGACGAGACAGCAACCAGCTCTTCGGCAAGACCCAGCTGATTCGCGACCAGACCAGCACACTCCTCTGCGGCTCGGAAACCCTGTTCGCCGGTGCACGCATTGGCGTTGCCGCTGTTGATCAGCACGGCCTGGCAGCGCCCCTGACGAATCTTCGGCGCGGTGACCTGGACCGGCGCGGCAACAACCTTATTACGGGTAAACACGCCGGCACAGCAGGCGGGTGTCTCGGACACAATCAGCCCGAGGTCAGGCTTCCCTGATTTCTTCAGACCTCCGGCTCGGGCCGCAAACCGGAAACCGAGTGGCGACAGCTGTTGATCGTTCATCACATCGCATCCTTTCGCATGCGCCGGGGTCGGGTCGGCAACAGGAAACCGAGCGTGGTTGTCTCCTTATCCAACGTCTCAAAATAGACCCGGCCACGCAACTTATGCAGAATCGCCCGGCATGTCGCCAGACTGATGCCGACAATCCCGGAATGTCTCACTTGAGAACTGTCTGCAGTCTCCTGCAGCAGAAAGGCCTTGATCTCCTCTTCCGGAAAGCCCGGCCCTTGACTCGTCATCAGGAAGCGAACCCGTTCTTCGCCATTGTTGTCACAGTTCTCGACCTCAATCCGTAAGGTTCCACCGAAACGATTGTAACGGACCGTATTATCAAGCAGGGCATCAAGCAGCAGCGCTACTTTATCTGCCGCGCCCCAAACCGGCCAAGGTTCCTCAGGCAGCACCAGCTCAAAAGCCAGCTCTTTTTCAGCCATGACGACCGCAAAACGCTGGCAGGCGTCATTGACCAGGCAGCTGAAATCGAGAGATTCCCAGCTCCACTGCTCCGTATCAGAATCGATTGAGAACAGGCGCAGCATACCACTCACCAAGGTTTCCAGCTGCATGGCCTCGCTATGGATACTGCGAAGATAGTCTTTCCGTTTTACAGGATCCAGCTGTTCATACAGCTCCAGCATCAAATCAGCGAACCCGATCACCGAGGTCAACGGGGTCTTCAGCTCATGAGACAGGCTGCTGACAAACCGGGCGCGATCACGGTGGAACGCCAGCAGTTCCTCATGCATCTGCTCGAGCTCCGCGCCCTGCTGCACAATCCGGTTGACCAACCTGAAATTCTCGATTGCCAAAGCAGCCTGGTGGGCGATGCTCTGTAGCAGTTCCAGGTCCGAACCCGCAAAAGTCTCCCCGTCTTCCTTGTTGTTGACGTTCAAAACGCCCAGGATTTTGCCATGGCAGGTCACCGGTACGGACAGCAGCGACCGGGTCCGGTAGCGATCGGAAAACGTCTGAAGGACGAACCGGCCATCCGTTTCCATATCGTCCACCAAGACCGCTTCACCGCTGGTAAAAACCTGTCCGGCGACACCGTACTTTTCAGGCGACCGCCGCTGGTAAAGCACCTTGTCCGGGAGTCCAGTTGCGGCCCTGATCTGCAGCTCGCCGTCCTCGTCAGCCAACATCAGTGACACGATTTCAACCTTGAGTGACTCCTGAATCAGAGCCGTCAGACGAACCAGCAGCTTATCAAGATCAACCGCACTGCTGGCCGTCGCACTGATCGACTTCAGCAAGACCAGTTCATCCAGAACCGTGCGGGTCGCCATATGCAGCTGACGAGCGTCCCGCTGAGCCCATTCCCTGTTCTGGACCCGGGCAAAGGCGTGGCAGATATCTTCCGGAACCAAGGGCGCGACGAGGACATCTCTGGCACCCTGCCGAAAGGCCTCCAGCGCAGCGTTAACGGCACCATCCGCAACCACCTGGACAATCGCCAAGCCGGGGTGAACCCGCAACAGCTGTTGCCGCGAGTCATCAGAGGAGGGTTCCAGACCGGACTGGTCACAGAACACCACGCTGACCCTTTCACGGGAGACCAGGTCAGGGGCCAACGAGACATCAGCCATCGGCAGGATATGCACACTGACGCCGGGCAACGCCTGCTGAATCAGACCCAGGCTACCGGCGCTCTGTTCGAGCAACAGGATGGCAACCGGTCCGAGTTCGGTCGGATTTTCGAAGAGGTCCTTTTGCACTACAGCAGCCCCTGAGTCAGTTCCCGCAGCATCGTTTGTATTTCTTACCGCTGCCGCAAGGGCAGAGGTCGTTGCGCCCCACCTTGTCTTCGTCACGTTTGGCCGGAGCGGCAGACTGCCCGGCAGCAGGGCCGGCCTGTCTGGCCAGGGCCTGACGCTCACGGCGCTGCGCCTCTTCCATCTGCGAAACTTCCTCTTCGCGTGCTAACTGGACCCGGAATAGCTTGTTCAGCACCTCCTGGCGGATACGCACCATCATCTCCATAAACAGGTCGTAGGCCTCCCGCTTATACTCCTCCTTGGGGTTCTTCTGGGCATAGGCCCGCATCCCGATCCCCTCTTTGAGATGATCAATCGACAGGAGGTGGTCCTTCCACTGCATGTCAATAGTCTGTAGCAACAGAACCTTCATCAGGTGCTCCATCACCTCCGGCGTAAAGGCCTCGGTCTTCCCTGCCAGGTGCTGATGGACCTGTTCCTTGAGCTGCGCCTCCATCTGGTCCGCCTTGAGTCCGGGCGTGTCGGGGGACGGCAGCTCCGCCACAAAGTTAAACTGGTTAAAAAAGTCATTGGACAGGCTTTCCCAGTTCCAGTCGGCCGGCGCTGTCTTTGGCGGACAGAAGCTGACGACGATGTCCTCGATGGTTTCTTCGAGAATCGCCGCAATGGTTTCCGGAATGCTTTCCCCGGCAAGCACCTCTTTACGCTGGTTGTAAATCACCTCGCGCTGGCGGTTCATGACGTCGTCGTACTCGATCAGGTGTTTACGAATTTCAAAGTTGTGCGCCTCGACCTTGCGCTGTGCCCCTTCGATCGCCTTGGAGATCATGCGATGTTCGATCGGTTCGTTTTCCGGGACCTTGAGCTTTTCCATGACAAAGGCCACCCGCTGCGAACCAAAAATTCGCAACAGGTCGTCCTCGAGGCTCAGGTAGAAGCGGCTCTCCCCCGGGTCGCCCTGACGACCGGAACGGCCGCGCAGCTGGTTGTCGATCCGCCGCGATTCATGGCGCTCCGTCCCCAGAATATAAAGGCCGCCGAGTTCAAGGACTTCTTTCTTTTCAGCAGCGCACATCGCCCGGTATTTCTCAAGGGCGGCCGGGTAGGCTGTTTCGTAATCCTCGGAACCGCCCGCTTCCCGCTTGGCCATCATTTCCGGGTTGCCGCCCAGCACAATGTCAGTACCACGGCCAGCCATATTGGTCGCGATGGTCACCGCGTTTTTGCGCCCGGCCTGGGCAACGATCTCCGCCTCCTGTTCATGGTGTTTGGCATTGAGGACGCTGTGAGGCACACCCCGCTTTTTCAGTAAGCCGGACAAGAGTTCGGAGTGATCGATGGTGATGGTACCGACCAGCACCGGCTGACCCTTTTCCCGCCGCTCGACGATATCCTCAATCACGGCAGCATGTTTCTCCGGCTCGGTCTTGTAGATCAAGTCAGCCTGGTCAAGCCGGATCATCGGCTGGTTGGTCGGAATCACCACCACGCCGAGGTTGTAAATCTCGTGAAACTCTGACGCTTCGGTTTCGGCCGTACCCGTCATGCCCCCCAGCTTTTCGTACATCCGGAAATAATTCTGGAAGGTGATTGTGGCCAGAGTCTGGTTCTCTTTCTCGATCTTGAGGCCTTCTTTCGCCTCAACCGCCTGGTGTTGGCCATCGCTCCAGCGCCGACCCGGCATCAAGCGTCCGGTGAATTCATCGACAATCATGACCTGGCCATCCTTGACCACGTAGTCGACATCCTTCTTGAACAGGGCATGCGCCTTGAGGGCCTGATTGACATGGTGCAACAGAGTCATGTTGCCTGGCTCGTACAAGTTATCGACCCCGAGGAGTTTCTCGACCCTGGCCACACCCTCCTCGGTGAGGGTCGCCGCCTTGGCTTTTTCATCAACCGTGTAGTCACCGCTATAGGTCTTGAATGCCCGACCGATGGTGCCGTCCCGCTCCTCGACCATCTCGCCTTTTTTCAGCTTGGGGATGATCCGATCAGCCGTATGGTACAGCTCGCTGGTGACGTTGCTCGGGCCTGAAATGATTAAAGGCGTCCGCGCTTCGTCGATCAAGATCGAGTCAACCTCATCGACAATTGCAAAGTTCAGCGGGCGCTGGACATAATCTTCCAGGGCAAACTTCATATTGTCGCGCAGGTAGTCGAAACCAAATTCGTTATTGGTGCCGTAAGTGATGTCAGCATGGTAGGCCTCCTGACGCTGGGCATCGTTCATGCCATGAACAATGCAACCGACGGACAGGCCCAGGAACTTGTAGACCGCGCCCATCCACTCTGCATCACGGCTCGCCAGGTATTCATTGACCGTCACCACGTGCACGCCTTCGCCGGACAGGGAGTTCAGATAGCATGGCAGGGTCGCCACCAGAGTCTTGCCCTCACCAGTTTTCATTTCGGCGATGCTGCCATCATGTAGCACCATCCCGCCGATCAGCTGCATATCGAAGTGCCGCATTTTCAGCACCCGCCAGGCGGCTTCACGAACCACAGCGAACGCTTCGGGGAGCAGGTCATTCAGCGTCTCACCCTGCGCAAGACGGCCCTTGAATTCCGCGGTCTTGGCCTGCAACTCTGTATCAGAAAGCGCCTGTATCTCCGGCTCCAGGCCGTTGATTTTGGCGACCATCGGCTTGGCCTTTTTGAGATCACGCTCATTCTGGTTGCCAGCCAACTTTTTGAAAAATCCTATCATGAAAGAACTCCGTTACGGATTGAATGTGCTGTCGGGTCCACGTTTGGGACATCTTTGCTTAAAACCCGGCTAAATTAGGAATTTTAGCACACGCTATCAGGTGCCACAATGCTCAAATGCCCCCCCAGCCGGCCCCCTTCACCGATTTCTGGGTTCCTGTTCGGCAACAGGACAAACACCACCCCCGTGAACCGTCGAAACCTTTTCCTGAGCGTACACAAAAAACCGGCTTACATGCTATCATGCTGCTTCTGTTGAGATGACTCTCAATCCTGTTTCGAAATACTTTGGAGCGGCGTCTACCCATAACGCCGAGCAGACCATGCCCGAACACGTTTCCACACGAATTTTCCGCAGTCTGTTCCTGCTGGTCATGCTGCTCCTGCCCAACCTCCCCGCGGAGGCCGCGGACGACAACCCCTGGTCACACACCTTCTATTTTGAGAACGACCTGTTCAACGGCACCGACAGCAATTACACCAACGGCGTCAAATACTCGCTTCTTTCTCCCGACTTGTCACCCCACGCAAAAAATGGGCGGCTGCCCCGGCAGGTTTTGGAATGGATTCACAAAATTCCGTTGATCCGTGATTCCGGGCCAGAATTCAGCCACAAGGCTGAATTCTCCTTCGGCCAAAACATGTACACACCCGGCGATACCAGCCAAACCGACCTGATTCTTGATGACCGCCCTTATGCCGGCTGGTCATACATCGGGCTGGCATACCACCGCCTGGCACGTCAGGAGGAAGGTCGGGACTTTCTCGACAGTGTAGAAATTCAGATGGGGTTGGTCGGCCCGCTCTCTTTTGCGGAAGAGTCCCAGACCCTGGTACATGAGCTACGTAACATTGACACGGCGGAAGGCTGGGACAACCAGCTAAAAAATGAACCCGGAGTTGTCGTCGCCTTTGAACGCAAGTGGTTGTTCAGCCAGAAGGACCCCGGCAAGCTGAGTGCGGACATGATCGCCCATGCCGGCGGGGCCATTGGGAATGTAGCGACCTATCTTAATAGTGGCCTGGAAATCCGTGCCGGCCTGAATCTGCCCCGGAATTTCGGTGTTTCCCTGATCCGGCCGGCCGGCAGCACCCGCTTCTCACCGAGCAACAAACCAAGCCTTTACCTGTTCGCCGCCGTCAACGGCAAGTACGTGCTGCGCGACATCTTCCTGGACGGAAACACCTTCACCGACAGCCACAGCATCGACAAAGAGCCCCTGATTGCCGATTTCGCTGCCGGCCTCACCCTCAGTTATCGCAACCTGATGCTGACCTACACGAATGTCACCCGCACCCGGGAATTCGAGGGTCAAGAGGAAGACCACAACTTCGGGTCGCTGGCCCTCTCCTGGTTTTTTACATTCTGACAATTGCACCAACTTCACCCCAAACAAAAAGCCCCGCCTTTTCAGGCGGGGCTTTCAAATCTTCGATAGTCACAGTCTTCTAAAAAAACTTCTTCGGATTGACCGGTACACCGTTCATGCGCACTTCGTAATGCACGTGGGAACCGGTAGAACGACCGGTGTTGCCAACTGCAGCAATCCGTTCGCCGCGTTTAACGCGCTGGCCAACCTTGACGTAATTCTTCGAGTTATGACCGTAGTAGGTGCGATAGCCGTAACCATGATCGATCACAACCATTTTACCGTAGCCGGGGACGGCCTTCGACTGGCTGACAATTCCGTCGGCGGTTGCGGTCACCGGCGTGCCGGTGCGAGCCGCTATATCGTAACCTTCGTGCATTTTGCGACGGCCATTAAACGGGTCACGCCGCATACCGAAACTGGAAGTGGTCCAACCCTTGACCGGGTATCCCGATGGCTTGGCCGCTAACAGGGAGCGTTGATCGTTCAGGAAGCCCTGAATCTCTTCCTGGCTCTCCCGCTGCAGATCGATCTGGTGGCGCAGGTCATCAATCCGGCGCTGGATATCGGAATATTCCTGGGGCAAATCATCAGAGCCCGGACCGCCGACTCCACTAAGGCTGTCCCCCTTGGGGCGCGACAGCTTGGCCATGACCCGCACCTTGGCATCATTCTGGGCGAGGACAACCATTTCCTTGCGCAGATCTTCCAGTCTCACCACCAAACGGCGCATCTCATCACGCTGCTCGCGGTTTTCAACCTGGAGACGGGCAAACTCGCTCTGGTCGAGGTTGGTGCGCACGTAATCAAACACCAAGGCGCTCAGCCCGAGCAGAACCAGAACCATGCCGCAGGCCACCCAGTTGAGCAGAGAGCGCTGCACACTGAAGCGGCGAACCCGGTGAGATCCTTCAGGAATAACAAGTATTGCGAACTTTTTAGCAGACAAGAGAACTAACCTCACAGAAACATCGCTGATTTTACATATCGGACATTAATATATGGAGCGCGCCAACACTGTCAAGTTATTTACACTACAATAAATGTGCCATACTCACTACAATTCAAAGATAAACGCCAGTTCGTCGCAGTCGGGGAACTTTGCGCACTTCATGCAGTCACGCCAGATTTTCTGAGGAAGATCCGCTTTTTCAACCGGTTCAAAACCGAGGCGACCAAAAAACTCCGGCTGATACGTCAGGGCAAACAGTTGTTTGAGGCCCAACGCACGCGCCTCCGCCACACAGGCTTCGACCAGGGCGCGACCAATCCCACGGCCGCCGAAGTCGGAATGCACGGCCAGTGAGCGAACTTCAGCGAGGTCTTCCCAGTAGAGACTCAGGGCGACCACTCCGACAACCTGGCCATCAACCTCATCCACATGAAAATCCCGGATCGCCTCGTAAATTTCCGCCAAAGAACGGGGCAGAACTAACCCATTTTTGGCAAAACCGAGCAACAGTTGATGAATATCTTTGGTGTCGGCAAGTGTTGCTTTACGGATCATCGTGACCTCTGCTAGTTCCCGTAGCCCGGGACAAGGCAATCAATTCACGTGCATTTTCAAGAGTCAGGTCCGTTGTCCTGGCACCGCCAAGCATCCGGGCCATCTCCTCGACACGCGCTTCTTCATCAAGACGGTTCAAGGCAGTCAGGGTCCGACCCTCAACCTCGCTTTTCATCACCTGAAAATGCTGGTCGGCGAAAGCAGCAACCTGCGGCAGATGAGTGACGCACAGCACCTGGGCAGCACGGCTCACATCGTACAGCTTGCGGCCGACAGAACTGGCGGTCACGCCGCCGATACCGGCGTCAACCTCATCAAACACCAGGGTCGGTACCTCATCACGTTCCGGAGCGACCTGCTTGAGCGCCAGCAGAATGCGCGACAATTCCCCGCCAGAAGCGACCTTGCCGAGCGGCAGCAAAGCTTCCCCCTGGTTTGGCGCAATCAGGAACTCAACCCGTTCCAGACCGGTTGCCGCTGGCTCCGACAAGGAGGTGAGCTGGATATGAAAGCGGGTTCCGGGCATCGCCAGGTCGGCCAGCTCGGCCATGACCTGCGCTTCCATCCGCTGGGCGGCGGCACCCCGCCGTGCGCTGATTTGGCTTCCCTGCTCCTGCAGCAACGTCGTCAAACGTGTCTGGTCAGCCTGCAGGACGTCCCGGGTCTCGCCGACATGCTCTAACTGCGACAGCTCCTGTTCGCACGCCTGCTGAACGGCCAGAACTTCTTCAACACTCGGGGCGTACTTGCGTTTCAGCCGGGCAATGGTGGCCAGGCGCTCTTCGACCTCTTCCTGTCGCCCCGGTTCGAAGTTGGCCTGGTCCGCACGGCTACGTAGTTCACCGGCCACATCTTCCAGTTCATACAAGGCGCGCCGTAAGACCTCCGCGTGGGTGGCCAGTTGTGGATCAATCTGACCAACAGCCTCCAGGTCATCAGCTAGCTGTCCCAGGCGCTCACAGACCGCGCCTTCGGCGCCGTACAGGGTGTCGTAGCCGCCCCGCGACAGGGTCGCCAACTGTTCAGCATGCTGCAACAGGCGCCGCTCTGCCTGAAGCTCCTCCTCTTCGCTGACAGAGAGCTGCGCCGCTGCGATCTCGGCGCTCTGATGCGCAAGGAAATCAATCCGCTGGTGGCGCTCCCGTTCAGCAGCCGTCAGCGCCTCCAACTCGGCTGTGACCTGCTGTAAAGCATGAAACATCTCTCGGTAGGCGGAGACCTCTGCCGTGATGCCGCCGAATTGGTCAAGCAGAGACTGATGCGCCTCACGATGCAGTAAGGTCTGGTGAGCGTGCTGTCCACAGACCGACATCAGCATCTCAGCCAATGGCTGCAGCTGGGTCAACGTAACCAGAGAGCCGTTCAGATAGGCACGACTGCGCCCATTGCGGCTGACCACTCGCCGGATCACCAGGTCATCCTCTACCACAAAGCCATGCTCGCTCAAGGTCTGCCGAAGAACAGCGTGGTCGGCAATATCGAACAGGGCCTCAACCGTCGCATCCTCGGCACCGGCCCGGACCAGATCCGGACTGGCCCGGTCGCCGAGCAGAAGACCGACCGCCCCCATAATGATCGACTTGCCGGCACCGGTCTCACCGGTCAGCACATTAAACCCGGCACCGAAAGCGACCTCAAGTCGATCAATAATGGCAAAATTGTGAATAATCAGGTTAAGCAGCATAGAAGGATCGCTTCGCGCGTTGCGTCTTGCGAGAGAACTTTGTTTGCAGGGATCGCGTCACCCTCTGCCGACAGCCTTAGCGCTCTCCCCATCGCAGTTTGGTCCGCAGCACTTCAAAATAGTCCTTGCTGGGGCTTTTCACCAGCAGGGTCGCATAACGCGACTTACGGACTTCGACGATGTCGCCCCCCTTCAGCGGCATCCCCTCCTGCCCGTCGGCAGTCAGGGCCACGTCCTCGTCCTTGAACTTGACCTTGACCTTGATCATCGCCTCATCAGACACGATAATCGGTCGATTTGTCAGGGTGTGCGGACAGATGGGAGAAATCACCAGGCAGTGCAGTCCGGGGTAGATAATCGGCCCGCCCGCCGCCAGGTTATAGGCCGTGGTTCCGGTCGGGGTAGCAATGATCAGACCGTCAGCCTTAAAGGTGGTCAAATAATCGTCATCAACACAGGCTTCCATGTCAATGATCCGTGCCAGGGCACCCTTATTGATCACGATATCGTTCAACACCCGGTAGCGCCCGAGCAGGTCGCCCTCGCGCCGGACAAAGACATCGAGTCGCATCCTTTCGGAGACGCTGAAGTCTCCCTTGACAATCTGTTCCAGCACCGGGAACAGCTCATCCCGGGTGATTTCCGTAAGAAAGCCGAGGCTGCCGAGGTTGACGCCCAGAATGGGCGTACGCAGTTCACCGACCAGTCGTGCCACGGACAATAGTGTCCCGTCACCACCCAGAACGATAACCAGATCGACAAGGGCCGGAATCGACCGTCCCGGATAGCCTTTGACGTCCCCCATATCAACCGCCAGGGGTTCATCAACAAAGACCTCGACATCCCGCTCATTCAGCCATGTCATAACATCACCCGCCAGCTTGATCGCGTCCTGATGATGACGTTTGGCAAATATCCCGATACGCTTCATGTCAACCTCCTCAATAAAGCCAGCAGACTCTATCACAAGAAATGTCTAAAGTCTACGGCTATCAGGCACTTACGCCCTCATCTGCTTGTCACTCAAAGGACCGCTGTGTTAAGCTGTCAAGATCTCGTAACCTTCAGGATTGACCATGGATTTATTTGCAGCAAGCGTTGACAAAACTGTCGCAGCCCCCTTGGCCGAACGCATGCGTCCCGCCAGCCTGGACGATATGGTTGGGCAGCAACACCTGATCGGCGAGGGCAAGATTCTGCGCCGCCTGATCGAAGCCGACCAACTCTCCTCGGTCATTTTCTGGGGCCCGCCCGGCACGGGTAAAACCAGCCTGGCGCAAGTCATTGCCGCGACCACCAAGTGCCGCTTCGAATCTTTCTCAGCTGTCCTGCAGGGCGTCAAGGAGGTCCGAGCACTGGTCGCCAAGGCACGCGAAGAGCGCAACTACCATGGACGGCGGACGCTGCTCTTTGTTGATGAGATCCACCGTTTCAACAAGGCGCAGCAGGATGCATTCCTGCCATGGGTCGAGCGCGGTGACGTCATCCTGATCGGCGCAACCACCGAAAACCCGTCCTTCGAAGTCAACTCGGCCCTGCTCTCCCGCTCCCAGGTCTTCGTGCTCGAACCGCTCGACAGTGCCGACATCAAATGCCTGCTGCAGCGGGCGCTGGGCCACCCGGATGGGCTTGGCAGACGCAATCTTCAGGTCGACGAAGACGCCTTTGACCTGTTGTCCGAACAGGCCCACGGCGACGCCCGCATTGCCCTCAACACGCTTGAAATGGCCGCAGCGACAGCAGCGGGTCAGGTGACGCGCACGGACATCGAAGACGCCATGCAGAAGGCGCCGCTGCTGTACGACAAAGGCGCCGAAGAGCATTACAACGTCATTTCCGCGTTCATCAAAAGCATGCGAGGTTCAGACGTTGACGCTGCCGTCTACTGGCTGGCCCGCATGATTGAGGCGGGTGAGGACCCGCTGTTCATTGCACGCCGCATGGTGATTTTTGCCGCCGAGGATGTCGGCAACGCCGATCCGCGGGGGCTACAGATCGCCCTGGCCGCACAACAGGCAGTGCACTTCGTCGGCATGCCGGAAGGCCGCATCCCCCTGGCCCAGGCAGTCACCTATCTGGCAACAGCTCCCAAGAGCAACGCAGCCTACAAGGCGATTGGCGCCGCTCAGGCGGAAGTCCGCCGCAGCGGCGCGCTGCCCGTTCCAGCCCACATTCGTAACGCACCGACCAAGCTGATGAAGGACCTGGGATACGGCAAAGGCTACGAATACGCCCACGACCAACCTGACGCCATCGTTACCCATTCCCACCTGCCTGAAGATTTGCAGGGCGCCCGCTACTACCGCCCCAGACAGAGCGGCTACGAGCAACATATCCGCGAACGGCAGGCCCATCGGGCAGAACTGGCGCGAAGTCGGGACAAAACAGACCCTGACACCGAAAGCTGAGCAACACGAGCACATTGCCCAACGGGGAATCTTCAGCATGCTTGCAGACAACCTGTCAACACGACTCTGATTGAGTGTCACCCATGCCTAACCTGACCTTGCTGCAAGACATCCTGATCCTGATCTGCCTCGCCCTGGCGAACGCTTACCTGTTCAGCCGGTTGCGACAATCGCCGATTGTCGGCTACCTGGTCACCGGACTCGTGGTCGGCCCATACGGATTCCACCTGATCGGTGCTGTGCACGAAGTGGAAATCGTTGCAGAGATCGGTGTCATCCTGCTGCTGTTCACCATCGGGCTCGAATTCTCCTACGGCCGCATCATGCTCTTGAAAAAGCTGCTGTTGCGGGCCGGAGCTACCCAGGTCGCCATCACCGGGTTGCTGGTCTGTCTGGCAACTTGGCTGACGGGGCTGCCACCCTCCAGTGCTATCAGCCTCGGAATGGCAATGGCGCTCTCATCCACGGCCATCGTCCTGAAGATGCTTCTGGAACGGGGCGAAGTCGATTCTCCTCACGGTCGGATTTCTCTGAGCATCCTGTTGTTCCAGGATCTCTGCGTCATTTTCTTCCTGGTCGGGCTGCCCCTGCTCGGCAACAACCCGCAGGGCTTCTCTGCCTGGTCACTGGTGCGCGCCAGCGCGATCCTGGCCGGCCTCTACCTGTTCAGCAGGCACCTGCTGCAACCGTTGTTGCGCAGCATCCTGAAGACCCGCTCATCTGAACTATTCCGCCTCACCATCCTCGCCCTGGTCCTCGGTACAGCCTGGGCAACCGCACAGGCCGGACTCTCACTGGCCCTGGGCGCGTTTATCGCCGGACTGGCTCTCGCCGAATCGGATTCGTCTCATCAGGTTCTGGCCGACATCATCCCGTTTCGCGATGTTTTCCTCGCCCTGTTCTTTATTTCGATCGGCATGCTGATCGATCTGCGCATTCTTGCTGATACGTGGCCTTTGGTCCTGACAGGGCTAGTGCTGTTAAGTCTGGTTAAAATTGGTGCTGCCGCCATCGCAGCGCGACTTGTCCACTACCCTCTACGTCCGGCGCTGACCTGCGGTCTGATGATTTTTCAGGTCGGAGAATTCTCTTTCATCCTGCTCAAGCAGGCACTCGCTGTTGGCGCCCTGCAGGAACAAACCTACCAGGTTGCCCTATCGGTCGTGGCCCTCTCCATGATGTGTACACCGTTCCTGTTCGGCCACGCCCACGCGATCGCGGCCCGCATTGCTGGTTGGCTCGGCAAGACGGTAACCCACGAAGCGAGCGAGGAGCAGGAACGGACTGCCAACCTGGAGGGTCATGTCGTGATCGCCGGCTACGGCCTCTCCGGACGTAATGTCGCCTATGCCCTCCGTAACATGCGCCTACCCTACATTCATATCGAACTCAACGGCGAAGCGGTGCGGCTGGCACGCCAGTCGGGTGACTTTATCATTCACGGTGACGCTACTGCAGAAGCCGTCCTCAAAGGCGCCGGCATTACCAAGGCCAACGCTCTGGTCCTGGCGATCAACGACCCTTCCGCCCTGTCCCGCGTCATCCCAACGGCAAGAGAGCTGAACCCGGATATTTACATTTTGGCTCGCACTCGCTACGTTGCGGAAATCGAGAACCTGAAAGAACTCGGCGCCGACGAAATCATCACCGACGAATTCGGCGCTGGTCTGGAACTGACCACCTTGCTACTACGCCAGTTTCAAGTGTCGGAGGGGCGAGTCCTTAAACTTATCTCCACCCTAAGTGACGAACATCACCAACGCTACCGGCAGGCCAACCTCCAGACTCGCAACCTGACCGGCTACCTTTCCGTACTGGAGGGGGGGGAGATTGAAATTCAGGCCGTCCCCGACGACTCGCCTTGCCTGGGCAAGAGTCTGGCGGAGCTTAACTTTCGGGCGGAAACCGGATCATCCGTGGTGGGCGTGGTACGACATGAACGCGTGATCTACAGCCCTTCCGCTGACCTGCGCCTCGAAACCGGCGACACCCTGATGCTGCTGGGTGAAGATCTTGATATCCGCCAGGCCCGCGAATTTCTGCATGGGCACCCCCTCTAAAAAACATGACTGCATGTCCTGTTTCGGCTTCATTCACGCATCCCCATCTCATAAAAACAGCAGATAAGGGATTCTTTTGAATCTAATTCCTTGTCAATTTAGATTCATTTGAATCTAATTCCTTGACAATTAGATTCAATTACATATAATTGTGCATAATTTTATCAAACTATGCCTATGTGTATCCCTTGGGGAGGGCGATGCACAATTGGTGTTGCATCCGATCCGGGGAGGATCAATAACGTCCTGGAGGCGTCGGGGTTCAATCTGTGCAAAGTGTTGATGTCAATGCACCTCTAAAGCTTGCGACGATACGGTGTCATTCTCCGTCTGGCGGTCAGGGTACCGCAACGGAACGGGGCACCGTTGCCCGCAAGGTGCGCCTCAACACCCTGATCAACCGTCTCAACTACCTGCATTTCCAGTCTGCGCCACTGACCGTCCTGCTGAAGCACCGCCTACACGGCCGTAGTCTGCGCCTCCACACTGACCCACAGCCCTGCCGCGACAGCGACTTTACCTGCTACTGGTCTGAACCGCCCCCGGAGAGCGTGCGGCGGGGCGATTTTATTCTCAGCCACCTGGAAGTTCCCAGCGGCCATAATGTGTTGCAGGTCCAGGTTGAAGACCCTGTCTTTACGGCAGACGGCCTGTCCTGCCGACTACCGACGTATTGCCGCGAACTGGCTTTACGCCAGACCAAGCGTCGCTTCTGCCAAGACGTCCGGGCCCGTGTCATTCAAAACGGCACCACCTTCTCAGGCAGTCTGGTCGACTTCAGTGCCGCCGCCTTCCGGCTTGAGCTAAGCGCCCAACCTCCTCAGACATTCCGCTGGCTCGACCCCGATGAACAAGTCACCCTACTGCTCGAAAATCAGGATCAGACCAAACTGGTTGCCGCCGGTCGAATCCTGAGGCAGCACGGGACACGTCAGGAACAAACCCTGGTCATTATCCCCGAGGCAACCGGCCAGCACCGCTTTCCCAACCGCAAGCATCGCAGCCGGCGCCAGGAGCTCTGCCCGACGCCGCTCGCGGTGTTTACACACCCCCTTACCGGAGAGCGCTGTCAACTGGATGTTATCGACCTCTCTGGCTCCGGACTCAGCGTCAACGAGAATCCACGTGAGGCTCTGCTGATGCCCGGGATGGTTCTTGACGACCTCGAACTGCACCTGACCGACACCTTCAAGCTGAAGTGCCAGGCCCAGGTGGTCCATAGCCGGGCGGAGGCCTTCGGCTCCCCGCAGGAGCAACTGCGCAGCGGTATTGCCATCCTCGACATGACCATTACCGACCACACCCGACTGATGGCACTGCTGCACCGGGCCGAAAACCGCCACAAAGGGGTCTGCCCGTCGATTGAGGTCGATGACTTGTGGGAGTTCTTTTTCAGCAGCGGTTTCATCTATCCGCAAAAGTACCATTCACTGCAGGAACATCGCCGTGAATTCAAACAGACCTACGCCAAACTCTATACTCGCGCACCGGAGATCGCCCGACATTTTGTCTACCAGGAAAACAGCCAGATTATCGGGCATCTGGCCATGCTGCGCACGCACAGCAATGCCTGGTTGATTCACCACCATGCTGCTGACCGGACCCGCTCACGGCAGGCCGGGCTGCAAACCCTGCAGATGGTCGGTGAGGCCGTTCATGAATCACAGGGACTCTTTTCGTCCCACATGGATTACGTGATGTGCTACTTCCGGCCGGAGAACCGCTTTCCGCAGCGCGTCTTCGGTGGTGTCGCCAAGCATTACCAGGATCCCAGACGTTGTTCCGTCGACACTCTGGCCTACTTCCATTACCAGAAGAAATTTGACCTGCAGTGGCGTGACAACGGCCCATGGGAGCTCTCTCCGGCCAAAAACGAGGATCTACTCAACCTGGAGGCCTTCTACCAGCGGAAATCGGGCGGTCTGATGCTGCAGGGACTTGACCTGACCCCGGAACAGCCCGATGACCAGGAGCTGAACACCAGCTACGAGATGGCCGGGTTCCAACGACGGCAAAACCTGTTCGCCCTGCGCCGCGATGGGGCGACGGTTGCCATCTTCGTGGTTCTGCGCTCCGAGGTCGGCCTGAACCTGTCGAATCTGACTAACGCCATCACCGTTATCGTTCTGGATTCCAAGGCCCTGCCCCGTGAAGCCTTCTTTACAGCAGTGTCGATGCTCTCTTCTAAATACCCGCAGAAAAAGATTCCGATCCTGACCTATCCGAAGGAATATGTGGTCAGCCAGGATATTGAGCCGGAGAAGCACTACAATTTCTGGGTACTTGACAGCCGTAATCTGGATCCCTACTTCGAATTCTGCGACAGCCTTTTCAACCGACTGAATAAAACCGATGAGGAAGGCAGCAAATGAGCCATCCTTTCAGACTACATAAGGATCTTTACAACAGCCGCATCATTGATGCCTACATTAAGCTGTTGAAAAAGAACTATCCCAAGGTAAAAATCGGAGATCTTCTGCAATCCGCCAACATGAAGGGCTACGAGGTTGCTGACCAGTCTCATTGGTTCACCCAGGAACAAATCGACCGGTTTTACGAAAAAACCGTCGAACTGACCGGCAATCCGCAGATTGCCCGTGAAGCTGGCCGGTATGCAGCCTCTCCAGAGGCGATTGGCGCCATGCGCCAATACATTCTGGGGATGGTCGGCCCAACCCGGGCGTTCAACCTGGTGCGCCGGACTTCATCCAAGTTTACTCGCTCATCTCTCTACGATTCACGGTCACTGGCGGCAAACCGCGTCGAAGTTACCGTTACACCACTGGACGGTGTCGTGGAGAAGCCCTTCCAATGTGAAAACCGCATCGGTTTTTTCGAAGCAGTCTGCATGATGTTCAACAACCAACTGCCGCAAATCGAGCACCCCGAATGCGCCTTTGAAAACAGCGATCGCTGCCGCTACATCATCACCTGGAAAAAGCAGGCATCGACCATCCTCAAGCGTGCCCGGAACTCCACGGTCGTTATACTTGGTGGGGGATGTGCAATCGCTTCCGGATGGATCCCTGAATTGACATTGACGACCTTGGTGCCGGCCTCAACCGCGGTCGCCATGGCTCTGGCTTGGGCCGCGCAGATCCAGGAGAAGCGTGAATTGAGCCGTGGCCTGAATATGCTTGTGGATTCCAGTGAAAAACTGATCGAGCAGATGAATCTCAATTACAGCAATGTGCTGATGTCCCACGAAATCGGCCAAGCGATCAGTGCGCCCACTGCAGTCGATGAGATCCTCAGCAATGTCGTTCAGATTCTCGACCACCGACTCGACTTCGACCGCGGCATGATCCTGCTTGCCGATGAGGACAGCTCTCAACTGGTCTTCCGAAGCGGCTTCGGCTACAACAACGCCCAGCTGCGAACCTTGACCAGCACAGCGTTTAATCTGGACAAGACAGATTCCAGAGGCGTCTTCGTGGTTGCCTTCCATGAACAAACACCATTCCTGGTCGAAGATGTTCAGAACCTGAAAACAGACCTTTCCAACCGCAGCCTCGACCTGGTCCACATGCTGGAAACGCACTCTTTCATCTGCTGCCCGATCATCTGTGAAGGGGAATCGATCGGAATCCTGGCGGTCGACAACATCAAGTCAAATCGCCCGCTGGTGCACAGTGACGTCAGCCTGCTGATGGGGATCGCTCCGGTTCTCGGCATCAGCATCCGCAATGCCGACCTGCTGTTGACCAAGGAACGCCAGTTCCAGTCAACTCTACAAGTTCTGGCGGCCAGCATCGACGCCCGCGATCCACTGACCTCGGGCCACAGCGAGAAGGTCACGGAATACGTCTGCGGCGTCTGCCAGGCCATGAACATCGGTGAGGAGGAGAGCGAGCAGATCCGAGTCGCCTCCCTGCTGCACGATTACGGCAAGATCGGTGTACCGGATGCGATTCTGAAAAAGGAAGGACGGCTGACCGGAGAAGAATACACCATCGTCAAGACCCACGCGCAAACCACCCGCGACATTCTCTCGCAGATCAATTTTGAAGGGATTTACAAACAGGTTCCTACGATTGCCGGTGCCCATCATGAAAACATTGATGGCAGCGGTTACCCGGACGGTCTGACAGGAGCGGAGATCCCGACCGGCGCAAAAATCATTTCGGTCGCTGACTTTTTCGAAGCAATCACCTCAAAACGCCACTACCGCGAGCCGATGCCGTTGCAGACAGCCTACGACCTGCTTCGCAAGCAAAGCGGCATCAAGTTCGACCCAGCCGTGGTCGAGGCGTTTATCGCGTACCACAAGAGAACTCAATCTTCGGGAAGCACGGGCGGCGGCACCAGCAACGACGGTGGCTCGCGCCCCTCCCGCATCCCTTGGGAAGCACCGGTATCTGTACGCTTCAACAGTCACGCCAATGTCGGTACAACCCGGGACATCAGTACCGGCGGCCTGTTTGTGGAACTCGATGCGCCGATCATTGAAGGGACCCTGGTGCATATTTCCTTCAGCCTGCCGGATAAGGACCTCCCCCCGTTGAAGGCGGTGGCCAAGGTCGTCTGGACCAACCAGGAAGAGCACCGCTCCAAACCTGACTTTGCACCGGGCAATGGCCTGGAATTTACCGGTTTGAGGCTGGAAGTCGAGCAGGCTCTCCAAGAGTTTATCGGCCAGCCACGCGCTACGGGAGATTTACTTCATTGAAGGTTTGCGCCCCCGGCAAAGGATCATGGGGGTATAGGTAAACCGGCGGGGATCTTCAAAGAATGTCCGGAACTCGGCGGCAAACTCATCGTACCCGCCCGGGTAATTCTCAAAAGAGAAACTCGTCTGGCGGGCCACCGCCTTGAGTTTCTGCTCCCAGTTGAAACGGTCCCGCTCAGCGAGAGGTCCGAAAATAAGGTGATGGGCGCTGACCTGGACATCCAGTTCGGTGTAACCCAGGTCATACATCCGGGTATAGATGCGTCGACCGGCGAATGGGTCAAAGTCGGTTTCATTCGCCACACCACCGACGATTTGGTGAATGGTCGCTTCCAGCCGTGGCGGCAGACCGAAATGGGTCATGCAGTTGTAATCAAGATCGATCAAACAAAGGATGCCGCCGGGACGGACCAGACGATCCAGGTTGGCATAAAGTTTATCGGCACTTTCACGATGATACTCAAGAAAAAACCGACACCAGACGAAGTCAAAGGTTCCCAATTCGTCAAGGTTGTTCAGAGCATCGCCCTGGTAGAACTGCAAGCCTTCGGAGCCATACTGGCCCCGGGCAAAATCGAGCCTCTCGGTCGATGCGTCAATACCAACAACACGACCGCCCGGGATGACAGCCTCCAGCAGGGCGGCAGACGTTTTGCCGGGGCCACAACCGACGTCGGCGACACTCATCCCAGGGTGCAAGCCGGCCCAGCGTGCCTGAGACAGAACCGTCGTCATATCCGTTTTATTATCGAGCCGGAAGGTTTCCTCCGAGCTCTCCATAAAATATGCTTGAGGTGTCATCGTTTCCGTTCCCGTATAACAGAAGACATACGCACTGATTACTATCACAACCATCGACTCCGTGGCAATCAAACAAGGAGCCTGTCATGAAAAGACGTTACCACTCGGAGCGCGCGTCACAGCTGTTTTTGCTGGCGCTGATTCTTCTGACTTTACTGGCTGTTCTGCAGGCACAGACCGCCAAGGCTTCAGGCTTCGGAGTCTTCACCCAGGGCGCATCCGGCCTCGGGCAGGCCAACGCCGTCGTTGCTCACCCGACAGGCCCCTCGTCTCTCTACTTCAATCCGGCCCTGCTGAACGACGTGCCGGGACGACAGGTCGAGTTCGGCACCACCGCCATCTACTCCGCCCGGGAAATTGAATTCGACAGCGGCGGCAGCGCTAAAGATGAAACCGGCTGGAACTTCCCCGGGACCTTTTACTACACGCACCAGGCCAACGACAAACTGGCTGCCGGCCTGGGCATATTCTTCCCGTTCGGCTTGTCAAATGAGTGGAACGACAACTACGATGGCCGGCACATCGGCACTTCCGGGGAGGTATTGACTATGAATATCAACCCGGTGATCTCCTACCGAGTCACCGAGCGGTTGTCGGTCGCCGGCGGCTTCAGCCTGCTCTATCTGAAGGCCACCCTGGAGAGCAAGGTCAACCAGACAGCGACCTACTGGCTGGTTGACAACATCTATTACGGTGACGCACTGCCTGATTTAGGTGTCCTGCCGGACATCAGCCAGAAATTCGAGGCAGACGGATGGGGGATGGGCTTCAACCTCGGCATACTGTTCAAGGCCACCGACCGGATCTCGATCGGCGCCACCTACCGCAGCGAGATCGACGTGGAAGCGGAAGGCGACGTTCGGTTCAGTAACGTCACCGCACTACTGGCCGGTGAGTTCCCGAATGGCGGCGGTTCGGCCGACATCACGCTGCCCGCACAGGCCACCGCTGGAATTGCGTTCCAGGTCTCAGAACCGTTGGTGATTGAAGTCGGCATACGTTGGGAAGACTGGAGTTCCACCGACCAGCTGCTGATCAAGCTGGACACCCCCGTCCTCGGCTCGACATCCAACTTGACACCGCGCGACTGGAAATCGACCTGGACCTACAACATCGGCGGCCAGTACCAGCTCAACGAGACGGCGTCCCTGAACGCCGGCTACTTGTACGGCAACAACGCCGTTCCGGACAGCACTTTCGAGCCACTGATCCCAGACACCGACGCCCACTTGTTCACGGTTGGCGCCGACATCGCCTTCGGGGCATGGACCCTGTCTGGAGCCTTCGGCCTGGAGCACCACGAGGACAGGAAGAAGACCAACACCATCGGGGACCCGGCTGGCTCCAACATGGCCACCATCATCAACGGCACTCCGACTTCCGTCGGCACGGCCAATGGCAACTACGCCTCTGACATCTACCTGGTCGGCATCAGCCTGGGATATCGTTTCTGATTAGGTTCAAGGAGAGACGCTCAGGTAGAAAGAGTCCCTTTTTTAACAACACGCCCCCGCAGCGGCCTTGATGCCTCAGCGGGGGCGTTTTCGATTAGCAGCCCAGGCCGACCCCCGCGATTTTCCTCCCGCAATGGCGACAAGAACTCCCCTCTAGATCGATCTTCAGCAACCGAAAGCCCTGCCGACGGATAACCGCCGCGCCGCACCCCGGGCAAAGGGTATCCTCGCCGCTCGCCGTCGCGACATTCCCGATATAGAGGTGCGCCAGCCCCGCCTCCTGCCCGATGGCATATGCGCGCAACAGGGTCTCCGGCGACGTCGGCAGCCGATCAAGCATCTTGTAGGCCGGGTAGAAAGCGGTCACATGCCAAGGGACTTCCGGGCCAAGCTCACTCGCTATGAAGTCGGCAATCTGGCGCAGCTCCTCCGGGCTGTCATTCAGCCCCGGAATCACCAGGGTGGTCACCTCGAGCCAGATGCCGAGCCGTCGATAATCTTTCAGACACTCCAGGACTCCGGCCAGTGACGCGCCGGTCACATCCCGATAGAAGCTTTCCGTAAACCCCTTCAGATCAACGTTGGCAGCATCCAGAACAGGCGCAATTTTTTCGAGCGCCGCAGTGGTCGTATAGCCGTTGGTCACAAAGACATTTTTGACCCCGGCCTGCCGGGCGAGAACGGCCGTATCATAAGCGTATTCGAAAAAAATGGTCGGTTCTGTGTAGGTGTAGGCAATACTGGCACACTGCTGAGCCGTCGCATCGGCAACGATCTGCTCCGGCATCAGGTCTTCGCCTGGGACATCCTGTCTCTGGTGAGGCCACTGGGAGATATCCGCGTTCTGGCAATGCAGACAGTGAAAGTTGCAGCCGACCGTGGCGATTGACAGAGAGCGGGAGCCCGGGTGGAAGTGGAACAGGGGCTTCTTCTCAATCGGATCGACCTGTTCGGCGATACTGCGGCCGTAAACCAGCGTGTACAGGGTACCGGCACGATTCTCCCGCACGCCGCAACGTCCCCGGCGGCCATCTACAATCACACAATGAAAGCGGCACAGGTGGCATTGCACCCTGGCGTGTTCACGCTCTTCCCAGAACTGAGCTATCTGCATGGCACCTCCGCTGCGGAACCGACTGCGTCCACCATGGTGATACTATATCACACCGATTTTGCCACACAGCCGGAGGGGTAAAAATGTTATCCTGAGGTTCAGGTTGAGCACGCAAGAATGGGAAGGGAAAGTGATGCAGCGAACGCAGCAGCTAGCAGAGTTGCAAACAGGCAAGCGGTTCGACCTGTTGGTCATCGGGGGCGGGGCGACCGGCTGTGGCATTGCCCTGGATGCCGCTGCACGGGGACTGAACGTCGCCTTGGTTGAAAAAAATGACTTCGCCGAAGGGACTAGCAGCCGTAGCACCAAACTGTTGCATGGCGGGGTACGTTATCTCGAAGCTGCGGTGAAAAAGCTTGACTGGGTGCAATACAACCTGGTCCGGGAGGGCCTGCGGGAACGCGCCCTCCTATTGCAAAATGCGCCCCACCTGTCACGCCGCATTCAGCTGGTCACCCCTCTTTACTCCTGGTGGGACGTCCCTTATGTGTTCACCGGCCTGAAGTTCTATGATCTGCTCGCCGGTAAGAAGAACATCGGGCACAGCCGCCTGCTCGGGAAAATCAGTGCCCTGCAGCGTTTTCCGATGCTCAAGTCGGAAGGGCTGAAAGCTGGCGTTCTCTACTACGACGGGCAGTTCCTGGATGCCCGCATGGCGCTGGCGCTGGCGCTGACTGCTCAACGCCAAGGTGCGATCATCGCCAATCATGTTGAAGTGACCGCCCTGCGGAAACAGGCCGGCCGGATTTCTGGTGCTCAGCTTGTCGACCGTTTATCCGGTCAGGAGTGGCAGATGCAGGCCAGGGGCGTGATCAATGCAACCGGACCTTTCACCGACCAGGTTCGACAGCTCGATGACCCGACCGCCGCGCCTCTGCTGAAAACCAGCTCCGGCATCCATATTGTGCTGGACAAGGAATTTGCCCCACCGGCCACCGGGTTGATGATCCCCGAAACCGAAGATGGCCGAGTTCTGTTTGTACTCCCCTGGGAAGGGCATGCGCTGGTCGGCACCACTGACGAGCCAGCCCGAGTGGCGGAGCACCCGCGCGCGTCAGAGGAAGAGGTCGACTACCTGCTGCGCCATGTTGCCCGCTATTTTGATCTCCATGTGCGCCGCGAAGACGTAAAAGCCGTCTGGTCCGGATTGCGGCCGCTGGTCATCGACCCGCAAGCTCAAGATACGGCAACGCTGGCCCGCACTCACGTGATCCAGCAAAGCGACTCCGGTCTGCTGACCATCACCGGCGGGAAATGGACCGCCTATCGACAGATGGCGGAGGATGTCGTTGACCGAGGGATCAAAGCCTTCCGGCTTGCGCCGCAATTCTCCTGCAAAACGCGCTCGATGATGCTCCTAGGCGGTGATGGTTTTGCCGAAGACGCCGACCTGTGCCTGCAAGACAAGTATGGCCTGGAGTCGACCGTTGCGCGACACCTCAACCGTGCATATGGTGATCGCGCCAAGGAGGTCTGCGCGCTCGCCGAGCAGCACGGGCTGAAAGCACGCCTGCACCCGGCGCACCCTTATCTTGAAGCGGAAGTGGTGTATGCGGTGCGGCATGAGTTGGCCGCACGCGTTGCGGATATTCTGGTGAGACGGCTGTCACTGGGATTGGTGGACAAGC
>JAQYVZ010000016.1 GCA_030145205.1 Desulfuromonadales bacterium | reverse complement strand
GGCATCGACTCGATCAAGCGGGTTGAGATTCTGTCGGCCCTGCAGGGGCAGCTGCCGGACGCGCCGGCAGTGAGTCCAGAGGATCTGGGCAGCCTGCAGACCCTGGGTCAGATTGTCGAACATTTGGGTGCGGCAAGTGCCGCGGCCCCCGCAACGGCTTCCGCCGCTGGTGTGGACAGCGGCAAAGTGACTGACGTGCTGCTGGCGGTGATCGCCGAGAAGACCGGCTACCCGGTGGAGATGCTGGAGCTGGAGATGTCTCTGGACGCCGACCTGGGCATCGACTCGATCAAACGGGTTGAGATTCTGTCGGCCCTGCAGGGGCAGCTGCCGGACGCGCCGGCGGTGAGCCCAGAGGATCTGGGCAGCCTGCAGACTCTGGGTCAGATTATCGATCACCTGGCAAATGGCCAGGAGACAGCTGCGCCGAGGTCTGGGCTTGAGACTGTCGCTGTCGACCGGGAAAGCGTCTCTCAGGTGCTGCTGGATGTGATCGCAGCGAAGACCGGCTATCCAGTGGAGATGCTGGAGCTGGAGATGTCTCTGGACGCCGACCTGGGCATCGACTCGATCAAGCGGGTCGAGATTCTGTCGGCCTTGCAGGAGCAGCTACCGGCAACCCCGGCGATCAAGCCGGAACATCTCGGTACGCTGCAGACAGTCGGCCAAATTGTCGACTTCCTCGCAAGTGTATCTGGTGCGGCCCCTGAAAAAAGTACGGCAACTCCGTCCCTGGAGACGGTTCAGGTGGGCGAGGGGATCGAACGCAAGGTGCTGCAGTTGGTCGCCTTGCCACAGAATGCCGAGCGATCCGGTTACTCGTTGGCTGCGGGTGGTCCGGTCTGGGTCACAGATGATGGGTCGCCGTTGAGTGAACATCTGTGTGCGCAATTCGCCGATCAGGGGCTGACACCGGTCAAGGTGGATCTGACCGCACTCGAAACGCTGACCGTCCCCGAGGCCATGTCCGGTCTAATTCTGCTGGCTCCGCAAGGTTGCGATGACAGCTTCCTGCAGCAGGCCTTCCGGCTGTTGCAGTTGGCGGCTGCGCCCTTGCGTACCGCAGCCAAGACGGGTGATGCCGTGTTGGCGACGGTGTCCCGCATGGATGGGAGTTTTGGCCTGTCGGCTGGAGCAGACCTGTCCGATCCGGTATCCGGAGGCCTGGCTGGCTTGTCGAAGACCGCCGGTCACGAGTGGCCTGAAGTCCACTGCAAGGCATTTGACCTGGCTGGCGATTATGCCGATCTGTCGGTTGCCGCGACACAGCTGGTCAACGAACTGCTGGCGGCAGGACCGACAGAGATTGGTGTCAGCGCGCAAGGTTTGCAGACACTGAAGCTGTCAGAAGAGGCGCTGCCTGAAGAGGATGCAGAGCTTCCTCTGGCGTTCGGTGACCTGGTGGTGGTCAGTGGCGGTGCCCGTGGGGTGACTGCCGAGGTGGCAATCAGTCTGGCGTCATCCTGCCGGGCGACTCTGCTGTTACTCGGGCGCAGTCCGCTGCCCGATGTGGAGCCGGAGTGGTTGGCTGGAGCAACCGGAGAAAAAGAGGTCAAGCAGGCCCTGATGGCGCATGCGGACACGCCCCTGAAACCCCGTGAATTGAACGCAGCCTACCAGCAGGTGCTGACCCGACGCGAGATCGACCATAACCTGCGGCGGATTCAGGAGGCTGGTGGCCAGGCGGTCTACCGTTCGGTTGATCTGCGTGACCAGGCCGCAGTGGCGGCTGTGCTGAACGAGGCCCGTAAGGCTCACGGTCCGGTCAAGGGCCTGGTGCATGGTGCCGGTGTGTTGGCCGACAAACTGATTGTGGACAAGACTCCGGATCAGTTCGAGCAGGTCTATGCAACGAAGGTTGATGGCTTGCGTGCGCTGCTTGCTGCTGTTAATGGCAGCGAACTGAAGTTCATGGCGCTCTTCTCCTCATCGACCGGTCGCTTTGGCCGGACCGGTCAGGTCGATTACGCCGTGGCCAACGAGGTTTTGAACAAGATGGCGCAGCAGCAGGCGCGCCTCTATCCGGACTGCCGGGTGCTCTCTCTGAACTGGGGGCCCTGGGATGGTGGCATGGTCACCCCGGCCCTGAAGAAATTGTTCGAACAGGAGGGGGTTGAAGTGATCGACCTGCGGGCCGGTGCCGATTACCTGCTCAAGGAAATCTCGACGCCGGCCGGTGGGCCGGTGGAGTTGGTAATCCTCGGCTCGCACAATGAAGCCCACGTGGACAGCCAGCCGCAGGCGTACCCGAACATCTATGTGTCACGAGCGTTCGACCTGGAGCTGTCAGTTGAGCAGTATCCGTTCCTGACGTCGCACGTCATTGATACCCGTGCGGTGCTGCCGATGGCGATGATTATCGAGTGGCTGGCCCATGGCGCGATTCACAACAACCCGGGACTGCGCTTTCATGGTTTCAATGATCTGCGAGTCCTGAAAGGCGTCACTCTTGAGGCGGCTCAGCAGCACGCCCTGCAGGTGATGACCGGCACGGCGTTCAAGTTTGACGGCTTCCACGTGGTTCCGGTAGAGCTGTCGGGCACCGACGCCAAGGGCCAGCATTTTGTGCACGCCCGAGCCAAGATCGTACTGGCCGGCAAGTTGCCGGAAGGCAAGGCCCCGTCTGCACCTCTGACGCTGCCGGTTTACCCGCATCCGATCGACCAGGTCTATCGGCCGGAACGTCTGTTCCATGGGCCTGATTTTCACGGTATCCGCGAGATGGTGGGTTGCTCTGCGGAAGGAATCAGTGCGCTGGTTCGGCCGGCGCCCCTGCCGACAGAGTGGGTCAAGCAGCCGCTGCGCAACACCTGGCTGGCCGACCCTCTGGTCCTCGATTGTGCCTTCCAGATGATGATCCTCTGGAGCTTCGAAAAGTACAAGGCGGCTTCTCTGCCGGTGTTTGCCGGCCGTTACCGCCAGTATGTTGATCGTTTTCCGGAGAATGGTGCGGAAATCCGTGTCAACGTGTCGCGCCAGAATGCCAGCAAGGCGACGGCTGAGATCGAATTCCTCGATCCGGCCAGCGGCCGGCTGATTGCCCGGATGGAGGATTATGAGTGCGTCATTGATGCCTCCCTGAACGAGAGCTTCCAGCGCAACAAACTGCAGGGAGCTGCCTGAGTATGAAACACGGGAAATCCGTGGCCATTGTCGGGGTCGGCGGCATTTTTCCAAAGTCGTCGACCCTGGAACATTTCTGGGCCAATATCACTGACAACGTCAATGCCGCGCAGCGGCCCCCCGAGGGCCGCTGGTTGCTCGAACCGGAGCAGATCTACGACCCCGAGGTCGGCGCTGCCGACAAGGTTTATTCCGAGAAAGCCTGCTTTGTCGAAACGCCTCTCGACCAGCTCAACCTGGATGGCCTGAACCTCCCCGATCAGCTTCTTGCCGGGCTTGACCCGATGTTCCACCTGTTGTTGCACGCCGGACGCCAGGCGTATCACGATGGCGCGAGCAAACCAGTCGATCAAAGCCGGGTTGGTGTCATTCTCGGCAACCTGGCTTTGCCGAGCGAACAGTCCTCTGCCCTGGCCCGGGAATATCTCGGAACAACCTTTGCCGAGCAACTGCTCGGCGATCAGCACTCTCCGGCTGCGTTCGAAACCGCGCCGGTCAATCGCTACGTCGCCGGTCTGCCTGCCGGTATCCTGGCACGGGCGCTGGGTCTGAAAGGGACCTGCTTTACCCTCGATGCAGCTTGCGCCTCGTCACTTTACGCCATCAAGCTGGCGGTCGATGAACTGGTCGCTCGCCGTGCCGATGCGATGTTGGCCGGTGGTTTGTCCCGCCCCGATTCCCTCTACACCCAGATGGGCTTCTCGCAGCTGCGTGCCCTGTCACCTACCGGTACTTGTGCGCCGTTTGATGAGCAGGGCAACGGTCTGGTGGTCGGCGAGGGCTGTGGGATGTTTCTACTGAAGCGCACTGAGGATGCGGTGCGGGATCAGGACCATATCTATGCTGTGATCCGCGGCGTCGGTCTTTCGAATGACTTGGGTGGCAGCCTGTTGGCGCCCGCTTCGGAAGGGCAGCTGCGCGCCATGCAGTCCGCGTATCGTCAGGCGGGCTGGACACCGGACGATGTCGATCTGGTAGAATGCCATGCGACCGGTACGCCCGTGGGCGACGCCGTTGAGTTTAAAAGTTTGCAGACCCTTTGGGGCGAAGCGGACTGGAAAACCGGGCAGTGCGTAATCGGTTCGGTTAAGTCGAACATCGGTCATCTGTTGACGGCGGCCGGTTCAGCCGCCCTGATGAAGACTTTGCTGGCCCTCAAGGAAAAGACTCTGCCGCCGACGGCCAACTTCTCCCAGCCTTCCAAGAGCATCGATTACACTGACAGTCCTTTTAAAGTGCTGGAGCAACCGGAAGCATGGTCCTCCCGTACAGCCAAAACTCCGCGTCGTGCAGCGGTCAGCGCCTTCGGTTTCGGCGGTATCAACGCCCATCTGCTGGTCGAGGAATGGATTCCACAAAAGCCTGTCAAGAGCCGGGTGACCTTCCCACCTTCCTTCCAGCGACAGAATTCGCCGGTGGCGATTGTCGGTTTGGGAACGCATGTTGGACCCTGGGGCTCTCTTGAAGATTTCCAGTATCGTGTTTTGGGGAATCCACAGGACTGTCCACCAACCGTACCGCAGAACTGGTGGGGTGCCGAACAGAGCCGCTGGTTTGCTCAGGCCGGTTTTGACCAGATCAATTTCCGGGGACACTTCATTGATGAGGTCGCAGCAACCCCAGGCTCTTTCCGGATTCCACCCACAGAACTGGCGGAGATGCTGCCCCGGCAGTTGTTGATGCTGCAGGTGGCCGGGCAGGCTCTGGGTGATGCCGGCCTGAAGAACGAGGATCTGCTGTTTACCGGGGTGTTTGTCGGCACCGGTCTCGACCTGAACGCCACGAATTTTACCTTCCGTTGGTCGATCGAAAAGATGGCGCCGCTCTGGGCGCAGCAGCTAGGACTCAGCCTGACTCCTCAACAGATGCAGGAATGGATTGAGCAGTTGCGGGCCGCGACCGGCCCGGCCTTGACCGCCAACCGGACCATGGGTGCTCTCGGCAGTATTGTCGCCAGCCGGATCGCCAAAGAGTTCCGGATCGGCGGGCCCAGCTTTACCCTCTCCAGCGAGGAAAATTCCGGGTTGCGTGCGCTCGAAGTCGGTGTGCGTGCCCTGCAGGAAGGTTCGATTAACCGCGCCCTGGTCGGTGCCGTCGATATGGCGGGCGACTTGCGGGCGGTGCTTGGTCGGCATGCGGCGACACCCTATTCTCGTCAGGGGCAGGCACGGCCGTTTGACAAGCAGGCCGATGGCAGCATCATCGGTGAAGGGGCCGCCGCAGTGGTCCTGAAGCGGTTGGAAGATGCCCAGCAGGACGGCGACCGGATTTATGCGGTGATCCGTGGTACAGGGACAGCGGTTGGCGGTTCGTCCGATCAGTTTGCCCCCGACCGTGAAACTTATACTTTGGCATTGCAGCGGACCTTTCAGGATTCGAGCGTGTCGCCAGCCGAGGTCAGCTACCTGGAGACTGAAGGGAGTGGATTGCCCGAACTGGATGCCATGGAGGCAAATGTTCTTGGCGACTTCTTCGGTGCCGAAGCGAATGACATGCCCTGCTACGTCGGTAGCGTCAAGGCGGATGTCGGTCATCTGGGAGCGGCTTCCGGGTTAGCCTCCCTGGTCAAGACTGCGCTCTGCCTTGATCGACAGATCATCCCTCCATTGCGTAACGTTGATGCAGTGCGTTATGAATGGATTCGCGGCAAGCGTGATTTCATTGTGCCGACCGCTGCGCAGTACTGGCTGCGTAATCGCGCCGATGGACCGCGCAAGGCGGTGGTCAGTGCGTTTGCCGTGGATGGCAGCTGCTCGCATGTCCTGCTGGAAGCGAATGAAGAGAAGGGCCGGCAGAAACCGGACCTGTTGCTGCAGCGGCCGCTCGGCCCGCGTCAGGAGGCGCTCTTCTGTCTGGAAGCCGACGATCACGACGGTTTGCTGGCACAGGGGGGACGTCTGAAGACACTGTTGGCTGCCTTTGACGGCGACGTCATGGAGCCGCTGGCTGCTCTCTGGCTGCATGAGGCTGGGAGCCAACCTGAAAAAGAGCAGTGTATCGCCTTGGTTGCTCCGGACCGTGCCACTCTGCAAACGGAGCTCGATCAGCTGGAGGCTGTATTGCGCGCTCCTGACGAGCTGCCGCCTGGTCTGCGTGACCGGGTCTTCTATCGCCCGCAACCGTTAGGCAGAGACGGGGAGGTCGCGTTTATTTTTCCCGGCTCCGGCAATCATTTTGCCGGTATGGGACAAGAGCTGTCGGCCCAGTGGCCACTGGTCTATCGGCAACAGGATGCAGGCAGCCGCTATCTGGCGCGGCAGTTCCTGCCGAAGCATTTTTGGCGACCCACCCTGGTAGATTCCCTACATGGCGACCATAACGCTCTGGTGATCGGTCAGGTCGCGCTCGGGACAGCGGTCAGCGACCTGGTGCGCAGCTTTGGTGTCGAGCCGCAAGCGGTGAGTGGCTACAGCCTTGGTGAATCGGCTGGCCTGTTTTCGCTGGGAGCCTGGACCGACCGGGATGGCATGGCGGAGCGATTGGCAGCCTCAAGCCTGTTTGTCGATGATCTGGCGGGAGACTGCAAGGCCGCGGCAAAAACCTGGGGGCTCTCCTCCAAGCAACGGGTTGACTGGGCGCTTGGCCTGGTGGATGCTCCGCAACAGGAGGTGCGCAAAGCTCTGGAAGAGCTCGACCGGGTTTACCTGCTGATCATCAATACCTACGACGAGTGCGTGGTGGGCGGTGACCGAGGCCAGCTCGATCAACTGGTGGCGCGGCTTGGCTGTCACCTGCTGCCCCTGAAAGGCGTCACTACGGTGCACTGCGAGGTGGCAAAGCAGGTGGCCGGCCCTTATCGTGCGCTGCATCTGTTTCCGGCGACGCCGCCGGCAGGGGTTCGCTACTACTGCACCGCTCTCGGTGATAGCTACGAAATCACTGATCAGAGCGCGGCCGATGCGATCCTTAATCAGGCCGTGGACACGGTTGATTACACCCGGGTGATCGAAAAGCTCTATGCCGATGGCGTGCGGCTCTTCCTGGAGATGGGGCCCGGCAACTCCTGTAGCCGCATGATCAACGGCATCCTCAATGGTCGACCGCACCTGGCCCGTGCCGCTTGTTACCCGGGGCAGGATGCTGTTTCCTTGGTACTGAGGCTGTTGGGACAGTGCATGGCCGAGCGGGTGCCGGTCAACCTTGCGGCGCTCTACCCGGTAGACCGGATTGCTACGATTGAGGCCCCTGCCGCCAAACAAATTTTCACGCAGATCGGTGGAACGGGCTTTGCCAAAATAGTGCTTCCGGCCGCTGAGGTCAAACCTCGGGCGATACCAACCGCTACTGCAAGCAAGCGGGGAAGTGGGGCACCGCCTGCAACCAGTAAGGCTCCGGGCGATTCTTTTCCGGCGGCACCATCCCCTTCGGCTGACCCGGCGATCGCCCGTTTTGAGCAGATCAGTCGGCAGAACCTGGAGACTCATGCAGCCTATCTGAAGTTTTCCGAATCACTCAGCCAGGCGATCACCGATAACATGACGCTGCAGATGAATCTGCTGGAGAAGATGGTCGCGACAGGGGCCGCGCTTCCGGAGATGACCACTGTGCCTGCTGTCGCATCAGCTACGGAACCCGCGTCGGCCATCCCTTCACAAACACCGCCGCCCAAGATGCAGCGGCACCGGATGAAGCTGCACCTGCCTGAACCCAAATTCGACCGGGCGATGTGTATGGAGTTCGCCATCGGCTCGATCGCAAAGATGCTCGGGCCCGAGTTCGCTCCGGTGGATAGTCACCCGACTCGAGTTCGTCTGCCGGATGAGCCATTGATGCTAGTCGATCGGATTGTCACAGTGGAGGGTGAGCCGCGTTCGATGACGCATGGCCGGGTGGTGACCGAGCATGATGTCACGGCTGACCGCTGGTACCTTGATGGTGGCCGCATCCCGACCTGCGTGGCCGTCGAGGCAGGGCAGGCCGACCTGTTCCTGTCCGGATACCTTGGCATTGATTTCGAGACCAAAGGGAAGGCGGTCTATCGACTGCTTGACGCGGTGGTGACCTTCCATCGGACCCTGCCGGTGCCGGGGGATGTGATCCGCTACGACATCAAGATCGATCACTTCTTCCGCCAGGACCAGACCTACCTGTTCCGCTTCAACTTCGAGGCGACGGTCAACGGTGAGCCGCTGCTGTCGATGCAGAATGGCTGTGCCGGATTCTTCACTGCCGAGGAGTTGGCGGCCGGGCAGGGCATTGTTCATACCAAGCTCGACCTGCAGCCGCAGCCGGGCACACTACCGGATGACTGGCGCGAACTGGTGCCGCTGGCGGTCGAAGCTTACGATGAAGCCCAGGTCGATGCCCTTTACCGGGGCGACCTGGCGGCCTGCTTCGGTCCTTCCTTCGCTGAACTGTCGCTGCAGCAACCCTACACCCTGCCGGGCGGCAAGCTGAAGCTGGTCGACCGGGTGGTTGAACTCAATCCACAGGGCGGTCGTTACGGTCTGGGACAGATCCGCGCCGAGATGGACATCCATCCGGACGACTGGTTCCTGACCAGTCACTTCTGCGATGACAACGTCATGCCCGGCACCTTGATGTACGAGTGCTGCATGCACACCCTGCGGATTTTCCTGCTGCGCATGGGCTGGATCGGTGAAGAGGGGGCCACCTGGTGTGAGCCGGTTCCCGGCGTCGACAGTGGCCTGAAGTGTCGCGGCCAGGTGATTGATACGACGAAGACAGTCACCTACCAGGTCAGCATCAAGGAGCTTGGTTACGGGCCGGAACCGTTCGCGATTGTCGACGCCCTGATGTTCGCGGACGGCAAGCCGATTGTCGAGATTCCCAGCATGTCGGTGCGCCTGGCCGGCCTCAACCGACAGAAGGTCGAATCCCTGTGGTCAGGAGCTGCCCCGGTTGCTGCTGCCCCGGAATCTGGGGAAAGCCCCCACGTGGGGACAGGCCCCTTGTACGACTACGACAAGATCCTGGCCTTTTCTGCCGGCAACCCCTCCGAAGCGTTCGGGGCGCCCTACAAGGTTTTTGATAGCGAGCGCAAGATTGCCCGCCTGCCCAGACCGCCATTCCAGTTCCTGGATCGGATTGTTGATGTGACCGGCGAGCCGTTTAAACTGGCGGAAGGCGCGACCTGCGTCGCCGAGTATGATGTGCCGGCCGAGGCCTGGTACTTCGAGGAAGAACGCTCGGGGCGGATGCCGTTCAGCGTCCTGCTCGAAACCGGTCTGCAGCCTTGCGGCTGGCTGGCGGCCTATCTCGGTTCGGCCCTGACCAGCGAGGTCGACCTCAAGTTCCGGAACCTCGATGGCAATGCTGTGCAGCATCGTCCGGTGACGCCGCAGTCCGGCACACTGACCACCCGGGTCAAGATCACCCGGATCGCCAGCAGCGGTGGCATGATTATCCAGAGCTACGATTTTGAAATCAGCGACCGGGAGGGCCCAGTTTATACCGGGGATACCGTCTTCGGTTTCTTTTCTGCTGAATCGTTGGCACAGCAGGTTGGAGTGCGCGAGGCAAAACCCTATGCGCCGACCGATGTGGAACTTGGTCGGGCCGAGCAGTTTGATTATCCGGTTGAGTTCCCTTTCCCGGCAACGAAACTGCGCATGATCGACCGCGTCGAGCTGTTTGTCAAGGAAGGCGGTCCGCAGCAGCTCGGCTTTATTCGTGGCAGCAAGCAGGTTGATCCGGCGGAATGGTTTTTCGAGGCGCACTTCTACCAGGATCCGGTCTGCCCTGGCTCTCTCGGGCTGGAGTCGTTCCTGCAACTGCTCAAGGTGGTCGCGATCGAACGTTGGGGTGTGGAACCCGGCAGTCTTTTTGAGTGCATGGCCTTGGGTGAGAAGCAGTCTTGGAATTATCGCGGTCAGATTGTTCCCGAGAACGATCGGGTCGAAATCGAGGCGGTTGTCACCGCGATCGATGACACGTCCAGATTGATCAGAGCTGACGGTTACTTGACTGTGGACGGACGGGTCATTTACCAGATGAAAGATTTCACTGTGAGACTGGTTTCACCCTGAGGCATTTATGATTTTCCTTCGCGGGAAGGTTCCTGCAAATTTGCGGCAAAAAAAGGCCCCGCAGTCAGGAGGCCGACCGCGAGGCAAGGGAGATCACGTTTAGGGAGGTTTTGAAGACGTTTGTTCCGACCTGCCTGCCACAGCAGATCGTGGTATTTACTCCGGGTCATCTGCCACAACAACCCTTTGATGGTTTCCAAGATATCCGGTTCCTCCGAAGAAATATACGTGAAGACGCGTAAAGTTCGAATCGAAACTTCGCGAAGGGGAGTTGTGCAAAAGCACAGATGAACTCTTCGTGGAAGAGAGCGAATAAAACAATGGCTATGGAAGTATGACTGCCTTCCATAGCCATTGTTTTGTCTGACAGGCTGTTCAGCCGAGCGCTGTGAGGGCCTTGTGGATGGATCTGGCGTCAGGCGCGCCTCTTAGCATGTCGGCACAGGACGTCTGGTTTTCAATCAGTTTCTTAAGCGTGGCAGAAAGCGTCGCATCTCCGAGTAGAATCGATCCGACCAAGTGGTTGTCGCGGAACACGAAGGAGCTGTAGTTCTCCTGCTCTGTCCGTTCGAAGGTCTGGAAGCTGCCGTCATCAGGATGTACATTGCCGATGCTGAACAGGTCCACGCCGAGAACCTTGAGCAAATTCGAACGGGGAATGCCGACGAAAGCCATGTGGGCGCCTGCGGCATTCATGCCGGCGATGCTTCCCTGGAATTGGGCGGGCGCCCAGGTGCCGTAGCTGACGCCCTGGTGTTCGCTGACGTCACCGACGGCGTAAATGTCGGGGTCCGAGGTGCGCAGGTAGTTGTCAACAATGATGCCGTTGTTGACATCAAGGCCGGCAAGGCGGGCCAGATAGGTGTTGCTGCGGACCCCGGCGGTCATCAAAACCATCTCAGCAGGAATGACTTCACCCGTGGCAAGGACGACGCTGCGGACTTGTTCATCGCCATCGAGTTGTTTGACCTGTGCGCCCGGGGTAAACGTGATGCCGAGACCGCGCACACGCTCTGCCAGACGCTCGCCTGCAGCGCGGTTCAGCTGACGAGGCAGCAGCCAGTCGAAACCTTCCAGCAGTGTTACCTTGACCCCGTGCCGTGCCAGTGCGCCTGCGGCTTCGAGACCAAGGATGCCGCCACCGATCACGACGCAGTTCAGTCCGGGTGCGACATGTTCGAGGAGCTCTTCAGCTTCGGTCCGGATGCGCAGGGTATAAACATTTTCGCGGTTGACGCCCGGGATGGCCGGCACAAAGGGGTGGGCTCCCATGGCGAGGATCAAACGATCGTATTCGATACTGGTCCGGTCGCGCAGCCGCAGCCTGCGCCGGTCGGGTTCGATGCCCTGCAACTCTGCCGGAAGCTGAAGCGAGATGCGGTTGTCATCGTACCAGGAGCGCGGGTGTATCGGGAGAGTGTCGGCGCTGATCTCGCCAGCCAGATAGCGGGTCAGGTTGAGGCGGTAGTAGGGGAGGTCAGATTCCCGGCTCAGCACAGTGATCTCGGCAGCGGAAGAGGCTTTGCGCGCGGCTTCCGCTGCAGAAAGGCCAGAGACTCCACCGCCGACGATGACAATGCGCTGCGGGGTTTTGACGTCAACCTCTTGTTCAGGGAGTGGTGGTAGAACCTCGAACTTGTCCGGACCGGCACCGCACACCGGGCAGGTGCCGGGAGGGGAGCTGCCTTCGTGCACGTAGTCGCAGTTGAGACAGCGCCAATGGGTGGCTTCAACAGCCGGTGTGCTTGAAGCGGCGATCTCATAGGGTTCAAACAAGTCGGAAGTGGCCCCGCAGACCTGACAGACGTCAGGGGGCTCAGCGCCTTCGTGCACATAACCACAGACCGTACAGAGCCAACGGGTTGGGTTGCTCATTTTGCTGTTCCCCCTGAAAAAAAGTGAAGAAACCTACTGGTGACAGTAAAAGTAGCATAAAAGGAGTGTGAAAATCCAAGCACGTTTCCTGAAATTCACCGAGGGGCATGGAAACGGTCAGGCGGTTGTGTCAAAGCAAAGTTACATCTTTTTGATATAATTAACCGGCGATAAAGTGAATCTCTGAAAAACCATCCGGTCGCGTAGCATCGGTCTACAGGAGGTCGTCATGAACGCAACGGCCGCCATTCGTCTGGCGACAAGATTTTTCATTCTCCCCTGTCTTATGCTCTGCCTGATTTTGGTGCCCCTGCAGAGCCTGGCCCAGGACTCCAGCTATCCGGAGCCCTCCGAAAAATACAGCCCTGAGGAGCTTGCCCAGATGCTTGCGCCCATCGCACTCTATCCCGATGCGCTCCTGTCCCAGGTACTGATGGCCTCGACTTATCCTATTGAAGTGATCGAAGCCGACCGCTGGGTCAGAAGGAATGCCGAGCTGAAGGACACTGCCCTTGACGACGCTCTTCTGGCCGAAGACTGGGATCCAAGCGTCAAGGCGATCTGTCACTTTCCGTCAGTTCTGGCTCTGATGAGCGAGCGAATCACCGAGACAACCAATCTTGGCAATGCTTTTCTTGCTCAGGAGGATGAGATTCTGGACATGGTCCAGGAGCTGCGAGCCAGAGCCTATGCCGAAGGCAACCTGACCACGACCGCTGAGCAGAAGGTTGTCGTCGAAAAAGAGACGATCATCATCGAACCGTCCCGCTATAATGTGGTTTATGTCCCCTACTATAACCCCTTCTTCATCTACGGCCCCTGGTGGTATCCAGCATACCCGCCCTATTACTGGGGACCCACGGGGATAAATATCGGGCTCGGCATCTCCTATTGGCCTGGTATTTATTTTGGGTTCACGTTTGGCTCCTGGTGTTATTTCGACTGGCCGTATCGTTACATTTACATCGATGTGTACAAGCGACCGAGGTATGTCAGGCATGACCGATGGATTAAGCAGCCTGGTCGTTGGCATCATCTCCCCTATCATCGGCGGGGTGTTGCCTACCGGGATAAATTTACCGCCCGGAAATTCAACCAAATTCCGTATCGCACCCGGGATTTCCGGCGTGACACGCGTGGCTTCCCGAATCCCGGAGAGCGGGATAGGTACGAAGATCCGCGTGTTGACGACAGAACCAGACTGGAAAAAGAGAAGCGTGTCGAAGATCGGCTGAAAACAGACCGCGAGCGTCTGCGCCGTGACCGCACCATACGGGATCTGCCGCCGCGCGAACAGGTCGAACGCGACGGTCAGGATCGGCAGCAGGTTGGCCGCGAAAGCAAAGAGCGTGTTCGGGTTAAGCACGACAGCCCGGGCCGTGAAGAACGCTCCGGGCGGGTCCGGGCCGAGGGAGAACGGCCGACGCGGCAAAGGGTTGAGCGCGAGGAGCAGCAAGGCCGCGACAATGCCTTCAACCGGGTCGAAGAGGGCAGGAAAGAACGCCAGTCGAGCGAGCGCGGTCGGAGCAGTCGGCAAGGCCGGAGCGACGACTTTTCCGGCAGGGACCGTTCAGGCGGCAGCAACTGGAATCGGAGCCGGTGGTGATCAAAGACTCCGCCATGATCCCATTCATGCGGAAAGGGACGCAGACAATGGTACGCAAAGCAGTGAACATTATGAGGTCGCAGCTGTTGTCCGGTGCAATGGCCATGTCCATCGTGATTGTCATGCTGGCCACTGGCACTGTTCTGGCCGGAACGGTGGTTGAGCAGAAGAGTTTCACTTCTCCGCAGCGGGCGGTGGAAGCCTTGGTCGATGCGGTCCGGAATAACAGCAATGCCGAGCTACTGGTTATTTTAGGACCCGGCTCTGAAGTCCTCATCTCTTCTGGTGATCAGGTTGCTGACCAGAACGGCAAAGCGCGCTTTTTAAAAGCCTACGTAGAAAAGAATGGTCTCGAGCAGGAGGAGGGCCGCACAACCCTCCTGATTGGCAACAAAGAGTATCCTTTCCCGATTCCTCTCGTGCGCCAGGGCGGAGTCTGGCGGTACGATACCGCAGCGGGTATGGAGGAAATCCTCAACCGTCGGGTCGGTAGAAACGAGCTGCACACCATCGAAGTGATGCATGCCTATACCGAGGCCCAACGTGAATATGCCTGTATGAAACGTAACGGCGGCGGGCCGACGGAGTTTGCCCAGAAGCTTGCCAGTAGCGAGGACCGGCAGGACGGTCTCTATTGGAAGGTTGGGGAAGGTGAGAAGGAGAGTCCATTCGGTCCATTGATCGCAAGGGCCGTCGAACAGGGATATGTGGGCGGTTTTGATCAGGACCCTCCCGAAGCTTTCCGGGGTTATTATTTCAAGATCCTCAAAGAACAGGGTCCGCATGCCAGCGGTGGCGCTTTTGACTATGTTGCCGATGGTAAAATGATCCTCGGCTTTGGCTTGGTCGCCTATCCCGCCAGATATGGGGCTTCAGGCATCATGACCTTCATCGTGAACCATGAAGGGGTGATTTATGAAAAAGACCTGGGTGAGGAAACGGCCGCAATGGCCGCAGCGATGACCCGTTTCGATCCCGACGTGACCTGGCAAGAGTACACAGAGGCCCCCGGACAATAATTCTTCTGACTTAAAGGACGAAACCAGGAGCCGAAGGCGGGAGAGCTTCAGCCAGTTTTAAGGTGATATCCGGCCGACTGGAAAGACCAAAACTCGCTTAACTCCGCATATTGATAAACTGCAGATCCAGGTCGAAATCCTTCCCTTTGAGCAACTGGATCACTGCCTGCAGATCGTCAAGTTTTTTGCCGCTGACCCGAACTTGGTCATCCATGATCTGGGCCTGCACCTTGAGCTTGCTTGCCTTGATCTCCTTGACGATCGTTTTCGCCTTCTCCTTGTCAACGCCTTGGACAATGGCGATCCTCTGGCGTACGGCATTATGCGAGGCTGATTCCACTTTGCCATAGTCGAGGGCTTTGGCTGAAACCTGGCGTCTTACCAGCTTGCCGATCAGGATATCAACGATTGCTTTCAGCTTATAGTCATCTGAAGCAAGAATGGTGATCGCTTCATTGGCCAGCTCGATCTCGTTGTGGGTTCCCTTGAAGTCATAGCGCTGACTGACCTCTTTAATGGTCTGGTTGACGGCGTTGTCAACTTCCTGCATGTCGACTTTGGAGGCAATATCGAAACTGGGCATTTTTAAATCCTTCCGTGGGTGTTTTTAGTCTGGCGCTCTTCTTATCAGAAAAGCGACGATTATTCCACCCTTTGCTGCCAGAGGCGGTCATGATGACCGTGTTGGTATGTTTACTTGCTTTCCTCCTCGAGGTGGGTTAATGTTTGCGGTCTTTTTGCTTGTTTTTCAACGCGTTAGAAATTACCGGATCCCTGTTGGGGTCCTTTTCATTCAGGATCAGCTATGACTGAAGATATTCAGGTTAACTTCGAGGACCTCGGTCTTGCACCTGCTGTATTCAAGGTGATTGACGAAGTCGGTTACGAAACCCCTTCACCGATCCAGGCCCGCAGTATTCCGCCGCTTTTGGACGGACGGGATCTGCTCGGCCAGGCCCAGACCGGTACTGGCAAGACCGCAGCATTCGCTCTGCCGCTGCTGAGCCGGATCGACGTGAAACAGAAACAGCCGCAGCTGCTGGTGCTGACGCCGACACGCGAACTGGCGCTGCAGGTGGCCGATGCGATGCAGACCTATGCCCGGCATCTGAAGGGCTTCCAGGTGCTACCTGTTTACGGTGGCCAGAACATGGGGCAGCAGCTGCGTCAACTGGCCCGTGGGGTTCAGGCGGTGGTCGGCACGCCGGGACGGATTCAGGATCACCTGCGTCGCGGCACCCTCAAGCTCGATCAAATCCGGACAGTCGTCCTCGATGAGGCCGACGAGATGCTGAAAATGGGTTTTGTTGATGAGGTTGAGCAGATCCTCGCCGAGACCCCGTCGACCCGGCAAACGGCACTCTTTTCGGCAACCATGCCGAAGGAGGTGCTGAAGGTTGCCCGGCGCCACCTCAACGACCCCGAGGAGATCCGGATCAAGGCCAAGACGTCGACGGTCGAGACCATCAACCAGCGTTTCTGGCAGGTCAAGGGTCTGCACAAACTCGATGCTCTGACCCGTATCCTGGAGGCGGAGGAGATCGACGGCATGCTGGTTTTTGTCCGCACCAAAATCACAACCGTGGATCTGGCTGAACGGCTTGAGGCCCGCGGTTTTGCCTGCGCGGCACTGAATGGCGACATGACTCAGGCAATGCGCGAGAAGACGGTCGAGCGGCTGAAGAACGGTGGCCTCGACATCGTGGTTGCCACCGATGTTGCTGCTCGCGGTCTCGATGTCAAGCGCATCAGCCACGTGGTTAACTATGATATCCCCTACGATACCGAGGCTTACGTCCATCGTATCGGCCGCACCGGTCGCGCCGGCCGCGACGGTCAGGCAATCCTGTTTGTCACACCACGGGAGCGGCGCATGCTCGCCAGCATCGAACGTGCCACCCGTCAGACGATAACACCGATGAGTCTGCCGAGTCGCCAGGCAATCGCCGACCGTCGCATCAGCTTGTTCAACGACCAGATCACTGAAGCGCTGCAGTCGCAGGAGATGGAGTTTTTCGAGGAATTGATCGATCAGTACCAGCATGAACACAATACCGGCCATCGCAGAATTGCTGCCGCCCTGGCTTACCTGGCCCAGAAGGATAAGCCGCTGCAACCGCCGGAGCTGCCGGCAGAGAGGTTGCCTGAGCCGGACCATGAACCGCCGCAGCGCGAGCGGTCTGGTCGCGACAGGAAAAGCTCCGATGCCAACCTGCAGAGCTACCGTATCGAAGTTGGCCGCAGCCACGGTGTTGAACCGAAGCATATCGTTGGTGCCATCGCCAACGAGGCGCGCATCACCAGCCAGGAGATCGGTCATATCCAGATCCTTGACGACCATTGTCTGGTTGACCTGCCCAGAGACCTGGCACCGCACATTCTGAAAAGGCTGCAGACGGTCTGGGTCTGTGGCCAGCGGCTGCGGATCAGTGCCGCTGCGCCAACCCATGGCGGCCGTGCACCCTTCAAGCGCCGCCCTGCCGGCAAGTCGGGAAAATCCTGGACCGGGTCGAAGCCGCCATATAAGGGCGGCAGGAAGAACCGGGGTGGCAGTAAAAATGAAGAGAAAAAATAAAGCGAATTGATGCTTTCCTGGAGGGAGAGTCTCCAGATTTTGCATGGCATTGACGGGGATTAAACCCGCTCATTTTTTTAGCTTTTGCGCCCTGAATGCTTGCCTCACTGCGGCGCAACGGGTAACATGATCAACTTGTGAAAGTTGTCATTTCCAAGAGTCATGGTGGTCAATGAAGTATTCTAGGGTTTATATCGAATCTGTTGGTTATGAGCTGGCGCCGATCGTGGTGACGTCGAGCGAACTGGAAAATCGGCTAAAGCCGGTTTACGAAGCTCTGCATATCCCGCCGGGGCAGTTGGAAACGCTTACCGGCATCCGTGAGCGGCGCTGGTGGAAGCCGAACACGCCGATTTCGCAGGGCGCCATTGCGGCGGCCCGGAAAGCGCTGCAAGGTCGGAATATCACCCCGCCTGACATCGGCGCGGTGATCTACGCTGGTGTTTGTCGCGAACATTTTGAGCCGGCCACGGCGTGTCAGGTGGCCTCCGCCCTCGGTGTGCATGGCAGTGCGGCCGTTTACGATATCTCGAATGCCTGTCTTGGCATCCTCAATGGTGTCCTTGATATTGCCAACCGGATTGAGCTCGGGCAGATTCGGGCCGGCCTGGTGGTCGCCTGTGAAAGTTCCCGGGAAATTAACGAAATTACCTTGCGGCGTCTGCTTGAACATCCGGACATGGAGCTGTTTACAACCTCTTTGGCGACCTTTACCGGCGGGTCGGGTGCGGCCGCGGTGTTGCTGACAGATGGTTCGTTTACTCCCTCGCGACGACCGAAGCTGCTGGGGGGCGTCAATATTGCGGAACCGCAGCATCACACCCTGTGTCGTTGGGGGATCAAGGCGGATTCCGTCGAAAACCACGTGCCCTACATGCAGACCGATGCCGTCGCCGTCATGAAGCACGGGGTCGAACTGGGCAAGAGAACCTGGGCTGCCCTGCTTGCGGAACTGGACCTGTCGACCGATCGGATTGACAAAGTGATCTGCCACCAGGTCGGCGATGCTCACCAGAAACTGATTCTGCAGACCATCGGTGTGCCGCCAGAGAAGGATTTCACCACCTTTGAGTTTCTCGGTAATATGGGGACAGTGTCCCTGCCGGTGACGGCGGCCCTCGCCAAGGAGCGGGACATCCTGCTGCCGGGCGATATGGTCGGTTTCCTGGGAATTGGTAGCGGCCTGAACTGCCTGATGTTGGGGATTCAGTGGTGATTCATTCCTCCTATCCTTTCAAAAGTCATTTTCTCGATCTGAACGGGCTGAAGTACCACTACCTCGACGAAGGTAAAGGTGACCCGGTGGTCATGGTGCACGGCAACCCGACCTGGTCTTTCTACTATCGCAACCTGGTCAAGGCGTTGCGGCCCACGTATCGGACCATTGTTCCCGATCACATCGGTTGTGGCCTGTCGGACAAGCCTGCCGACTCCTATTATTCCTTCAGCTTTGAACAACGGGTCGATGATCTCGAAGCGCTGCTGGAATCGCTGAAAATTCGTGAGAAGATCACCCTGGTGCTGCACGACTGGGGTGGCATGATCGGTATGGCTTACGCCTCACGCCATCCGGAACGGATCGCCCGCCTGGTGATCCTGAACACGGCGGCCTTCCCGTTGCCGTCGGACAAGCCTTTGCCGCTGGCCTTGAAAGTCGGTCGCGAGACCCAGGTCGGTGCTTTTCTGATCCAGGGATTGAACGCTTTCGCCCTGGTGGCGGCCCGCATCGGCTGCAAACGCAACCCGCTGTCGGCCGATTTACGCAGGGCGTATTGCTCGCCTTACGGGTCCTGGCACGATCGTGTGGCCGTCCTGCGCTTTGTACAGGACATCCCCTTGGGTCCTGAGGATCGTGGTTACGACCTGGTGACCGAAGTGGCTGACGGTCTGAACCGTTTCGCTCACCTGCCGATGACCATCTGCTGGGGCGAAAAGGACTTCGTGTTTGATCGTCACTTTCTCAATGAGTGGCGGCAGCGCTTCCCCCAGGCCGAGGTCCATGCCTTTGCCGATTGCGGGCACTACATCCTTGAGGACGCCCAGGATGAAGTGATCCCGATTATCCAGCAGTTCCTCAAAGACCACCCCCTGCAAGGTCCGTCAAAATGACCCAGCAACCCCTGACCAATATCGCGGCGTACCTCCCCGAAATGGCCAGGCGGCAGCCCGATACGCCGGCCATCCACTGCCCGGTCGGTCAAGATAGTCAGGGAAAAACGCGCTACGTCAGCTGGACCTTCAGGGAGTTGGAACAGCAGAGCAACCGCGCCGCCCTGGGACTCGAGGCTGTCGGCGTCGGCCGGGGCGTGCGAACCGTCCTGATGGTCAAGCCAGGCCCGGAGTTTTTTGCGTTGACCTTTGCTCTGTTCAAGGTTGGCGCAGTGCCGGTGTTGGTCGATCCGGGCATGGGGGTGAAGAACCTCAAGGTCTGTCTGGCCGAAGCGCAACCACACGCCTTCATCGGTATCCCGACTGCTCATCTGGCGCGGGTCCTGCTCGGTTGGGCGAAAGACTCCCTCAAAACCTTGGTCACGGTCGGACGACGCTTCGGTTGGGGGGGCACAACTCTCGAAAAGTTGACAGCACCCTTTCCGCTCGGTTCCGCCTACCAAATGGCCCAACCTGACTGTGAGGAGATGGCGGCCATCCTGTTTACCAGCGGCAGCACCGGCGTGCCGAAAGGGGCGGTCTACTCTCACGGCAACTTTCTCGCCCAGGTTGAGGCGCTGCAACAGGTCTATGCCATTCAGCCTGGCGAAGTTGACTTGCCGACCTTTCCCTTGTTTGCACTGTTCGCTCCCGCCCTGGGCATGTCCTCGGTGATTCCCGATATGGATTTTACCCGGCCTGCCAGCGTTGACCCCGTGAAGATTATTTCTGCGGTAGAGCAGTTCAAGGTCACCAACATGTTCGGTTCGCCGGCCTTGATCAACCGGGTTGGTCTGTACGGTGCAGAGCACGCGACCCGCTTGCCGAGCCTGAGGCGGGTGATCTCGGCCGGTGCGCCGGTGCCGGCTCGTGTCATGGCTCGGTTCGCCAGTATGCTGACACCTGAAACTCAAATTTTCACCCCATACGGAGCGACGGAATCGCTGCCGGTCTGCTCAATCGGCAGCCATGAAATCCTTGCAAAAACCCGGGCCTTGACGGATGCCGGCAAAGGGGTTTGCATCGGCCGGCCGGTGCCCGGCATTCAGGTGGAGGTGATCGACATCAGCGATGAACCGATCCACACCTGGAGCGACACTCTCAAGGTTTCTCCCGGAGAGATCGGCGAAATTGTCGTCAAGGGTCCCCAGGTCACTGCCAGTTATTTCAATCGCGAAGAATCGACCCGGCTGAGCAAGATTGCCGATTCCAGGCAGGGCGGGTTTTTTCACCGCATGGGGGACCTGGGCTATTGCGATGACGCTGGCCGTCTCTGGTTCTGCGGCCGCAAGTCACATCGGGTGACGACGGCAGAGGGCGATCTGTTCACAATTCCGTGTGAGGCGATTTTTAACACCCACCCAGAGGTGTTCCGTGCGGCGCTGGTTGGCCTTGGTGAACCGGGGCAGCAGCGCCCGGTGCTCTGCGTTGAGCTTGAGGCGGAGACGCCGCAGTCGGCGCAGGCCACGATCCATCGGCAGTTGCTGGAAATCGGGCAAGGCTTCGCAATCACCCGGGGGATTGATCAGATTCTGTTCCACCCGGCGTTTCCGGTGGATATCCGACACAACGCCAAAATCTTCCGCGAGAAGCTGGCGGTTTGGGCGGCGAAGGAGTTAGCATGAAAGCGCTGGTGACAGGCGGCGGCGGTTTTCTCGGCAAGGCGATCGTGCGCATGCTGCTGGGGCAGGGAACAGAGGTCTGTTCCTTCTCACGTGTGTCCCATGCCGAACTGGAGACCTTGGGAGTTGAGCAACGTCTTGGCGATCTGGCTGATGGCAACGCTGTTGTAGCGGCCACCGCCGATTGCGATATTGTCTACCATGTTGCTGCCAAGGCGGGCGTCTGGGGGCCCTATCGGGAGTTCTACCGTGCGAACGTCCTCGGGACAGAGAATGTGATCCAGGCCTGCCGTACCCACAGCATCCGGCGTCTGGTTTATACCAGCTCCCCGAGTGTGGTGTTTGATGGTCGCGACATGGAGGGCGTCAACGAATCGGTACCTTACCCGGACCATTACCACGCTTTTTACCCGCAGACCAAGTCCGTGGCAGAGCAGTTTGTCCTGCAGGCCAACGGGCCGGCTTTAGCGACCGTCGCCTTGCGGCCTCATCTGATCTGGGGCCCGGAAGACAACCACCTGGTGCCACGGATTCTCGAACGTGGTCGTAAAGGCGCCTTGCGCCGCATCGGCACCCGGGAATGCCTGGTGGATACCATCTACATTGACAACGCCGCGCGGGCCCATCTGCAGGCTGCAGAGCATCTGGATGTTGGTTCAGCTGTTGCCGGCAAGGCGTACTTCCTTTCGCAGGGAGAGCCGCTGCCACTCTGGGATGTTGTCAACCGCATCCTCGCAGCCGGTGGGGTTGCACCGGTCTCCGGAACCATTTCACCGGGGCTGGCCTATACGGTGGGCTGGCTGCTGGAAAAAATCTACGGTCTGCTGAAACTGCCGGGCGAGCCGCGCATGACCCGTTTTGTGGCCCGTGAGCTCTCCACGGCGCACTGGTTCGATCTTGCGGCAGCACGGGCCGATTTCGGCTATGCGCCGGAAGTCTCCTTTGATGAGGGCATGGTCCGTCTCAAGGAATGGCTGGCAACAACGGATTGAACTGATCGAACAGGTTCAGTCTCTTTACGTGGACTTCTTGATGGCTCCTTCTCTGGTCCCTTGGGAAAACTCTCCTTCTCATGTCACTTTGGCAAAGAGTCAGGTGCACCTCTGGCGTTTTCGCCTTGATCTTTTGGCTGCGGAGGCGGCTGGGTTGCAACGGCTGTTGAGCCGCGACGAACTGGCGCGGGCCGAACGTTTGCTTGACCCTGCCAAGGCGCACCATTTTGTGGTCGCTCGTGGGCGACTGCGGCAGGTCCTATCTCGATATCTTGATCATCCCCCCGAGGAGCTCTCTTTTGCCTACGGCGCGCATGGTAAACCGCGTCTGGTAGGTGCCGCCGGCGAGGCGTTGCAGTTCAACCTGTCTCATGCCGGCTGCTGGGGCTTGCTCGCTGTGGCTTCGGGTGTCGACATTGGGGTCGATGTCGAGAAGATTGATCTCGGTCTGGATTGTGAAAACATCGCCACACGGTTCTTCTCCGCTGAAGAGACGGCTCAGTTGATGCGATATCATGTCACGCACCGTCGGCGAGGCTTTTACCGGTTGTGGACCCGTAAGGAGGCTTGGTTGAAGGGCCAGGGCTGCGGGTTCTCCGTCTCCGCTACAGTCATGACAGATGCAAAATGGTGGATCCGGTCGTTTACGGTTGATCGCGATTATCCTGGCGCTTTTGCTACCGCAGGCCGAGTGACCTCGGTGCATCGATGGCATTTCGTCTGAAGCCCTCTGTCGGGGCAGGCACCCGCTTTGTCGAGCCCCCCTGTCGTTTCCTTGGTCTTGACATCCTTAACCATTCATCCCATGATCAGGTCATTTAATCGACTTTTTCGGGGCTTCCATGACAGAACAGAGACATCGTAACCGCCTGCACGAGATTATTTTTGAAGCGGACACGCCGGCAGGGAAACTCTTTGATCTGCTGCTGATTCTGAGCATCGTGTTGAGTGTTCTGGCGGTCATGCTTGACAGCGTCAGCGGCATTCGCCTGGCCTACGGGGGTTTGTTGCTCGGCGTTGAATGGTTCTTTACCCTGCTTTTCACAATCGAGTACTTTCTCCGGTTGAGCTGCGTCGGTCGTCCCCTCAAATATGCAGTCAGCTTTTACGGCATCGTTGATCTGCTCAGCATTCTGCCGACCTACCTCAGCCTGCTTCTTCCCGGGTCGCGCTACCTGCTTGCCATTCGCATCCTCAGGGTTTTGCGGATTTTCCGGGTGCTCAAGCTGATGAACTACCTTGATGAGGCGAATCTTCTGGTTCGTTCCCTCCGTGCCAGCAGCCGTAAAATTTCTGTCTTCCTGTACACGATCATGACACTTGTTGTGATCATCGGCTCGATAATGTACCTGGTGGAGGGCGAAGCGAATGGCTTCACCAGCATTCCACGGAGCATCTACTGGGCGGTTGTCACGTTGACGACGGTTGGCTATGGGGATATTTCACCGCAAACCAGCCTCGGCCAGTTCCTGGCGACCGGCGTCATGATCCTCGGCTACAGCATTATCGCTGTGCCGACCGGTATTTTTACCGCCGAGATCGGCAAGCGCATGCGGGCCGTCAGTACACAAGCCTGTCCGGAATGCAGCGCCGAGGGGCATGACGTGGACGCTGCGCATTGTAAATTCTGTGGGGCGAAACTCTGAGGGTGGCTGAGCCTCGCTGTCTCATTTGAGATTGTGCGGTCCGAGTGTCAAGTCTCGTTAATTGGCGGGTTTAGTTTGTTGGTGGTTGGCGTATTCCCACACAGTTTTTCGGATAAAACTGTTTTTTGACCAACCTGTGGTGAAAAGACCAAATGAAAGCGGGCTGTCACTTTTTGTGACAGCCCGCTTTTCGTTCAATGATGTGTTGAGCGTTTTTACTCTTCGACTTCAACCAGCCCACGGCGTTTGCGCAGCTGCAGTGCAATGATCTCAAAGGTGAGCAGGATCACGCCAATGGCAAACAGGGCAGTCATGTTGGCTTCCAGGGCTTGAGCAAAGAAATAGAAGAAATAGAACCCGCCGAGATAAGCAATGTGTGACCAGCCCTTATAGCGGAACGTAGTATCCAGCGTGCGGGGCAGAATCTGGATCAGTGCGCAGGAGAAATAGACCACGAGAGCAATATTAATCAATCGGACCGGGGGTGCGGACCCCAGAAAAGCCCTGATTTCGTGCGGTACGGCAGTCTGAAATTGCATCCCCCAAATGGCACCGCCGCTCAGCAACAGGAAAACCAGCGAACCGAGCATCTCCTGGTAGTTCGTACCCGTCCAGGGGGCGGCATCCAGTTGTGCCTGAGCAGAGAGCAGGCTGTTTGGCGTCATGGCTGCTTTGGCGGTCTCGTTGCTTTCGAGGTCAGGTTTCATGGGAATCTCCCGTGTGCTCTTGTCTCGTTTTGTTCCGACTTGCCAATATTAAAAATTTATAACTAGCTGAATTTAAGGGCCTTTTTGAGTTTCTTTGTGTTTATTCTCTGCACAGACAATGCCAAATGCGAATTATTAAATGTTTCCACTGTTTTTTTGCTGAAGAGCGGCATCAGGGGTTGACTTGTCAGGGATCTGTCTTATATTGTAATGTGCATATGCACAAAACTTATTGCCTAGCAATGGAGGTCTATGATGAAAATCTGTTTCCCCGTAGTCGAAAATCAGAGCATTGAGAGCCGCGTGCATGGTCGGTTTGGAACGGCCAAGCTGTTCCTGCTGGTTGACAGTGACACTCGCCAGGTTGAACATGTCATCCCTTGCGATCCAGCCGACGGCCCGTTCTGGAACCTGTCCACCGCTGGTGCGGATGCGGTTGTGGTCGGCAACATCGGCGCCCGTTCGCTGTTCGAACTGGAACGACGTGGCATGAAAGTCTTTCAGGCTCAAAAGTCAACTGTTGCAGATAACCTCGAATCTATGGCAAAATCCGGTCTTCCGGAATTGACCGATGCGGTTGATCTGGATGAGGTCGGTGAGACCGGAAGAGGTCGCGGCGTTGGTTTTGGTGCCGGCGCAGGGTTTGGTGCCGGCCGCGGTGTCCGTTGCGGTCTGGGCCGTGGTTCCGGACGAGGGCGGGGCACTGGCCGTGGCGCCGGTCTCGGGTTCGGGCGCGGTAATCGCTACTGATGCCTTGGTTCGCGTTACTTTCGTGCAGGCTGCTGACACGCAGCCTGCACCTTTTCAGGAGAAACTATGTCCCCGCGTCCCAAGAAACCGCGCAGATGCCACTGTCCCATGCAGCGGACCGAAGGGCTGTATAAACCAGCTTCGGTGCCGATGAGCGAGCTGATGCGCGTGGTCCTCGAACATGATGAGGTTGAGGCCTTGCTGTTGTGTGACGGCCAGGGCTTGACTCAGGAGGAAGCCGGGCAGAAGATAGGTGTGTCCAGAGGGACAGTCCAGCGGCTGGTGACCAGTGGTCGCAAGAAATTGATCACTGCTGTTGTCGAAGGGCACGCACTGATTATTGAAGCGGATTAAACAGAACCGGGCGTAGCAGGAGTAAACGCATGTACTCAGATATCGTGATGGAACATTTCAAGAATCCGCGAAATGTCGGTGTCATCAAGGATGCCAACGTGGTCGTTAAGGTCGGTGATCCGGGTTGTGGCGACGCGCTGTTGGTCTTTTTCAAGATCGTGGATGACCGGGTTGAAGATGTTAAATATAAAATTTTCGGCTGCGGTGCCGCAATCGCCACATCGTCGATTGCCAGCGAGATGGTCAAGGGCAAGACGCTGGATGAGGTGTTGGAAGTGACTGACGCGAAAATTGCCGCAGCCCTGCATGGTCTTCCGGCTGACAAGATGCACTGTTCCAACCTGGCGGCGACTGCGTTTCATGCAGCTGTCAATGAATACCGCAAGCCCCAGGCCCCTCCCGTCGAGACCAAGGACGAAAACTAACTCCGGAACGCCAACCGCAGCTTCCTGTTGCGGTCGTACACATCATCCCGAAATTGCAAGGCATCGCTCTGGTCGACCCAGACTGTCCAGTAGACTAGGTGGACAGGTGTCGCTTCTTCCAGCTTGATGACCTGCGGCGTCTGGCTTGACAGTGTCTTGTCGAGAAAATCACCCCTGCCATGGGTCTCTCTTTTGAGCAGATAGCGCGCCAGCTCAAAGGGCTTTTCCAAGCGGACGCAGCCAGAACTGTAGGTCCTGGCCTCCCGATTAAACAGGCCCTGTTGCGGTGTATCATGTAAAAAAACGGAATACGGGTTAGGGAGAATAAATTTGATGCGTCCCAAGGCATTGCCCGGCCCGGGATCCTGACGGAAAGAAAAGTCGAACCTGTCGGAGCGTAATGCCGACCAGTCAACCTTGGCCGGATCGATCCGGGTGGTTTCTGTCCCGGTGGTCTGAAAGACCTGGAACTTCTGCCTGGCAAGATAACCCGGGTCGCGACGGACTCGGGGAAGGATGTCGTGGACAGCAATGGAACGTGGTACGTACCAGTAAGGGTTGACGACCAGGTGCGTTAATTTCTGACTGAAAGCGGGAGTGCTGCGATACGGTTTGCCGACGATGACTTTCATCGACAGGGCCTGGCGATTCTGATCGATGACGTTTAAACGAAAATCTGCCATGTTGACCAAGACATAATAGGACTCAAGTCGCCTGGGGCCCCAGCGGAGGCGTTCCAGGTTGGCCTGGATCTGCTCAATTCGCCGGTTGATCGGGACATTCAGCGCGTCAAGCGTCTTTGTGTCGAGGCGGCCGCTGGACTGCAGGCCGTGGCGTGCCTGGAAGTGCTTGAGAGCCGTAACCAGCGGTTGGTCGAAAAGGTCGGTGTGCGTAAACGGGGTTTGGTAGTCGTTCGTCAGCGCCAAACGGATCCGCAGTTGGGGGATCGCTGGGTGTGTGTCGCCGTACGCCAGAATCTTCCCGTCTGTTGCAACGCTGGGCCAGCTGCCCTTGGTTTGCAATTGCCTGTAGGTCTCGAGTGCCTGACGCAATTTCTGGTAGCCTGAACCCTGTGGGAATGATCGGTTCAGGGCCGAGAAAAACGTCCCATCTTCCAGCGAACGTGCAAGATCCTTCAAAGGGTCAGTTGCTGTGTGTATGGTCTTTTGCCGGGGATCCATTTCGCCTGGAGCAGTTCTCCCTGCTTGCAGGTCCAGGCTGTAACGGTAATAGTTCTGGGTGAGCAGGAGCTCCAAGGTCGTCAGGGAGGCGATCTCCCGTTGGTCGATAAGCTTCTGGATGCGGGAAACCGCGTAACGCTCTGAAGACAAACCATGCGAACGGCAGTCTTTAAGCTGCTCGAGTAGCAGGTAGCCTTCGGGCCTAACCCCATTGCGGGTCAGCCACACGGGCCGGTAGTCGCGGTCGGCATAGAAACGGTCCGATACCGTTCGGGTTGTGGCTTGCCCGTCCGTCTGGTGCAGCTGGTAGTCGAGGGAGGCTCTCACCAGTTCCATTCTGTCCAGTGTTACAGCACGGCTGCTCACTGGCACGCTCAGGCCGTACAGGAGCAGGCACACCAAAACAAAACAGAAGGTGTTGTGTGAGTGTCGCATTAAATGGTCCCCGGAAGGCGGATTATAAAGAGCGTGAATCCGCCTTCTCCCCTCAGTTGGTTCGTCTGCCGTCTTATCGAGGGTCTTTGTGAGACAGGTTTCGTAAGACGCTGATCGGTAGCGGCCGACCAGTATTGTCGTGAACGGTCTCTATCCCTCGGATTTCCCTGCTTCCCGGCAAACCCCTTTCTGACAACTCAAATTCGGGTCGTAAGGCAGGTCATCGAGGTAGCGTTCCGCCTGGATCGCTGCCATGCAGCCGCTACCTGCGGCGGTGACAGCCTGGCGGAATTGCGGGTCCTGCACATCGCCGGCCGCCATGACGCCGCGCATGCTGGTCTCGGTGCCGTTGCGGGTTTGGATGTAACCCTCCGTGTCCATCTCCAGCTGTCCTTCGAACAGTTGCGTGTTTGGTTGATGGCCGATCGCGATAAAAACACCGTCGCAAGCCAGTTCGGTTTCTTCATCCGATTTGACATCCTTGATGCGGACGCCCGTGACACCCGATGCGTCCGCAATGATCTCGCTGACTGCAGAGTCCCAGTGGAAATCGACCTGCCTGTTGGACAGGGCGCGTTCGGCCAGCACCGGGGTCGCTCGCAGGGAATCCCGGCGATGTACTACCGTGACCTTGCTGGCAAAGCGGGTTAGAAAGACCGCTTCCTCCATGGCAGTGTCGCCGCCGCCCACGACCACGACCTGCTTGTCTCGATAGAAAAACCCATCGCAGGTGGCGCACACCGAGACGCCGCGGCCGTAGAGCGATTCCTCGTTGCCCAGGCCGAGCAGCTTGGGAGATGCGCCGGTGGCAACAATCAGGGTGAGGCAGCGATAGGCATGGTCATCGACATAGATCCGAAACGGCCGCTCCCGGAGATCAACCCGGGTGACATTGCCGGTGACAAAGTTGGCGCCGAAGCGTTCCGCCTGGAGCCGCATATTCTCCATCAGTTCGTTGCCATCGATCCCTTGCGGGAAACCGGGAAAGTTGTCAATCTGCGTGGTGGTGGTCAACTGACCACCAGGCTGGTGACCATGAATCACCAACGGACAGCAGCGACTCCGTCCGGCGTAGATTGCTGCAGTCAGGCCGGCGGGGCCGGAGCCGAGAATCACGGTTTCGTAAATCAGGTTGTTGTCAGTCATGAGCACACTCCTCGTACTGCTCGGCAGCATGATAAGAGGACCTGACCAGGGGGCCGGCTTCGACATGGCGGAACCCGATCTGTTGGCCGGCCTCTTTTAACTGGGAAAACTCATCCGGGCTCAGGTAGCGTTCAACCGGCAGATGCTCGCGGCTCGGTTGCAGGTATTGCCCTAGGGTCAGCATCGTGCATCCGGTGGCGTGGATGTCCTGCATGACGGCGAGGACTTCTTCCCAGGCCTCCCCCATGCCGAGCATCAGGCCCGACTTGGTCGGGATACTGGGAGCCAGCACGGCGGCGGCTCTCAAAAGCTGCAGGGAGCGCTGGTAATCGGCGCCTCGGCGGGCGACCGGGTAAAGGCGCGGCACGGTTTCCAGATTGTGGCCGAGGATGTCGGGGCGGGTATCCAGAATCGTTCGCAAGGCCGCCGAATCACCCTGTAAGTCGGGGATCAGAAGTTCCACCCGGCAATCTGGACTCTGCTCCCGGAGGTTGCGCGTCACGGCGGCGAACTGTTGAGCGCCGCCGTCATTGAGGTCATCGCGGGTGACCGAGGTGATGACAGCGTGGGTCAGTTCCAGTTCGGCCACTGCCGTGGCAACCCGCTGTGGCTCGTTGATGTCAGGGGCGTCTGGTGTTGCTGCAGTGACGTTGCAAAAACGGCAGTCCCGGGTACAACGGTCACCGAGAATCATGAAGGTCGCTGTCCCCTGGCTCCAGCATTCACCCTGGTTGGGGCAGGCTGCACTGCGACAGACCGAGTTCAAGCCCAGGTCACGATGCATCCGATCGATGCGGGCGTAGCTTGGACCGGCCGGGAAACGGACTTTCAACCAGGGCGGTTTGCGTAAGGGTCGTGATTTCATCGGTGCCGCCGTAAGGTAAATGGTTGTGTGGCGGATTCGCCGTCAGGGAGCGACACGTTACAGACTGAGACAGCAGGCTGTTACGACTCCCTCTTCTCATGATAGTCCCCGAGGTAGGGTAAGGCAAAGACCTCGGAAAACTTTTCAATAATACACTGAGTCACCCGGGTCAGGTCAACTTCGCGCTGCAGGCATTCTGACATGGAGGTCATGCGGGTATCGTGCAAGCCGCAGGGAATGATTGTATCAAAGCCCTGCAGATCATTGGCAATGTTCAGGGCGAAGCCGTGCCAGGAAATCCAGCGGCGCACGGCGACCCCGATGGAGGCGATTTTGCGCTCTCCCACCCAGACGCCGGTGCGGCCGGCAGATAGCTGCCCGGTCAGGCCGAACTCTGCCAGGGTTTCGATAATGACGGTTTCCAGTTTTCTAAGGTACAGGTGGAGATCGCGGTTGCAAAGTGACAGGTCAAACAGCGGGTAACCAACCAGCTGGCCGGGGCCGTGGTAGGTCAGGTCGCCGCCGCGGCCGGTCTCCTGATAGTCAATGCTGTGTGCGGCCAGTTGTTGTGGTGAGAGCAGGAGATGCTGCTGGCGAGTGCTGCGTCCGGCAGTGACGACCGGATCATGCTCCAGCAGAATCAGTAGATCGTGGTTCCATGTCGGGCGTTCAGAGAGCAGCCTCTCTTGTAGATCGAGAGCTGGCCGGTAGGCCATGCGGCCGGCCTGGAGGGTGCGGAAACCGGTGGTTGCCGGCAGACGTGACTGCTCTGCCGGCAACCGCGATTTCAAGGTGTGATCACACCGGTTCAAAATTGCTCTTGTCTGCACCGCACAGCGGGCAAACCCAGTCCTCCGGAATATCTTCGAAGGCAGTTCCCGGATCGATGCCGTTTGAGGGGTCCCCTTCTGCCGGGTCGTAGATGTAATCACAGATTACGCAACGGTACTTGGTCATAGTGGTCTCTCCTTGGAGGTGAGTGGCCCGATGGCCGGTCTGAAACACCCGGGAATACGTGGCGGGTGTCTGGTACAACGGCCTGTAAGCCGTGGTTGTGTCAATCGATAAGGCCGATCAGTGCATTGACGGTTTTATCAATGCCTTCTGCTGCTTCAGCAATCGACCCGGCCAGCATGTAGGCGGGTGACGAAACCAGTTTGATCGATTCATCGATGACGAAGTCACGTGCCGGACACTGGACATGAGACGATCCCATCTTGCTCAGGGCCGCGGCTGTTCCTTCGTCGGTCCCGATGGTCAGTTCATGGGGGACCTGGTCCGTACCGAGAACTTTTGAGAGGATAGCCGGGGCGATACACACAGCGGCCACTGGTTTCTTGGCCGCAAACATTTCCCGGATAAGTCGGGCGACGTCTGCGTTGACTTCGCAATCGGGGCCCTTGACGGCAAAATCGCACAGGTTTTTGGCCGCACCGAAACCACCGGGCAGGATCAGGGCGTCAATATCTGCCGCCTGGGCATCCGCCAGGTTGCCGATGTTGCCTCGGGCGATGCGGGCAGATTCGACCAGAACGTTGCGCGATTCCCTTTCGGCGACATCGCCGGTGAGATGATTAACCACATGCATCTGGTCGATATCCGGTGCCATACAGACCGCTTCCGCGCCGGCCCGGTCGATGGCCAGCAAGGTGATGACGGCTTCATGAATCTCGCTGCCGTCGTAAACACCGCATCCCGCCAAGATTACACCAATCTTTTTTGCCATGTTCGCCTCCTCAATGGATAAGTGTCATCTTGAAAGAATTATTGAAAAAGGCTGTCTTGTCAAGAGGCGATCCTGTTGGTTTTTGATCCGGATGTCATGTTATGGTGGCAAAATGAAACATTCGCATTGCCATCCTGCTGCGACCCGACAGACTTTGTCTCTGGATAAGGTGCGTGCCGTCCTGTTCGATCTGGACGGAACCCTGCTCGGGGTGGATATGCAGGAATTTATTCCGGAGTACCTTGACGGCCTCGCTACCCGTCTGACAGACTTGGCCCACAGGCGCCAGGTAGTCAGGGTAATGCGGGCGGCAGTGGTCGATATGCTGACCCGGGTGGATGGTCAGACGACGCTTGAACAGCGGATGCTGGCTTACCTGGCAGATCACCTGGCGTTGCCGGGGGAGCGTTACCAGGCGGCGCTTGACGCGTTTTGCCGGGAGAGTCTGGATGGATTGGAGCCTTTGATTCAGGGTCATCCCCTGGCGCAACAGCTATTGACAGCGTGTCAGGCGCGGGGCTGGCAGATCGTTCTGGCCACCAATCCGATTTTCCCACGCCGGGTGATTGACGCCCGGATCGCCTGGGCCGGACTGGATGCCGACCGGTTTACCTTTGTGACCGACTATGAAACCTCCCGACACTGCAAGCCCCACCGGGAATATTTCCATGAGGTCCTGGGCCGCCTGGACCTGCCGCCCGAAGCCTGCCTGATGGTGGGCAACGACACCCAGCATGACATGGCTGCGGGGTTGGCGGGGCTGTCGACCTGTCTGCTGACGCCATGGCTGATTGATCATCGGGACCCCTGCTTTCCGGCGGACTGGGAAGGGACTCATAAAGAGTTGTTGGCTGTTTTGAGCAATCAGGCCGGGAAGGTCTGTGCAGATGACCCTGCGGGGCCGACACAATTCATGACTGCCGATTGACAGAACCCCCTGTTTTCGCTAATCTGCGAACACAAGGAGACCCATAGATTTGATGTCATATGTTGTGATAAGACGCCTGCTCCCGTGGCTCTGTTTTTTTCTGCTTCTCTGGGTTGTCGGCTGCGATGAAGGTGAGTCGACCAAGGTTACAACGTCTGTGCGCAAAACTGAAGTTGCGCCGCCGGTTGAGACGCCACCGGCCGGGCTGTTGGCTGCCCAGCGTGCGTTTGTCGATGTCTCTGAAAAGGTGACACCGGTGGTCGTCAACATTCGGGCGGAACGCGTCCGGAGCATGTCGCGTATCAGCCCGTTGTTCGAGGAGTTTTTCGGGGACCTGTTTCGTGCCCCGCGTCAGGAGCGGCGCGAACAGAGCCTTGGCTCCGGTTTTATTATATCGGCCGATGGCTACATTCTGACCAACGAGCATGTTGTGGCGGGCGCCGAAGAGATCAAGGTCCAGCTGACGGACCAGCGGGTGTTCCCGGGTGAAGTGGTCGGGGTTGATGCCAAGACCGATGTCGCGGTTATTAAGATCGAGTCGTCTGAACCGCTGCCGGTGGCTGTGCTCGGTGATTCTGACCGGCTGAAGGTCGGGCAGTGGGCGCTGGCGATCGGTAACCCGTTCGGGCTCGACAGCACTCTGACGGTTGGCGTGATCTCGGCGACCGGGCGGGCGAATGTCGGTATTGAAGACTACGAGGACTTCATCCAGACGGATGCGTCGATCAATCCGGGCAACTCCGGTGGACCGCTGCTGAATATTTATGGTGAAGTGGTCGGCATCAATACAGCGATCGTCGCCGCCGGCCAGGGAATCGGTTTTGCCATCCCGGTCAACCTGGCCAGCCTGATCGCCGACCAGTTGATGACCCGCGGCGAAGTGACCCGCGGCTGGCTCGGGGTCAGCATCCAGCCGCTCGATCCGGGGCTGGCGGAATCTTTCGGGCTCGACCGGGTGACCGGCGCTCTGGTCAACAAGGTTCTGCCCGACACTCCCGCGGATCGGGCCGGGGTGCAGCGTGGTGATGTCCTGCTCAGCTTCAACGGTAAGGAAGTCCGGGGGGTCCGGCAGCTGCAGTTGCTGGTTGCGAGTACTCCAATCGGGGCTGAAGTGCCGGTGGTTGTTCAACGTGATGGCACCTTGCTCACGTTGCAGGTTTCCCTCACCACACGTGGCGACGAGACGGCGGTGTCGCCCGACGGGCAACCTGAAGACCTCTGGTTGGGCATGCGTCTGAAAGAGGACCAAGGCGGCCTTCGTGTTATTGAGATTGAACCTGGCAGTGTTGCTGAAGTCAGCGGCGTTCAGTTGGAAGATATTCTGTTCTCGGTCAACGACCAGGAGCTGAACGACCTGGATGACCTGCAACAACGCCGTCGGGAATTGAAGCCGGGCCGAAATGTGGCTCTCCTGTTGCGCCGGGGCAAGACGATGCTGTATGTGTCGTTACCGGTTCCCAGGGGAGAGTAACGCTTTTCTGAACAATGAATGCGGTGCATTCCGAGGTTGAAGAGATGTGCTGCCCCGTAATGGAGGATGTATGGCCAAATTGGTAGACAACCCCAAGCTGGCATTCCGGCTGGCGCGTGCAATTGTTTCTGATATTGCGCTCTACAATCCGGAGAAGGTCAAGGAAGGCATCAAGAACGATTCGATCTTCGATGTTTTGACTGAAGAGCTGCAGGAGGGGCGGGATCATTTCCTCGGCAGGGTTTCTCCTGACATGGATGATCGGGACCACCTGTTCGATCGTGCCATTGTCGATGTCATGATTCGGCAGGCTGGAAAAATCGAAAGCTCGATCTGGTAAACGTTTTGGAAAGACGGACACTTGAAGTGCCCTTTGCTGCCGGACCGGTTCGTCTCGACAGATTCCTGGCCGACGCTTTCCCGGATCTTACCCGTTCCCAGGTCAAGCGGCTGATCGATGAAGGCGCGGTGAGCCTGACGGGGAGCGATGTCAAGGCCAGCTTTAAACTGCGCGGCGGCGAGCAGATTTCAGTCGTTCTGCACGAACCGGAGCCGATTGAGGCTGCACCGGAGGCGATTCCTCTTACGGTTCTTTACGAGGACGCCGCGCTGATTGTGATTGATAAACCGGCCGGGCTGGTTGTACATCCCGCGCCGGGTCATCCGGGGGGGACCCTGGTCAATGCCTTGTTGCATCATTGTGATGACCTGGCTGGGATTGGTGGCGAGTTGCGGCCCGGTATTGTCCATCGGCTCGATAAGGACACTTCAGGGGTGCTGGTTGCCAGTAAAAATGACCAGACCCATCTCGCCCTTGCCAGCCAGTTCAAAAGTCACTCCATTCAGCGGCGTTATCGCGCCCTGGTGCATGGGTTGATGAAGCCGGCGGAAGGAACAGTCGACCAAGCGATCGGTCGGCATCCCGTTCATCGTAAGAAAATGAGTGTCAACTGCAGGCGGGGCCGAAGAGCGGTGACCCATTGGCGAGTCCTGAAGCAGTATGACCAGGATCGTCTGAGCCTGGTAGAGTTGAAACTGGAAACCGGGCGCACCCATCAGATCAGGGTGCACTTGGCGTCTCTGGGGTATCCCGTCGTGGGGGACCCACTGTATGGACAACCCCGCAGAGACCGGGCCTGTGCCGACGTGGAACTGGCCGGCTTGCTGCGTGGGCTTAGTCGCCAATTTCTGCACGCCCGGCTGCTCGGTTTTGAACATCCCGAGACCGGCGAGTCGTTGGTGTTTCATGCGCCGATGCCTCCCGAACTGCAGCAGATTATCGATTTTCTCGACAGGAAATATGCCCGTGACCCCAACGGGCCTGACTCTTTTTAGAAAGTGCGGCAGCCAGACATTATGAAAACAGCGCGCCAAGCAAAAATTAATTATCTGCAGCCTGATTGGGCCATCGGTCAGCCTGTCGCCATGGGCTTCACGACGCGTCACGGTGGTGTCAGCCGGGCGCCGTTCAACTCCTTGAACCTTGGCTTGAACACCAACGACCCCGAAGCGCATGTCGAAACGAACCGGGCGGCTGTTGCCCGGGCGTTTGATCTGCCTCCTCATTTGCTGCTGACGGTCAGGCAGGTTCATGGCAGCAATATCCTGGCTGTAACCGAACCGAATTTCGATCTGGCCCACTTTCAGAAGGTCGAGAGCGACGCGATTGTGACCAATCAACCGGGGATTCTCATGGGTGTTCTGGTTGCCGACTGCTACCCGGTCATTCTGTATGATCCGAAGGTGTCGGCTGCCGGAGTGGTCCATGCTGGTTGGAAGGGCGCGGCCGCTGGTTTGATCGGTCAGACCGTACAGGCAATGCAGGACCTGTTTGGATGTCGCCCGGAACAGATGAAGGCGGCCATCGGACCAGGTATCGGCGCCCACAAGTACGAAGTCGACCGCCCGGTGCGTGACGCCTTTCGGCAGGGCAGCGGCCAGTGGTCGCGGATCGCCGAGGAGACCCGTCTCGGCCATTGGCTACTTGATCTCAAGATGAGCTGCCTGCTGCAGCTTGAGCAGGCCGGGATTGCACGGGCGTCGGTTGACGTCGTTCAGGAGTGCACCTGCTGCCACAAGGAGAAATTCTTTTCTCACCGCAGGGACCAGGGGCAGACAGGTCGTCAGATGGGGTTTGTGTTGTTAAAGTAGACGGGCTCATTCGAACCGAGAGGGTCTCGATATGGAGCGTTCACATGTTCTGATCATCGAAGATGATCCGAGTATCTGCGAGTTACTGTTCTCGCGCATGAAGAAAGCAGGCTTCCGCCCGACGGCTACGCAGTTTGGTGAGGAGGGCCTGAGCCTGATAGAAACAGACCCGCCCGATCTGGTCATCCTTGACCTGATGCTGCCCGGGATGAACGGTCTCGACGTCTGTCGGAGCATGCGCCGCGATCCCTGGATGAGTCGTATCCCGGTCTTGATGCTTACCGGTCAGACCGAGGAAGAGGATATGATTGCCGGGCTCGAGGGCGGTGCTGACGATTATATGACCAAGCCTTTTTCCGCCAAAGTTCTGGATGCGCGGGTTAAGGCCCTCTTGCGCCGCGGGCGTTCGTCCGTTGAAGTAGTCAGCATTGCCGGCACTGAGACAACCGCCACACCTTCCATTCCCAAGCTGGTTCTGAAGACACTCGGTAAATGTGAAATCCGTCTGGAAGAAACGAATCTTCACTGCTCGGAACAGTTCAGTCCGGCGCAGCGGCAATTGCTGGCCATGCTGCTGGTTTCACCATCAGGGGCTTTGTCGCAGGAAGCCGTACAACTGGCGTTCTGGCCGGAGAGCTCCGAAGCCCGCGCTCGTTCCAGTTTCGATTCCCTGTTGTCTCGGGTGCGCAAGACTCTGGAGCAAAGTTTTCCTGGCATCGACAGTAAACTCTACCTGGTTATTCGCCGCGGGACCTTGAGTCTGGAACATGTCCAGGTTGACGTGCATGAGTTCCAGAAGTTGTGCCAACGCGGGCTGCAACAGGTCTCCGCCGGCAATTCCTGGCAAGCTGAAATCTCATTCTCAGCGGCTTTCAGTTTGTGGCAGGGGACTTTTCTACCTGGAGACTTCGGCAATGAGGCTGCGGCTCGTTACCAGGATGAGATGGAGCAACTCTACCTTGAAGCGAGTGAGCGGTTCTCACGGATACTAGCACACAGCGGTCGTTTGGATGAAGCAATCAAAATCGTTGAATACGCCCGCCGTTATGACATGCTCAACGATGACCTGGTCCATCTGCATTACCTCCTGCTTCTGGCCAGAAAACAATCCTCCAGGGCGCATGGGCTGCTTGAAGCCTATCGTGATCTGCTGGAGCGGGAGAAGTACAATGCGGAAGAGATTGCCGCGATTCTTGCCGAGTTTCCAGCCAGCGTGCCGGAGGGGGATTGGTTGACAACTCTGTGTTAGCATCAGGCCTCCGGGAATGTAGTTTAAAATAATTTTTTTCTTTCGAAAGACCCAATTTTGAGAGAATTGTGAGAAACGGTCTGTATACTGATGGTTAAGATATAACAGTTGGTTTGCAGGCCATCTAGGTAGCATAGAGAGCATGTTGATTTTATTTTGGAGGGGCCCCCGCCGTTTGGCGGGGGCTTTTTTTTGTTTGTAGGGTGACATTACTCAAGAGATACAAGTGAGGCCCCTCTCCCTTGGCGGACCCACGGGGCCTAAAGGAGAGGTTCGGGTGAGGGGGAGCGCAGATTTTATCTCAAAAAATAGAAGTCGTCGGATGTTACGAGTTGTTCCGGGACGTCAGATCCTGCCCATCGGGAGATTCCGGTGGTGTAAGTTTGAAGGCTTCCCAAGGGGTCGATGTTTTTTGATCGCTTCGGAAAAAGGCTTTGAGCGCGGAAATAAGTCGGGAGACACCACGCCAGATTTTCGGCAGCAGCCAGATCATCAAGATGATGAACAGGGTCAAAAAAACAATGAACAGCCAGGGGTAGTGCAGGGCCGTCCAGATGCCGGCGATCGCCAGAGCGTCTTCCGACAGGGAGGCTGCCCAGTTACTGAAAGGCTCCGGTGAGGTGTTGATCAGGGCGCGAGAGCCCGCCTTGGTGGCATGGGTGCTGGCGGCCAGACTGCCGCCGACCAGGGCTGCGGCCAAAGTCACCGCCGGATCGACTGCACCGACGGCTCCGGCGGCGAGCGCGGCACCAGCCGGGATGCGGATGAAGGTGTGCAGGGTGTCCCAGGCATTATCAACGCCGGGGACCTTGTCTGCCGCGAATTCGATCAGGTACATGGCGCCCGCCGCAAACAGCACCACTGGGTTGGCGAGGACCTGCAGGTCGGTTGGTAGCGTCAGGTTGCCGCTGTAGCCGAGCAGACCGAGGGTCAGAATCGCGGCGTACAGGTTGATTCCGCTGGCCCAGGCTACGCCCATGCTGAGGGCGATAATCGATGCAACTTGATCTAGCTGTCCCACGACATTCTCCCAAGGATTGTTCAGAAGATTTATTTTAGCACAGCCGGCTATGGTGTGCTGTGAGAGATTTGTGAGAGGCGTCTGCTATAAAGAGGGTGCAGGGAGTTCTCCTGCCTCCGTTCTACAGAAATGGCCCGGGCTATCAAGCCTGGGCCATTTCTGTAGAACGGACTGTTCGAAGTGCGACTAAAAGGTTGTATCAGTTCTCCGCTGGGTCTTTTTCCTGCTCCAATTGCCCGAAGGATGTATTGAAAATTTCGAGCAGCTTGAGATTCTGCTTGGAGAGCATGATGGCGTCGCCGACGATAGCGTAAAACAGGATACTCAGGCGGGTCTTTGAGGTGTTGTCATGAATTCGCTCCATCTGGAGTTCATTCAGGTCGCCAGCCATATCCCTGAGTTGCTGGTACTTGTCGGAGAGACTTTGCAAGTCGGCAGGGCCGAGTTGTTCAAAGGTCGCCTCGACATCGCGCAGAATCTCATCCAGCAGCGCCCAAACCTTCTCCAAGTCTCCGATCTGGATGGCGAGTAACCCCTTGTGGTGGTTGCCGACATGGGTGTAGGCCCGCAGGACAATGTCCCGATGGCCATTGGTGAGCTTCTGCAACCGCCTGACCGTCTGCGGGTATTGGGGCGAGATGGAGAGATTGTTCTGCTGTAGCAGACGCATGGTTTTCAGGATGTTGGCACTGATGATGTTTGACCAGCTCTGGAACTGCTTGAGACGCTTACGCTGCACTGCCAGACGGTCGTAATCCTGAACGAACAAGGCCTCGAGGGTTTCTTCGAGGGATTCTCGAAGCTCCCTGAGGAAGGTCCCCATGTGTTCAAAGCTGGTGGCAACACTTTCTTCGGCATTTTCGACCTTTTGCAGATTGAAAATCTTCTGCTTTGCCGCTTCCTCCGACAAGGTCCGGTGCTTACGGTGGGCGTTCCAGATCAGCAGAACGCCCAGGGATAAAAGACCGACAACACCAAGAGCCTGGCCGTAAAAGATCACGACGGCAAACAGACCGGCAAAGGTAAACGCCATAATGGCAGTCATAAACCAACCGCCGACTACGGTCAAAACGCCGGTGATGCGGTAAACTGCGCTCTCCCGGCCCCAGGCGTGGTCGGCAAAGGAGCTGCCCATGGCGACCATGAAGGTCACATAAGTCGTCGATAGCGGCAGCTTGTTCGAGGTGGCATAGGAGACCACGGCGCTGGCGACCATCAGGTTGACTGAAGCACGGACCAGGTCGAAAGAGGGCTTGCGTTCACCGTCCAGGGGGGAGCGGTAAGCACGCGGGTCGGTGCGCCGGTTGGCCAGTACCCGGAGGCGGCGTGGCACCACGTGTTTCACCAGGTCGGAAATGTTCAAGGCCAGTCGCACAATCGCCCGGGAGAGGGCAATGGACTCAAACTTTTCATCCCCTTCTTCCTGCTGCCCCAAGCTGACCTCCGTTTCGGTGACGGTCCTCGCTTTGCGGGAAAACCACAAGGTCGCGACCATGATACCGCCGGCAATCAGCAGGAACAGGGTCTCTGATTGGACCTTTTTGCTGAGCACGCCCATGGTGATGGTCAGGGGATCGCTAGAAGCGATTGCTGCCTCGTAGGCGTGGATGCCGGCAAGCGGAACCCCAATGAAGTTGACCAGGTCATTGGCGGCAAACGCCATCGCCAAAGCAAACGTGCCGATCAGCACAATCGGTTTGAGAATATTGACTCTAAATAAGAGCAGCAGCTGCAGAGCTACCGCCGAAACCACAAAAATGGCGGCGAGGATCAGCAGGGTGTGTCCCTTGATCCAGACCACTTGTTCGGCCGAGATAAAGGTCGCCCCTTTGGCGCCTTTGACCAGAATAAAGTAGGTGATCGATGACAGCGCTACCCCGCCCCACAGGGCGCCGTAGCGAGCGAGTTTCTGCTCGTAATTGAAAGTGAACAGGATGCGGGACAGAAACTGTACGACTGCTCCGCAGATGAAGGCGATCGCCACCGAGAGCAGGATGCCCATGATGATCATCATCGCCTTGCCGGTATTGATGTACTGCACGACATTCATCAGGCTGTCGCCTGCAGAAAGCAATTTCATCAGGGATACTGCGACGGCGGCGCCGAGCAGTTCAAAGACGATGGAGACGGTGGTTGAGGTTGGCAGCCCGTAAGTATTGAACAGGTCGAGCAGGATGATGTCGGCAATCATGACCGCGAGGAAAATGGTCAGCAACTCCGGCATGGTGAAGAAGTTGGGGTGGAAAATCCCTTTTCGGGCCACCTCCATCATGCCACCGGAGAAGGTGACGCCGGCCATGATGCCAAAGCTGGCGATCGTCATGATTGTGGCACGGGACGCAACCCTCGAACCGATGGAAGAATTGAGAAAGTTTACCGCGTCGTTGCTGACTCCGACCATGATGTCGAAAATCGCGATGATGACCAGGATGCCGACGCCTACCAGAAAGATTTCAGTGCCCATAGAGCTTATTACCTTTTAGCTGAGATCAACCCTTATGACCAGGTGACCTGTGCGCTGTTTTTTCGGAAAATACGTGCAGTTCTTATGTGTTGTCAATTGATTAAAAAAACAGGCTTATTCTGTTCGCCCTTTGTTAGCTTTGTATTAGGGCGCGACAGATTGTTTCAAAAAAAGTGTCCAGTGCTCCAGATATTCCTGTCCGCCCATGTCGAAAGTGTCATTGTGGTCGGCGTCAGCAATCCAGACCAGCTGCTTTGGCTCCGGAGCCTGTGCATACAGTTGTCGGACCATCTCCGGTGGGCAGATGGTGTCCTTCTCCCCGTGAAAAATCAGTAAAGGTGTCTTGATCTGGTCAATCTTGCCGAGATTATCGTAGGCGGCGTCAATCGCCCAGCCGAACAGCGTATAGAGAATCGGATTGTGGGTTTTGCCCATTGCCTCAATAGATGTAAAGGACGATTCCAGCACCAGGCCCGCCGGGGGATGCTCAAGGGCCATCTGTAAGGCCACCGCGGCGCCGATGGAGCGGCCAAACAAAACCATCCGGTCAGGCTCCCAGCCGCGCTGCCGGAGCGTTGCGACCAGTCCGCGTGCATCACTGTAGAGACCCTGCTCACTCGCCTTGCCGCTACTTGTGCCGTAGCCCCGGTAATCAAAAATACAAACACTGACACCCAGGCGATGCAGAAAACGGAGGTTGTCGAGTCGGTGGGACATGTTGCCCGCGTTGCCCATGAAGAAGAGCACCAGCGGCGCTTCGGTCTGGCCGGGGATCAGCCAGCCGTGCAGGGCCGTGCCGTCGTCCGCTTCGAAATGGAGGTCTTCGTAGGGCAGGTCGTAGAGCTGCGGGGTGGCGACCAGGTGAGGGTCGGGGAAGTAGAGGAAATAGTGCTCAAGGCCTGATCGGACCGGCGACGTCATCAGTAGCAAGGCTCCGATGGTAAGCCACAAAACGGGGTAGCGCAGAATCTTTTTTGCGAGTGACATTGCGGCGGCCTTGTTTGCATCAGGGAGCCTCCGTCAGTTTCCAGAGAGTGGAAGCTTGGACTCTGTCAGGAGGAGAAGCACCGGACTGCTTATTCAGTTTAACCAATAATTCTTACCTCACATTTATTTATGCCAGAAAGTCGGAAAAACCAGAACCAGGACAGTAAACAGTTCGAGTCGGCCGAGCAGCATGCAGAGCGACAGGGTGACTTTGCCCAAAGCAGGGACGTGGGCAAAGTTGTCGGCTGGGCCGACGCTGCCGACCCCGGGACCGATGTTGCTGAGCGTGGCGACGACGGCCCCACCGGCGGAGACCAGGTCCATACCGGTGCCGGCCATGATGAATGAGGCAATCACGAACACTGCCATGTAAAGGGCGAAAAAGCCGAGAATCGACTGCATCACTTCCTTGTCAACCGGCCGGTCCCCCAGTTTGACTAGGCGGACCGCCCGCGGATGGATCAGGCGGAACAGTTGCGTCTGGGCGTGTTTGGCCAGCAGCAGCAGGCGCGCGACTTTTATGCCACCGCCGGTTGATCCGGCGCAGCCACCGACAAACATGGCGATCACCAGCAGGTACTGGCAGAGCACTGGCCAGAGTTCGTAGTCCGCCGTGCCGAAACCGGTGGTGGTTATGATCGAGACCATCTGGAAGGCGCTGTAACGCAGGTTCTCCCAAAATGTGGGATAGCTGCCGCCAGCGTTGAAAATGGCTATCAGGGCTATACCGGCAACCACTAGGACCAGGTAGAAACGGAACTCCTCGTTGCGGAGGTAGTCCATGAAACGGCCGCGCAGGCCGAGGTAATGCAGGGAGAAATTGACCCCGGCGAGGAACATGAACAGTGTGATCACCCAGTCGATGTAGGCGCTGTTGTAGGCCGCTATGGAGGCGTTGCGGGTAGAGAAACCGCCGGTCGCCATGGTGGTGAAGGCATGATTGAGGGCATCGAAGAAGCCCATGTTGCCGGCCATCAGCAGGATGATTTCAGCGATGGTCAGCAGCGCATAGACGCCCCAGAGCAGTTTGGCGGTATCCTGAATACGTGGTTTCAGCCGGTCGGCGGTCGGTCCGGGGACCTCCGCCTTGAACAGCTGCATGCCGCCGACGCCCAGCATCGGCAGGATGGCCAGAGAGAGTACGATAATCCCCATGCCGCCGAACCACTGGGTCATGGAGCGCCAGAGCAGCAGACTGGCCGGCATCGCTTCGATATTGGTCAAAATGGTTGAGCCGGTCGTGGTGAACCCACTCATGGTTTCGAAAAAGGCATCCAGGTAGGAGGGAATGGCTCCGGAGATCACGAAAGGGAGTGCGCCGAACAGGGCGAAGAAGGTCCAACCGAAGGTGACCACGGCAAACCCTTCGCGCACCGACATCTCCTTGCTCGAAATACAGCCTGTGAACAGACCCCCGCCGACGACCAGCGAAATGAGCGCGGAGAAGATGAACGCCATGGCCGCGCCGTCGCCGTAAAAGAGGGAGAAGGGGATAGGCAGAAGCAGGGCGCCCGCGAGAAAGATCAATAAGGCGCCGAGAATGCGCAGGGTCAGAGTAATGTTCATGGCGTATGTTTACTCAAAGAACCGCTCGACTTTGGCCAGGGCGGTCGGTAACGCAAACACCAGCACCCGGTCGCCGACTTTCAGGCAACTGTCGCCGTCAGCGATTTCGTAGTTGTCGCCGTGGACGATGGCGCCGATGATGGCACCACGCGGAATATGCAGCTCTTTCAGAGGGGTGCCAATGATCGGGCTCTGCTCCTTGATCAGAATCTCCAGAACTTCGGAGTTACTGCCTTCCACTGCCGCCAGGGAGATGACATCACCGCGGCGGACATATTTCAGAATCGCTCCGGCAGCCGACAGACGCGGTGACACACAGGCGTCAATCCCCAACGAGGGTGCCAGGTCAAGCAGTTCAGGTCGGCTGACCAGCGCGAGGGTGCGTTGGGTGCCATGATGACGGCAGAGCAGCGAACAGAGGATGTTGGTCTCATCGTTTTCGGTGACAGCGATGAAGACATCCGCTTCGCCGACACCCTCATCCAGCAGGGTGCGGATGTCGGCACCTTCCGCCTGGATCACCATGGTCTTCTGGAGTTTCGCCGACAAGACCTCGCAGCGCTCCTGGTCGCGTTCCACCAGCCTGACATTGAAGTGACGTTCTTCGAGGTGTTGTGCCAACCTTAGACCGATGCGCCCGCCACCCAGGATGAAGGCCCGACGGTTTTTGCGTTTCGGCTCCTGCTCGATCTTCAGCAGGTACTGGATCGCTGGTAGCTCTTCCTTATGTGCGAAAATGAAGATGCTGTCACCGACCTGGATGGTGTCGTCGCCGCGCGGGATGATGGTCTGGCCCTGGCGGGCAATCGCGACCACCACGAAGCGGTACATGCCGCGGATCTCGCCCAGCTCACGCAGGGTCAGGTTGCACAAGGGGCTCTGCTCGGTGATCCGGTAACCGAGAAACTGGACCTTGCCCTCGACGAACTCGGCGACGTCAAAGGTGCCGGCCCGGCCGGCCAGGTTGGCCAGTTCGTCGGCAACGGCATCGTCCGGGTTGATCATCAGGTCGATGCCGAGTTTTTCTTTCGACAGGACCGCGCCGTGGCTCTGGTAGTCGATGCTCTTGATGCGGGCGATGCGCCGGTGGACGCCGTATTCCCTGGCCAGCAGGCAGGCGAGGATATTGACTTCGTCAAAGTCAGTGACTGCCATGACGATGTCCATATTCTTGATGCCGGCCTGTTCCATCGCCTCGGCGCTGGCGCCGTTGCCGAGCACCGTCATGACATTGAGGCGATCCTGGGCTTCAGTGAGATGTTCCTGGTCGCGGTCGAGCAGAGTAACGTCGTGACCCTCAAGGGAGAGCCGTTCCGACAGAAACTGGCCAACCTGCCCCGCGCCAACAATCAGAATATTCATAAGTGATGACGACCTTTGAATGAGCCCTCTCTTCGAGGAGTTGGCCCATCTTCACATGACGGACGTGATTGTACTGTCATGCTGTCTTACCATGAACGAATCGATTATTAAAAATCGACATTATATCATGGGTGTGTATAAAATGGTCCTCCAATTTAAGCCCATCAGAAGTAGGACAAGCCATGATTGATGACTGGGGCGGGGCCTCGGAAGAACATCTCAAAAAGGAGCGACAGAAGGCACGGGAACTGCGCCGTAGCCAGTGGTGGCGCAATCGGATCGCTGCCGGTGAATGTTACTATTGCCATGCGAAGGTGCCGGCTGCCGAGTTGACTCTGGATCATGTGGTCCCTCTGGTACGCGGTGGTCGCACAACTAAAGGCAACTGCGTGCCAGCGTGTAAAACCTGTAATAGCCACAAGAAAGATCTGTTGCCGGTTGAATGGAAAGACTACTTGCGACGCTTGCAGGAGAGTGATGACGCCGAATGAACTTCCCCCTCATATCTGGACTTTCTACCAACGCCATTTATACTTTATTTGACTTCAATTATCGGGCGTCTGAAACCATTAAAAATATCGGCTGAGCAACAAACATCAAGAGTTAACCGCACCAGTGGGAGGGATCATGAAGCTGCCAATTCCGCATCTGTTTTGTGGCCTTGTTCTCGTTGCGCTCACTCAGTTCGTTGTTTGCGGTGTCACACCTGCCACTGCCAAGCAAGTTGAGATAGGCTGGTGCTGCAAAGACGGGCATGTTTTTGATGCACTCCCCACAGACTGCAAACAAGCTGGTGGATGGTTTTTTAAAGGTCTGGAAAAGGCCGAACGGTTCTGCGGTAGAAAGACAGGACCAGCAACCCCCACTCCCGAAAGCCCGCGTCCGGGCAAGGGCAAAAAAGACGTCCCTGAAAATATAGACCGTAGCTCAGAGCCTGCATGTGGCGACCGCAACTGTGATGCTCATGCCGGCGAGAACTGCAGCACCTGCCCGGTCGATTGCTCGTGTGCCGGTGGGGAAAGATGTGTTAGCGGCAGATGTCTCGGTGTTTCAGCATGCGGCGATGGCCGCTGTGATCCAACTGCCGGCGAGAACTGCAGCACCTGCCCACGGGACTGCTCGTGTGCCAGCGATGAAAGATGTATCAGCGGCAGATGTCTCGGCGTTTCAGCATGCGGCGATGGCCGTTGTGATCCAACTGCCGGCGAGAACTGCAGCACCTGCCCACGGGACTGCTCGTGTGCCAGCGATGAAAGGTGTATCAGCGGCAGATGTCTCGGCGTTTCAGCATGCGGCGATGGCCGCTGTGATCCAACTGCCGGTGAGAACTGCAGCACCTGCCCACGGGACTGCTCGTGTGCCAGCGATGAAAGGTGTATCAGCGGCAGATGTCTCGGTGTCTCAGCATGCGGCGATGGCCGTTGTGATCCAACTGCCGGTGAGAACTGCAGCACCTGCCCGAGGGACTGTTTGTGTGACCGCGGAGCAAGGTGCCTGAGTGGGCGCTGTATCCAATAATTCTAGTCCCGATTGATTCAGTTTTGGAGGGTGGCAAGCGGCTGAAACCCCGGCAGTCGGGTCAGTCGGACTCCTGAATGTCCTCTGGTTCCGGATCATCGAGGTCCTTTTCGTCCTCCTCAAAATCCTCATCCATAAACCGCTCGAGGAATAGCTGGTTGCGGCGCAGTCGGCGACGAATGGTCTGCTCCAACTCTGCCAGCTCATCCAGCGGATTCGGCTCAGCTGCCGGAACGTCCGGCTCCGTTTGTGGTTTGTCAGCCTGATCGGTCACTGAGAATTCTCCTGTAAAGATCCGAGTAGGCTGCGGCCGCGCGTTGCCAGGAAAAATCCTGCTGCATGCCGTAGCGGAGCAGGGTCTGCCATGCTTTCGCCTGGTGATATGTTGACAGGGCCCGGTCGAGACCTTCGATCAGGGCCGTGCCGGTCTGCTCCTGAAACAGAAAACCGTTAGCCGGCGCGGTGCGATCGCATGGGTCGACGATGGTGTCTGCCAGGCCACCGGTCGCTCGGACCAGCGGAACACAGCCGTAGCGCAGGGCGATCAATTGCCCGAGGCCGCAGGGTTCGTAACGGCTCGGCATGAGGAACAGGTCGCTGCCGGCATAGATGCGGCGGGCCAACTTGTCGTCAAAGCGGCGTGAGAAAGCAACCCGGCCGGGGTAGGCCTGACCCTGGGTGGTCAGGGCCCGCTCGTAGTCGGGGGCTCCCGAGCCGAGAATGACCAGCTGAATTTTACGGTCGAGCAGGGTCTGCCACGTGTCAATCAGCAGATCGATCCCTTTTTGTGAGTCCAGTCGGGTGACCATTGCGACAATCGGTACGGCCGGGTCCGGCTGCAGGCCGAGCTCATCCTGTAGGGCCGCCTTACAGACCGCCTTGCCGCGGAGGTTTGAGGTCGAGTAATTCTCCGGCAGGGCCGGGTCGGTGGCCGGGCTCCAGAGATCATCATCAAGGCCGTTCAGAATGCCGTGCAAATGGGTTTGCCGCGAGGTCAGCAGACCATCCAGGCCCATGCCGAATTCTGGCGTCTGGATCTCCCGGCAGTAGGTTGGCGAAACGGTGCTGATCCGGTCCGCATAGCGGATGCCGCCCTTGAGCAGGGAGATGCGGCCGAAATATTCGAGCCTGTCCGGAGCGGCCAAAGAGGAATCCAGGCCGAGCCCGACCAGAGCTTCCGTTGCAAACTGCCCCTGATAGCCGAGGTTGTGAATAGAAAACAGGCTGCCGGTTTTGGCGAAATGGGCATCCCGCCAGAGATGCTGATTCAGGTAAACCGGTACCAGGCCGGCTTGCCAGTCATGGGCGTGCACGATGTCCGGCACAAAAGAGATCTTCCGTGTCAGCTCCAGGGCGGCCCGGCTGAGCAGCCCGAAGCGCAGGGCGTTGTCTGGGTAATCCTGACCCTCTTCTCCATACAGTCCCGCCCGGTCGTAAAGCTCTGGGGCGTCGATGAAGTAGACTGGAACCGCTCCAAGAGCCCCCTGCCGGAAGGCCACGGTGTCAACCGCACCGCCCATCGGGACTGCAAGGCTGCTCCGGTTCTTGCGCACCGGGCCGCTGTTTTTTCGGACCGAGCGGTACCAGGGCATCACCAGGCGGACATCGTGTCCCTGGGCCTGCAGAGCCTGTGGCAGGGCGCCGACGACATCAGCCAGTCCGCCGGTTTTGGCAAAGGGTGCCGCTTCGGATGCGACCATCAGGATGTTCAACGGTGTATTGCGCATAAGGATTTAGACCGTTTTCGTTGCCAGGTGGTGATGTTTGATCGGCCAGCGTATTCTAGCCCACCGTCAGAAATTTATCCAGCCGGCAGCCGCCAGCTTCAACGCGTTCAGCTCGTCGCTGGAGACGCTCAAGGTCAGTTGTCAGCTGTACCGGCGAGCCGGTCGGTAAGCACAATCTTTGCAGAACCAGGGCGGCGCACAGCCGCTGCATGTGATCATGGTCAAACCAGGTGTCTTCCTCATACTGGTTGATCTGCAACCAGTCGTGAGCCTGCGGCTGGTCTGTCAATTGCTGCAATGCTGACAGGTTTGCGGCCGGATGCGGTAAGGTCTCTGCGGTCAGCAATAGCAGTTCAACCAGGGTGAAATCCTCCGCTGTTTCCGCTGTGGGCAGGGTCTCCTGCCAAGCTTGATCGAGCCCGAAACGCTTGAAGTCCTTGCGCAGGCGCTGTGGGTCGCGTTGCTGGTAGAGCTGCTGCATGAACTCTTCACACAGCTGCCAGCAGAGCAGCGGATAGGTCAGCCCATCCAGAGCATCGGTGCCAGACCAGAGGCGTGCGAGACGCTGTCCATCGTCCTGTTGGTTCAGCCCCTGCTTGACGCGGCTGAATATGGCCGTCAACCGGTCCTGCAAGGCAGGGCCACTGCCGGCGATGGTCAGCTGTGCTGCAGAGGTAAAGATGTTAAGCCAGCCCTCGAAGTCAGCGACCAGTGTGTCAAGCTGGGCGCGAACGTCTGTCGACAGGGGGAAATCGGGCAGGCTCCGGGCGAGTTTTTGCAGGCGGTTGGGTGCAAACAGCTGCTGCGTAGCTTGCCAGAGTGCGGGCTGTTTAAAGCGTAGCGCGGCCGCGTCCAGATTGGGAACCGCCCTTCCGTTCAGGTGACGATACAGCCGTGCCCAGATCCCGTCAGGGTCCGGCAGGGGTTGGAAATCGTAGAACACGTGATACTGGTAGGCGTCCAGGGAGATCTCAAGGCCGTTCTGCAAGGCGCTGAGCGGCCTCAGGTGCTCCCGGTTGTCCCGATGGTCGCGAAAGCGACAGAAGGGTGTATTCGCGGCAGAAAGACCAAGCTCCTCGGCCAGCGGCCGCCCCGGTTCGGTCTGTCCTTCCTGTTCAGGACGTGCTTTGGGCGCGGAGGCGGAGAGTCGGCCGTTCGCCGGTTCAGGGCTGTTGTTGTAGACTACCAGACAGCGTTCTTCACCGCAGCCGTTGCTGTAGATGAACAGGTTCTCGTTGACGTCCTGGGCGGTCAACAGATCATACAGGGCGAAATGCTGCACCTCGGAGAACAGCTGTCGCTGCCGCAACAGGGGACAGATCTGGGCCTCATGATGCGCAATGAAGGCGGTGTCCGGCGTTTCATCCCAGTAGGCCTGCCGGAATTCCATCCCGTATTTTTCTCGATAGCCTTCGATCTGACCATGGCCGAACATCGGCAGTCCCGGCAGGGTGGCCAGCAGGACCGCCGTGCCGAAGTACTTGTCGTCCTTGCCGAATTGTTCTACGGCGGTTGCTTCGTCGGGGTTGTTCATGAAGTTGACGTAGCGTTTCAGGATTTCGGGATTGTAAGCGAGGACATCCTTCAGAATCCGACGGTATTTGGCGTTCTCTTCCCGTTTCAACAGGTGCATAAAGGCGCTGTTGTAGACCCGGTGCATACCGAGGGTGCGGACGAAGTAACTCTCCATCAGCCAGAAGGCTTCGGCGATCAACAGCGTGTCGGGCGCTTCGCGGTTGATGCGGTCGACCACTTCCCGCCAGAACTCGACCGGGAAGGCGCGATCGAAGTCTTCATCCGAGAGCCACCACCCCGAACGAGAGGGGACGCCGGCGCTGCCGCCGGGCGGCGGGAACCAGAGTCGCCGGAAATGTTTGCGCGCCAGGGTCATGGCGGCATCGAAGCGGATCAGTCGGAAACGCCTGGCGACATCAATGATCAGGTCGCTCATCACCCGGCGCACCTCAGGCAGCAGGAAGTTGAGCTGGGCCGTATCGTTCCAGGGCATGTGGGTGCCGTCGTTGCCATGGTAAACATAGCGCCGTTGCCCGGTCCGGTGATCGAGGTGCTCGAAGGTTACGGCGGCATCGCTGTGATCCCAGTAACCGTCTTCGATACGGATGCTGACCGCCGGATCATCGCAAAGGTCCGGCCCGGAAAAACGGTAGGCGGGGTAGGGCGCATGGTCGCTTTGGATAAACCAGTCGGGATGTTGTCGCACCCACTCCGAATCGATGCCGGTATGGTTGGGGACTACGTCGCAGGCGAGACGGATGCCACGAGCTGCGCAACGTGCCTCCAGATTAGTGAGGGCCGCTTCGCCGCCCAGGTCGATCGCGACCCGGTAGTTGCTCAGGGCGTAGGCCGAGGCCTCCGCTTCCGGGTTGCCGCGCATCTGCTTGATGGTGCGTGACGCCTGTGAACGCTGCCAGATGCCGATTAGCCAGAGAGCGTTGATGCCCCATCCGGCCAGGCGGTCGAGCTCGGCGTCGGGAATCTGTTCCAGGGTAGCGATCGTGGTATCGTACTGACGACTGAGCTGTCCCAGCCAGACATGAATCGACTTGGCCAGCAGGACGGCGTTCGGCATCCAGTCGGTGTCCGGGGTAAAGGCGGCCGGCTCCCAGGTCTCCGGAGTACTGCTGAACCGGGGTGCGGCCACCGGGCCGGGGCCGGGTGCGCGTTGTTGTGCTTCTTCCCGGGCAATCGCCTGCGCCACCGTGAGATTTCGAACCAGCTCTGCTGGCAGCAGATCGCCCCAGTGGGCGACAGCGTAATCGAGTTGCCCCGCCAAGTCCTGTGGTGCCGCCTTGCGCGGCGCTTCGAGCAGGGCGCGCAGCGGCTGTTCGAAGGGCGTTGCCCCTGGTTGCCCGGGCCGCATGGCGGTCAGGCGGTCGAGGACTTCCTTGTAACGCAGTCTGTGCGCGGGTGTTTGTTCCGTGAACAGGGGCGCAAGGTCGTCCAGGGCCGGATTGTCCAGTTGAATGTCGAGCAGGCAGATCGCTGCGACAAGGTTGCGGCGTGCCGTGGCCACCGCGTCGCCGTGACCTTGTGGCTGCAGCGCTGCGTCCGGCAGGTCGCGTAAAGCGTAGGCCTTCTGAAACAGACAAAAGGTTTGGCCCAGGCTCGGATAAGGGTGGCGGTTCGCTCCGAAACGGACGTCCTGCCAATGGGGTTCGATTGCGTGATGCGACAGATAGTGCAGGCAGAGCCACTGCAGGGCGGTATTTAACTGTGCCAGCAGGAAAAGCCGCGTGCCGTTGACCTCGAGTTGATGGGCAATCTGGCGGACCGCGGTCAGGTCGAGCGGGGCGTCATGGTGATGCTGCAGGCCGGCCGTCGTCAGGCGTTGTCGGCTGGCGTGATTGACCAGCAATCTCGGGCGGCCCTGTTGGGCAGTGTTTGTGTGGGTGGGAGCCGTCATGGCAATCAGGGTCCTCGCCGGTCACAGCCCGGGTGATGGGTCGGTATTGCGCAGATGGCGTGCCGCAGCCTCGGGAGGCATGGGGTTGATGTGCAGGCCGCTGCCCCATTCGAAGCCGGCAATCCGGTTGAGGCGGGGGACCAGTTCGAGGTGCCAGTGGTAATCATTCGCCAGTGAACTCCAGTAGTCCGGCAGGCCGGGTCGTGGGTGCGCCGGCGGTGCCGTGTGCAAAATGAAATTGTAAGGCGGGTCCCGCAACAGGCTGCGCAGCTTTAACAGGGTGCTTTGCAAGGCGACGGCAAAGTTTGCCAGCTCAGTGTCGTTCTGCAGGGCAAAGTCATGGTTGTGCTGCAGTGGGAACAAGCGCATTTCGAAAGGGGAGGACGAGGCATAAGGCGTGACCACGAGGAAGTGCTCGTCGCTGTACACGACCCGTCGACCGTCCGTCAGCTCCTGGGCGATCATGTCGCAGATCAGGCAGCGCTCGTTGGTCTGGAAGTAACTCCGACAGGCATTTAACTCCGTTTTGAGCACAGGCGGGGTGATCGGTACCGCGATGAGCTGGGAATGTGAATGCGGTACGGGTGACCCTGCTTCTATGCCATGATTCTTGAAAATCTGCAGGTAGCGAAAGCGCTTGTCACGACGCAAATCGAGCAGTCGCTCCCGGTAAGCCTGGAACACGCGGACCATCTGGCCCAGTTCGAGGTCGGAGAGCCATGGCGCATGCTCCGGGGTTTCGATAATAACTTCGTGCGCACCAATGCCCTGCATCGCCTGATACAGCCCCTCGGTATGGCGGTCAAGATGACCTTCAATTCGCAGTAGTGGGAACTTGTTCGGCACGACCCGAACCTGCCAGTCGGGGCCATTCGTCGGGCTGCCGGGGGGGCGGATGGCAAACACTTCCGGTGGAGTGCGCTCCTCCAGTCCCGGACAGAAGGGACAGGTGGTCATGGTGATCTGCTGACGCTCGATAAAAAATTCGCGCGGGTGTCGTTCCCGGTGGTTGGCGGTAATCGTCCAGGTGTTTTTCAGGGGATCCCATCGAAAGTCTGACAATGTTTATTTACCCTTTGTTGTCCTCAGCCATTTCGTTCAGCCAGGTGGTGATTTTCTCCTGATACTCCTCTTTCAGCTTCTCGGCGACAGCTTGGTCCGGCGATTCGCAATAGAGGTGGGCCAGGGGGCGGTAGGGGTCGGGGAGAACCAGGATCCAGCTTTGTCCATCGTTGATCCGCACGCCGTCAACAAAGGAGGCGTCTTTGTCAACAGCATCCTCGCTCATTCGGCGCATCAGGCCGCCTTTGTATTCCCAGGAACAGGGCAGTTGCAGGTGATGATAACTGCGTTCTGGTACTTCTTGGTAGGCTTCGTCCAGAGAGAGGCCGGTCAAGGCACACAGTTCCATTGCTTTGGCGATGGTGAACAGCCCGTCGAAGTTCGCCTGGAACGCCGGGAAGCCGAAGCGGCCGTCCAGTGAACCGATCATCCGGACCTGACGATCCTGGCCGGCCTCAACCAGTGAGCGGCCGTCGGAACGGGTCCGTTTGACCGACATGCCGTAGGCTTCAGCCAGGTTGTCGATCGTGCCCGGTGCCGCCATGGGGACAACAATCGAGCCGGACTTGTTCGCAGCAGCAACCAGGGTTGTCATGACGTTCAAGGCTTCGAGGTCGGAGAAGATTCTTCCCCCGGCACCAACCATCTTGACTTTTTCCCCGGAGGGCCCGAGCCAGAAGCCGGCATCGGCACCCAGAGTCATGACAATGCGGCTCAGTTGGTCAAGAGCCTGCTCCAGTTCCTCCTTCGAAGGGGCGACGCCCTTCTCCTGGACATGTGAGTTCAGTTCCGTGACGGCAAAGCCGAGTTTGGCCAACAGGTCGGGCAGCAGGTCGGCCGCCGGCGAGTGGTTCAGGTCGAGGACCAGCTTCGGGGCGCGGCGTTTCAGGGTTTCGCCGTCAAGACCTCGCAGAAACCCCTCGCGGTAGAAGTCGTAAATTTGTGGCAATTCCTCGATGCCGCCCGGCTCGGAATGATGGGCGCGCCGGAAATTCTCTTTGAAATAAACCCGCTCCACGTTCTTGCCGGTGGTGGCAGAGAACTCATTGCCGTCCTCTTCGCAGAAAATAATTTCCGTTGCGGCCGGATCCTGCGGCGACTGGCGGAAGTGGAAACCGCCTGACTCGCCAAAGGTGGTCAGCTTGTAGCGCAGGACCGGCAGCGAGACCATGGTGATGTCGCGCACATTGATGCCGGCAGACAACAGCCCGCCAACAAAGGAGCGTTTCAGCATACGTGACGAGCGGATCGCGTCCCGCCCGCCAAGGACACAGCTGCCCTTCGGCAGGGTCGAGCCGTAGGCCGCGCCCAATCGGGCCGAAAATTCAGGGGTCATCTCAATATTGGTCAGTCCCCGGACGACCGCGCCTTCAAACAGGCTTTTGCGCCACTTCTCTCCCCAGATCAGGTTGCCGGTGACGGTGGCACCGCTCTCCACGACCTTGCGCGGCCAGATCTTGACGTCGGGTTTGAGGTGAACCTGGTCGCCGATCGTGGTTTCGTCAGCGATGACGGCTCCGGTTTCGATCTGGACATCCTGCCCGATGCGGACCTGGTTGCAGATGGTGGCACCTTTGATCCGTGCGCCGCTCTTGACATAGACGTTGTCCCAGAGAACGGTGTCTTCCAGAATGACGCCATCCTCGATCAGGCAGTTGCGCCCCACCGAGCAGTTGCTCAGGCGGGTCTTGCCGTACACCCGGGTGTTGTCGCCAAGCACAACCATCCCGTGCAGTTCCGTCTGCTCATCCACCTTGGCATCGCGGCTGACGTATATGGTTTCTCCCGCGTGGCGGGAGGGCTCGGAGATATGCACGCTGACTTTGCCGTTGAAAATGTCCTGGCAGGCTTCCAGGTAGGCGTCCGTGTTGCCGATGTCCGCCCAGTAGCCTTCCAGACAGCAGCCGAACAGGGGTGCTTCTTCCGCGAGCATTTGCGGAAAGACATCTTTGGCCCAGTCACGATTTTCTCCGTCCGGGATCAGATCGAGTACTTCCGGCTCGAGCACGTAGATTCCGGTGTTGATGGTGTCGGAAAAGACCTCGCCCCAGCCCGGTTTCTCCAGAAATTTGGTGATGCGTCCCCGCTTATCGGTAATAACCACGCCGAACTGCAACGGGTCGGTGACCGAGGTCAGGGTCAGGGTCGCCAGGGCCTGGTTCTCTTCGTGAAAAGAGATCGCTTTGGACAGGTCAAAATCGGTCAGCAGGTCACCGCTGATGATTATGAAGCGTTCATCGAGATGCCGGGCCGCCGCTTTGACCGCGCCGGCGGTGCCGAAATCTTCCAGCGGGACGACGTAGGTGATCCGCATGCCGAATTCGCTGCCATCTCCAAAATATTTGCGGATGTCTTCCGGTTGATGGTAGAGCAGCAGAACCAGTTCCGAAATACCATGTTTTTTGAGCAGCCGGATGATGTGTTCCATGATCGGTCGGTTGATCAGCGGAATCATCGGTTTCGGCTGGTTGATCGTCAGGGGGTGGATGCGGGTGCCGAAGCCTCCCGCCATAATGACGGCTTTCAATGGAACTCCTCCCGGCTGGTCGCGGAAAAAATGTCAGTTTGAACGGATGTCGGGGCTTTCACCAGGTGCTCAGGATGGACGCTGTTTGTTTAGTATGTGTTTGACTTCCTGTTTCAGTTCATTCAGGTCCGAACTTTTGACCACGTAGGCATCCGCCAGCCAGGATGAAAAATCATCCCGATAGGAGCTGAAGGCCGTGCAGAGAATGACCGGGAGGTTCTCCTGCTTGCGGGTGATTGCCTGCAGCAGTTCCAGGCCGCTTTCCTGGTCAAGTTGGATGTCGAGAACCACCAGATCGAAGGTCTGCTGTTCAAGCAGAGTCAGGGCGTCGGCGCTGTTGCCGGCGGTGGCGACATCATAACCCTCGTCTTCCAGTTCTGCGGCATAAAGGTGGCGAATATCGCCTTCATCATCAACAACCAGTAAGCGGGCCATGCACACTCTCCTTCAAGTTCAGCAATCAATACGCTCAGTATACCAGCCGCCCTGCCACCTGCAAAGGCTTTGTTGCCCCTTGCTCTTGCCCTGGGGAGAATGGCATAGTCTGTTTATGTCGAACAAACCTTACCAGATGTTTTCCGCACACCTCAAGGAGCATTTTGGTGGTCGTGTGCACAAGATCTCCGTGGATGCCGGGTTTGGTTGTCCGAACCGGGGCGGCGGGCGGGACCGAGCCGGCTGCCTGTTCTGCGACCCGGGTGGTTCGGGGGCCACGGGAATTGCTCGTCAGGCCGAGATTGCCGCCCAGATTGAGGCGGGCAAAGAGGTGATGACGCGCAAGTACAAGGCCCGGCAGTTTCTGGCCTATTTCCAACCCTTTTCGAACACGTTTGCGCCGGTTGAAACTTTGCGCCGGCTTTATGATGAAGCCCTCGCTGTGCCGGATGTGGTCGGCTTGATGGTCGGCACCCGGCCCGACTGCGTTCCCGAGCCGGTGATGGCGCTGCTGGAGAGCTACCATCAGCGCACCTACTTCTGGCTGGAGCTCGGGTTGCAGTCGATGCATGACCGAACGCTGGCCTGGCTGCAGCGCGGCCATGACTATGCCGCTTTCCTGGATGCTTACCAACGGGCGAAACAGCGGGGAATCCGGGTGTGTGTGCATGTGATTCTCGGGCTGCCCGGCGAAGACCGTGCCGCCATGCTGGCCACGATTGACGAGCTGGCTCGCCTCGGTGTCGACGGCGTCAAACTGCACCTGTTACATGTGCTCGACAATACCCCTTTGGGCGCGCTGTACCAGGCGGGTGAATTCGAAACCCTGTCGCAGCCCGCTTATGTCGGTCTCGTTGCGGATGTGATCGAGCGGCTGCCGACTGACACGCTGATCCATCGTCTGACAGGCGACGGTCCCCGGGAGCAGTTGTTGGCACCACTCTGGTCGTTGAACAAGTGGGAGGTGCTCAATGCGATCGATGATGAACTGGTCCGGCGAGGATCAATCCAGGGGTGTAAGGCTGTGCTGTGTGATGAGTGAGGTGTTGCTGAACAGTGAGTCGTCAGCGGAGCTGGGGGAGATCAGGAGGCGTCCTGTTGTGACGGGGGCCGGGTCGAGGAGGCGTCAATGGGGCCGCTCCAGGAGACGAGCAGCAAGGCGGCCCAGACAATCCCTGTCATGAGAAGAAGAAAACGTAACATGGCGTGGAGAATAGACAAGATGACCTGAAAAAGCAAGGGCTGATTCAGGTTTTTTGTGGCCGATCCCCCCCCCCGTGCCCGTCGGGCGGGACGGGCACAAGGGAGCGATGCACAAGGGGTCTTTGCTGCCTATTATCCAACAGACTGCTAGAGCAGCAGAACCAGGCCGATGATAGAGATGATCGCGACAATCGCGATGATGGCAAGTAGCTTGCCGCCACCCTTCTGGCCAGCCGATGAGGACTCTTCCTCCAGCTGCCCAACGACAGGGAAACGCGTGACGACTGTCTTGACGTGCGGGGCCGAAAGGATTTCCTCGGACAGATCCTGACCGGCCTTATGGTTGGGGGGATGCAGGCCGTTCTGCCAAAGTGGGCTGTCGGTGACATCGTACACGATCTTGTTGACGGCCACATAGGCGCGTCTGCCGTCCTGGCCGTCGTGCTGGCTGAGTTCGTCGCGGGTCATGGATACCTCCGGTACAAAAAGATGGGATGAAAATATCTGGTATTTTCTTACTCGGAAAATATATAATGTTTTGCCGCGCGATACAAATTGTATCCTGCCGAGGGGGTGTGGGATGTATCTGAACCATTTCGGGCTGCAGGAGTCGCCTTTCTCTCTGACGCCTGATCCTGACTTTTTCTATCAATTTGTCGGTCATCAGCAAGCCCTGAACGTTCTCCAGGTTGCCCTGGAGAGTGGTGAAGGGTTTATTAAGATCACCGGCGAGGTTGGCACAGGCAAGACGCTGCTGTGCCGCAAGCTGTTGGCGGCCATGGCGGGACAGTACCGTGCCGCCTACCTCCCCAATCCGCTGCTCTCTCCATTCGAGTTGCACAAGGCTTTGGCGGAAGAGCTGGGCCTGGAGGTTGCCGTCGGGGCGACCACCCATGATCTGGTGAAGCTGATCACCGGGAACCTGGTTCAGCTTCAGAGTGAGGGCCAGAGGGCGGTTCTCTGTATCGATGAGGCCCAGGCGATGCCGCGCGAAAGCCTGGAAGCCCTACGCCTGTTGAGCAACCTGGAGACCGAGAAACAAAAGCTGCTGCAGATTGTGGTCTTTGCGCAGCCGGAGCTGAATGTGTTGCTGGAGCGTTCCGATCTACGTCAACTGCGCCAGCGGATCACTTTCCGTTACGAGTTGCCGCCTCTGGACCGTCAGGGTGTGGAAGGCTATGTTGAGCATCGCTTGGAGATTGCGGGAATGAAGAGCGGTTGCCTGTTCAGTCAGAACGCGCTTGACCTGCTGTATCGTTCGAGTCGCGGTATCCCGCGATTGGTCAATGTGCTCAGCCACAAGGCTTTGATGGCGGCTTATGGGCAGGGGCTGGCTTCGGTCGGACCCAACCATGTTCGGGCGGCTTGTGCCGATACGGATGACGTGACAGCGGCTTCGTTGTCCCGGCTGCAGCAGCCATTTTATTGGGCGGTAGGCGCGGCGACCCTGGTTGAGCTGGTGATTGTTGTTTATCTTTTGCAGAGGATTTTGTTGTGAGCCTGATCAACCAGATGTTGCGGGATCTGCAGGAACGCCAGGGTGACGAGGCTTCCACCGAGCGGCACGCAGTCCCTCCGGCGACCCGGGCGCGTCAGCGGTCTTTGCCGTTCGTTCTGCTGATTGCCGGTGCGGGCGGCGCCCTGCTGCTCTGGTGGCTGGCTGGACAGATGACCGCCTGGCTCCCTTCCTCCCCCAAGGTCGTAAACGCGCCGGCAGGTGCCGGCCCGGCCCCCGTGGTTGCTGTTCAGCAGACAGAACCGGTGCCCCCGCCAAAGGTGAAGCCCGTGCTGCTTCGGCCGGAGACTTTGCCTGGCGGTGTTTCCGCTGGGCAGGCGCCGGTCGGCGGTCTTGGTGTTTACCAGACGGCCGCAGAGGCTTTTCAGGCGGCGCAGGTTTTTTATCGGGACAATCGTGAAAGTTCGGCTGTGGCGGCTTTGCAGATCTGCCTTGAGCTGGACCCGCAACAGTTTGCCGCCCGCGCATTTCTGGCGGATCTTTACGAAATGGCAGGGCACTTTGATGCCGCCATTCTTGTCCTCAGGGACGGGGTGACTCTGGCGCCTGAGCATGTTGTCTTTAAACAGCGGGCGGCGGCCCTGATGGTCGAGCAGGGAGACCTGCCCGGTGCCGTCAACCTCCTGCTGCAGTCCGGTCTGCCCAGGATCGGGCAGGCTCCAGAGATCCATGCCCTGCTGGCGGGTTACTACCTGCAGCTGGACGAATCCTTTTTGGCCGCGCAAACCTATCGCAATCTACTGGCGGCCTGGCCGAAGGCCGGAGCTTTCTGGGTCGGTCTGGGAAGGGCCCTGGAGAAACAGGGCCTGTTGGATGATGCGCGCAAGGCCTATCTGCAGGCCCTGGCCGCGGGAGATCTGTCTGACTCGTTGACGCAGTTTGTCAGCCAACGGTTGCAGGCGGGTTGATCAAGAGAACAGTCTGGCCGCCTGTCGAACTCCCCGTGAGCTGACGGCTAGTCCTCGTAGTAGGTATAACCTCGCAGGTTGGCGGCATATTCCTCGACAATTGTCTGCCGCTCCCGGATGTTGATTTTTCCCTGACGGACGGCTTCTTCGGTGCGCTCCCGGAAAGTCTCGAACAGATCGTCTGCACGGTATTCAACCATTTCCAGAACATCACCGATCGTGTCACCGCTGATCTCCTTCATTACATCGAAGCTGCCGTTGGCGTTAATGCGCACGCTGGCGACGTGGGTGTCGCCGAACAGGTTGTGCAGGTCACCCAAGGTCTCCTGGTAGGCTCCCATTAGAAAAACGCCGAGCAGGTAGTTTTCCCCATCACGCAGTCCATGCACCGGCAGGGTGCCCCGGATGTCATTTTCGACGAAGAAGCGGTCGAGCTTGCCGTCGCAGTCGCAGGTCAGGTCGGAGAGGGTGGCTTCGCGGTCCGGGCATTCGGTGTGGCGGTGTAGCGGCATCACCGGAAAAACTTGGTCGATGGCCCAGGTGTCGGGCAGCGACTGAAAGACGCTGAAGTTGCCGTAGTAGATATCGGCGAGCCCCTGTTTCAATTCTGCCAGCTCGGCGGGCAGGGCGTCGTTGCTCTGTTGGGTGTGAAACGCTTTGCCGGCAACGGCGAGGAACAGGTTCTCGGCGGCGGCGCGTTGACGCAGACTGGTTGTGCCGTTGCGGAAGAGGGCGCGCATTGCATCGCGGCATTTGAGCGCCTCGGTGTAATCAACAATCGATTGATCGTCGGTGTGCATGCGGAAGAGCGCGTGGATTGGCTCAGGGTCTGCCTCGTCCGGCTGCTCCGGCAAGGCAATCGGCGCAAAACGCATCACATCGAGGATGTTGAACAGGAGGAGCGAGGAGTAGGCGACGGTGGCGCGGCCCGATTCCGTGACCAGGTTGGGGTGCGCGATCTTGAGCGGGTCGAGCGCCTTGGCTGTGGTGGCAACCAACGCGGCACAATAGTCATCAAGCGTATAGTTGCGTGACTGGAGGTGGTTGTCGCCAGCGCCCATGTAATCGACCGCCAGACCGCCACCGAGGTCGAGGTAGCCCATCGGGGCGCCTTCGGCCACCAGCCCGGCATAGAAGCGACAGGCCTCGTTGACGCCGGCGCGGATGTCGTCGAGATCCGGAATCTGTGAGCCGAGGTGGCAGTGCAGCAGCTGCAGACAGTCGAGCATGCCCGCCTGCCTCAGGGTATCGACCACCGCGACCAGTTGCGCCGTGCTCAGGCCGAAGCTGCTGCGATCACCGGTGGTCTCCGTCCAGAGCCCGCCGACTTTGCTCGACACCTTGACACGGACCCCGATCAGCGGCCGGATGCCGAGGGACTTGCTGCGTTCGATCAGCAGGGCCAGCTCTTTTGGCGATTCGACCACGAAAAAGCAGCGGATGCCGAGTTTGTCGGCCCAGAGCCCCAGGTCAATAAACTCCCGGTCCTTCGAGCCGTTGAGAATCAGCAGGCCATCATTCTTGAGGTGCGCTAAGGCCAGCAGCAGCTCAGCCTTGCTGCCCGCCTCGAGACCGTGGCTGTAGCGGGCGCCGAACGCCGTAAGCTCTTCGATGACCTGGCACTGCTGGTTGACCTTAATCGGGAAGACGCCGCGGTAGGTGCCGGTGTAGCCTGCGTCGGTGATGGCGCGCCTAAACGCTTCATTCAGCTGCGAGAGAGAGATGTCCAGCAGATTCTCGATGCGCAGCAGCAGCGGCATGACGTGGCCGCGCTGTTCGATGCCGGTGACGATGTCCATCAGGGACACACTGGCCGAACCCTCCGGGAAAGGGACCTTGACCACGACCTCGCCCTGATCATTCAGGTCGAAAAATCCCGCACCCCAGTTGCGGATGCCGTACAAAGCTGCAGAATCTTCCGGGGTCCAGTTCTGTCGGGCGGCTGTGGTCATGGCAGTATCACTCCGCAATGTTTTCCTGTGCGAAGGTCGGCAGCATGAAAGCGCCAAGATGCAGGTCTTCGTTGTAGTAGCGGGTGTGGAACTCCCGGTTGGCGGCACGTTTGCGGTCGAAGTCCTTGACCGGATGGTACTGCTTGCTGGCGAAGGCAAAACTCCAGAAGCCGCTCGGGTAGGTCGGGATGAACGCCTGGTACATCTCGACAATCGGAAATACGGCGCGCAGGTTGCCGAACATCTCTTTCTGGATGTCGGCATGATAGAAGGGGGACTCGCTCTGCGCGACCATGATGCCGTCCTCTTTCAGGGCAGCGAACACCGTCTGGTAGAAGTCTTCTTCAAACAGGCCGACGGCCGGGCCGATCGGGTCGGTCGAATCGACCAGGATCACGTCGAATTCTCCCTGGTGCTCCTTGATGTAGGCGATGCCGTCGTCTATATGCAGCTTGACCTTGGGGTTGCTGCCATCGATGGCGCTGGCCATGCTCGGCAGCAGTTCGATCGATTTTTCGATGACCAGTCCATCAATTTCACACAGAACCGCCAGCTCGACCTCGGGATGACGGACGATCTCTCGGATGGTGCCGCCGTCGCCGCCACCGATCACCAGGACCTTCTGCGGGTTCGGGTGGGTGAACAGGGCGGGGTGGGTGATCATGTCGTGGTAGATGAACTCGTCTCGTTCGGTGACCATGACCAGGCCGTCGAGCAGCATCATGCGACCGTAGTCCATAGTGTCGACGATATCCAGCTTCTGGAATTCGCTTTCACCGGAAAACAGGCTTTTTTTGACCCGTAGGGTGATGCCTGCGCCGTCAGTATGTTTTTCCGTATACCAGAGATCCATATGTCCTCGCTGAACCCGGTGTTGCTGGCAGCCGGGAAGAATGATTGCCTTTTGCGATGTTCTCTTTGAAAACTGACTTAATACTCTCAAGACTGTATGCAGTCAACATCTTTGTTTGTTGGCGGTTTTCTTGACAAAATTGATCATTTTCGGTTTACTGGGGCACCTTGGAACAGGGGTGAGGAGGATATAGATGACACGAACGGGAAAAATTGGTTTTATCGGCGGCGGCAATATGGCCGAAGCCTTTATTAAAGGGTTGCTGGCCAGCGGTGTTTCGCCGGACGAGATTATGGCGTCTGAGCCCCGTGAGGACCGGCGCAATTTGATGCACGAGCAGTATGGCGTCCTGGTCACGGCAGACAACCGTGAGTTGGTCAGCCAGTGTGCAACGGTTGTGCTGGCCACCAAGCCGCAGATCGTCGAAATGGTGTTGGAAGGCGTCGTCGCTGAATTCGATCACGACAAGCTGCTGATCTCGATCCTGGCGGGCATTCCGACGGCGAAGCTCGAGCAGATTTTGGGCGGCAAGCCGCGCGTTGTGCGCGCCATGCCGAACACCCCGGCATTGGTGGGCGCTGGTGCAGCGGCCGTCTGTCCCGGCACCTATACCTCACAGGAGGATCTCGACCGCGCCAAGACGCTGTTCACGATGATCGGTTCGGTGGTGCAGGTGGAAGAGATGCAGATGGACGCAGTGACCGGCCTGTCCGGTTCGGGCCCGGCGTTTGTCTTTACCTTTATCGAAGCGCTGGCGGATGGTGGTGTGCAGGAAGGTTTGCGCCGTGACATTGCCCAGGAGCTTGCCATTCAGACGGTTCTCGGTGCGGCGCTGCTGGTTAAGGAAAGCGGTGAGCATCCCGCCCTGCTGCGCGACAAGGTCTGTTCGCCGGCCGGAACCACGATTAATGCCATCCGGGTGCTCGAGGAGCGCGGCCTGCGCTCGACCATCATGGAGACGGTGGCTGCGGCCTCCAGGCGTTCCAAGGAGCTGGGGGAGAAAAACTAAAACTGCAGTTTCTTGAAGTCAGTTGAGAGGGCCGGTCGTTTGACCGGCCTTTTTTTGATTTAATTGTCTCGTTAGTTTTGTAGAAATTATATATTGACATTTGAATTATTGAATATTAAGGTGCTTAAATAACTTTTTGGCGGACGGGTGGCGTTTACGGGTGTCGCTTGTAGAGTTTTAAATGTGTCGCGGGACGATTGCCTGCTTATCTCGAGCGGCCATGTGTCGTCTCGAAATGGTGATTTCCAACGGCAGAAAAGAGAGGTTGTAATGGCTGACGTCCAGATTTTTCGCAACAGCACAGATAAGCCCCTAGGTGAATTTGTCGCTGATTTCAGCAGGGCGGCCGAGAAACGGGGGTTTGTCCTCTATCATCAGGATAAGTCCGATCTGGTTGCCTTCTATCGCAGTACCGGTGTTGAGCTGCCGGACAATTACCAGCATGTTATGCTGCAGATCTGCAAGCCGCAGCAGTCTGGCGGGTCGTTGCTGCTGAACCCCGAGCGGAGCGTTTTTGTTCAGAAGTTTGTTTTTGTCTATACTAAGGGGGCTGCAACGGAGGTCCGCTTCCTCGGTTTTTCCGGAAACCTGATCGCCGATCTGCTTGGCCACAATAGTTTCGATGGCGGTCCCAGCGACGATGCCTTCGGTGAGCGGATGGAAGGGACTTTTGCCACGATGCAGGAGATGGTGACAGAAGCCCTGTGATGTGTCTGCTGTTTGAACTGCCAGGTTGAATTTTTCAGTCGTAGCAAGGAGAAGAACGTGTCTCAACCATTTAAAGCGACGCCTGCGTCAATTACCCAGCACTTTAACCCGGCCTGGTTTGCCTCAATCATGGGGACAGCAGTCATCCCGTTGGCGCTGTCGTTTGTCAAGGCCCCCTGGGTTATGCCGGTGTCCATATTTTTTCTAGGTTTTTCGGTGCTGCTGTTCCTGCTGTTCTTGCTGCCCTGGACGGCCAAGTTTTTTTTGTACCCGCAGAGCGTCAAGAAGGATCTGAACCATCCGGTCGCGGCGAATTTTTTTCCGACCATGCCGATCTCCCTGATCCTGTTTGCGCTTAACCTGCTGAAGTTTCCGACGCTGTTTTTCAGCGAGCAGGTTTCGTTGACCCTGGCGTACTACCTCTGGTTGGCGGGCGCTACCGGCATCTACCTGATGGGCTTTGTGATCCTTGGGCATATTTTCAGGCACCAGGAAATCAAGCTGCAACATGCCAACTTCGGCTGGTACATTCCGCCGGTCTCCAAGCTGATCATTCCGATTGCCGGATTTGAACTGGCCCAGAAGCTGCCGGTTCATGCAGAGATGGCCCTGACGGTTTCGCTGATTAGCCTCGGAGTCGGCTTCTTCTTGTTCCTGTTCGTGGGTGCGGCGGTCTATCATCGCTACGTCTACCATGAGCTGCCGATGAGCCGGTTTGCGGCAACCTTCTTTATCGGTATCGCCCCGACCGCAATCATCTCGGTGGTTCTGTTCAAGATGATTCACCTGTTTGAGCATCAGGCCTACTTCAGTATCAGCGCTGAGGCGTTCGTGACCATGGCCAAGCTCGGTATCATCATTACCTGGGGTTTTTCGGCCTGGTGGTTTGTGATGGCGCTGATCATTATCGTGTACTACCTGCGGGTGGTCGAATTGCCGTATGCGCTCTCCTGGTGGGCATTTACTTTTCCATCTGGGGCGCTCTGCGTGTCTTCAGGCGTGGCCTGGAAGGTGACCGGGTTCAGCGGTGTCCAATACTTCTATTACGCCGTAGTGCTGTTCCTGCTGGTTGTCTGGGGCCTGGTGTTTCTGCGGACAGCCAAGGGCGTGCTGTCTGGAAAGATTTTCGCGCCGACGCACTAAAGTTTTCCCTGGTTTGCTGGCTTCTGCCTGGTCGGAGAAGGATAGGCGGCCGCCGGGCTCTTCGACGGGTCGTTTGTTATGCATGAGAGCAGCAGGCAAGGCTCATGCTTAAGGTCGGGCCTTCCCTCCCTTGACCTTTTTCTTAATCCTACGTATCATAGAGTTTCTGCAAAAAAAAACATTAAGGCGGCACCCTGCCAGGGTGTTCCGACCTTATCCCGTAAGGAAATCATTGAGAAGTTCACCCAGGGTGTTTCTTCGAAGATTTCCTTAATCATTCAGAGCAGCGCTAGTTTATTGCTGTCCCAGCTAAACTCAGTCGCGGGTGCTCTGCCCTTTAGAAAACAAAATCACGATCAGGGATGTCCGCGAAGCGGCCCCGCTCTCACGCTGTATTAAGAACGCCACTTGCTGGTGCATCCCGCTATTCTTCCTGGTGTCGAAGTCTCACGACTTTCACGCGAGATCTTTCTTTTCTACACGCCGGGTGTAACAGGAGTAATAATGCAGCAATCCGTCAAACTGGAGATCAAGGATCTTTACAAGATCTTCGGTCCCCAGCCCAAAAAAGCGATGAAAATGCTCGAGGAGGGCCTCGATAAAGAGGCGATCTTCGAAAAGACCGAAACGACGGTCGGCGTGCAGGATGCGACCTTCGAAATCTACGAAGGTGAAATCTTTGTCATCATGGGGCTGTCCGGCTCGGGTAAGTCGACCATGGTGCGTATGCTCAACCGGCTGATCGAGCCGACCGCCGGCCAGGTGCTGATCGATGGCGAAGACATCGTCACCATGTCAGACGAGGAGCTGGTCAAGCTCAGACGGGCCAAGTTGAGCATGGTCTTCCAGTCTTTTGCCCTGATGCCCCACATGACGGTTCTGCAGAACGCTGCTTTCGGTCTGGAAATGGACGGCGTTGACAAAGACACCCGGAACAAGCGTGCCCTGGAAGCGTTGGCGCAAGTTGGTCTGGACGCCTGGGCCGACAGTCAGCCGAGTGAGCTGTCCGGCGGCATGCAGCAGCGGGTCGGTCTGGCCCGTGGTCTCGCGGTCGACCCCGACATTCTGCTCATGGACGAAGCCTTCTCGGCGCTCGACCCGTTGATCCGCACCGAAATGCAGGATGAACTGCTCAAACTGCAAGCCAAGGCGAAACGCACCATCGTTTTCATCTCTCACGATCTTGACGAGGCGATGCGCATCGGCGACCGCATCGCAATCATGGAAGGTGGCCGGGTGGTCCAGGTTGGCACCCCGGAAGAGATTCTGCAAAACCCCGCCGACGATTATGTCCGTGCTTTCTTCCGCGGTGTTGATCCGACCAATATTCTTACGGCCGGCGATATTGCCAGCCGGAAACAGGTGACGGTTCGGGTTACTGACGGGAAGAACCCCCGGGCGGCGCTGCAGCTCCTGATCAAGGAAGATCGTGAATATGGCTTTGTCCTGGACAGCGAGGACCGCTTCCAGGGAATTGTCTCTACCGAATCCTTGCGCGAACTGATTGACCAGACAGAGGTTGAGCACTTGATACGCAATGCGTACCTCGCTGATGTTGTTACGGCCAAAGCAGACGATTCCATGCAGGACATTCTGCCCGAAGTGGCGCGTCATCCCTGGGCGCTGCCGGTTCTTAACGACCAGGGCGAATACCTTGGAGCCGTCTCCAAGAACCTGTTTTTGAAGACCCTGCATCGTAACCAGGCCGACGAACCACCCGTCACGGAGATAGCAGAAGAGGGAGCACACTAACCGATGAATTTTTTCAGCTTTAAAAAGAAACTGATCCCCCTGGACGAGTGGGTGCAGGACCTGGTCGACTGGCTGGTTTACAATCATCGCGACATTTTTCAGGCGATAAAAGCACCGATCGAGCTTTGCCTGAAAAGCTTTGAGTGGTTTTTTACTGTTCTGCCGCCGGTGGTCGTGATCCTGCTGTTTGCGGTCGCTGCCTGGCGCTTTGCCGGCAAGCGGGTCACCCTCTTTACGGTGGTTACCTTCCTGCTGGTCGGCTATCTCGGCCTCTGGGACGACACCATGACCACGCTGGCCATGGTCATCAGCTCCGTCTTCTTCTGCGCCCTCATGGGTATCCCGCTCGGCATTATGTCGGGGCGTAGCGACCGATTCGAGATGTTTCTTCGGCCGGTGCTGGACGCCATGCAGACGATTCCGCCGTTCGTTTACCTGGTGCCGGTGGTCATGCTGTTCAGTATCGGCACGGTTTCGGGGATCCTGGCCACTATTGTTTTCGCCCTGCCGCCGATTGTGCGTTTGACCAGTCTCGGCATCCGTCAGGTGCATCCCGAGCTGATCGAGGCAGCCCTGGCTTTCGGCGCCACCCCTTGGCAGGTCCTGCGCAAGGTGCAGTTCCCGCTGGCCATGCCGTCGATTATGGCGGGTCTCAACCAGACGCTGATGATGGCCTTGTCGATGGTGGTGATTGCCGCCCTGATTGGGGCCGGCGGTCTCGGCAACCCGGTGGTGCAGGGCCTGAACACCCTGGAGATCGGCCTGGCGACGATCGGCGGTCTGGCGATCGTTCTGCTGGCCATGGTGCTGGACCGGATCACTCAAGGTTTTGCCATGAAGTAGTTTTTTCACTCACATCCCATCTTGAAAAGGAGGAACAGATGAAACGTTTTTTGTTGGTTTTACTGATGCTGTCGCTGGCCATACCGGCTTTTGCTGTTGACCAAATGCCCGGCAAAGGGGTCGACGTGAAGCCTGGTCGAGCCACCTGGAATACCGGTTATTTCCAGGAAGCACTGGTTCGAACAGGTCTGAAGGAACTGGGCTACGAGGTGCAGGACCCCAAGGAACTCCAGAACCCGCTGTTCTACCAGACCCTAGCTCTGGGCGACCTCGATTACTGGACCAATGGCTGGTTCCCGATTCACTACGCGCAAATGCCCAAGAATTACGATAAAAGAGTTGAACTGGTCGGTTATGTGGTCAAAGCCGGCGGCCTGCAAGGGTACCTGGTGTCAAAAAAAGAAGTTGAACAATTCAACATTCAATCACTGGAGGACTTTAAACGTCCTGAGGTCAAAAAAGCCTTTGATGCCAATGGCGATGGCAAAGCCGATCTGACGGCCTGCCCGGCCGGGTGGGGCTGCGAGAAGACCATTGCTCACCACATGGACGTCTATGATCTCGAAGATCACATCAATCCGATCAAGGCGGGTTACTCTGCCAGCATGGCGGACGCTCTGGGGCGCTATCAGTCTGGCAATCCGGTCTTCTTCTACACCTGGGCACCGAACTGGACCATCTTCAAACTTAAGCCGGGTGAAGATGTTCTCTGGATGAACGTTCCTGAAATCAAGCCGACCGAAGCACAGCAGGACCTGGTAGAACGCTTGACGGTCAGCGGCGTCACGGGAGCCGTCACCGATCCGGTCAAGATGGGCTTTGTTGCTGCGGATATCCGGATTGTTGCTAACAAGAAATTCCTGGCCGAGAACCCGGCCGCCAGTAAATTCTTCGAACTGTTCACCCTGCCGCTGGGTGATATCAACGAACAGAACACCAAGATGCAGGATGGTGAAAAGTCCCAGGAAGACATTGAGCGCCACGTGAAAGAGTGGATTGCCAAGAACCAGGAAACCTGGAACGGTTGGCTTGAAGCAGCGCGGGCTGCGGCCAAATAGTTTATGCTGAAATTTCAGTGTTTTTTCGGCCGGAGACGCGATTGTCTCCGGCCTTTTTTTGTGGAGAGGGTTGGGCCCCAAAGAGAGGAAGACATTTATTCTGTTTTGCATAAATTATGCGATATGACATAATGGTTGTCTGGGCGGAGATGACCGCGTGTGGGAGAAGCCTATGCTGAACATGCAACAGATCGATTTGGAGACACACAGGTTCCTGCAGAAAGTTTTTGATGCTGCCGGGCGGGGACTGCTACTGATTGACGGCGAAAGTCGGGCGGTTCTGGTCAACCGATTGGCCTGTAAGTGGTTGGAGATTGCCGAAGGGGCGCGGATTTCAAAAGAGCTGCCAGTGTTCTGGGCTTTGGCTGCGCCAGTGGTGGGCGCGAAGCAGGCGGCCAATGAATCGCCGTTGCTGTTGAACGGCCGGGAGATTCTGGTGCAGATCAATCCTGTGATCCAGGGAGAGAAACGCACCGGGGCGATTTGTGTTCTGGTAGAGAGCCGTCAGGTCGAAAATATGAGTCGCCAGCTGCCTTCCCTGACCTCTCTGTCGCGCGAACTGGACGTGATCATCAATTCATCGTCGGATGGCCTGTTTGTCTGCGACGGCCAGGCAAATGTGATCAGGATGAATCCGGCGTCGGAGAAGATCCACCAGACCAGCTCCGAAGATATTGTCGGCCGCAATATGCAGGAGTTGGTTGAGGATGGATTTATCGACCGCTCAGCCGCCTTCGAAACAAGTCAGAGCGGCAAGCCGGCAACCCTGCTGCAAAACAAGGCAGGGCGCAAGCTGATGTCGATCGCCACACCGGTCTTCAACGAGACAGGAGAGTTGGAGCGGATTGTTGTCAGTGAACGGGATATCACTGAAATCGACCGGTTGCACCGGGAAATAGAAGTGCAGGAAGCGAAAGCAGATGAGTTTCGCAACCAGATCCTCGAACAACAACAGGCCGAACTGGAAGCCCGTCGTGTGATCGCGCGTAGCCCGGCGATGGTCCGTGCGCTCGGCCAGGCAGTCAAAGTCAGTACGGCAGATTCCTCGGTGCTGCTTCTGGGCGAATCGGGAGTCGGCAAGGGCTTGATCGCCGATCTGATCCACCAGCATTCCGCGCGTCGCAACAGTCCTCTGATCAAGATCAATTGTGGCGCCATTCCGGAATCGCTGATTGAGGCAGAGCTGTTCGGTTATGAAAAAGGTGCGTTTACCGGTGCTCAAACCAAGGGCAAGCCGGGTCACTTTGAGCTGGCTGATGGCGGCATCCTGTTTCTGGATGAAATTGCCGAACTTCCGCTCGCCTCACAAGTTAAGCTGCTACGCTTTCTCGAAGATGGACAGATCATGCGTCTGGGAGGGACCAGCAGCCGCACCGTCGATGTGCGGATTCTTGCGGCGACTCATCGCGATCTGGACGAAATGGTTGCGGAAGGTCGGTTCCGGCATGACCTGTTTTACCGGTTGAATGTCATCCCGATTGTCGTGCCGCCGCTGCGTGAACGTCGGGAGTGCCTAGTGCCACTTTTGCGACACTACATCGAGCGCTTCAGCGCCAGCGTTGGGCGGCCCAAGCGGTTGACCCGTGCCGCCCTTGATGTGTTGACGCACCATTCCTATCCGGGCAACGTCCGGGAATTGATGAACCTTTGCGAGCGGCTGGTGGTGATGACCGATACGGAGATGATCGGGCTGCCAGACCTGCCAGCGGAGTTGACTGTGGGTAGCCAGGAGGAAGCGCTGCAGCGCCTGCAGTGGCGCGCCGACCAGACCTTGCCGCAGGTGCTGGATGAGGTGGAAAAGAACTTGTTGAGTGAGGCGCGCGAGCTCTTCGGTAACCAGACCGAGATGGCGGAAGCTTTGGGGGTCAACCAGTCGACCATTGCCCGCAAGATGCGTAAGCATGGTTTGTCTTGAGTCGAAGAAAGATTTGTTTGGCGAGCCTCCTGAAATTTTTAAGAAATATCCCCCTCACCCCAACCCTCTCCCGCCAGGGGAGAGGGGACTTCTCTATCTTCTGCAAGAAAATGGGAACTGTTCCATTTGTTTTCGAGAAAGTCTCCTCAAGTCTTTCTTCCTCCAAAATTACTCCCTCTCCCCTGGCGGGAGAGGGCTAGGGTGAGGGGGAACATCGTTGTGATCGTCAAAGCTATTATGCATAAACGCATAATAGCTTTTCTGTTTGAGCATCCTTCCCCGTCAAATCACAACGCCCCACCACAAAAAATATCAGGTTAATCCCTTGAAATAGCGAGGTTTAACGATAAGGTTGATCCGTGCCTGTTGCTCGTTGGCACAGCCTTCGCAATTATTGAGGAGTCCCGAACCACCGGGCACTTAACAACCCAACCTCACATCCTGACTGGAGAGACCGTCATGAACCTGATGAATAATGCTGTCGTCAATGTCCCTATGCCTGAGAACGAGCCGGTTTACAACTATGCCCCCGGCAGTCCGGAGCGTGCCAAACTGAAGGCCGCCCTCAATGAGATGGCCTCGAAGAAGATTGAAATCCCCCTGCTCATCGGCGGCAAGGAAATCCGCACCGGCAAACTCGGCAAGGTGGTAATGCCGCACGATCATCAGCACGTCATGGCTGAGTACCACATGGCGGGTGAGGCCGAGATTCAGATGGCAATTGAAGCAGCCATGGCCGCCAAAAAGGATTGGGAAGCGCTGCGCTGGGAAGATCGCGCCGCGATTTTCCTGAAAGCGGCTGAGCTGCTCTCCGGCAAGTATCGCTACCAGATCAACGCCGCCAGCATGCTGACCACCGGCAAGAACGCCTACCAGGCGGAAATTGATGCGGCTTGTGAGCTGATCGACTTTTTGCGTTTCAACGTCTACTACGCCCAGCAGATTTACAAGGAGCAGCCGCTCTACTCTTCGAAGGGGCTCTGGAACTACGTCCAGCAGCGTCCCCTTGAAGGCTTTGTGCTGGCGGTCACGCCGTTCAACTTTACGGCGATTGCAGGCAACTTGCCAACCGCACCGGCGATCATGGGCAATACTGTACTGCTCAAGCCGGCTTCAAGCTGCGTTTATACACCTTACCTGTTTATGCAAATTCTCAAGGAAGCCGGCCTGCCGGATGGCGTCATCAACTTCATCCCCGGCTCCGGTGCGATGATCGGCGGTCTTTGCCTGCCACACAAAGACCTCGGTGGCGTGCACTTCACCGGGTCGACGGCGGTGTTCCAGGATATGTGGAAGACCATCGGCACCAATATCGCCAACTACAAGTCGTACCCGCGTATTGTCGGCGAGACCGGCGGCAAAGACTTTATCTTCGCTCATGCATCGGCCGATGTGAAAAAACTGGTGACCGCCATGATCCGCGGCTCCTTTGAATACCAGGGGCAGAAGTGTTCGGCGGCTTCACGTGCCTATATCCCCGAATCTCTGTGGGGTGAAGTGCAGGAACTGCTTGCTGCGGAAGTTGGTCGGATCAAGATGGGCCCGGTTACGGACTTCCGTAACTTCCACCATGCCGTGATCGACCGTTCGGCTTTTGCCAGCATCACCGAGTATATCGATTACGCCAAGGCGGCGGATGATGCCGACGTCATCCTCGGCGGCGGTTATGACGACAGCGTCGGCTACTACATCGAGCCGACTGTCATCCACGCCAAGGACCCGCACTTCCGGACTATGGAAGAGGAGATCTTCGGCCCGGTCCTCACGCTCTATGTCTACCCGGATGCCGAGTTTGTCGAAATGCTGGAGGTGTGTGACAAGACCTCGATCTACGCCCTGACCGGCGCCGTGTTCGCCAGCGACCGGCATGCTGTCAACAAGGCCATGAAGAAACTGGAGAACGCTGCCGGTAACTTCTACGTCAACGACAAGCCGACCGGCGCCGTGGTGGGCCAGCAGCCGTTCGGCGGCGCTCGCGCTTCCGGCACTAACGACAAGGCCGGTTCTTACCTGAACCTGCAGCGCTGGGTCTCTACGCGGACCATCAAAGAGACCTTCGATGCCCCGGAAGCTTTCGACTATCCTTTCATGGACGCCGAATAACCAGAACCAGGCCACGGTGAACGAAAGGACGAATCATGTCACTCTTTAATCTGCTTGTCAGTAAAACCATCATGCATGTGCCTGGCCCGATCGTCGGCTACTTTGCCAAGGGTTATATTGCCGGCAGCGCTCTGTCCGACGCGGTCCAGGTGTCGCGGCAGTTGAACCAGCAGGGCGCCATGGTGACGCTCGATATTCTTGGCGAATTCATCACAACCAAGGGGCAGGCGACCTTCTTCAAGCAGGAATGCCTGACCATGCTTGAGACGCTCCAGCAGGAAGGCCTTGAGGGGAACCTTTCCCTCAAGCCGACCCAGATGGGTTTAACGCTCGACAAGGAATTTGCTTTTGAGAACATCCGCGAGATCGTCAAGAAGGCGAGCGAACTCAATAACTTTGTACGGATCGATATGGAGGACATCTCCTGTACCGATGATACGCTGGAGCTCTATCGCTCCCTGCGGGCGGAGTTCCCCGGCCATGTCGGCACGGTGCTGCAGGCGTACCTGCGTCGCAACCTGACCGACATCGACGAACTGGCCAACGATAAGATGAATATCCGGCTCTGCAAGGGGATCTACAATGAGCCGCGCATGGCAGCCTACAAGGATGGCTCGATTATTAACCGCAACTTTGTCGAAAGTCTCGATCGCCTGTTCCATCACGGCGCCTATGTCGGCATCGCCACCCACGACGAGAAGCTGGTGTTCGAGTCGTTGCGTTTGATCGACAAGTACGGGCTGAAGCCAGACCAGTACGAATTCCAGATGCTGCTCGGTGTCGATGAGCAGCTGCGCCAGATCATCCTGGATGGCGGGCATCGTCTGCGCATTTATGTCCCCTACGGCAAGGACTGGATGCCCTATTCGCGGCGGCGCCTCAAGGAGAACCCCAGCATTGCCAAACATGCATTGTTGCAGATGCTTCGGAAGCCGCAATAATTGCTGATTGTCGCTGGCAAGTTGCACTTAAAGAGAGTAAAATAGCGTTTTAACGAAATTTGCCGATTGCGACGTTTTGATGACGTCACTCGCTCCAGTTGGGAGCAGGTTTTTCTCAACCTATTTCATGAGGAGAGTCACAATGCACAAAGGTTTTAAATTGATGGTGGCCTTGCTGGCCGTTTGTCTCGTTGCTGTTCCGGCTATGGCCGAAACACTCAAGGTTGGTGTTCAGGCACCGATTACCGGCAGCTATGCCAACGAAGGCCAGGGCATCGAGAACGGTGTGCGTCTGCTGGCCGAGCAAGTCAATGCCGCTGGCGGCGTGCTGGGTAGCCAGATTGAAGTCATCGCCTGCGATGACCAGGGTACCGCCATGGCCGCTGCGATCTGCGCCAAGGACCTGGTCAACAAAGGGGTCAAGATGGTTATCGGCTCTTACACTTCAACTTGTGCCGAAGCCGCTCAGAAGACCTACTTCGACGCCGGCGTTCTGCAGACCTCCGACGGCACCGCTGACGCGCTGACCGAAAAGGGTTACTGGACCTTCCTGCGTAACTCCTTCCCGAACAGTGCTGAAGCTGAGTTTGTTGCCAACTACATGGTCAACGTCAAAGGCTACAAGCGCATCGTCGTCCTGTCCGACTTCTCGACCTATGCTGACGGCCTGGGCAATGCTGCCGAAGCCGCTATCAAGAAACTGGGCGGCAACGTGGTCGCCCGCGACAAGATCAAAGCAGATTCGCAGAACTTCACCCCAGTCCTGACCAACATCAAGTCGAAGAAACCCGACGCAATCTTCTTCGCCGGTTACTACTCCGACGGCGGCCAGCTGCGCGCCCAGCAGATGGCACTCGGCATCAAGGCTGACTTCATCGGCGGCGACGCCAATGACAACCCTGACTTCGTCAAACTGGCCGGTTCGGCAGCCACGGGCGCTTTTATTGTCAACGTCCCCTCGCCGGACGTGCTGCCTTACGACATCGCCAAGACCTTCATCGCCGACTACCAGAAGAAGTATGGTGAAATGCCGCCTTCGATCTGGGGCCTGATGAATATTGACGGCATGCGTGCCATCATCCATGCCATGGAGCAGACCAAAAGTTTCGATACCAAGAAGGCTGCTGACTACCTGCATAACATGGCAGAGCCTTTGGACGGCATCACCGGTCCGATCGCTTTTGCCAAGGACGGCAACCGTAAGGGCGGCGCCTATGTCGTCAAGAAAGTTCAGGCGAATGGCGAGTACTCTCACGAGTACGTTCAGTAATACGGCCTGAGTTGTTTAAGGGGGGAAGCACTCGGCTTCCCCCCTTTTTTACCCGGAACAGATTTTAATTCACCCTCCTGGGCAAGCGGTCCGCCTGCTTTTGCGGGTGAAGCCTGCCCCTCAGGCGCGAGCAGAGGACAGCGTCGTCCTCCCTTGGCTTCTGAAAGGCAGTCGGTTCACCAACCCGGAGAAGGTTTCATGGATATTTTCCTGCAACAGCTGGCCAACGGCCTGACCATCGGCAGCATGTTTGCCCTGGTGGCGCTCGGCTACACCATGGTCTACGGCGTCATGAAGCTGATCAACTTCGCGCATGGCGATATGGTTGCAGCCTCGGCGTTCGTTGGTCTGACCATCTACACCCAGGTGATGGGGCAGGCCACCTCGCTGATCGCCGTGGTCGTCATCTTCTTGCTGACGGCAGCGGTTATGGCCTGTATCGGCATCATCCTCGAGCGGGTGGCTTACCGGCCCTTAAGGGAAGCGCCGCGGCTGTCGGCGGTGGTTTCGGCGCTGGGGGCCAGTCTGATCATCCAGAATGGCATCATGCTGATCTGGGGGCCGCGCATGAAGATTTTCCCCGAGTTGGTGCCGCAGGTGTACTGGGATATTGGCGGCGTGGTGATCAGCCTGATTCAGGTTTTGATCCTGGTGCTCTCCCTGATCCTGATGGTCAGCCTTTACCTGTTTGTCGAGAAGACCCGCATCGGCGCGGCGATCCGCGCCAGCTCCATCGATCAGGATGCGGCCAAGCTGATGGGTGTCAACGTCAACAGGATCATTGCCCTGATCTTCATTATTGGTTCCTCGCTCGGAGCGATCGGCGGCCTGTTCATCGGTCTCTACTATCGCGGCATTACTTTCAACATGGGCTGGCAGTACGGTCTGTACGCTTTTATTGCCGCCATCCTCGGCGGCATCGGCAATATCCCCGGCGCCATGCTGGGCGGCATGCTGCTCGGTCTGTTCAATGCGTTTATTGCTGGCTATGTGTCGAGTACCTGGGCCGATGCCTTTACCTTTATCCTTCTGATCGTGATCCTGATCGTCCGGCCCACCGGATTGCTCGGTGAGCGGGTTGCGGAGAAAGTCTGATGAAGAATTTTGAACGGTACGCTTTTCCGATTTTCTTCGTCGTGATGGCAATTCTGCCGACGCTGCTCGATCCACGCTGGCAGGCTGTGGCGATCACCTTCCTGATCTTTGCGGTGGTGGCCCTGTCGCAGGACATCATTCTCGGCAAGGCCGGCATGTTCAACATGGGGCAGGCGCTCTTCTTCGGCATGGGTGCTTACATCACGGCGATCCTCAACTCCCATTACGGCTGGCCGATCCTGGCGACCATCCCGCTGGCCGTGCTGCTGCCGGCCCTGTTCGGGATTGTGCTGGCCGCCCCGATCGTCCATCTGCGCGGCGACTACCTGCTGGTGGTGACCATCGGCTTCAATATTGTCTTCGTGCAGGTGCTGCAGAACAACCTCGGCGGCGTGACCGGGGGTCCGAATGGCATCTTCGGCCTCGATCCCTTAAGCTTTTTCGGGACTCAATTGACCAGCCAGCTGGCAGTCTACTACTTTGCGTTCATCGTGTTGCTGCTCACTCTCTGGGTGATGAATAACCTGGAGAAGAGCAAGGCGGGTCGTGCGCTCCACTACCTGCGGGAAGATCATCTGGCGGCGGAGAGTATCGGCATCAACACCAGGGTCTACAAGATCTTCGCGTTCGGGCTCGGCGCCGGTATCGCCGGTCTGGCCGGCACCGTGTTCGCCACCCAGTATGCGGCTGTCAGTCCCGAGGCGTTCGAGTTTATCGTGTCGGTCCTTTTCTTCAGTATCGTACTGGTCGGCGGGTCCTCGATCCCTGGCGTGTTGCTCGGGGTCTTCGTGATGTTCGTTCTGCCGGAGATCTTCCGCGAGTTTGCCACCTGGCGCTACTTTGTCTTCGGCTTTGCCATGATACTGGCCATGATCCTGCGGCCGCGCGGCATCTGGCCGGCCACCTTCGGCAAAATCCCCAAATTCTTGATCAAGGAAACCCGTCATGGCGCATAATGAACTGATCCTGAACAATGTGACCAAACGGTTCGGCGGTCTGACGGCGGTCGACGATCTCAGCTTCACGGTCGCCGATGGCCAGATTTACGGCGTCATCGGCCCGAACGGCGCCGGCAAGACCACCGTGTTCAACTGCATCACCGGTATCTACAAGTCGGAAGAGGGCTCGGTCCAGTGGCGCGGCGAAGAGATCCGGGGGATGACCCCCTACCAGATTGTCGATCGCGGCATTGTCCGGACCTTCCAGACTATCCGCCTGTTCGGTCAGATGAGTGTGGCCGAGAACATCATGAGCGGCCGGCACATCAAGAGCTCCCAAAGCTGGTGGCACGGCATCGTGCCGACGCTCGGCTCGCGGCGCGATGAAAAGGAAAACTGGCTGAAAGTGCAGGAACAGCTGGAATTCTTCGATCTGGGCGAGTTCGCGGCCACTCCAACCAACAGCCTGCCCTACGGTCTCCAGCGCCGGGTCGAGATAGCGCGGGCCATGGCGGTGGAGCCGACCCTGCTGATCCTTGATGAACCGGCTGCCGGCCTGAATGACAAGGAAACCCTCGGGTTGGTGGAAACCATTTACAAGATCCGTGAAAAGGGTGTGACCGTGCTGCTCATTGAGCACGACATGGATATGGTTATGGAAATTACCGACTACCTGACGGTAATCAACTTCGGCAAGAAGATCGCCGAAGGGACGCCGGTCGAAGTGCAAGCCAATCCGGCCGTGATTGAAGCCTACCTAGGCAGCGAGGATGATGACGATGAGTGATCGTGAGGTTTTGTTCGAGATAAAAGACCTCGAAGTCTCCTATGGCAGCATCGATGCCATCAAGGGGATTTCGCTGGAAGTTCGCAAGGGTGAGATCGTGACCATCCTCGGAGCGAACGGCGCCGGCAAAACGACCACCATGCGCACCATCAGCCAGCTGCTCAAGGCGAAGTCGGGGGCGATTCTGTTCAAGGGGGTCGACCTGACCAAGGTGCCGGCCCACAAGATCGTGTCGATGGGCATCAGTCAATCGCCCGAAGGTCGCCGGGTATTCGGTATCCTGACGGTGGAAGAGAACCTGATGCTCGGTGCCTATACCCAGAAGAAGGTCAATCGCGACACCCAGCAGTGGGTCTACGAGCTCTTCCCGCGCCTCGCAGAGCGCCGCAAACAGCTGGCCGGCACCCTGTCGGGTGGCGAACAGCAGATGCTGGCCATCGGTCGGGCCCTGATGAGTGACCCGGAAGTGCTGCTGCTTGACGAACCGAGCCTCGGCCTGGCGCCGATCCTGGTCAAGGCGATCTTTAAGCAGATCCGTGAAATTGCCAACAAGGGCGTGACCGTCCTGCTGGTGGAGCAGAACGCCAAGGCGGCACTGAAGCTCGCCGATCGCGGCTATGTCCTCGACGTCGGTAAGATCGTCCTCTCAGGCACCTCGGAAGAACTGCTCTCCTCGGCAAAAGTTCAGGAAGCCTATCTCGGCAAGAAGTCACATTAAGGCGCTGATGTTTGAAACTCTGAACGAATAGCTCCCTCTCCCTTGACGGACCCGCAGGGCCTAAAGGAGAGGGTTGGGGTGAGGGTGACCATACATGAATCTTTCTCAGAAGAGTCTACGTATTCATCAAGGGTG
>JAQYVZ010000110.1 GCA_030145205.1 Desulfuromonadales bacterium | reverse complement strand
CCGCAGAACCGTGCAAAAAAAGCACGATGTCGAACGTGCGCGGTTCGAGGAACATTCGGCGCAAGTTGATCCCCTCGTCAACCCGCCAGTGCGGAATGAGTTTGGCGCCCTTGAGGATCGCCTCAAACTCATCGAGAAACTTATGCCAGCCATCAACGCGGTCCTGCGTAACCGGCATACCCGGAAGCGCGCCCGTCTGGGAAGGATTTGGGATCCACTCATTGCGATTGTCGGTTTCCGCAAGAATACGTTTCCAATTCTCGCGACTTAGGCCGACCACAGATTCGAGGTGCCACAACACCATACCTCTCCGCTTCAATCCGGTTCAGTAAGGGACACCTTCGAATGCGCGGCATTCGTGGGTGTCATGGATGAGTTGGCGCATCGTGAGCGGTTGTCTTATGAGCATGTTTTCGAGGCATCGCGCCACAAGGCGGCCAACGCCCTTGGTTTTGCGGCGATTTTGTCGAAAGGCGTGTTCGTCGAGGTAGGATTGCAGATGCTTGTCGCTGACGGCGCCGTGATGGGTGCCGAGTAGCCAACGCTTGAGGCCGGCCGCCGCCCAGTGACAGAGCTGGACATGATCATCGCTTTGCTTCTCAGTCGCGCTTTGCACTTTCACGTCATGTTGCCGTGCCGCCAACGTGCGTGCGTTGTAGGCGGCGTGACCGTCCGTCTTGACCGCGGCATCCGTCTCGATCGTTTCGTCGGCGATATGCTTGATGCAGTCCTCGTGGTTGCCTGGCGCATGGGTCAAGCGCAACCGCCCGCCCTCTTCGGCGGCCACCAAAACCGTGGCTTTATCGCTCTTCTTGCCGCCGACAAAGGTTTCGTCAACCTGCACCGAGCCCTGCAAACCGTCGCGGTTTTCGCGAACCATCGCACGGCGAATGCGATGCGCCCAGGCCCAGGCGGTCTCATACGAGCCGAGCCCCAGAATACGCTGCAGATCAGCCGCCGAGATGCCATGGCGGTGCACGCAGATCTCCCATATCGCCCGGAACCAAAGCCGCAGTGGCTTGCGCGTGCCGTGAAACAACGTGCCCGACGTCAGGCTCGTCTGATGGCCACATGATGCGCACTCGTAAAGCGTGCCGCCGCGCGTCGACCAAACGCGGTCACTGTCGCACTGATGGCAGCGCGGCCGTCCGTTCCAGCGGCACGCGGCAACGTATTCGCGACAGGCTTCCTCGGTCGCGAACCGTTCCTCAAACTCAAGCAACGTCTTGGGGAAACCGTGCCACAGCACCTCGTGATGGGTCTTTGTCATTTGGATATCTCCTTGATATCCATAGAGCATTCTTATGTGGCCGGACTAAAGCAGAGAGGTATGCCCCAATACGGTGGTTACCAGAAGAGGTATCACGCATATTTATGAAATAAATCACATAGGGCGACTGATGCCCGCACGATATTTATCGAGGCGAGCTTTGCAACCGTTCTTCTTGGCTCTGTTCGGCTTGAATGTAGAAGAACCAACTAACCGATGGCGCTGGCCAGGCAGTGGCGTGGTGTAAGTCGGTCGCGGTCACGCTCGATCATGCGGCGCCAGCCGAGGTAGCTCGGTAGGTACTCCGAGGCAACGCCCTTGAAGCGCGCCATCCAGCTCTTGAAGCGGCTCTGATAGGCGTTGACGTTCTGGATGTGATAGCAGCCGACGGTCCGCTCAGCTTGGCTGGCAACGAGCGCCATCTGGGTGATACCGGTCTCGGCCGCGAACGCCTCATACGCCCTGTTGCCGTCGGTGACGAGCACGGCGTCCTTGGCCACGACGGGCTTGAGGTGCGCACCGATTGTTTCCGCGCTGAGATCGGCGAGCATCGCGTCGGTCGTCTCGCCATGACGGTCGCGGACGATCAGAATGGCATCGTGCTCGTCAGTGGAAAGTCCCGGTTTCTTAGCCTTTCCGCCGCGTTTCCTGGGCGCCCGGCCGACCAGCTTGCGCGAGCCCTTGGCCGACTTGAGAATGAATGTCTCGTCCGCCTCGACGATGCCCGTCACGGCGGCAGCCTTCTTGTCCTTAGCTGCCGCGAGGAAGCGATGGCGCCAGCGGAACGAGGTCTCCAGATGGATGTCGGTGCGCGCCGCCGCCTTGCGCAGGCTGATACCGTCGACGAGTGCGCGGGCATAATCGAGCCACTTCTCGCGCAGCCTGAGCCCGGCCAGCGGCGTGCCCGTCAGCGCGTTGAAGGTGCGCCCGCACACTTTGCACATGTAGCGCTTGAGACCGGAGGCCGAGCCCCATGGCTTGAAGTCGGACGCGCCGCAATGACCACATGCCGGGGCCACTGCGAACCGCGTCTCGATCAGAGCGACAATCTCCTCGCCCGAGCCCGTCGCCGTCAGCGCCTCGACGAGCGCTTCGCGCTGAACCTGGCTGAGATCGCCCAACTGATCGACAAGTGCCTGAAAATCCTGAGCCTTCATGACATCCCCGCTGGTGACAAGCCGTCTGTCAGCAAGGTCTCACAACATCAAGGCAGAACAGAGCCGTGTTGACAGCTTCCGGCCGCCGGTCTCCGGACACCCATACCTCTTGATTTACGGAGACCCAGAATATCAGGGCACAAC
>JAQYVZ010000015.1 GCA_030145205.1 Desulfuromonadales bacterium | reverse complement strand
GACTGAATCACCAATCCCTGACTGAGTCCGCGCAGGCCGGTAAAGAACGGCAGGAACACCAGTAGGCTCAGGGCCTCCTGGGCACCGCGCGCGACTTCAGGGTTGACACCGAGCAGGCGGTCGAGCACCAGGGTGCCGATCGGCGTAAACGCCAGCAGACCGAGCATGACCGACACGTAGCTGGCCACCAGGATGACGAATAGACCGGTGCCGTAGAGAGATTTTCGGCCGCGCACCATGGCGATGGTCACCGTATGATTCTGATAGGAAGGGGAGGCGACAAACAGGTGCAGCACCAAGGCCACCGAAAAAGACGCCAAGGCGGTCACTGCATCGTCCAGGCGCGCAAGGCCAGCGTTGATGATCGAGTGAGAGACACTCATCAACTGGACGTTGAGCAGCAGCGGAAAGAAAAAGAGCGCCGTGAGGCGCAATGTCAGCCTGGAATCGGTCTGCATTGTCTACCCAAGGAGCAGTTGCTGGAGATCGGTCGGCTTATCTGCCTCGAGATCGCGAGGAGTCCCACGATGGCTGCCCATGCCCCAGTTGCAGAAACAGGTAGTTGTCCCTGCCGCTTGGCCCGCCAGCAGGTCGTTGATATGATCGCCGATCATCACGGCACTGTCCGGAGTTTTGCCGAGACGCTCCAGGGCTAGGCGCACCGGGGCGGGGTCCGGTTTCTTGGTCGGCGCGCTGTCTCCGCCGATGACCACCGGGAAAAACCGCTGCAGGCCAAGCTGATCGAGCAGTGGCAAAGTCAGCGCAATCGGCTTGTTGGTGACCACTGCCAGGGCCTTATCGCTACAGGCCTCGAGAAAGGGGATAATTCCCGGAAAGGGTACCGTTTCTTCTGTCAGGTGTTCTTGATAGATAGCGAGGAAACGCAGCAGGTGCTCGTCGCGGTAAAAGCCGTTTGGCAGGGCACGTTGTACCAGCAGGTTGGCACCATCGCCAACGTAGCTGGCGACTGTCGGTCGGTCGAGCGCCGCCAAGTCGAATTCACGACGTAAAAGATTGATCGAGGTGACCAGGTCGCCAACCGAATCGAGCAGGGTGCCGTCCAGGTCAAACAGAAAAGTATCAAAACGTGACATAGGATTCATTTCAGGCACTGAGTTCGCAGTGAGGGGGTTGTCCTCGGCTTATGACGCCGGAGGACTAAACGGGGCGAGGCTGGCGTGCGCCGAAAATGGCGGTTCCGACCCGGACCAGGGTCGCACCTTCTTCAATGGCGATCCGGAAATCGTGCGACATGCCCATCGAGAGTTCGTCCATGGTGACGTTCGGCAGCTGACAGGCAGCAATCTGCTTCGCAAGTTGTCGCAATTGCCGGAAATAGGGCCGGACCTCTTCCAGATCGGGGCAGTAGGGCGGCAGGGTCATCAGCCCCTTGACTCTGAGATGTGGCAGTGCGGCGATGGCACGAACCAAACTCTCGGCCTCCTCCTCCGTTGCTCCCGATTTAGAGGCCTCCTGGCTGAGATTGACCTGTACCAGGATGTTGGCGGTCTGGCCGGCTTTGCCCCATTGGCGGTCGATTTCCTGCGCCAGAGAGAGGCGGTCAACCGAGTGGATCAGGGCCACTCTGCCGACCAGGTATTTCGCCTTGTTGCTCTGCAGGTGACCGATAAAATGCCATTCGGCCGGAGCCTGAATCTGATCGGTCTTGGCGATCAACTCCTGCACATAGCTTTCGCCAATGATCGACTGGCCTGCGGTCAGAGCCGCTTCAACCACCTCGGTCGGCTTGGTCTTGGCCACAGCCACCAGGCGGACCTCGTCCGGGTTGCGGCCGCAGTCGTGACAGGTCGCGTCGATTTGTCGGCGGATGTCGGTCAGGTTGGCGGCAATATCCATAAGGGCTGGTCTCTCGATGATGCGTCGTTGGTCAGTGGTTGCCTGTGTTGCGACCGGCAGCCAGGAGCCAGGCTCCCATCTCTTCCAGGGTCGCAATGACCTCGCAAAGCGGTAGGCCGACCACGTTGGTGTAACTGCCTTCGATGCGCGGCACCATAAATGCGCCGATCCCCTGGATCGCGTAGGCGCCGGCTTTATCGAAGGGTTCACCGGTAGCAATGTACTCCCCGATTTCCGCCTCTGTCAACTGCTTGAACCAGACCCGGGTGGTCACGGCCGCTGCGCGGGTTTCGCCGGTCTGCCGGTCATGCACGGCGTAGCCGGAAATCACCCGGTGCGACCGGTTCGACAGGCTGCGCAACATTCGACTGGCTTCCGCCGCGTCGGCCGGCTTGCCGAGGATGGCATCGTCACGCACTACGATGGTGTCGCTGCCGATAAACCAGCGGCCTGTGACCTCGCTGCGGTTGGCGACTTCGAGTGCTTTCGCTTCGCTGAGCCGGGTGGCGTGTGCTTCCGGCGTCTCGCTGGGCAGGATGGTTTCTGGTGCACAACTCGGGACGACTTGGAACGCCAGGCCGACCCGGGCCAGCAGTTCACGACGGCGCGGCGAGGCGGAGGCGAGGATGATGTTTGCAAATTCCGACATAATAGGGGTCTGTCTCATCAAAAGTAGTGGGTGGCGGGGGCAGAAATGGGTGGCTCCCGCCCGAAAGAGGCGATCTTACTTCTTTTGCTCGTTAATGGTCAACTTCCTCAAGGACTTTGTCGACAATCATTTGGAATATCTGGCCCGCTTCAGAATCGGGAGAGGCGGTCATCAGGGGATGCCCGTTGTCTCCTCCTGCCCTGATAGCCAAATCGAGCGGGATCTGGCCGAGCAGTGGCAATTCCAGTTCCTCGCTGAGCTTCAGGCCGCCGCCGGAGCCGAAAATCTCGATCGGCTCAGCTGCATGCCCGCACATGAAGTAGGACATGTTTTCCACCAGGCCGACAATATTCAGGTCGTAGTTTCTGAACAGCTCTACCGAGCGACGCACATCAGCCAAAGCGACTTCCTGCGGGGTTGTCACCATGACGACCGCTGCTTCCGGTATCGTCTGGGCGATCGTGATCGATGGGTCGCCGGTCCCCGGCGGCAGGTCGACCACCAGGTAATCTAACGCACCCCACTTCACTTGCCCAAGCAGCTGATTGATGGCCTTGCCGACCATGGGGCCGCGCCAGATGAACGCCTGACCTTGTTCACTCAGCATGCCGAGCGACATGACTGTAAGGCCGAACTTGCGGACTGGAATCATCGTCTTGTCTTCCCACGCGGGAGTTTCGTGCAAATCAAGCATGACCGGAATACTCGGCCCGTAGACATCCGCATCCAGCAGCCCGACCGCGTAGCCTTTGGCCTGCAGGGCCAAGGCGAGGTTAATTGCGATGGTCGTCTTGCCGACCCCGCCTTTGCCACTGGCAACGGCCAGAACATGAGCGACGTTTTCAATGCCCTGTTTGGTGATCATGGTTTCCTCCTCTGTTGAATGTTGCTTAGCAGAGCTACGGATCAGGGGCGATCTTCCAACCAGCTTTTGCCAATAGCGGCTCTGGCCTGGCGAAGGGCATCGTCCGCCAGGGTCTCTTTGGCAAGCATGATTTCTATTTCGGCTTCTCCCAATACGTAACCTGGACCTTTGCCTTCCAACTCCTGTTTGACAATGATCACGTCAAGATTCTGCTCAAGAAGCCAGTTAGCGACTTTTAGCCCCTTAGCTTTGTCTTCCTGCAGGTAAGGGTTGTCCTGTTTTGTGTCCTGAAGAATGGTATCGTTCCTCAAGTCAATTGTGACCAGGCGGAAGAAAGACGCCTCGCCAAAATGTTCCGACAGAGTTTGGCCATCGTCATCAAGCGGCATGCCATAGACCAGGGTGTCCTTGGTCTGAGGAGCATAATGCACCAGCACGTGATCGACGTTGTCCAGTCTGCTTTTGATCGTTCGTTTCAGCTCTTCGACAACTCGGTGGCCCATTTTCAGGTTTTTGACATTCAGGCTCAGGTCGAGCTCGACAAACTTGTAACGACCGGCATTTCTGCCCCTGACAGCATTAATCTGGGTCACCTTCGGGTTGTCTAAAATGATTTCCCTGACCTGGTTCAGGCTAGCATGGTCGAGAGAGGCGTCGAGCAGCACCCGGATCGCGTCAAGCAGAATTGTAAAAGCCGCGCGGACGATGAAGACCACAACAACCATTGCGGCATAGCGATCAAGATTCCATCCGAAAACGTTACCGATTAATGACGCCAGAATGACGATGGATGACAGCATGTCGGTCCAGATATGACGGGCATCGGCAATCAGGCTGGGAGACCCGGTTTCCAGGCCTTTTCGCAGCTCATACCTGGAAAAGAGCCAGGTGATGACGATTGTCAAAACAATGCCGACCGTGGCCAGGAGAAGCTGCTGCGGCGGAAGTCGCGACGAACCGGCAAAAACTTCTCTGACGATTTCATAACCCGCCAGCAGGATCAGTCCGGAGGTGACGAGAGCCACCAGGTTTTCAACCTTGTAGAGACCGTAAGGGAAGCTCCCTGATTTTCGTTTTGAGATTTTGATGCCGATCAGGATGACGGCCGAAGAGACGACATCGGACAGAGAGTGGATCGCATCCGCCTTGATCGCAAGGCTGCCTGACAGCAGTGCCAGGGTTGTTTTGATTGCCACCAGCGCGACATTGGTCAGAATCGATAGCCATGCCGTTTTCTCTGAAGTTTCCATTGGTTACCACCCGACCATGTATCCGAGAAAGCCAATCAGCAGCCCGGTTGCGAGGTTGATTGTTTTGACAACCACAAAGCTTTTCCGCGAGTCAGCCAGCATGGGAAGCATACCATGGCCATCCTGGACAATGGAACTGGCGAGCAAAACACTGAATGGGACTGCGCCCTGGGTATACAGTGTCAGGAACACCAGGTGTGGTCCTGATTCCGGAATGAGTCCGACCAGGCATGCGGCCAGCAGCATCAACACGCGGTTCTCCTGCATCCATCCAGATAGCTGAAGCTGGTCCACCAAAATGTGCATGACCAGCAAGGCGCCAAACGTCCAGCAGAGAATCCGGGGAACATGCTGCCGGGCGACATGTCTCCACAGGTGCGTCTCCAGAAAGTCGTCAGGGACGGTGGCGACGATGAACAGGCCGACCCCGGTGGTCAGCAGCAGAGTCATGCGGATCCAGTTCCAGTGTGAAGGGCCGAGATAGCCGGCCAGCAAACCGATCTGAAACAGGCCAAGTGCCAGCACCAGGACGCCCCGGGCCAGGGAACAGTCTTGCCATTGCTGAAGAATCTGACCGCGCGGGAAGCAATCACAGGCCCCTTCATCATGGTGATCAAGGTCATGGCCGATTGCGGCCCAGCGGGTGAACCGGTGACCAAGCAAGGCGTCGGTCAGGAGACCGGCCGACAGGCCGACGCCAAACAGGATCAGAAAAATCAGGCCGGCGGTTCCAGGGGCCATCGACAGCATCACAAACGATTCATCGCCGCTGGTGGCGATCATCGCTGCCACGACCGCACCTAGGGAAACCACCCGGTGGCTGTAAAGGGAAATTACGGTAAATGCGCCGAGGCATCCCGGGGTTGCCCCTAGCAGGGAGGCCACCAGGTATTGTTGCCAGCGGTGACGACGCAAACTGTCCTGCCAGAGACCTCTTGTCAGGACATTGATGTACTCAATGACCAGCATCATCACGAAGACGAAGCCGGTGATCATCAAGGCGTGCGTCAATGTTTCCCGCAAAAGGGATATCATGACAGAGCCTTTTGAATTGCAGGGTGTTAAGCTAAAAGCAAGCTTCTCTGGACTGGATCGTTGCCAGCGCTTCAACTATATCACTTTATTAGAATTCTACAATGTTACATCCTGGTTTTACGGTGCTGAGCAAAGAGGTGCTTTCTCTGGAGCCGGATTGCGAAGAGAGTTAGAGGTGTTAGGATTTAAATGCAGTTTCCATGGAATACTCAGCACTTTTCTCAGGGAGGAGCGACTCATGGACGATTTGAAACTGCAGGCGGACAATCTGTGCTGGTGTTGCGATCCTAACCAGTTTGAATTCGAAACGACTGAGGACCTGCCACCGCTTGAGGGCACGATTGGCCAGGCCAGGGCGTTAACGGCCATCGATTTTGGACTCGGCATCAAGGATAGCGGTTTCAACCTGTTCATCCTCGGTCAGCCAGGCAGCGGACGTTCCTCGACCATCAAGAAAATCCTCAAAGCGCATACCAAAGATAAACCGGTGCCCGATGACTGGTGCTACGTCAATGACTTCGAAAATAGCACCGGTCCCGATTATATCCGTTTGCCCGCAGGCATGGGGGTCGAATTCAAGCAGGATGTTGCTCATCTGGTTGAGCGCCTCGCCGAAGAAGTCCCGAAGGTGTTCGAAAGCGAAGAGTACGAGGAGCAGAAGAACAGCATCACCTTTGAATATCAAAAGAAGAAGAAACAGCGGTTCAAGGGTCTGGAGCAAGAGGCGAAGGACAACGGCTTCGATTTGCAGCAGTCGACCAGCGGCCTGGTGCTGGTGCCCTTGCAGGGCGATAAGCCGATGGCCCAACAAGATTATGAGGCCCTTTCCAAAAAGGAAAAGGCTCGCCTGGAAAAGAAGGGGGGGGCTCTGCAGGAACGGATTAACCAGACCCTTGGAGAGGCGCGTCAACTCGAAGAGGAACTTCGTGAGAAGATCCTTGAGATGGAAAAACAGGTGCTCCACTATGCCATGGACCACCTGTTCGAAGGGCTGAGCCAGAAATACCAGGAGTATGCGCGCGTGCTCGAATATTTCGTGCACTGCAAGATGGAGATCCTCAACCAGATCGATGAGTTCCGGCCGTCAAAGGAGCCTCAGATCTCGATTGCCGGTGTTGGCGGCAAGCAGGAGGAGCCCTCTTTCGATCGCTACCAGGTCAATCTGTTCATCGACAACAGCACGCTGGATGGAGCTCCGGTCGTCTACGAAGCCAACCCGACCTATCTCAATGTTTTTGGACGGATTGAACATGTCATCCAGATGGGCGGTGCGGTGACCAACTTCCAGATGATCAAGCCGGGCGCATTGCATCGAGCGAATGGTGGCTACCTGATTCTGGATTGCCGTGAAGTCCTCTTCAACCTGTTTACCTACGAGGCTCTCAAGCGCTGCATTCGCAATCGTGAAGTTAAGATCGAGGATATGGCGGAGCAGTTCCGGCTGATTGCCACGGTGAGTCTCAAACCGCAGCCGATCCCCCTCGACTGCAAAATTGTCCTCATCGGGACGCCTCTCTTTTACTACATGCTGTATCAACTCGACCCCGATTTTCGCAAGTATTTCAAGGTCAAGGTCGACTTTGACCAGATGATGAAAAATACCTGGGAAAATGTTCAGCAGTATGCGCTGTTTATCGGATCCAAGTGCAATGACGAGCATCTGCTGCATTTTGATCCGCCCGCGGTGGCACGTATTGTTGAATATTCGGCTCGGCTGATTGACGATCAAAAACATTTCTCCTCCAGTTTTATCGATATCGCTGATCTGATCCGCGAATCCTCCTTCTATGCCGAGCGGGACGGCAGCGACCGGGTCAACGGCAAGCATGTCGATCTGGCTCTGGAGGCGCGCGTGTATCGGTCCAATAAACTCGAGGAGCGCATCCAGGAGATGATCGAGGAGGGCACTCTCCTGATCGATACACAGGGAGAGGTCGTTGGTCAGGTCAACGGCCTGTCGGTCTACCTGTTGGGTGATTATGGCTTCGGTAAACCGTCTCGGGTGACCGTGCGGACGTTCATTGGCAAGGAAGGAATGGTGAACATCGAGCGCGAGGCGAACCTGTCTGGACCTATCCATGACAAGGGGATTCTGATCCTTGGCGGATTTTTCGGGGAACGTTATGCGTGCGACAAGCCGCTGGCGCTTTCGGCATCCATCTGCTTCGAACAGTCTTACGCCGGGGTTGAGGGCGACAGCGCCTCAAGTACGGAACTTTACGGTTTGCTGTCGAGCTTGTCGCGACTTCCGGTCAGGCAGGGGATCGCGGTGACCGGCTCTGTCAACCAGCATGGTCAGGTCCAGCCGATCGGTGGCGTCAACCAGAAAATCGAAGGCCACTTTGCCGTCTGCAAGGCTCAAGGGTTGACCGGGGAGCAGGGGGTGATCATCCCCGCAACGAATCGGCAGAACCTCATGCTGAAATCAGAGGTTATCGAGGCGGTCGAGGCAGGTAAGTTCAACCTCTGGAGTGTATCGACCATTGACCAGGGGATTGAGATCCTGACCGGGACGCCAGCCGGTGAACGTCAGAAAGATGGCACCTGGCCGGAAGGTTCCGTCAACGCCCTGGTTGATCAGCGGTTGCGTGAGATGGCAGAGATTGCGGCCCGGTTCGGCAAGAGAGATAAGGTGTCTGAGAGTGACGACGCAGGGTAAGGGCCTGGAAACTCTGTGATGACAAGACTCTCAATAATCAGCACCTACTCAGTCCAAGGAAAACAGTTATCCTTGTTAGTGGGTTGTTTCTCGACGCAAGGGTGACACTGTGACGACAACATTCCTGATCACAGCCGCATTCTTCTCTTCAACGCTCACCGCAATCCTGGGTGTCGGCGGAGGCATGCTGCTGATTTCGGTGATGGCGGTGGCGATGCCGCCAGCAGCGATCGTGCCGGTGCATGGCGTGGCGCAGCTGGCCAGCAATGCCAGTCGCGGCCTGTTCGCCCTCAAAGAGATCCGCTGGCAGATCTTTTGGCCCTTCCTGGTCGGCTGCCTGCTCGGGGCAGTCGTCGGCTCCGGGCTGTTGATCCGTTTCCCTGCGGAGTTCCTGCCGGTGCCGCTCGGCCTGTTTATCCTGGTGATGACCTGGATGCCGCAGATCAGGCAGAAGTTCTGGCTGCCCGGCCGCTTCTTTTCACTCGGCCTGGTTCAGGCCGTGCTGACCCTGTTTGTCGGGGCCACTGGTCCTCTGAATATGCCGTTCCTGTTGCGTGCCGGCCTCAGTCGGGACCAGCTCGTGGTTACCGGGTCGGCGCTGATGACCATCGTTCACCTGATCAAGATTGTGACCTTCGGTCTGCTCGGTTTTGCCTTCGGTACGCACCTGTTGCTGATGGCGGGGATGGTGATTGCCGTGGTTGCCGGTTCCTATGCCGGGACCTGTTTGCGGCAGCATGTGCCGGAAGAGTTGTTCCGGAAAATCTTCAAGGTTTTGATTACGCTGCTGGCGCTGCGAATGATTTTTAAGGCGCTTGTTTAAAGGGAGAAAAAGTGAGATTTCCCCCCTCACCCCAACCCTCTCCCGCCCGGGGAGAGGGAGTTAAAATCTTCATCTAGACTGAAAACAATGAGAGCCCTGGTTGCAGTCCTTTCAAACGTTTCTCGTCATGCTGAAAATGACAAAGCAAGTCCCCTCTCCCCGGGCGGACCCACAGGGCCTAAAGGAGAGGGTCAGGGTGAGGGGGCCCTCTATCAGTTCACCATTTCAGAAAACCTTGATCAGCCAGACCCCGGCGCAGACCAGCAGTACGCCGGCTGTACGGCCAGGGCTGATCACGTGTTGCGGGTAGCCGAGCCAGCCAAAGTGGTCGAGCAGCAGCGAGGCGAACATCTGTCCGGCCAGAATCGAGGTAACCATGGTGGTTGCGCCGAGCTTCGGTACCAGAATAATGGTCGCTGTGACGAAAAAAGCTCCCAGGGCACCGCCGATCCAGACCCACCAGGGGTGCTGCCCGGCCGTCGCCAGACTCGGCAGGGGGATGCGGGTCGCCAGGGTATAGAGGATCAGGACCAATGTGCCGACAGCGAAGGAGATGGTCGCCGCGAGCACCGGCGAACGGGTCCAGAGTCCGAGCTGCGCGTTGATGCCGGCCTGGGTCGGCACGGAAATGCCAGCCAGCAGGGCGATCAGAATGAACAGGGAGGTCTGGGACATCGGTTATCCGTTCGTTGAGGCCGTCAGCTCGTCCAGAGTCAAAACCGTTTCAATATCGCGGCGCTCCGATTTGTTGATGATCACCGCCGCACCCGCCAGACTGGCGCCAGCCTGTTCGACGATCTGCTCGATCGCCTTGAAGGTGGAGCCGACTGCATAGAAATCATCCACAAACAGTACCTGCTCACCAGGAGAAAGCACCTCTTGCGAGACGTAGAGCGTGGTCGATTCCTCTTTGGTAAAGGAGTAGCTCGATGCGGCGTAAAAGTGTCCCATGGTCCGCGGCCGTTTCTTCTTGGCGTAGATGAAGGGGACGCCGAGGTGGGTTGCAATTGCCTGGGCGATCATGATGCCGCTGCTCTCCGCGGTAAGGACTTTATCGATCTGGTGCCCGCTGAAACGGTCGGCCAGTTCCCGGCCGAGTTGGTTGATCAGTTGTGGGTCGACCATGTGATTGAGAAAGCGGTCGACCTTGATGACCTGACCGGAGATGGCGCCATCCTGCCGGATGCGTTCCAGAAGAAGTTCCGCAGTAGGGTTCATTTGCGATCCTCGCGATCGTAGGGCTGGCCGAGGCCTTCCGGTTGCTGGGAGGCGCCTTTCTGCAGGCGGATGGTGGAGATGACCAGCACCAGGATAGTGAAGAAGTAGGGCAGCATCTGCAGGATGTGGGCGCTGACCGTGGTGCCCATCGCCTGGAAGCGCAGCTGCATGGCGGTGATGCCACCGAACAGGTAGGCGCCCGCCAGGGCGCGGTAGCTCGACCAAGAGGCGAAGATCACCAGGGCGACGGCAATCCAGCCGCGGCCGGCCGACATGTTTTCGATCCACATCGGGGTGGTCGCCAGGCTGAGATAGGCGCCACCGATGCCGACGATACCGGAGCCGATGATCACCGCCAGAAAGCGGGTCAGGCTGACCGGCACGCCGCAGGTGTCGGCGGCGGCCGGATTCTCCCCGGCCGTGCGCAGGGCCAGCCCCCAGCGGGTTCGGTAAAAGAAGAAGGCCATGGCGACCACCAGCAGGAAGCTGAAGTAGATCAGCAGATCCTGGTTGAAGAAGGCGTTGCCGACGATCGGCAGCTGGCTCAAGCCGGGGATGGCGACCCGCTCGAAGCCCTGAATGGTTGCGCCGACCATGCCACGGCCGAACAGGGCAGTGATGCCAATGCCGAACATGGTCAGGGCGAGGCCGCTGACAATCTGGTTACCGCGCATCTGCACGGTCACGAAGGCGTGCAGGCAGCCGGCCGCCAGGGCGGCAAAAAACGCAGCCAGAACACCGACCAGCAGGGAGCCGCTGGCGAAGGTGCCGGCAAAACCTGCCAGGGCGCCGATCAACATTAATCCCTCGATACCGAGGTTGATAATACCGGCCCGCTCATTCAGGATCGCTCCCAGGGTCGCAAACAGGATCGGGGTGCCGGCCCGTACGGTGGCATCCAGCAGGATCTCAATCATGGGAGGTCCCTCTCACCAGCCTGACCCGGTTCTGAATGAAAAATTCGGAGGCGAGCAGGAAAAACAGGATCAGCCCCTGAAAAGCATAGACAAAAGCGACCGGTAGTTGCCAGGAGAGCTGCAGGCTGTCGCCACCGACCAGCAGAACACCCATCAAAAAAGACACGATGACGACGCCCAGGGCGCTGCGCTTGGCGAGCCAGGCGATAATGATCGCCGTGTAGCCGTAGCCGGGGGAAATGCCATGTTGCAGGCGATGCTGCAGACCGGCGACTTCGCTGAAGCCGGCAATCCCAGCGATCGCGCCGCTGAGAAACAGCACGGCGAAGATCGCCAGGCCGGTGCGCATGCCAGCGTACTGGGCCGCTTTCGGGTTGCTGCCGATCACCTTGATTTCGTAGCCCCAAACGGTGCGTTCCATGAACAGGTAGAGCACCAGTGCGCAGACCAGCGCCAGGAAGAAACCGCTGTGCAGACGGGTGTTGAAGTATTCCGTGAGTCGGGCCGCATCGCTGAATTGGGCGGTCAAGGGGAAATTGAACCCTTTGGGGTCCTTCCAGGGACCGTAGATCAGGTAGTCCACCGCGAGGATGGCGATGTAGTTCATCAGCAGGGTGACGATGACTTCGTTGACCCGCCAGCGGGCACGCAGGATGCCAGCTACCCCGGCCCAGGCCCCGCCGCACAGAAAGGCCGCCAGGAACATCGCCGTGATCATCATGACATGGTTTTCGAGGCCGGAGAAGAGCGCCACGGCAGTGGCCCCGCAGGCTCCCATGTAAATCTGCCCCTCGGCGCCGATGTTCCAGATCTGCATCCGGAACGCCAGTGAAACGCCCAAGCTGGCAAAGATCAGGGGCGTGGTTTTGACCAGGGTCTCCGACAGGCCGTAGGTTGAACCGAGGGCTTCCTTGATAATTTCCAGATAAGCCTGCAGCGGGCTGACACCGGCCGCCAGCAGCAGGAACCCGGCAACGAACAGGGCAACCAGGATCGAAATCAGCGGCGCACTGAAGCGGAACAGCTTTGATGAGGTCTGGCGTTTTTCGGCGACCAGCTTCATGTCTGCACCTCGCCGCTCATCAGCAGGCCGATCTCTTCCCGAGTTGTGGATCGCGGGTCGACGCAGCCGGCGAGGCGACCGCGAAACATGACGACGATCTGGTCGGAGAGCTTGAGCAATTCATCGAGGTCTTCGGAGATCAAAATAGTGCTCATCCCCTGCTTGGCCCCATCGACAATCACCTTGTGGACATATTCGGCGCTGCCGATGTCCAGCCCGCGGGTTGGATAGAGCGCCACCAGCACCGACGGTTGCTCCGACAGCTCGCGGGCGATGATGACCTTCTGGATGTTGCCGCCGGAGAGGTAGCGCACCGGGTTGCCGGTCGGGCCGGCCTTGATGGCGAACTGCTCGATTTTTTCTGCGGCATTATTGCGGATGGCGGCGCGGTCCTGGAAAATCCCGCGACGGAAGGCGGGTGAAGTAAAGCTTTTCATGATCAGGTTATCGTCCACCGTCATGTCGGGGGCGATGCCGATGCTCTTGCGATCCTCCGGGATATGGGCGATGCCGGCGATGTAGGAACTCCTGGCTGTGCTGTTGGTGATGTCCTGGCCGTCGTCAGCCAGAATCTTGCCGCTTGAGGCATCAGCCAGGCCGGTCAGGACCTCGGCCAGCGCTTTCTGACCATTGCCGGCAATGCCGGCGACACCCAGCACCTGGCCGCGCTGCAGCTTCATGGTGAAGTTGTCCAGGTCAGACAGACCGCGGTCGTTGCGCACCGACAGGTTGCGGATCTCCAGAGCGAGCCGTTCGTCCTGGCAGGGCGCCTTCTCCCATTCCGGAACCTGGTCTTCGCCGATCATCAGGGAGGCCAGACGCCCCTGGTCGTAACTGCCGCGCGCGAGGGTCGTTAGGCTGCGGCCTTTTTTAAGCACCGTCACCCGGTCGGAGATCTCCATGACTTCACGCATCTTGTGTGAAATGAACAGGATGCTTTTGCCTTGATCGCGCAGTCGGGTCAACACTCGGAACAGGCGAGCGCTCTCCTGCGGGGTGAGGACCGCGGTTGGTTCGTCAAGGATCAGCAGACGACAGTCACGGATCAGCAGCTTGATCAGCTCGATCCACTGCTGGGCACCGATCGACAGGCTCCAGACTGGAGCGTCCAGGTCGAGGTCCAGCTCAAAGTCATCAAGGACCTGCTGGATCTTCTGCTGGTACTGCTTACGGGAATAGAAGTTGGGGATTTTGTCCAGCGCCAAGAGAATGTTTTCGAAGACGCTGTGTGCTGGCACCAGCATGAAATGCTGGTGGACCATGCCGATGCCCATGGCCAGGGAATCCCGCGGACTGCCGAAGCTGACCGGTTCGCCGTCAAAGCAGATCTCGCCGCAATCCGGGCGGTAGAGGCCGGTGAGCACGTTCATCAGGGTACTTTTCCCCGCGCCATTTTCCCCTAGGAGGGTGTGGATTTCACCGGGAGCGATCGACAGGGAGATGTCGTCCAGGGCGACGACACCGGGGAAGGTTTTGCGGATGTTTTTGACCTGCAAAAGATCGGTCATCGCAATGTCAAAACCTATTTAACGCTGAGGTGCGAAGGCGCTGAGAAGAGATGTCTTTGCCATGCTTTTCATCTTAGCGTCTTGGCGTTGAAAGGTTTTTGAGTTTTTAGAACTCGGGGCACGCACCTGAATGGTCAGGGCGTACCCCGTTTCAATAGGAGTCATTTTACTGCGGAATCGTCCCCTGAACACCTTCGACAAAATAGTTCATGCCGAGCAGGTCGCCATCAGACGGGACGCTGCCGGCGGCAACCTTGATCGTGCCGGCCTGGTCTTTGAGTGGTCCGGCAAAGGGGTGCAGCGTGCCGGCCTTGATGGCTGCGGTCTTGTCCGCAACCAGGGCCTGGACATCGGCTGGAACCTTGGCGCTGAGCGGCGCGAGCTGCACCAATTCCTGCTGCATGCCATACCAGATCGATTCCGACTTCCAGGTGCCGTTGCTGACCTGCTCGGCGATCTGAGTGTAGAGAGTTCCCCAGTTCCAAACCGGTGCTGTCAGGAAGGCATTGGGCGCAAAGGAACGCATGTCGGAGTTGTAGCCGATCACGTAAGCGCCGCGTGCTTCAGCGGCCTGCAGGGTGGCCGGAGCATCCTGGTGCATGGCGAGTACGTCGGCACCGACATCAAGCAGGCTGTCGGCGGCATCCCGCTCGATGCCCGGATCGAACCAGGTCTGGGTCCAGACCACCCGGACTTCAGTTTTCGGATTGACGCTGCGCACGCCGAGGGTAAAGGCGTTAATACCACGGATGACTTCCGGAATCGGGAAAGCGGCGACATAGCCGATTACGCCTTTTTGGGTCATGGATCCAGCGACGATACCTGACAGGTAGCGCGGTTCGTACATACGGCCGAAGTAGTTGCCGACGTTCTCGGAACTCTTGTAGCCGGAACAGTGCATAAAAACGACGTCCTTGAAGCTCTCGGCAACCTCTAGGGTCGCATCCATGTAGCCGAAGCTGGTGGTGAACACCAGATTGCTGCCTTTGCGCACCAGACCGCTGATCACGCGCGCGGATTCCGCACCTTCAGGGACCGACTCGATAAAGGTCGAAGGCTTGACATAATCGAGTTTTTCCATCTCCTGGCGGCCTTGGTCGTGGGCATAGGTCCAACCGGCATCGCCCACCGGGCCGACATAGATAAAACCTGCCTGAATCTCCTTGGCCGAGGCTTTTGCAGAGACCTCCGGCTTGGGCTGGGTAGGCGGAGCCTCCGTTTTCTCTTCTTGTTGGCTACAACCGGGCAGGGACAAAAACAGGGGGAGTGCCAATACGAGGGAGAGCGCCAGCCATACCAATCGTTTCATTGTCGCATCCTTTCCTGGGGCCTGATGGGCAGCAGCCCAAGCAGAGTCAGTTTCAGTCGTTCAGCAGGGCCAGGGTTCTGCGGACATCGTCCGTGTCGTAGCCCCCCTTGAAGCAACCGGTGTCAGCAAACAGTTCAAAATCGTTGAGTTGCTCGATCAGTCGGCTCACCATCTCCTCCTTGCCGGCATACTGTTGCGGGTTGTGCGCAACGGCTCGGAGGTCGTCGAGCAGGAATTCCGGCAGCTCGCCATCCTCATAGGCCTCGGTGATGGCCTGTTCCAGTGTTTCAAAAAGGGACATGGTTGTTTTCCAGTCGGGCTACTTGCCCCACTTCTGTTCGATTCGTTTGACCGCTTCGATCACGTTCTGGCGGTCGCCGAAGGCTGACAGGCGGAAGTAGCCTTCGCCGCTCGGGCCGAAGCCACTGCCGGGGGTGCCGACCACGTGACATTCGTTGAGGAGCTTGTCGAAGAAGTCCCAGCTCGTCATCCCCTCAGGCGTCTCCAACCAGATGTAGGGGGCGTTGACGCCGCCGAAGCAGGCGATGCCGGCTGCGGTCAGGCCTTCGCGAATAATGCGGGCGTTCTCCATGTAGTAGCCGATGGTCTCCTGGACCTGAGCCCAACCTTCATCGGAGTAGACAGCCGCGGCTGCTTTCTGGACCGGGTAGGAGACGCCGTTGAACTTTGTGGTCTGGCGACGGTTCCAGAGCTTGTTGAAGCTGTACTTCTCACCATCGGCGGTGGTCCCCATCAGCTCTTCCGGCACCACGGTCAGGCCGCAACGTACACCGGTAAAGCCGGCGGTCTTGGAGAAAGAGCGGAACTCGATGGCGCATTCACGAGCGCCGTCGACTTCGTAGATCGAGTGGGGGATGTGGTCTTCGGTGATGAACGCCTCGTAAGCGGCATCGAACAGAATGACCGCATCATTGGCGCGGGCATAGTCGACCCATTTCTGCAGGTCGTCTTTGGTGGCGACCGCCCCGGTCGGATTGTTCGGGTAGCAGAGGTAGATGACGTCAACTTTCTCGTCCGGAATCGCCGGAGTGAAGTTGTTGGCGCCGGTGCAGGGCATGTAATGCACGCCGGCATAGTAGCCCTGCTCATCCGCTTCGCCGGTGCGGCCGACCATGACGTTGGTGTCGTTATAGACCGGGTAGACCGGGTCGCAGATGGCGACCTTGTTGCCGAGGTCAAAAATATCCAGAATATTGGCGCTGTCGCACTTGGAGCCATCCGAGATGAACACCTCGGAGGCTTTCAGGTCGACGCCGAGCGGCGTGTACGATTTGTCGATGATAAGCTGCGACAGCCACTCGTAGCCCTGCTCCGGACCGTAGCCGTGAAAGCTCTCGCCACGTGCCAGGTCGTCAACGCCATCATGAAAGGCTTTGAGGACCGCCGGTGCCAATGGCAGGGTGACATCGCCAATGCCGAGCCGGATCACGGCTGCTGCGGGGTTGGCGTCGGTAAAGGCTTTAACCCGGCGTCCGATTTCGGGAAACAGGTAGCCGGCTTTCAGCTTGAGATAGGAATCGTTGATGCGTGCCATGGATATTCTAACCTCGTTCGTTGGTTATTAATGATTGTTATTCGGCTTTTTCCTGAACCCACTCGCCGGCTTTTTCGACATCCTTGCCGAGACCGCTCATGGTTTCGCAACCGGCAAGCAAGGCAAGTAGCATAATCATTACAAAAATACTGATTTTTTTCATGGATCCTCTCCTTAAGCAAGTCTGATCATATTTACAGTGTGAGGGTGTTTATTCGCTCAGACCGAGCACATCTTGCATATCGTAGAGACCGGGTTCCTTGCCGTCCAACCACTTGGCTGCACGGATCGCCCCGCGGGCGAACATGTCCCGGCTCATGGCGCGATGCGAGAGCTCGATGCGCTCTCCCATGCCGATGAAATAGACGGTGTGTTCGCCGACGATGTCGCCGCCGCGGATCGTCTGCATACCGATCTCCTCCTGAGTCCGCTCGCCGCACATGCCTTCGCGATGGTAGTTGGCAACTTCGCCGTAATCGCGGTCGAGGGCGTCGGCCACAATCTCTCCCATGTGCACAGCGGTGCCAGAGGGGGAGTCTTTCTTCATGTTGTGATGCAGTTCGACGATTTCCACGTCGAAGTCGTCACCGAGAGTGGCGGCCAGATCTTTGAGCAACTTGAAGCAGACGTTCACCCCGACGCTCATGTTCGGTGCAAATACGATCGGAATCTGTGCCGCGGCCTTGGTGATCTCGGCGCGTTGTTGGGAGTTCAACCCGGTGGTGCCAACGACCATGCTTTTGCCGAGACGCACGCATTCGGCGAGGTTCTGCATGGTCACTTCAGGCCAGGTGAAGTCGATCAGGACTTCGCTGGGCGTCAGAGCCTCTTCAAGGACACTGCTGATCGGGACGTTGAGTAGTCCGCAGCCGGCACCGAGTCCGGCGTCATTGCCGACGGCATTATGCAGAGGGCTTTCGATCGCCCCGCTGACGGTTGTCCCTTCCGCTTCTGTTACCAGGCTGATAATGCGCTGGCCCATTCGTCCGGCGGCACCGGTTACAGCTACCTTGATCATTCTTGACCTCGTCTCTGAACAGGGCGGGCAGCGGCTGCCCACGCCGGTTTAAATGACTTGATACTTCCGCAGGATTTCCTGCAGCTTCTCCAGAGTGGCCGGCTGCATGTCGACCAGCGGTAAACGCACCTTGGCCTCGATCATGCCGAGCAGAGCCAGGCTGGTTTTAACCGGCACCGGGTTCGACTCGATGAACATCGCCGTATGGAATTCGAGCAAGGCCAGGTGCAACTTGCGTGCGGTCGTATAATCACCGTCCATGGTCGCCTGGACCATCGCCTTGACACGATCGGGGATGACGTTGGCGGAGACGGAGATGACCCCCTTGGCGCCGCAGGCCATCATCGGGAAAGTCAGAAAGTCGTCGCCGGAAATCACGTCGATTTTGTCGCCCGCCTTGGCGAGAATCTCACTGACCTGGGTCAGGCTGCCCGAGGCTTCCTTGATCGCGACGATGTTGTCGAACTCGGCCAGACGCGCGGTCGTGTCGGCGGTCATGTTGGTGCCGGTACGCCCCGGTACGTTGTAGAGCACCTGCGGCAAAGCCACCGCCTCGGAAAGGCTCTTGTAGTGCTGATACACGCCTTCCTGAGAGGGCTTGTTGTAATAGGGACAGACCAGCAGCAGGCCGTCCGCGCCCATCGCCTTGGCGTTCTTTGACAGGTGAATCGCTTCGGCCGTGTTGTTCGCTCCGGTTCCGGCGATCACCGGAACGCGTTTATTAACCTGGTCAATACAGACCTTGATGACATATTCATGCTCGTCAAAATCAAGCGTTGCCGATTCCCCGGTGGTGCCGCAGGGAACGATGACATCTGTCCCATTTTCGATCTGGAACTCAATCAGTTGACGATACGTGTCTTCAGCAAATGCGCCTTGACTGTCGAAGGGGGTGACAATCGCCACCATGGAACCGCTGAACATGGGGTACTCCTTCCGAAAGAACCTGCAATGTGACCGGACATGCGGGCCGGCCGCCCAATTCATTCTGGTACGGGGAAAACTTCTTACCTAGCACAGCAATCGTTTGATGTAAACCCCGGATTTATCCTGCTATTGATCTGCCGGCAAAGTCACCTGAATTGCTTCTGACAGAGGACTCTCCAGTAACGCTTTTTCGATGCGGGCCAGAGCGCTGACGCGGTATTCGTAGCGCCGGCCGGGTTCGAGGGAACGATCGGCAAGTGTGGCCTTCTTAAGCGGTTTTGCGTTGACCGGAACCAGCGGGGCCGGTCCGTCAGTGAGTCGCCGGTAGAGATTGTAGCCTGCCGGTTTCGATCCTTCAGGAAGGGCGGCCGTCGGCTGCCAGCTTAACACGATCACGTTCTGCTGAAGATCAGCCTGCAACTGGAGCGGAGCCGGGGGGGGTGCTTGGCAGACCTGATGGACCAGTGCGGCCTCCCCTGTCCGTTTACCGTGCGTCAGAGCGACAACCCGGTAGGCGTAGCCACTGCCGATGGCAAGCTGACGATCACGCCAGAAGAAACGATGCTTGACCTGCTGGACGGCTTCCGGATTTCCCAAGGCCACGTTGGCGACCAGTTCCTGCGGTTCCCGACAGGTCGGGCAGCCATCTGACGCGTCGAAACTGCTGCGAAAAATCTGAAAGCTACCGAGGTCCTCGGCCGGCGTGCCATCCTGGTTGCGGGCAGGCGCTTGCCAGGAGAGCAGGAAACTGTCGCCCTGTTGATGGACCTGCAGGTTGCGAGGCGCCTCCGGAGGGACTGCGTACAGAGGCTGGACCGGACCCTTTTTGCCGCAGCCGGCCAGGACCAGCAGAAGCAGCAAAGCTGTCATTGCGAGAGAGACGGCGCGGGGAGTAAAAACGCTCATGGTCTATTCCGTGGTTTTCAGGGTTAGCGGGCCAGTTTCTGGCGGGCGCGGGCAATCTCTTTTTCGACAGAGCTGTGGGCGGTTCCACCGGTCGCCGTGCGGGCGTTGACGGAGGCGTCGAGCGTGACGAAATCAGCGATATCCGCGTCGATTTGCCCGGAAAACTGCTGCCACTCCTCCAGGGTCAACTCGGGGATGTCCTTGTCATTCTCGACACAGTAGCGCACCGTTTTGCCGACCACTTCATGAGCCTGGCGGAACGGCATGCCCTGGCGCACCAGGTAATCGGCGACGTCGGTCGCCGTGGAGAACCCCCGGCCGGCCGCGAGGCGCATCCGGTCTGCCTTGACCTGCATCTCGGCGATCATCTCGGCGAACACCTTCAGGCTGCCGCGGATGGTGTCGATGGTGTCGAACAGCGGCTCCTTGTCCTCCTGCATGTCCTTGTTGTAGGCCAGTGGCAGGGACTTCATCAAGGTCAACAGGCTGATCAGGTTGCCGTAGACCCGGCCGGTTTTCCCCCGGACCAGTTCTGGAACGTCCGGGTTCTTCTTCTGCGGCATGATTGAGCTGCCGGTGCAGAAGGCATCGGAGAGCTCAATGAAGTCGAAGTCGGCGCTCGACCAGAGAATCAGCTCTTCAGAGAGCCGTGACAGGTGCATCATCATCAGGCTGGCGGCAGAACAGAACTCGATGGCGAAGTCACGATCGGAGACCGAGTCGAGGCTGTTGTGGGTCACCCCGTCAAAGCCGAGTTGGTCAGCGACCCATTCGCGGTCGATCGGGAAGGTGGTTCCCGCCAGGGCGCCGGCGCCGAGCGGCATACGGTTGACCCGTTTGCGCAGATCCTGCAGGCGCTCGGTGTCGCGGGTAAACATTTCGAAATAGGCGAGCAGATGATGTGCGTAGAGAACCGGCTGTGCCGTCTGCAGATGGGTGAAGCCGGGCATGATGACATCGAGATTGCCTTCGGCCTGGTCGAGCAAGGCGCTCTGCAGCGCTTTCAGGGCGGTCTGGATGGCATCCAGCTCGTCACGCAGGTAGAGGCGAATGTCGAGGGCAACCTGATCATTGCGGGAACGGGCGGTGTGCAGTTTGCCGCCGACCGGGCCGATCAGCTCAATCAGCCGGGCTTCGACATTCATGTGGATGTCTTCCCGGCTGATGGAGAACTCGAACTTGCCCTGTTCGATCTCCTCAAGGATTGCCGTCAGACCATCAACAATCACGTTCATTTCCGCTTCGGCGATAATCCCCTGGCGGGCCAGCATGCGGGCATGTACGGTCGAACCCTGGATATCGTAGCGGTAAAGGCGCTGATCGAATTGAATCGACGCGGTGAATTCCTCGACGAAGGCGTCGGTCGGCTGGGTGAAACGTCCGGCCCAAAGTTTTTCGCTCATACTTGAACTCCTGTTGGAGTTAGTTGTCAGTTGTCAGTTGTCAGCTGTCAGTTAAATCGTTGTTTCTAAGTCGGGGACAGCCCCGTGGGAAGCCGGGACAGTCCCCTACTCATCACTCAGGATCGGACACTGGGTGATGCTGGCCAGTTCATCGTCCGGGACACCCGGATCGATCAGGCTCCCCGGAAAGACCTGTGCCAGAATATGGCGGGTTCCAGGGGTCATGTCGAACTGGTTGAACTGCGCAACCTGGACCCATTGTGCCCGGGACACTTCGCCCGGGTTGAGTGTCAATGTCTCCGAGTGCGGGTGGGCCTGGTAGTAGAGGATGACGTAGTGATCGTTCGCTGCGCCCACGCCGACATGTTCGTAAACGTCGATCAGGCGGTCGATGCCGATCTTCAGGCCGACTTCCTCCCGAACCTCGCGATGTAGCGCTTCCAGAATCGATTCGCCATGGTCGATCTTGCCACCGGGCATCACCCATTGATCGCAGAAGGGCTCGATGTTCCGCTGGGTCAGCAGCACACGTTTCTGGTCGTCGATGATGCAGGCGACCACCGAGGTCTTGATGTGTTGCTTCTTAAAGTCCATAAGAGGTCCAAGGTGTCAGGTCCAAGGTTTAAGGTGAAAGCCCCAGCCTTGAACCTTGTGCCTTTGTCCTTGCTGCTATTTTTTTGCCTGCTGTTGCATGGCAGCGATGCGTAGACGCAAGGCGTTCAGCTTGATGAAGCCCTCGGCGTCGGCCTGGTTGTAGACTTCGTCCGCCTCGAAAGTGGCAAAGTCGACGTTGAACAGGCTGTCGGTGGTCGAATCGCGACCGACCACCCGGCAGTGCCCCTTGTAAAGCTTGATGCGGGCCTTGCCGTTGACGGTCTGCTGAGTGTTGTCGATCAGCGCCTGCAGGGCAAGACGCTCCGGGGCGAACCAGTAGCCGTTGTAGATCATCTCGGCATAGCGCGGCACCAGCGAGTCGCGCAGGTGCATCACTTCACGGTCCATGGTGATCGACTCGACGGCGCGATGGGCCTCTTCGAGGATGGTGCCACCGGGAGTTTCATAGACGCCACGGCTCTTCATGCCGACGTAGCGGTTTTCCATCAGGTCGACCCGGCCGATGCCGTGCTTGCCGCCGAGCTCGTTGAGCTTGACCATCAGGTTGTACGGCGAGAGGCGCTCGCCGTTGATGGCGACAGCATCCCCTTTTTCGAACTCGATCTCGACAAATTCCGCCTGATCCGGAGCATCCTCCGGCTTGACAGTCAGTACGTACATCTCTTCCGGGGCTTCGGCCCAGGGATCCTCGAGGACATCCCCTTCGAAGGAGATGTGCAGCAGGTTGCGGTCGGAGCTCCAGGGGAACTTCTTGCTGGTCGGTACCGGGATGCCGTGCTTCTTGGCGTAGGCTTCCAGCGCGGTACGGCTGTTCATGTCCCACTCGCGCCAGGGCGCGATCACCTTGACCGCCGGGTCGAAGTGGTAGTAGGCGATCTCGAAGCGAACCTGGTCGTTGCCTTTGCCGGTGGCGCCGTGGGAAACGGCATCTGCGCCTTCCTTGGCGGCGATCTCCATCTGTGCCTTGGCGATCAGCGGCCGGGCGATGGAGGTGCCGAGGAAGTAGCGGCCTTCGTAGATGGCGTTGGCGCGGAACATTGGGAAGATGAAATCGCGGGCGAATTCTTCCCGCAGATCCATGATGTGACAGCTGCTGGCGCCGGTCGCCTTGGCCTTGGCTGGAATGCCGTCCAGCTCTTCCCCCTGGCCGAGGTCGGCCGAGTAGGCGACCACTTCGCAGCCGTATTCTTCAACCAGCCACTTGAGAATGATCGAGGTATCCAAGCCACCCGAGTAGGCGAGAACAGCTTTTTTGATTTGTCCATGTTTGCTCATTTTGTATTCTCCTTCACAAATTCAGGTCCAAAGAGCAAGGTTCAGGGGACAAGGAAAACCTTGAACCTTGAACCTGAGGCCTTGTTCCTGGTTTTAAAGTTTTATGACATAAGTGTCGGCAATTTTATCATGCAGACCCTGCTTTTGGGAATCGAAGGCGACCATCAGGTAGCCGATGCAGAGCAGGATGCCGGACAGAAACTTGCCGACAACCTCTCTCAAGAAAGCGCGTCCGTAGCTCAACTCTGCACCGTCGGTACGGATCACCTTGATCCGCACGACCATTTTGCCGGGTGTCTGGCCGCAGTAGCCGATGAAAAACACGGCATAGCTCAGGCTGATGGCGATGCTGAGCAATCCCGAGACCACGGAGATGGCGACTTGCCCTTCGTCCGACATGCCACCCAGGGCGCCCAGGATGAAACCGAGCAAGACGCCAAGCAGCATTTGTACGACCCCGACGATTGCACCGTCGATGGCGTAGCCGACGAAACGGATCCAGAAACCCGCTTTCGGTTGGTCCGTTAACGATGACCCTTGCAGCTCCTGTCTGAGCGTGGCCAGGGGAAGCTCGGACCCGGATGTGTCTGCAGCACTTGCCTGGCTTGCCGCCTGCTGACGGGCATCCCATTTCGCATAAACGACACCGCAGCCCTGGCAGGACGCACCCGCCGGCTGCGCCAGGCCGCAAGCGGGGCAGGTCATTTGTTTTTCTGGCGCAGGCACGGTCTCCGGTGCAGGTGCTGCCGGTTCGGCCGGGGCGATCTGTGATTTCTCGAAGCTGAACGCCTGCTTGCACTGCGGGCAGGTGACCTTGACCGGCCGGTCGGGGACCTTGGCCGGGTCAACCGATTTCGAAAAATTACAATGTGGGCAGGTTACATCCATGGAAATCCCCGTCATGCGTCAACTCTGTTCTGGTTGATTACGCTGCGGCGCTACTTCATCAAGGTGGCCATGATCGCTTTCTGAACGTGCAGCCGGTTTTCTGCTTCGTCGAAAATCACCGAGTGCGGTCCTTCGATCACTTCGTCGGTAATCTCTTCGTCACGATGGGCCGGCAGACAGTGCAAGACGATGCACTCAGCGTCAGCGGCGGCGACGATCTCGCGGTTGATCTGGAACCCTTCAAAGGCCCGCTTGCGCAACTCCTGTTCTTCTTCCTGTCCCATGCTGGCCCAGACGTCGGTGTTGAGAACCGTCGTGCCCTTGGCGGCTTCAAACGGGTCGTTAGTATAGAGAATCTTGGCGCCGGCGTCCTTGGCGCGTTGCTTGACCCCTTCGTCCGGGGTGTAGCCGTCCGGTGTGGCGATGCGCAGTTCGAAGCCGAACACGGCGGCAGCGTTGATCCAGCTGTTTGCCATGTTGTTGCCGTCGCCGATCCAGCAGAAGACCTGGTTTTCGTAAGAGCCCTTGTGCTCGATGACGGTGAACAGGTCGGCCATCAACTGGCAGGGGTGATACATGTCGGTCAGGCCGTTGATCACCGGGATGCTGCTGTAGCGGGCCAGATCCTCAACCAGCTCCTGGGAGAAGGTCCGGATCATAATGCCATCGACGTAGCGTGACATCACCCGGCCGGTGTCCTGAATCGGTTCGCCGCGGCCCATCTGGGTCGTGCCAGAGGAGAGGAACAGGGCGTGCCCGCCCAGCTGGAACATGCCGACCTCAAAGGAGACCCGGGTCCGGGTCGAGCTTTTCTCAAACAGCATGCCGAGAGTTTTGCCGGCCAGAACCGGGTGAGGCTCTCCCTGCTTTTGCTGCTGCTTCAGCTGCTGTGTGAGAGCGAAGATCGCGTCAAGATCTTCACGTGACCAGTCATTGAGGCTCAAGAAATCCTTGTTCATCCGTCTTCCTCCAGAATGTCAACGGTTTCAGGCGGTGGCCGTCGTTGCTTCCGATTGTGCTTTCCGGATGCGCTGGCCCGCCGCATCAAAGTACTCTTCGTTCAGTTCCATACCGATGAACCTGCGACCCAGGGCGTGGGCGGCAACACCGGTTGAGCCGACGCCCATGAAGGGGTCGAGCACGACATCTCCCGGGTTGCTGGCGATGCCGATCAGGTGCTTGAGTAAGCCGACCGGTTTCTGGGTCGGGTGCTTCGGCTCCTTCAGGCGTTCCGGTGACATGCAGATCGAACTTTCAAAGAAGTTATGCATTTCGTTCTGCCGGCCAAAGTTCCAGGTGTGCTGTTTGTTCCACATGCAGACAATCAGCTCGCAGCTGTTCAGAAAACCCTGCTTCCGGATCTTCGGCACCGGGTTGGTTTTGTGCCAGACAAAAAACTGGAAGGTGTCGAACAGTGGATCAAAGATCTCATGCCAGCGCCCCAGCAGGTTGTAAGAGCAAAACGCAAACAGGTTGCCGGTCGGTTTGAGCACCCGCAAAAACTCGTCCTGAATATCACCCGGATCGAAATGCTGATCCCACTCCGCCAAGTCGTTGTTGATATCGGCCCGCCACTTGAACCGCATGTTGCCGGTCGAATAAGGGCTCAGGTTGTAGGGCGGATCCGTGAGCAGCAGGTCCACGGACGCATCCGGCACCTGGCGCAGCAGTTCGACGCAATCCCCCTGGAGCAGGGTCAACTCATCCGTGACAGGATTGGTCACTGTCCGCCTGTCTCTGACCAGCCGGCCAGGATCTCGTCGAGAATTGCCATGGCGGCATCAATGTCTGCCTGAGTGACGACCAGCGGCGGCACAAAACGGAGTACCGTGCCGACTGTGCAGTTGATCAGCAGCCCTTGCTGCATCGCCTGCTTGACGATCTCGCCGCCGTCGCAGTTGAGCTCCATGCCGAGGATCAGGCCGCGGCCGCGGACCTCTTTGACGAAGTCGTAATTGTCGCGCAATGCTTCCAGTTTGCTGCGCAGGTAATTGCCCATGGCGACGCCGTTGGCGAGGATGCCATCCTCCTCCAGGGCGTGCATGGCCGCCAGGGCGGCACTACACATCAGCGGGTTGCCGCCAAAGGTGGAGCCGTGCGTGCCTGGGCCGAGGGCCCCGGTGAAGGGCTGCTTGGCAAGCAGGGCACCGATCGGCGGCCCGCCAGCCAACGCCTTGGCCAGGGTCATGACATCCGGTTCGATCTCTTCCTGCTGGTAGGCCCAGAGGGTGCCGGTGCGGCCGCAGCCGACCTGGATCTCATCGAAAATCAGCAGCAGGTCGTGTTCGTCGCAAAGTGCCCGCACGGCTTTGATGTAGCCGGGCGGCGGTACATGCACACCGCCTTCGCCCTGCACTGGTTCCAGCATGACCGCACAGGTGCGTGCCGTGATGGTCGCCCGCAGCGCGTCGATGTCGCCGAACGGCACATTGATGAAACCGGGGATCATCGGTGCAAAGCCAGCCTGGACCTTCTCCTGGCCGGTAGCGCTGATGCCGCCAAGGGTGCGACCGTGGAACGACGCCTTGGCGGTGATGATCTCGTAACGGTCTGCACCGTACTTTTCGAAACTGTATTTACGGGCCAATTTCATGGCCCCTTCGTTCGCTTCGGCGCCGGAGTTGCAGAAGAAGACCCGATCCGCAAACGAGCGTGCACAGAGCCATTCCGCCAGTTCGATCTGCTGGGGAATCTGGTAGAAATTGGAGCAGTGCAGCAGTGTGCCTGCCTGGTCGCGCAGCGCGGCCACCACCTTGGGGTGACAGTGCCCCAAATTGTTGACCGCTACCCCGGCAAGAAAGTCGAGGTACTCCTTGCCGTCAACATCCCACAGCCGACAGCCTTCGCCGCGTACCGCGACCAGTGGGTAGCGGCCGTAGGTTTTCATGACGCTCTGTTCGGCTCTGTCGATCCAGTTCTGTGAAAGGCTCATGGCTTTATCCGTTAACTGCAAACGGTAAACAGTGAACGGCTAACAGTTCACCATTTACCGCTTACGTTCCTAGTTGAATTTCGCAACCGCTGTACCGATGCCCTGGTCGGTGAAGATCTCGAGCAGACAGGCGTGTTCCATGCGGCCGTCGATAATGTGGGTCTTCTGGACGCCGTCGGTGATCGCGTCGAGGCAGCAGGTCACTTTGGGAATCATGCCGCCGGCAATGGTCCCATCTTCGATCAGGCCTTTGACTGCGGCGATATCAATGGTGTTGAGCAGCTCGCCCTGCTTGTCCTTGACGCCTTCGATGTCGGTCAGCAGAATCAGTTTTTCCGCCTGCAGCGCGCCAGCGACCTTGCCAGCGACCAGGTCAGCGTTGATGTTGTAGGTGCGACCCTGCTCGTCAACTCCCACCGGTGCGATCACTGGGATGAAGTTGGCTTCATCGAGAGAGCGAATGATCGCCGGGTTGATGTTGGCGACTTCCCCGACCATGCCGATGTCGATGATCTCCGGGGTGAGTGTGTCCGGGTTGACGCTGGTCATCTCCAGCTTGCGCGCCGTGATCAGGTTGCCGTCCTTGCCGGTCAGACCGACCGCGCGGCCGCCATGCTGATTGATGTTGTTGACGATCTCCTTGTTGACCTTGCCGCCGAGGACCATCTCGACCACGTCCATGGTCTGGGCGTCGGTGACGCGCATCCCCTGCACGAAATTGGTCTCAATGCCCATCGCTTTCAGGACTTTGCCGATCTGTGGTCCGCCGCCATGCACGACCACCGGATTTAAGCCGATGTACTTCATCAGGATGATGTCATTGGCAAACGACTTTTTGAGGTGTTCCTCAACCATCGCGTTGCCGCCGTACTTGATGACAATCGTCTTGCCGTAAAACGTGCGGATCCAGGGCAGAGCTTCGACCAGTACGTGTGCTTTTTGAATCAGTTCTTGCATGCGTTCACCTGTCGTTTGTCTTTTTCTTCCCCTTTGGAGGGGGTTGAAGGGTGGGGGATCAATGACCTGTTCACCCTCACCCCAACCCTCTCCCGTCAAGGGAGGGGGAGAAAAGTCAAAGAATATAACGCGCCAAATCAAGGTTGCCGGCGATGTCAGCCAGCTGCTCGTTCACGAACGCGGCATCGATGGCAAAGCCTTTGTCGGACCGCTCCGGTGCGTCGAAGGAGAGGTCCTCGAGGAGGGTCTCCATAATGGTGTGCAATCGTCGGGCACCGATATTCTCGGTTTGTTCGTTGACCTGGGCCGCGGTGCGGGCGATTTCATGAATCGCCTCTCCGTCAAAGGTCAGCTTAATCCCTTCGGTCGCCAGCAGCGCCTCATACTGGCGGATCAACGCGTTTTTCGGTTCGGTCAGGATGCGCACGAAGTCTGTTTCTTCCAGGCTGTCGAGTTCCACCCGGATCGGGAAGCGCCCCTGCAGTTCGGGGATCAGGTCCGAAGGCTTGGCGATATGGAAGGCGCCGGCCGCGATGAACAGGACATGATCGGTCTTGACCGGGCCATACTTGGTGTTGACCGTGCTGCCCTCGACGATCGGCAGGATGTCGCGCTGGACGCCCTCGCGGGACACCTCGGGGCCGTGGCCGCCCTCGCGGCTGGCAATCTTGTCGATCTCGTCGATAAAGATAATGCCGCTCTGCTCGGTGCGTTCCCGGGCCAGGGTCTGGACCTTGTCCATGTCGACCAGTTTTTCCGCTTCGATGTCGATCAGCAGCTCGCGGGCCTCGGAGACCTTGATGCGGCGCTGCTTGGTCTGTTTCGGGAAGATGTTGCCGAACATCTCCTTGATGTTGATCCCCATCTCTTCGCCGCCCTGGGGTCCGAAGACCTGCATGTTCGGCATTTGCGTGTCCTGGGTTTCGATCTCAACCATGCGGTCATTCAACTCGCCCATGCGCAGCAATTTCCGCAGCTTGTCGCGGGTGCCGCTCTCGCTTTTGGCTTCGGTGGCCAGACCCGCATCACCTGCGCCGGGGAGCAGCAGGTCGAGCAACCGCTCTTCGGCAAGATCTTCCGCCTTGAGTCGCTGCTTGTGCGCCTCCTCCTCTTTAACCATCAGGATCGCCAGCTCGACCAGGTCGCGGACCATGCTTTCCACATCGCGGCCGACATAGCCGACCTCGGTGAATTTGCTCGCTTCGACCTTGATGAACGGGGCCTGGGCCAGCCGGGCCAGCCGGCGGGCGATTTCCGTTTTGCCGACCCCGGTGGGTCCGATCATGATGATATTTTTTGGAGCGATTTCTTCCCGCAGGTCAGGTTTGACCTGTTGGCGCCGCCAGCGGTTGCGCAGGGCAATCGCCACTGCACGCTTGGCCTTGTGCTGACCGACAATGTAGCGGTCCAGCTCCGAAACAATTTCCCGGGGCGTAAAGTTGGTCACGCCAATGTCTCCACGATAATCTGGTTATTGGTATAGACACAGATGTCGGCGGCAATCTGCAGGGCCGTTGTTGCGACATCGGTCACATTCTGATCTGTATTTTCGAGCAGGGCTCTGGCCGCAGCCTGGGCATAGGGACCACCTGAACCGATGGCGGCAACGCCAGCGTCCGGTTCGATCACATCACCAACCCCGGACAGGATCAGCGTGGTCTCCCGGTCAGCGACGATCAGCAGCGCTTCCAGTTTGCGCAGAATCCGATCAGTCCGCCAGTCCTTGGCCAGCTCCACGGCCGCACGCGCCAGGTTGCCGCGATGCTCCTGAAGTTTGCCTTCGAACTTCTCGAACAGGGTGAATGCGTCGGCCGTGCTGCCGGCAAAACCGGCGAGGACCTTGTCGTCATACATCCGCCGGACCTTGCGGGCGGAATGCTTCATGATGGTGTTGCCGAGTGAGACTTGGCCGTCCCCGGCAATTGCAACCTGATCGCCGCGCCTGACGCAGGTGATGGTCGTGCCTTTGAACATCTTCGTTTCCTTCGGTTGCTGTTCGCCACGTGATCCCTGCAAGGCAGGAATGTCAGCTCATTGTTTCAGGCTTGAGCAAAAGAAAACATATATCATAAGCTCTTGGAGAAACAAAGGAAAATGCCCGTGAAAAGGGCAGAGTCTGGCGCCTTCAGGGGGTGCTAATCGGAAAAATCAGGAGGAGGGTGCCGTTTCGGGACGCGGCAGACTGATGGTGACGGTCGTTCCCTTGCCGAGTGTGCTGTCCATGACGATTCTGCCATGGTGATCACCGATGAACTTGCGGGCATAAAACAGGCCGAGACCGAAGCCTCGGATCTGGCCGGCGTGGGTCGGGTCGATCTGATAAAATTTTTCGAACACCTTGGACAGTTCCTCTTCGGCAATCCCCGGTCCGTTGTCGCGGATCGAGATAGTGACGCTGTCGGCACTGACACTGCCAGCGAGGATCACATGGCCGCCCGGAGCGGTGAACTTGATCGCGTTGTCGAGCAGGGCGCCCAGCACGAAATGCAGGCGATCCTTATCGATTTGCAGGACGGGCCAATCCCCGGTCATTTGATTGCGCAGCTTAATCTTTTTCAGGTCGGCGTCGCCGCGCTTCTCAGCCAGAGTCAGGCTGGCCAGGGTCTTGATATCGTGTCGAGCGAGGTTCAGCTGCTCATCTTGCAGGATCACCTCGCTGTAGAAGAGCAGGTCCTGAATCAGCTTGGCCAGGTAATCGGATTCCTGCTGCATCGCTTGCAGCGCCGAGGCAAAGCCGGGGTCTTCCAGGTCAATGACGCCACTGGTCAGGTTCTGCATGAACAGTGACAGGGATGTGGTTGGGGTCCGCAGCTTATGAGAGATCAGACCGAGGAAGTCGGTTTTGAGGCGGTCGAGCTGCTTGAGCTGCAACACTTCCTGGCGCAGGCGCTTTTTTTCCAAGGCCTTGATGACCGTGGCCTTCAGCTGCGCCAGATTGAGCGGTTTGTGAATGAAATCATCTGCCTTCGCTTTGAGCGCGCGCAGGATAATCTCTTTCTCACCAAAACCGGTCATGATCACGACCAGCTGGTCAGGATCATTCTCCTTGACCTGCTCGAGCAGCTCCAGGCCGTTGACGACCGGCATCATGACGTCGGTCAGAATCAGGTCAACCGGCTGTTGGCTGAGCAACTCCAGCGCCTGTTGGCCGTCCAGCGCCTTCAGGACCGTATAGTCCTTCAGCGCACGAGAGCACAGGTCAAGGATCGCCCCCTCGTCATCGACGGCGAGGATGGTCGGCGTGCGTCTTTCCTGGGCGAGCTGGGGTTGCCCGAGCATTTCGATCCGCACAGCAGTGTTCCTCCCTTGTTTAGCCCTGTATGGTCGTTTCGACCAGTCCGGCCAACTTGGCCAGGGCGGCATCGACCTTGTCGGCTTCCGGTCCGCCCGCCTGAGCGAGGTCCGGGCGGCCACCGCCGCGGCCACCGACTTCAGCCGCCAGAGCCGCAACCAGTTTGCCGGCGTGCAGCTGCTTGGTCAGATCCTTGGTGACAGCCACCAGCAGGTTCGCTTTCCCATCAGATGCACAGCCAATGGCCAGCACGCCGCTGCCGAGTTTGTCGCGCAGCTTATCCGCCATGTCGCGCAAGCCCTTGGCATCGGTCGATTCAACCTGGGCGGCCAGAACCCGAACCCCGGCGATCTCGACCGCCTGGCTCATGATGTCATCCGCCTGACCAGCCTTGAGACGGCTCTCCAGAGTTGTCAGCTCCCGCTCCATTTCCTTCTGGCGTTCCAGAATTTTCACCAGACGGGCTTCCAGTTGCTGCGGGTCGCTTTTGACCAAGTTGGCCAGCCGCTGCAGGGTTTGCTGCTGCTGATGGACCTGGGCCAGCGCGCCGTCACCGGTGACCGCCTCGATCCGCCGCACCCCGGCGGCAATGCCACCTTCGGAAATGATGCGGAACAGACCGATATCACCAGCGGCACTGGCGTGGGTGCCGCCACACAGTTCCATACTGTAGTCGCCGACCGAGATGACGCGGACTTCATCACCGTACTTTTCTCCGAACAGCGCCATAGCGCCGGCAGCCTGGGCCGCATCGGCGGTCATCACCTGTGACTGGACCGCAGCATTCACCCGGATCTGGGCGTTGACTTCTGCCTCGATTTTGACGATCTCCTCGGGGGTTAACGGCGAGAAGTGGGTGAAGTCAAACCGCAGCCGCTCTGGGGTGACCAGCGAGCCAGCCTGCTTGATGTGGTCGCCGAGGATATCTTGCAGCGCCGCTTGCAGCAGATGGGTGGCGGTGTGATTGAGGACGATCTTCTGACGGCGCTCGGCATCGACCCTGACGGTCGCCTCGGCACCTTTCTGCACTGCGCCGGTGACCACTTCGCAGACGTGACTGAACAGGTTCTCGAGCGGCTTCTTGGTGTCGATGATGCGCAGGGAGGCATCCTTCGTACATATGGTGCCGGTGTCGCCAACCTGGCCGCCCGACTCACCGTAGCAGGGAGTCACGGTGGTGATCACTTCGACTTTTTCGCCGCAAACGCCTTCGTCAACCAGCTCGCCATCCTTGATCAACGCCAGGACCGCGCCGGTATCTTCGATCTTTTCGTAGCCGCTGAAGGTCGATGTGACTCCGTCATCAACCAGCTGTTTGTAGATCGCCGAGACCGCTTCCTCCCCTGAGCCTTTCCAGTGCTCGCGGGCCTTCTTGCGCTGCTCTTCCATGCAGGCTTCAAATCCGGCTTCGTCGAGAGAGTAACCGTCCTTTTCAACGATGTCGGCGGTCAGGTCAACCGGGAAGCCATAGGTGTCGTAGAGCTTGAAGACGGTCTCGCCGGGGATGAGCGTCTGGCCCGCCTCTTTGAGTTGGGCGATCTCGTCCTGCAGAATCCGCAGACCGTTGCCAAGAGTGGTGATAAAACGTTCTTCTTCGTTCTGGACCACTTTGGCAACGAAATCTTTGCGCTCCGCTTCAGTCGGATAGGCTTTGGCCATAAAATCAAGAACGAAAACGGCGGTCTTAAACAGCACCGGGCCCTCGAAGCCGAGCATCTTGGCATGGCGCATCGCCCGGCGCATAATCCGGCGCAGAACGTAACCTCGGCCCTCATTGGAGGGGAGCACGCCGTCGGCGATCAGGTAGGCGGTAGCACGGCTGTGGTCGGCCATGACCCGCATCGAGACGTCATTCTCGTTGTTGTTGCCGTAGGCCTTGCCGGAGAGTTTTTCGATGTGGGCGATAATGTCGCGCAGCAGGTCAGTGTCGTAGTTCGACTGGACCTTCTGCATGACCGTTGTCAGACGTTCCAGGCCCATGCCGGTATCGACCGCCGGTTTCGGCAACGGGATCAGCTCACCGTCCGGTTGTCGGTCGAACTGCATGAAGACGTTGTTCCAGATCTCCATGTAGCGGTCGCAGTCACAGCCGACGGTGCAGTCGGGGGAATCGCAACCGATCTCTGCGCCGTTGTCGTAGAAAATTTCCGAGCAGGGTCCGCAGGGACCGGTGTCGCCCATCGACCAGAAGTTGTCTTCCTCAAAACGGAAGATCCGCTCGCGAGGTACCCCTTCCTGATGGTGCCAGATATTGGCCGCTTCGTCGTCAGTGGTGTAGACCGAAACGTACAGACGCTCGATGTCGAGGCCCATATCCTTGGTCAGGAATTCCCAGGCGTAGGCAATCGCCTCTTTTTTGAAGTAGTCGCCGAAGGAGAAGTTGCCGAGCATCTCGAAAAAGGTGTGGTGGCGGGCAGTGCGGCCGACATTCTCCAGGTCGTTGTGCTTGCCGCCGGCCCGTACGCATTTCTGCGAGGTCGTTGCTCGCACGTAGCTGCGTTTTTCCTGGCCGAGGAAACAGTCCTTGAACTGATTCATCCCCGCATTGGTAAACAGCAGGGTCGGGTCGTTGTGCGGGACCAGGGAGGAGGAGGCGACCATTGTGTGGCCGCGTTCTTCAAAAAACTTCAGAAAACGTGCGCGAATTTCATTACCGGTTAACATCGTCTGCCCAGTTACCCTTTCTCGGTCAGTTTATTCAGAATATGATTCAGGGGAAATCCCCGTCTTTGTAAAAAATGGATCACGCGTCGGCGCTCCCGATCTGTCGCCACCGCATAGTCAAATTGCGGAAAACGGCGTTCGAGGAGCTCTTCGAGCACGGCATCGTCGCTTAATTCCTGGCGTGCTTGTTCCAGAGCCTGTCGGGCGGTTGCTTCATCGATGCCACGCTGCCGCAGATCGAGCAGAATGCGCGACCCGACACCCCGGCCGAGCCGCATCAGGCTGCGAGCCCGCTGTTCGGCATAGCGGGCATCGTCAAGATATCTCAGTTCCAGGCAGCGCTCGAGCAGTGTCTCGATCTGATCCGGAGCAATCTCTTTCTGTGTGAGCCGCCGCCGTAGCTCGGCGACGCTGTAATCGCGGCGGTTGAGCATTCTGAGTACGAGTGCCCAGGGGTCGCCCGTATCAGTCGTCCTGCTCCGCCGCATTGTTGTCCACTCCCTCAAACGCCTCCCAGCTCAGGTCTGATGTCGACGAAATGCCGGAGACCTTCAGCTTGAAGTCATCCGGGTTGGACGCCTGACGCAAGGCTTCATCGAAGGTGATCAGCTTGTTTTTCAACAGCATCATTAAGGACTGGTCGAAGGTCTGCATGCCGTACGACTCGTAGCCCTGCTGGATTGTTTCTGGCAGCGCCTTGGTCTGATCCTTGTCGTCGATCATCTGGCGGACACGGGCGGTCGAAACCAGCACCTCGACGGCCGGGACGCGGCCTTTGCCGTCGGCCCGCGGCACCAGGCGCATGGAGATGACCCCTTTCAGCACGGCGGCCAGCTGAATGCGGATCTGCCGTTGCTGGAAGGGCGGGAACACGGAGATGATCCGGTTGATTGTCTCCGTGGCGTCGACCGTATGCAGGGTTGACAGGACCAGGTGACCGGTTTCTGCAGCCATGAGCGCTGTTTCGATGGTTTCGTAGTCACGCATCTCGCCAACCAGGATGACGTCAGGGTCCTGGCGCAGGGCGCTCTTTAAGGCAATCTGGAAGCCCTCAGTGTCAGAGCCGATCTCCCGCTGGTTGATGATGCTTTTCTTGTCCCGGTGAAGGAACTCGATCGGGTCCTCAATGGTGACAATATGGGTTTTGCGGTTGGCGTTGACAAAGTCGATCATTGCCGCCAGAGTCGTCGATTTACCGGAGCCCGTCGCCCCGGTGACCAGGATCAGGCCGCGGTTGGCCATGCCCATTTTCTTAACGACCGGCGGCAGCAGCAGGTCATCAACGCTCTTGATGTCGAACGGGATGGCCCGGAACACCATGGAGACCGAGCCGCGCTGTGAAAAGACATTGACCCGGAAGCGGCCCAGACCGGGAACCCCGTAAGCCAGGTCGACCTCGCGCGATTTCTCGAAGCGCTCACGCTGCAGGTCGTTCATGATCTCCTGGGAAATCTGCTCGGTCATTTCCGGTGTAATGCGCGGCGCCTTTGGTAAGGGGCGCAAAGTGCCATCGATCCTGTAGATCGGCGGCAGACCGGCTTTCAAATGAATGTCGGAGGCATTCGACTTGAGACCGACCGCGAGGATTTCATTGAGGTCCATGCGTCATTCTCCTTCACTGCTGGCGACTGGGGTTGCCATGCCGTAGTGCTCAAGAATTTTATGTTCAATGTCTGCGGTGATGTCAGTATTTTCTGCCAGGAAGACTTTGGCGTTCTCACGACCCTGGCCGATCCGGTCATCGCCGTAAGAGAACCAGGAGCCGCTCTTGTCGATCACGTCACACTCGACGCCGAGGTCGAGCAGGTCGCCTTCCCGAGAGATGCCCTTGCCGTACATGATGTCGAATTCGGTTTCCTTGAAGGGCGGGGCAACCTTGTTCTTGACGATCTTGACGCGGGTGCGGTTGCCGATCACATCCTGACCCTGCTTGAGGGCGCCGATGCGGCGGATGTCCATACGGACCGAGGCGTAGAATTTCAGCGCGTTGCCGCCAGTTGTCGTCTCGGGGTTGCCGAACATGACCCCGATCTTCATGCGGATCTGGTTGATGAAAATCACGCTGCAGCGTGATTTGCTGATGGTGGCGGTTAGTTTGCGCAGAGCCTGGGACATCAGGCGCGCCTGCAGGCCCATATGGGCGTCGCCCATCTCGCCCTCGATTTCCGCACGAGGGACCAGTGCGGCGACCGAGTCGACCACGAGAACATCAATCGCGCCGCTACGGACCAGAACCTCGACAATCTCGAGGGCTTGTTCACCGGTATCTGGTTGGGAGATCAGCAGATCATCTGTGTTGACGCCAAGGTTGCGGGCGTAATGCACATCCAGGGCGTGCTCGGCATCGATAAAGGCTGCCACGCCGCCGGCTTTCTGTGCTTCGGCCACGAGATGCAGAGCCAGGGTGGTCTTGCCCGAAGATTCGGGGCCGTAAATTTCAACGATCCGGCCACGTGGAATTCCACCAACACCGAGGGCGATATCAAGACTTAAGGCTCCGGAGGGAATAACCTGCACTTCTGGCAGGACTGAATCTTCCCCAAGGCGCATAATGCTGCCCTTGCCGAACTGCTTCTCTATTTGGCCCATGGCCAGTTCAATGGCCCGGTCTCTGTTCTCGTCTGACATGGTGTTTGCGCCTCCTTGTTGAGAATGCATTGAAAATCATGGCCGTGGCCATGTGACATGCTGATGGTTCAGCTGCCGAGAGTCACTTGGTGAATCGGAATGTGCTTTGCACCCCGTCGGCTCAGGTGACTTTCGTAAAGCACCAGGTTGTCTACGGTCAAAGGGACAACCGGTGCATGCTTCGCCAGGTCAGTCAGCCGTTGTTCCGATACGCTCTCCCCCTGGCGGAATCGCCCGATGGTCAAGTGGGGGGAGAAGGGTCTGTCGGCTGGTGGCAGACCGGCCTGGATGAGAGCCTGTGCCCAAATGTCATGCAGCTCCAGCAGAGGTTCTCCAGGCTGGAAGCCCATCCAGAGAACGCGCGGCCAACGTGGATTTGGGAAAATACCCAGTCCTGAAATTGCGACGTTGAACGGCTTTGACCGAAGCCTTACGGATAGCATAGAAGCCTTGATCTTTTCAAGGTTTTCCTCGGTTGTCCGGCCAAAGAACTGCAGGGTCAGGTGAAGGGTGTCGGGGTTCGTCCAGTGCAGATTCCCGAGTGAATGTGCCAGGCGTGATTGGAAGGCTGCGATCACTTGCTGGGTTGACGTCGCAACCGGGATGGCCAGAAAAACCCTGTCGAGAGCTTTCGTATTCTTATCGGTCATCATCGGGTCAGTGTGCTTTCCGTTGTGGAAGCCAGTTCCTGTAATGCTAGTCGGCGTAGCCAGTCGAGCGCTGCACAGGTTGTGCGGATGCGGACCTGCTGTCGGTCCCCGGAAAAACAGAAGCGTTCGACCCGTTGTTCCGTGCCGGTCACCATCGCCATGAAGACCGTGCCGACCGGCTTCTCCGGAGTTCCTCCTGTCGGCCCGGCGATGCCGGTGACCGCAAGGCCAATCCGGGTTCCAGCGGCAGCCCGGATCCCTTCGGCCATGGCTATGGCGCATTCTTCACTGACCGCGCCGACGCCTTCAAGAATCTCAGCCGGGACTCCCAGCCAATCCTGTTTGGCACTGTTGGCGTAGGTGACCGCGGAGCGTTCCAGGATGGCAGATGCCCCGGGCTGGTCGGTGATCTGCTGCGCAATCATACCACCGGTGCAGGATTCGGCCAGAGCCAGGGACAGCTCGTTGGTGATCAGCAGGCGGGTTGTGACCGCTGCAAGGGTTTCGTCGCCAAAGCTGACGATCGCGTCGCCGAGCGCCTGACGGGCTCGCAGCTCCGCCTGATCAACCAGGCGGTCGGCGTTGCTGCCCATGGCCTGCAATTTGACCTGTACGAAGGGCAGTTCTACCGCGTAGGCGAGAGCCACCTCCTCTGGTAAGTTCGCGCGATCGAGGCGCGCTTCGACCTCCGGTTCCGGCAGGCCGTAGACCGTGAAGCGCCGCCGGGTCTCTGGGGTCGGGTCCTGATCATTTTGCTGCAGCCAGGGCAGGGTGTGTTCTTCCAGCATCGGCAGCATTTCAGAAGGGACGCCGGGGAAAAAGAAAAGCGCAGTGTCCTCTCCGATAATCATCCGAAAGCCGGGTGCTGTGCCGCGGCGGTTGGCCAGGACACTGCTCCTGGCGGGCAGCAGGGCTTGTTTCTCATTGCGCGGGTGCATTGGTCGGCCCCAGACGGTGAACCGTTCCCGGATCTGAACGAGCGCATCATCGTTGAGACAGAGTAAGCGTCCGAAAGCCCGGGCGGCAGCCTGAGCAGTACGGTCATCCTCCGTGGGTCCGAGCCCCCCCGTTACCAAGATGACGTCATATTCCCGGGCCAGGCGCTGCAGGGCGACGACAATATCTTCGATCGGGTCGCCAACGGCAACCGATTCTCTGACCCGGTAACCGTCCTGCGCGAGCAGGCGGGCGATGGCCGTCGTATTGGTGTCGACCTGATCGCCGTTGAGAAGTTCGTCTCCGATAGCCAGGATGGCAATGCGCATGGTCTACCCCAGATTGAAAAAATAAAGTGTCAGGCGCAGGGCCAGCGCCGCATAGACGCCGGCCAGCACATCGTCGAAGACGACGCCGAAGCCGTTCTTCATCTTTTTGTCGACGGTGCAGACCGGAGGTGGTTTGAGGATATCGAAAACCCGGAACCAGAAAAAACCGAGCAGGACCGTGTAGAGGGTGAAGGGCAGGAACGCCACGGTGACCAGATAGCCGGCCAGTTCATCGATGACGATGCGGCCATCGTCGGCCACGCCGTAAATCCGGCCCGCTCCTCCAGCCGACCAGATGGCAATTCCGAACAGAACCAGCCAGACCAGGGTATAGACGACGGGTGACAGCGGCGCCATCAGGTAAAAAGCCGGGATGCCGGCCAGGGTGCCCACTGTACCGGAAACGATCGGCGAGTAGCCAAGGCCAGCGTTGCTGGCAAGCAGCAGGATCAAAAAACGCACGCTTATTCCTCCAGCCCGAACTGGCGATTGGCCGTGTCGGTGACGATGCGGTAAATGTCGATCAGGCTGCGGCCAGTTGCCTCGGCCAGGGCTAGGCAACTGGCATGCTCCGGGGTGGCGCGCAGCAGGGTTTTGCCGTCGTAGACCAGCTTGACCTCGGCCTTGCCGAGCGAGGTCGGAATGGTGTGAACCTCTCGGTGCAGTTTGTAACGTACCGTGTCATAGCAGCGTACGCCAATGGAGCTGCTCTCATGCAGCAGCAGCCGGGCGAGGCGTTCTTTCAGCTCAGGCGGAGCGATGACCGTGACCCGGGTGCCGGGCCGGTTTTTCTTCATCTGCAGCGGCGTGAAGCCGGCGTCCCAGGCGCCTTGCTTGAGCAGCTGCTCCAGTAGGTGGCCAAGCAGCTCCGGCGACATGTCGTCGATATGCGTTTCGAGCACGACAGCGGCATCTTCAGCCAGGCCGTCGCTAGTGCCGCTCTTGCCGAACAGGCCGCGCAGCAGGTTGGGGCGGTCGTCAAGCTGCCAGCCGCCGACCCCATATCCGATCCGGTCCGGAACCATGGCAGGCAGGTGGCCGAAGCCGGCGATGGCGCTGGCAATGGCGGCGCCGGTCGGGGTCACCAGCTCCCGGCTGCTGCCGGCCGCCCGCACCGGACAACCGCGCAGGATCTCAAGTGTGGCTGGTGCCGGCAACGGAATGATACCGTGAGCCGCGCCGATCAGGCCGCTCGACAACGGCAGAGGGGCGCAGAGAACCCGGTCCGGATTCAGTCGGGTCAAGCCAGCGGCGCTGCCGACGATGTCGACAATCGCGTCGATCGCGCCGACCTCATGGAAGTGGACTTTGTCGATGCTGGTCTGATGGACATGCGCCTCGGCCTCGCCAAGGATGCGGAAAATTTTCCGGGCCAGCTCACGGGCCGCACCCGGCAGGCTGCTGTCCGTCAGCATCTGGTCAATCTCGGACCAGGTGCGGGCCGGCTGTTTCCCTTCACAATGCACCTCAACCCGCGTGCCACCGATGCCGTGCCTCTGCTCTTGGCGCGTCTCAAGACGGTAGCCTCTGACCGGCAAGGTCGCCAGGTCTTCGCGAATGTCGTCCAGGGAGATTCCCAGATCGACCAGCAGGCCGAGCATCATGTCGCCGGAGATGCCGGAAAAAGTGTCGAGGTAGAGGACGTTCATAAGCTCTTGTCCCTGTTGATGCGGGTGGCCGCAAAGGCGGCGCCGAAGCCGTTGTCGATGTTGACAACGGTGATGCCGCCGGCGCAGGAGTTGAGCATGCCGAGCAGCGCCGCAACGCCGCCAAACGAGGCTCCGTAGCCGACCGAGGTTGGCACCGCGATGACCGGAACATCGACCAGTCCGCCGACAACCGACGGCAGAGCGCCCTCCATACCGGCGACCACGATGATGACGGCGGCCTCGCGCAGCAGCTCGGTATGGGCCAGCAGGCGGTGGATGCCGGCGACGCCGACGTCAACCAGCTCATCAACCCGGTTGTTGAACATGCGGGCGGTGTTGGCAGCTTCCCTGGCCACCGGTAGGTCCGAAGTGCCGGCACAGATCACCAGCACGCTGCCACGGCCGAGATCTTCGATGGAGGTCTGTACGAGGCTGAAGGTACGTGCCACCGGATCGTAGGTGCCCGTGGGATACTGACTGGTGAGGGTTTCGGCCTTCTCTTCATCGAGGCGGGTCACCAGGATGTTGTCGCCATGCACCTGCATACGTTCGACAATGGTAGCGATCTGGGCTGCGGTTTTAGCCTCGCCGAGGATGACTTCCGGGATTCCCTGCCGCAGGGCGCGGTGATGGTCGATCAGGGCAATGCCGACATCTTCGAAGGGGAGATGCCGCAGACGCTCCACGCCCTCGTCAAGGGACAAGGCACCCGACTGGATCTCCTGCAACAGGGCTTTCAGGTCCCGGGAATTCATAAGGGCTCCGTGTTTTGCTTACTGCTCGTCGTCGATCTTGTTGATGAAGACTTCCCGGGGGCGGCTGGTGCCGTCGGAGGGGCCGACGATGTTTTCCTGCTCCATGCGTTCGATTATGCGGGCTGCCCGGTTGTAACCGAGCCGGAGATGACGCTGCAGCATGGAGATTGACGCCTGGCCCTTGTTCGCGACCAGGGCGATCGCTTCGTCCCATTTTTCGTCGTAGTCGTCATCACCGCTGCCGCCGGCGTCGGTCGTGGGCGGTGTTTCCAGGATCGATTTATCGTAGTCGGGGTCGCCCTGTTTCTTGAGGAACTTGACCACGCGCTGAACTTCGATGTCGGAGACGAACGCGCCATGAACACGTTGCAGGGCACCTGTGCCGGGCGGCAGGAAGAGCATGTCGCCGTTGCCGAGCAGGGTTTCGGCCCCCATTGAGTCGAGAATGGTCCGCGAGTCGGTGCGGGAAAAGACCTTGAAGGAGACCCGGGCCGGGAAATTGGCCTTGATCAGGCCGGTAATCACGTCCACGCTCGGCCGCTGGGTGGCCAGGATCAGGTGGATGCCGGCAGCGCGCGCCATCTGGGCCAGGCGGGCGATCGCTTCTTCAACTTCGCGGCCGGCGACCATCATCAAGTCAGCCAGCTCGTCGACGATGACGACCACGTAGGGCAGGTGGCCATGCTCCAGCTCTTCGCCATCAATCAGCTCGACTTCCGGCAGCTCGTCTTCCATCAAGCCGCCTTCGACCGGATCCTCCACCACATGTTTGCGGGCCGCGGTTTTCTCCTTCTCTTCCTTGGCCAGCTTACGGTTGTAACCCTCAATGTTGCGGACGCCCTTGTCGGACATCAGCTTGTAGCGGCGTTCCATCTCCCGGACTGCCCAGTTCAGGGCTAGTGCTGCCTTCTTCGGGTTGGTGACCACCGGTAGCAGCAGGTGCGGGATGCCTTCGTACATCGAGAGTTCGAGCATCTTCGGGTCGATCAGGATCATGCGCACGTCCCGCGGGTCGGAGCGGTAGAGTAGTGAGAGAATCATCGCGTTGATCGAGACCGACTTGCCGGTGCCGGTGGCGCCGGCCACCAGCAGGTGGGGCATTTTGGCCAGGTCGGTGACGATCGGGTGCCCGAAGATGTCCTTGCCAAGGGCGAGCGGCAGCTTGCCGCCGGCCTTGCGGTACTCTTCACAATCCATGATCTCCTTGAGGAAGACCATCTCCCGGTCGCGGTTGGGAATTTCGATACCGACTACGCCGCGGCCGGGGATCGGCGCGACGATGCGGATCGACAAAGCTTTGAGGGCCATGCTCAGATCGTCTGCCAGCCCGGAGATCTTGTTGACCTTGACCCCGGGTGCCGGTGCGAATTCATACATGGTGACTACTGGTCCCGGTTTAACCTCGGAAACTTCCCCTTCGACGTTGAAGTCGAGCAGCTTTTTCTCGAGCAGCCGCGCGTTCATGGTCAGCGCTTCTTTGTCGATGGGCACGGCCTGCACACCTTCATGGTCGAGGAGGGAGAGCGGTGGCTGGTGATAGGTGCCGGAAGGTTCCAGGAAAGAAAAGGTTTCCTGAACCGCTGCCGATTTGGCCGATGCCTTCTGTTTCTTTTTGTCAGGTGCCGGAGAAGCGACCGGTTTGGGGGTCCGGATGACCGGTACGCGTTCCTTCGGTTTTTTTGCCGGTTTCTGTTCCTTGCGCGCCAGGCGGGCTTCGCGGCGACGCTCCAGGGTGTCAGCCATCCGGGCGAGCAGACCTTCCAGGAAGAGAACCACGGAAAAACGGGCCACCAGCATGGCGGAAACTGCCAGGAAAACCAGTAGGAATATCGCAGCGCCGGTCAGGTTAAACCAGCCTTTCAAGGTGCTGGCGATAAAGTAGCCGATCAGGCCGCCCGCTTGATTGATGCCTTGGCCAACGAACAAGACCTTTTCGATCCGGAGTGAAATCAGGCCGGCCAGCGAGACCAGCAAGACCACGAAGGCGGCCATTTTGTAGAATCGGGGGTGGATGTCCCGGAACTTGAGCAGTCGCCAGGCAAAGGTCAGGCAGGCCAGGGGGATCAACAGCGCCGGCAGGCCGATGACCTGGTAGAACAGGTCGGAAACATAGGCGCCGACCCGGCCGCAGAAGTTGAAAATGTGATCCGGGTTGAGGTTGTTGTTAAACGAGGGATCGTTGTTGTTGAAAGAGATCAGACTGAGCAGGAGAAACAGCCCGGCCGCGAGCCAGACCAGGCCGGCAATTTCCTTCTTGATATGTTCGCGCAAGAAGGTTTTTTTCGGCTTCTCGCGGGTTCGGTTCGGTTTGTTGGTCGCCAACGTTTACAAGCTCCCTGTCATTCAAGCATTTGCTGCACCGTTCGTCGGGGCATGATCTGTAAAGCCGATAATATTCCCGACATGTTAGCGCGAAAGCGGCTAGAGGTCAAAGGGCGGATGAAGAGAAGTAGACCAGCCCCGTCAGGCCGACGCCCCAGCAGTAAAAAGCAAACCAGCGCAGGCGGCGTTTGCGGATCACGCCCATCAGCAGGTGGATACAGAGCAGCCCCGTTAACAGGGCTGCCCCTGTGCCGGCCAGGTAGACTGGAATCAGCGTCGTCTCGATCTGCTGAATGTCTTTGATGGAGAGCAGCGCCGCGCCGAAAATGGCGGGCAGGGCCAGCAGAAAGGAGAAGCGTGCCGCGGTTTCCCCATTGACCCCGCGCAACAGCAGGGCCGCAATAGTCGAGCCGGAGCGGGAGATGCCCGGGATGATTGCCAGCCCCTGCACCGTGCCAACTGTGAGCGCATCTTTCCAGGTCATGGCCGCTTCGGTCCGGTCGGTGGTGCGATAGCGTTCCGCCAGTACCAGCAGGCCACCGGTGATCAGCAGCATCAGGCAGACGATCATCGGCTGCTCGAACAGCCCTTCAAAAAAATCTTTACAGGTCAGGCCGATGATGGCCGTGGGCACCGAGCCGAGAATGATCAGCAACAACATACGCCGTTGAACCGGAGCGACATCGTCCCGTCGCCAGGGCGAAGTGAGCAGGCCGATCAGGTCGCGCCAGAAGTAACCGATCACCGCCACCATGGTGCCGACATGCAGCAGGATGTCGAATACCAGCCCCGGTTGGGCGAAGTCGTCCAGCAGATTCTGGGCCAGCGCCAGATGGCCGGAAGATGAGACCGGCAGGAATTCGGTGGCTCCTTGCAGGATGCCGAGCAGGATTGCGTTGAGAAAAGTCATTGTAACCGATCTTCAGTCCTTCTCCCTTAAGGAGATGGGCAGGATGTTTTAAAGTTCCATAATTACCGGCAGGATCAGCGGTCGGCGAGCCATGCTCTTGTTGAAGAAACGGCGCAGGGTCTTACGGACCTCGACGCGCAACTCCTCCCAGTCGGAAATCATCGCGCGACTGCGCTCAGCCAGCATTTCGCAGACCAACTGCCGGGCCGCTTCGAGCAACTCGGCACTTTCTTCTTCCGGCACGAACCCGCGGCTGACAATCTCTGGTCCGGAAACGATTTCACCGCTGTCCTGATTCATGGCCAGGAACACCAGGACCAAACCGTGATTGGCCAGATGACTGCGGTCGCGCAGTTCCATTTCACCGACGTCGCCAACGCCCTTGCCGTCAACAAAGACACGGCCGGTTTCGACCCGCTTTTCCAGGGTGTGGCCGTTTGGCGACAGCAACAGGGGGTGGCCGTTTTCGAGCAGCAGGGCGTTTTCAGCGGAGAGGCCCATTTCCATCGCCAGTTGGCGGTGCTTGACCAGGTGCCGGTATTCACCGTGCACCGGCACAAAATAGCGCGGCCGAACCAGGTTGTGAACCGTTTTCAGCTCGTCGCGGCAGGCGTGTCCGGAGACATGCACCTCGCTGGTCGTTTCGTAATGAACCTCGGCGCCGCGCCGGTAGAGGTGGTTGATCAGGTCGGAGATCGCTTTTTCGTTGCCGGGGATGAATTTGGACGAAAGAATCACTGTGTCGCCCGGTTCCAGCTGTAATTGCTTGTGGTCATCCAAAGCGATACGTGACAGCGCGCTCATCGGCTCACCCTGGCTGCCGGTGGTCAGTACCAGTACGCGGTTTCTGTCCTGGTCTCGTAGCTGCCCCAGGCTGATCAGCATATCGTCCGGAATCTTCAGGTAGCCAAGCTGCCGGGCGATGGCGATGTTGGTGACCATGCTCCGCCCGCTGACCATGATTTTGCGGTCGACCTTGGCTGCCGCGTCCACCACCTGCTGAATCCGATGGATGTTAGAGGAGAATGTGGCGACAAAAACCATCTCCTGGCAATCCGGTAAAATGGTGTCAAACGCCTCGCCGACCGTACGTTCCGACAGGGTTTGTCCCGGTTGCTCCACATTGGTTGAATCTGCCAGGAGCAGCAGCACACCTTCTTCACCATATTGAGCCAGTCGTCCCAGGTCGGTCGGTTGGTTGTCGACCGGCGTCGGGTCGAGCTTGAAGTCGCCGGTATGCACGATCAGCCCGGCCGGGGTGCGCAGAGCCAGGCCGCAGCCGTCGACGATCGAATGGGCCGCCCGGAAGAACTCGACCTGGAAGGGTCCCAGGTCGATATTCTGGCGTGGTTGCACGGGCCGCAGGTCAGCCATGCCGATCAGCTTGTGCTCCTCGAGCTTGCCGCGCAGCAGGCCGAGGGTCAGCGGCGAACCGTAAATCGGCGGGTTGCCGAGGGCTTCGAGCAGGAACGGAATGGCACCGATGTGGTCCTCGTGACCATGAGTCAGCAGCAGGGCGGTGACGGGAACATCACGCTCCTGCAATGCTGAAATGTCGGGCACCACCAGGTCGATACCGAGCATGTAGGCTTCCGGAAACATCAGTCCGCAGTCGACGATGACCATCTGTCCCTGCGTCTCGAAGGTCAGCATATTCAGGCCGATTTCACCCAGGCCGCCAAGCGGCAGAATCCGGACTGTTTCGGGGTGTTGGGATGTATCGGACGTCGTGGTTGTCATCAATGCGGGAAAGCCTGCTAAATCGATCAGTTGGATTAAATTGATGCACAGTCTAAGTGAGTGACGTCGGGGTGTCAATGATTTGCACAGAGATGTACTTGTTTATGGCCGGCGAGGCCAGTAGAATACCTGTTCATTCTGTTATGTTTGTCAGCCCGTTTGGATATGCCACATGAAACTCCCATTTCCCCTCATCCCAGGTCGTCTGCTCCGCCGCTACAAACGCTTTCTGGCCGATGTTGAACTGGCCGATGGCCAGATGGTCACTGCCCACACACCAAACACCGGCAGCATGCAACAGTGTGCCCTGCCGGGAGCTGAGGTGCTGTTGTCAGCCAATGACAACCCGAAGCGCAAACTCAAATACAGCTGGGAGCTGGTCCGGGTCAATGATTCCTGGGTCGACATCAACACTCACCGCGCCAACCGCGTGGTCGAGGAAGGGCTGCGTTACGGCTGGATCGAGGGTCTGGCCGGTTATGAGGTGAAGCCAGAATTCACGTTCGGTGAGAGCCGCCTCGATTTTATGCTGGCGCGTGACGATGAGAAGGTGCTGCTCGAAGTGAAAAATGTGACCTTATGCTGCCAGCCGGGGGTGGCCTGTTTCCCTGACGCGGTGACGCTGCGTGGCCAGAAGCATCTGCGGGAGCTGGTGGCGGCGGTCGAGCAGGGCTGGCGGGCGGTGATTTTCTTTCTGGTGCAGCGCGGTGAGGCGCAGTCGTTTGTGCCGGCAGACACCATCGATCCGGAGTATGGGCGGCTGCTGCGCAAGGTCGCCACTGCCGGGGTCGAGGTTGTTGCCTGCCGGACGCTTGTGACGCCGGAAAGCGTGCGGGTGGGTTCGCGACTTGTCATTGACCTCCCGTCGCCAATGTGACCGTCACCCGTCTTACTCTTTGCCTCCCCCCACGGCTCTGCTATCATGCCGCATGCCTGAACTTCTGACCGACTATGGCCTGCTGTCGCTGTTCCTGCTCAGCTTCTGTGCCTCAACGCTGCTGCCGCTTGGTTCGGAGTGGTTGCTGGTGGCGTTGCTGCTGGATGGTGCAGTCCCCTCGCAGGTGGTCCTGGTGGCGACCCTCGGCAACTCCCTGGGGGCGTTCACCAGCTACCTGGTTGGCAGGCTCGGCATCGACTGGCTGAACGAGAAGCTGCTGCGGATTGATCGTGACAAGCAGGCTCGGGTCGAATGTTGGTTTAATCGGTACGGTAGCTGGGCGCTGCTGATGTCGTGGCTGCCAGTGGTCGGCGATCCACTCTGCCTGGTCAGCGGTCTGCTGAAGACACCGCTGCTGCGGTTTGGTCTGCTGGTCACCACCGGTAAAGGGTTGCGCTATGTGGCCGTGGCCTTTTTGACCCTGCAGGGAATGAACACCCTGGTCGGGTGAGGACCTGAAAAGGGATACTTTTGATGAAAACGGTTGGCCTGATCACCGAATACAACCCCTTCCACAATGGTCATCTGCATCATCTGCAGGAGAGCGTGCGACTGACAGACGCCGAGGCCAGTGTTGCCGTGATGAGTGGCCACTTTCTGCAGCGAGGTGAACCTTCCCTGGTGGACAAGTGGGTGCGCACCGAGATGGCGTTGGTGGCCGGGGTTGATCTGGTGTTTGAACTGCCGTTGCCGTTCGCCTGCAATAGTGCTCCTTTTTTCGCACAAGGGGCGGTGCAGTCTCTGGTGGGGCTGGGGGTTGTCGATGCGCTCTGCTTCGGCAGCGAGGCCGGCAGCCTGGATGATCTGCAGACAGCGGCACGGTTGCTGAACCGATGCGCTGATGAGATCGAACAGAAGACGACCGCGTTATTGCGCGAAGGGGTGAACTACCCAACGGCCCGGGCCAAAGTACTGCAGCCTCTGGCGCCGGAACTTCCGGCGGATCTCCTGGGCTCTCCCAATAATATTCTCGGGCTGGAATATCTGCGTGCCCTGGAACGTGTTGGGAGCGACATTGAGCCCTGCACGATCAAACGTTTGGGACCTGGCTATCATGACGTTGCAACCTGCGGGCAGATCGCCAGCGCGACCGGCGTTCGGCAGATGCAGGCAGCGGGAGAATCTGTGCAGAACTTTCTGCCGGAAACCTGTTGGCAGACTTTCGATGCGGCGCTGAAGTCAGGTCAACAGCTCGATTGGCCCAAGCTGTTCAACCTGCTGTTGTCCCGATTGCTGCTTGATCCGACAAACCTGAATGATCTGTACCAGGTGGAACACGGCCTCAGTAATCGGTTGACCGAGGCCGCACAAACGGCAAGGGATTATGCCAACCTTGCGGCCGCAGTGAAGTCACGGCATTGGACTTTGACGCGGATTCAAAGGATTCTCGCCTACGTCCTTTTACAGGTCACCCGGATCGAGATGGAGGCGTTTCTCGAGGCCGGCCCGCTTTACCTGCGTTTGCTTGGTTTGAGTGATACGGGTCAGCAATGTCTGGCAGAAGCACGCACGAAAAGAACCTTACCGATCATCATGGATCCTTCGAAAGGTCCAGCTGTTCTGCAGAAATTCTACGGGTGGGGCACGGAACGGGCCAAGCTGGCGGAGACGATGCTGGCTCTCGATCTGCGGGCGACGCGAATCTATACGACGTTGATGAAGTCACAGCATGTATCGCACCGGAATCGGGACTTTTTTGAGACGGTCCGGAGGGAAAACAAAAAGCGGGATTAGCCGCGATCAGAATCTATCAAAATCTGTAAAAACTCAAATCAGAATTCAAAGACTTCAGGACGCTGCTCAACGCTGAAAAGGCGGGATTTTAAGCTTGAGGAAACAAAACATAATCCATGCTTTTTTGTTTTTAAATCAGCGTTTATCAGATTTGATCAGCGTCCCATTGCTTTTGACTTTACAGATTTTGATAGATTCTGATCGCGGCTGAAAAAAGATTTTGCTCTGTTTTAAATCCTACTCAACAATCAGGTTAGGCAGTTCGTCGGTATCATCATGCCGCGGCGGGAAGTCTTTGGCGAGCAGGTCGCCGCAGTAGGCGATCGCTTCACAAAGGGCATCGCAGGCGCGTTGCTGGTGGATACCGTCGGTCACCATCTGGATGACATGATCCCAGCTTTCCTGTGGGGCTGCATGGTTGATGCCGTGGTCGGCCAGCACGTAGACCCTCCGTTCAAACAGACAGAGCAGGATCAGGATGCCGGTGCCCTCTCGAGTCTGATGCAGGCCGTTCTCGATAAACGCGACCAGCGCCCGCTCTTCGACCTCCTCGGTTATTTCTTGTGGAGAGATTAGCAGCTTTTTCAGGGCTGGAATCTGCCGGATCACGATTTTAAAAGGCAGGTAGGCGAGCAGAAAGATCGGCAGGAAACCCCAAATAGAGGAATGCCCAAAAGCCCAGCTCAAGGTCATGCCGAGAGCCAACGCAAAAAAGCCGGCGCCGAAGATTTCGGCTCTGGGGTAGTCGTAGGCTTCGCTGACCACCATCGGCACGATCTCGCCGCTGGTGCGCTGTTCGACCTCAAGCACTGCCGCCTCGATGCGGGTCTTTTCGTCGTCTGTAAAAAATTGCTCTGCTGTCATCAGTTTCGCCTGTTCAACTCTCATTGCTGCGCATTTTTCTTACCATCCCCCGGAGGAGCCACCGCCACCGAAGCCACCTCCGCCGAAGCCACCGCCTCCGCCACCACCAAAACCGCCGCCAAAGCCACCGAAATAGATGCCGCCCCTGCGAGAGTGTCCGCGGCGTGAGCCGCCGAGGCGCAACAGCCCTGGTCCGAAAAACAGCAGCAGGAACAGCAGCCCCCAAGGGTTGTTGCGCTTACGCTTGGTTGTGGTGCCATCACCCTGGTAAGCCCCGCGTACGGCATCGACCATCGCCTGGGTGCCGGCGAGGACGCCACCATCGAAATCGCCGCTGCGGAAGCGGGGCGTGATCTCCTGGTCGATGATCCGTCCAGCCAGCAGGTCGGTGAGCCGACCTTCCAGACCGTAGCCGACCTCGATCCGCACCTTGCGCTCCTGCTTGGCGATCAGCAGCAGGGCGCCGTTGTCGTGCCCCTTGCGGCCGATGCCCCAGCTTTCGGCGACAGCCAGAGAATAGTCTTCGAGGGACTCACTTTCCAGGCTCGGGATGGTCAGAATGGCGATCTGAGTGGAATCGTTGCTGTCAAGTTTGCGCAGGAACTGTTCCAGAGTCTGTACGGTCTCCGCCCGAAGTATGCCGGCTCGGTCCTGCACGTAACCGGCGGGGGCGGGGACGTCAAGGGCTGTCGCTGACGTCGCCACGACCATCAGCAACGTCAGGATCAGACCGATATGTCGCAAAATACGCGTCATCGGTTCAGAAGCTCACCTTCGGGGCCGTGGCCGCGCCCGCGTCCGCCTTGAACGGCTCCTTGCGGTCGAGCTTGAGCAGGAAATTGTTGGTCAGGTTGTTCGGAAACGTTCGGATCGACGAGTTGAAGGTCTGTACCGCCTGGTTATAACGCTGCCGCGCGACGTTGATGCGGTTCTCGGTACCTTCCAACTGGTGCTGCAGATCACGGAAGTTCTGGCTGGCTTTCAGGTCGGGATAATTTTCGGCAACCAGCAGTAGACGGGATAGGGCGCCGGACATATTGCCCTGGGCCGCCTGGAACTGCTGCATCTTGGCCGGGTCATTCAGGTCCTCGGCCGACAAAGTCATCTGGCCGACCCGGCTGCGGGCATCGGTGACCGCTTTGAGGGTCTCCTGTTCGTGGGCGGCATAGGCCTTGACCGTCTCTACCAGGTTGGGGATCAGATCGGCGCGCCGCTGGTAGGTCGCTTCCACATCTGCCCAGGAGCGAAAGACCGCTTCTTCATTCTTCTGAATCTGGTTGTAGCCGCAGCCTGACAGTGAGAACAGCAACAGGCCCAACAGCAGAAAAGTCAAATGACGCATTTTATTATTCTCCTTCAAGTTGAGTGCAGAGTGTCTTCTTGGAACATAATCACACACCTGCGTTCTGTAAAGAGGGGCTACTCGTCTGTCTCAGGAGCCTCGTGGCCGACCTGTGGTGTCTCCGTCTCGGCTGCCTGAGTGATGGCTGCCGGTAGCCGTTTGCGGCTTTTGACACCGAGCTCGATCAGGTTCTGTGCCCTGGCAACCAGGTTGCCGCGACCGCTGACGAGCTTGTTGTGGGCTCCGTCGTAGGTTTTTTGCGCAGCGCCGATCTGATCACCAATCTTTTCGAGGTCAGCGACAAAGCCGACGAACTTGTCGTACAGGTTTCCCGCCTTCTCGGCGATCTCCAGGGCGTTTTTGCTCTGGTATTCGTAGCGCCAGATGTTCTGGATGGTACGCAGGGTGACCAGCAGGGTCGACGGGCTGACGATCATGATGTTCTGCGCGAAGGCCTTCCGGAAGATTTCGTTGTCCTTTTCGACGGTAAGCATAAAAGCGCTTTCCACCGGGATGAACATCAGGACGAAGTCGAGGCTTCTGACATCTGGCAGCTCATCATATTTTTTTGATTCCAACCCTTTGAGGTGGGCGTTGATCGAGATCAGGTGGTCCTTGACCGCCCGGTCCCGGTCTTCATCTGTTTCAGCCCGCACATATTTTTCGTACGCCGTCAAAGAGACCTTTGAATCGATGATGATGTCTTTCTCTTCCGGCAGATGAACAATGACATCCGGCTTGAGCAGTTTGCCCTCTTCATCCCGGAAGCCTCCCTGGGAATCGTACTCAATGCCTTTGCGCAGGCCAGATTCTTCCAGGATTTTTTCGAGAATGAGCTCGCCCCAGGTGCCCTGGGTTTTGCTGTCCCCCTTGAGTGCTTTAGTCAGATTTTCAGTGTCTTCACTGATCTGGCGATTGAGGTCCTGCAGCTTCCGAACTTCCTGGATCAGGGAGTGGCGTTCTTTACCCTCAGTGGTGTAGGTCTCTTGGACTCTTTTTTCGAACTCGCTGATTTTTTCCTTGAACGGAGTCAGGATGGTATCGAGGTTGGCCTTGCTTTGATCGGCAAAAGTACGGGTTTTCTCATCGAAAATCTGGTTGGCGAGATTTTTGAACTGGGCTTGTAACTCTTCCCGGGCATGATCCAGAACTTTCAGCTTGTCATCGGAGCGCTTGATCTCTTCCTGAAGCTGGGTGCTCAGGCGGGTTTCCTGACGCTCCAGGTCTGCACGTTCCTGTTGGAGTGTGCTGATCTGGTTCTGCAATGACTGGATGGTCGTGTCACGTTGTAGAAGGTTCGCTTCGTAGCTGGCGACCCGTTCCTGCAAAACGGCGATGTCGGTAGCAGTCTCCCGTCGACCGATCTCGCAGGCCGCTTCGATGCGTGTTCGCATCATGAGGAGGACCGGGATGAGTCCGAGAAGGAATCCGAGGACAAGGGCTCCGCAAATAATCAACAGGTCAGGCATGGCGACATCTCTCCGGCAAGAACTTGAAAACGAAACTCACCATAGCAGGCCCATGGCCGGGTCGCAAGAAGAGAAGAGGGCACAACAAGACCTCCGGTTGGAGCAGAACTCACCGGGGCGTATTCAGTGGAATGGAATGAAAAATGAGTGCAGAGAATCAGGCGCCGCAGTACTGACGAACATCTTTGGCGAATACATCCAGACTGTCAGTCGTCAGCCGCAGCGGTGTTTCACACCCTTCGCAAACCTGACGACGTCCGGGAGCGATTTCATGGAAATTGAAAGACTGCGCTTCGTTGCATTCCGGGCAAATAAGGCTAATCTGCAGGTCCATGGCTCTCTCCATAAAACAAATGAAATACGTGGCAGTTTGGAGCTTTTTAATGTGGAGGCGTGAATAATGCCAAAGCTGTTGATGGAAATCAAGAAAAAAACAGCAAGGCCTTACGAAAAAAGTGATTGCAGGGCCCGGGCCTGGGTTGCGACGGCTAAACTGCCGGTCGTATGCGGGTCAGCCCCGTAGGCGAGGATACCATCTTCGTGGCCGCCCATGACGATCAGTCGGGCGTCGGTGCCAGACAGTTTCGTGTGGATGCGGGCGACTTCCTCGGCCAGTTGTGGTGTGCCGCAGCCGGCATGGCGCGCGGTGACTGGCAGGTCGAGGGCTGCCTGGCAGTCAAAGATCTCGGGGCTGTGAAGATGCATCACCCAGGCGATGGCTGGATCGGCCTGGTAGAGGAGGCCGTGGGTCAGGGATTCCGAGGATGGTTTGATCGGTCCTGTGGCAACCACTGTGTTGCGCGTAGCGTCGCAATCGAGCACCGTGACATAGTGCTCGGGGCTGAGCTCCGCCAGGCCGCCTGTCTGGGTCCCGCTGATGACAAAGGCGTTCTCGCTACCGGCTGGGTGAGGCACCCGCCGGCTGAGGTTGCCGAAGCCGAAACCGTCGTAGCGGGCCGGATCCTGGCCGAGTAGGCCGAGTTGTTTGAAAATCTGTCGCCAGGCGTTCAACTCAGGCAGAGACCCCGGCGCGGGGGCCGGGGAAGCTTGGAAGTTGAGCTGAAACTGGATGACGCCTTCTGTTTCTGGCATGGCAACCTTCAACGGGCTCGTGACATGTCAGGTGCCACGGATTCAGTCTTCAAGAAAATCAACCGCGATGATGCTACTGGTGATGGTCTTGACATAGGCAACCACCTTCTGGTGCTCCGGATGCACTTGATAGCGCTGCATGGCGTCCAGGTCTTCAAAGCTTGAGACCAGAGCGAGATCGTAGGAACGGTCGGAACGAACGATGTCTCGACCAACGCGGAATTCCCTGATTTCACTGATTGCCGCAGGCAGGGTCTGTAACGCTTCTTTGACATGTTGGATGTCGGTGTCGCTGGTTCTCGGGTTGAATTTGAAAAACACCACATGAGTCAGCATCGATACCTCCCGGTCAGAAGTCAGTTTAACGATTTACAAGGCTCAATTGCTCGTTCAGGGTCCAGTAATCGTAAATATAGCCGATACCCAGCAGACCTCCGGTCAACAGGTAGAGGGCGCCGGTGATCCATTTGCCAAGGTACATGCGATGGACACCGAACAGGCCGAGAAAGGTCAGGAGAATCCATGCGACGTTATAATCGTAGGGGCCGGTCACATAGCGATGATCGGCACTGCGGTCCATGCCCGGGATCAGCAGGAGATCGACCAGCCAGCCGATGAACAACAGTCCCAGGGTGAAGAAATAGATGGTCCCGCTGATCGGTCGGCCGTAATAAAAGCGATGCGCTCCGGTAAAGCCGAAAATCCAGAGCAGGTAGCCGATTAAAAGAGAATGGGTGTCTTGTGAACCGTTCAGGGACATCGTGGCACTCATCGCATTACTTTCGCAGCAGAGGGAAACGGTCGAGCACGATGCGGGTGCCAACTTCGAGCCGCAAAATTTCATTTTCGATACGGATCAGCTCCGTTCCGGCCTGAGCAGGTGGCAGCCGGTCCAGTGCTTTCCCTGGAAGGGGGGCACTGCTACGGTAGACATGAAAATCAAGGCGCTTACCGCGGGTGATCTTCTTTTGCCAGCCGGGCGGCAGGCGCTTGCCGCTCTCCTGCCGTTTTTCAAGCCCCTGTGGTAATGGAGACTGTCCCTGCAGGATCTCGTTGCGGATGATATGTTTTTCCGCTGCGCTGAACTGCCCTTCAGCGACGAGCTCCGCTGTCGCCGTGTCCTTTGTGGCTTTTGTGCTCTTTTTGTTCTGTTTTGCCGCGACAGGGTGTGCAAGCAACATCAGTATGGTGAGTAGTGTCAGCAGGCGCAGCATGATATTTCCCTTTCCTGAACTCTTCTGATGATTTCACTTTGATCAGCATAATCTATTTATTTCGGTCTGTCATCCTGCCACCGTTGTTTTAACGACTTTCCTGATCTGACTGGAAACCGGGAGGAATTTGAGTATATTTAGTAAGGGTATGCAGGGTATGCTATCCCACCTGCTCGTTTCTTTGGAATGTAGAGGTACCGATGACTGCATCTTTCGACTTTACGGCCTATACCGACTCTTTCCAGATTGCTGCAGTTTCGCTGTTCGATGAGGCAGCGACCCCGGTCGAGGTCGCCGGGGGGACATATCTGCTTGTCGCCGCGGTCGAGTATGACCTGCTCTGTTTCGGTGATCGTCCGGCGCTGGATCGTGTGGCCTGTCGGCCCGGCTGTCAAACCTGCTGTATTCTGAATGTCTCCGTACTCTTCCCTGAGGCGGTCGCCATCTACCGTTTTCTGAAAAAGCGCCTGAAAGATAGCGAACTGCAGTTGGTTCGGGAGAGAATCCGGGAGGTGCATGTTCGGACCCATTGGCTCACAGATGATGAACGGATCGAAATCCATGAACCCTGCGCCTTTCTGGATGAACATGGCCGCTGTCTGATCCACCCGGCTCGTCCCCTGTTATGTCGTTCTGTGACTTCCCTGGAGCCTGATCTGTGCGTTGAAGTCGTGACCGCCCCGCCCTTCTCGGAAGCGGTAACCATCCCGATGAACCTGTTTCAGAAAAACCTGATGGATGCGGCCTATGTCGGTTTCTCGTCGGCACTTGAAGCGCTGGGGCTGGATGGCCGAGCTTGGCGTCTGGCCACGGCAGTCAACCGCCTTTTTTCGGTGCCCGGAGCCACGGGTGAATTTCTCGCCGGCAAAGCGATTTCCCGAAACTGACACTGTTTTTTCGGCAGGTTCGTCATGACACTTGCCGCCTCCCTGTGCTAGGATAAAATGAAATCAGGAGCCAGGGAGACGTGTAAGCGTGGGAGACGACGCAACCAGACATCAGGCCCACAGCGGGACCCAGGAGAAGATCCGGACCAAGCAGCCGCCCATGTTCAAGGTGTTGATGCACAACGATGACTACACCACCATGGATTTTGTGGTTGAGATGCTGATGGCCGTCTTTCGCAAGTCGCCGACCGAAGCCAACCGAATCATGCTCCATATCCACTTTAAGGGTGTGGGAATCTGCGGCGTCTTCCCGTATGAAATTGCCGAAACAAAAACAGCCAAGGTGCACGCGCTGGCCCAAGAAGAGGGCTATCCGCTGCGCTGCAGCCTGGATCAGGTTTAATTATGTTCAATCAGGATGTCCAAATAGCTTTCTCGTTGGCGGTCAGGGAGGCCCAGCGCCGCCATCACGAGTTTCTGACCACCGAGCATATCCTTTATGCACTCCTGTTCGAGGAGCCGGGCCAGGAGGTTGTACTGGCCTGCGGCGGTACGGTTGACCGCCTCCGTTCGGAGCTGGAACACTTTTTTGAGCAGCACATCGAAACCATCGATGTCGATGAGGATTTTATCCCCGAACAGACCGTCGGCTTGCAGCAGGTTCTGCAGCGGACCGTGTCGCACATGCAGTCATCCGGCAAGGAAGAGATCGGTCTGGGAGATCTGCTGGCGGCCATTCTTGAGCAGGAGAACAGCCATGCTGCTTTCCTGCTGCGGGAAGAGGGGGTCAGCAGGTTTGATGTTCTGAGCTATATTTCGCACGGCGTCACCAAGGAGCCGCAACCGGAACCTCCTTCTGAGCAAGGTCCCTCCGAGGAGCAGAAAGAGAAGGCTCCCGGCAAGAAGAGCGTTAAGCAGATTGATCCGCTGCAGGCTTATACCATCAACCTGCTGGAGCGGGCTGCTTCAGGACGGATTGACCCTCTGGTTGGTCGGAGCGAAGAGCTGACCCGGACGATCCAGGTGTTGTGCCGCCGGCGCAAGAACAATCCGGTGCTGGTCGGTGAGCCGGGAGTTGGCAAGACCGCGATTGCCGAAGGCCTCGCGATGCTGATCCTTGAGGAACAGATTCCCGATTTACTCAAAGATGCCGAGCTGTTTGCCCTGGATATGGGAGCCCTGCTGGCCGGGACCAAGTATCGCGGTGATTTCGAAGAACGGCTCAAGGCGGTCGTCCGTGCTCTGGAGAAACGCGCAAACGCCATCCTGGTGATCGACGAGATCCACACGATTGTCGGCGCGGGTGCGACCAGCGGGGGCTCTCTGGACGCGGCCAATATTCTCAAGCCGGTGTTGGCGACCGGCGGTATGCGCTGTCTCGGTTCGACCACTTACGAAGAATACAAGAACCTGTTCGAGAAGGATCGCGCCCTGTCGCGACGTTTCCAGAAAATTGATGTGCTTGAGCCGAGCGTGGCTGAGACGGTCGATATCCTGAAGGGCTTGAAGCCGTATTATGAGGAGCACCACAACGTGACCTATACCGCGGCGGCCATCGATGCCGCGGCGCGTCTGGCCGATCGGCATATTACGTCCCGTCAACTGCCGGACAAGGCGATTGATGTCATTGATGAGGCTGGAGCCTATCGCCGTCTTTACCCGCAGCAGCGCAAAAGTGTCGGTGTCGCCGATATTGAGGCGGTTGTTGCCGGCATCGCCCGCGTGCCGATCCAGAAGATGGCGGGCGCAGAGCGGAAGCGGTTGAAGGGGCTCAATCTGGCCCTGAAGAAGCAGGTTTATGGCCAAGAAGAGCCGATCGATTATCTCTGCCGGGCGATTCGGCGCTCGCGTGCTGGTCTGGGACAGCCGGAGAAGCCGACCGGATCATTCTTGTTCACCGGCCCGACCGGTGTTGGCAAGACTGAAGTGGCGCGCCAGCTTGCCATGCAGATGGGGATTGAGTTTCTGCGTTTCGATATGAGTGAATACATGGAGAAACACTCTGTGTCCCGTCTGATCGGTTCTCCGCCCGGTTATGTCGGCTTTGACCAGGGTGGCCTGTTGACCGAGACTGTGATTCGTAATCCGCACGCGGTGCTGTTGCTCGACGAGATCGAAAAAGCACATCCTGATATTTTCAATATTCTGCTGCAGGTCATGGACCACGGTTCACTGACTGACAATAACGGCCGTCAGGCGGATTTCCGCAACGTCATCTTGATCATGACCAGCAATATCGGTGCCCGCGAGATGAGCAGCGTACCGATCGGCTTCGGCTCGCGCCTGCCGGGCGAGGCCAGCCAAGCGGTCGAAAAGACTTTTTCGCCAGAATTTCGCAATCGGCTCGATGCCACCATCTGTTTCAAGGCGCTTGACGAAACGGTGATGGAGCGCGTGGTGGACAAGTTTATTCGCCAGTTGCAGGCATCCCTGGAAGAGCGCAAGGTGGCTCTGAGTCTGTCTCCTGGTGCCAGGCGTGACTTGGCTCGGCGCGGTTACGACCCGGTGTTCGGGGCGCGTCCATTGGGCCGCCTGATCGAAACGGAGATCGGCGATGTGCTGGCGGATGAGGTTCTGTTCGGTGCTCTCACCAGGGGTGGGGAGGTCCGCGTCAGCCTCAAGGGCGGCCACCTGGCCTTCAGCTATTCCTGATGTGCGTGGCACGTGACATGTGACACGTCCTCTTATGCCTGTATTCCATCTGAACGAAGATCTGTTGTTCCCTGCCCCGGTGTGGGCGGAACCTGACGGCCTGCTGGCGGTTGGCGGCGACCTGGGTGAGGAGCGTCTGCTGTTGGCTTACCGGATGGGGATTTTCCCCTGGTATGAGCCGGACAGCCCGGTTCTCTGGTGGTCTCCGGATCCACGCTGCATTCTGGAGCCGGCTGCGGTCCATATCTCGCGACGCTTGCGCAGGGTTTTGCGGCGCGGTCTTTTCCGGGTCACCATGAACCAAGCCTTTGAACAGGTCATCCAGGCCTGTGCAGATGTTAGACTCCGGCAGGGGGAGGGAACCTGGCTGATTCCGGAGATGCAGCAGGCTTATCTCCGGCTACACCGTTTGGGCTTTGCTCATTCTGTGGAAGTCTGGGCAGACGATGATCAGCTGGCCGGCGGTCTTTACGGCGTGGTACTCAAGCCGTTTTTCTTTGCTGAATCGATGTTTCATGTGCGCACAGATGCCTCCAAGGTTGCCCTGGCGACGCTGGCCCGCTGTCTGGTTGCGCGAGGCTACGATCTGCTCGATTGCCAGCTGCCCAACCCGCATCTGCTGAGTATGGGCGCCCGCAGTGTTCCGAGGGAGCTTTTCCTGGCGAGGCTCGCGTCTGGTTTGGGGCGGCAGGATGCTACGGATTACAGTCAGTTCCGAGATGAATTCCCGGCATGTCTGGAATGTGTTGAAGAAGCGACTTCTCTCTAATGGATAGCTATTGTGGATCATCGTACGATTGAAAACCTGTTTGCAGTCGTTGCACCCGGCCTGGAGGCGGTGTGTGCCCACGAACTGACAGAACTCGGCGTGACGGATGCCGAGGCGGTTCCCGGTGGTGTTGCCTTTACCGGAAAGTTGCAGACGATCTACCAGGCAAACCTCTGGCTACGCAGTGCCAGTCGTATCCTGGTACGGTTCGGAGAATTCCGCTGCCGCGCCTTTCCTGACCTTTACAAACAGGCGGTCAGACTGCCCTGGGGACGTTTTGTCCGACCCGGAACCTCTCTCTCTTTTCGGGTCAGTTGCCGGCACTCCCGGCTGATGCATACGGCCAGGGTTGAAGAAACCTTGCAGGCTGCAGTACAAAAAACTTTGGGGACGGTGACTGCCGCATCAACCGCAACTCAACAGGTTTTTGTGCGCATTTTTGACGATCAGGTGACAATTTCTGTCGATAGCTCAGGCGATTTATTGCATCGTCGCGGCTATCGACTCACGGCCACCCGGGCGCCTTTGCGGGAAACGTTGGCAGCGGGGATTCTGTTGCTGCTCGATTGGCAGGCTGGCGAACCGTTGGCTGACCCGATGTGCGGCACCGGCAGTTTTGTTCTGGAGGCGGCGATGCTGGCCGCGCGTCGCGCCCCTGGCCTGGAACGGGACTTCGCCTTCATGCGCTGGCCCGGCTATCGAGAAGGTTTATGGCGGCAGTTGCTTGATGAGGCGCGCCGGCAGCAGCAACCGGTGGTTTCTCATCTGGAAGGCGCGGATCAGGACGCTGGCGCGATTGACGCTGCTCGCGACAACCTGTCGCGTATCGGTCTCGAAGGCGAAATCTGTTTTCACCAGCGTGAACTGACCGATTGTCCAATGCATCCGGGTACGGGGCTGGTGGTGTGCAACCCCCCCTATGGCCGAAGGCTTGTTCCTGATCAGTCTCTAGTCCCTTTCTATCGTGCCCTTGGCCAGCATTTGCAGCGCGCATACCCGGGCTGGCGGGTTGCCTTGCTCTGCCCGGAGCCTCCATTGGCAAAAGCGACCCGGCTACGGCTTGACAAGGTGGCCGATCTGAAAAATGGCGGATTGCAGGTCGGTTTGTATCTGATGAAAGCTGGAGTGGAGCGAAAATAAGGATTTCTTCTTGCATTGCCGGGGTCCTTCGGTTATATATACGTGCTCCTCTCTGAAGAGAGGGCGCAATTTACAGTGAAAGCGGGGTGAAGTCCTTTGGAAATTCAGGTCCTCGACAACAACGTCGAAAAGGCCATTCGGGTGCTCAAGCGTAAGCTGCAACAGGAAGGCCTGTTTCGCGAAATGAAACAGCGCAAGTACTATGAGAAACCGAGTGTGAAGCGCAAGCGCAAAGAGAAGGAAGCGCAACGTCGTCTGCGGAAGAAGATGCGGATGATGCGTCCAGACTGATCCCCCGATCAGGATATTTGCAAAAAGGGCCGACTCCAACTGGAGTCGGCCCTTTTTGTGTTATGTGTTTAGGCGTGAATGTTGCATTAAGTTTCTCTTACGAAGGGGCGTTGCTGGGGCGTGTTCAACGCGGCGGGGGGGCAGTTCAGTCTTTTTTCTTTTCTGGAGGATTAAATGAAACGTACACCTCTGTTGCGTGCGATTTATGTTGTGATGATCGTACTCCTTGCGAGCATGGTTTTTGTCAGCCCGGTTTTTAGTGCCGAGCCGGTGGAAGTCGATGCCAAACGGGTCAAAGAGATGATGGACGGCGGTCAGGCTGTTGTCATTTTCCCTCTGAGTTCCATCGAGTTCAATAACCTGCACATTGAGGATTCCATCCACATCCCGATTGAACAGATTCCTGCCGGACTGCCCGACGACAAGATGCAGTCCCTGGTTTTCTATTGCCTCGGCCGGACCTGAGTGGCTTCGGGCAAGGCTGCCGGTCTGGCAGCTAATGCAGGCTATCAGAATGTCTACGTTTTTCGGGGTGGTCTGCCGGAATGGATTATGGCCGGGTATCCAACGGTAACCCTGGAAACCTTGCCGAAGGTGGATGTTCCGACCCTCTCTCCACAAGATCTTCAGAAAATGCTGGATGCCGGCGAAAATTTTGTCCTGCTCGATGTCCGAATTCCGGTTGATGCCGCCAAATTCTGGATCGAGACGCCCTTGCGGCTACAGATTTCCTTTAATGAACTGCCACAACGCTACGCAGAGATTCCAGCAGGGGAAAAGTTGGTCATTCTTGATAAAATTGGTAAACGGGCCGCATTGGCCTCACGTTATCTGACGGCTAAAGGGTTTGACGACATTGTCAAAGTGAGTGGAGGCATGAACCAGTGGATCAAGTCAGGAATGCCAACTAAAATTAGCAAGTAGCAAAACATCGGTAGTTTATGCTATATCTGTTTCAGTGAAATAGCACATAGATTACGTGAAATAACGGAGGGGGGTATGTTTTCAGGTAATTCTGGAATCTATACCCCCTTACCTGTTTGGAGAGACTCGAAGGATACACTGTTGTCCTTTACGGAGGCTGTGATGCTCGCACATCTGAAAATGTCCGGAAAGTTGTTTGTCGGTTTCGGGGTCGTTCTGGCACTGCTCGCAATCGTCAGCCTTTTCAATATCTCCAATTCCAATAAGATTAATCAGCAAGTTGATCAGGTCAAGGAAATCCGCTACCGGGATGCGATCGAGACTATCAGCGCAATCAATCGTGCCGAAAAAATTCTCAGTAGTGTCGTGTATGCTTCCGAAGCGGCAACCCTCGTTCCTCTTGAAGATGCCGAGCAGGAGAAGGTGGCGCTGGAGAAAAGCTTTGCGCAGCTGGGAAAGACCCTGCCTGCCAGCTCGAGTGCGGCACAAAAGTTTGCGTCGTTTCGCGGCTTGTTTGAACGTTGCTTTGAGATCGGCATGAAAATGACCGGATACTCAGTCAACCAAGAGTTGATTGAATTTGTTGGTGCTCGTGAGGAATATACTGCGGCCTTCACGCAGCTCGAAGATGTAGCCGCTAAATTAAAAACTCTGGTGTCTGAGGCTCTATACAGTTCATTGGAGGAAATCAACCATCTCTCTGAACGGACGGTGCGCTGGAGCAGTTATCTGACGGTGGTTGGTCTAATCCTGGGGATTGGGCTGTCGACGATCATCGCCCGCAACATGACGCGACCGATGCATCGGGTGGTTGAGGTGATCGGTGATATTGGGAATGGCAACCTGGCGCAGCGCCTCGGCATCCAACGTGGTGATGAAATTGGCCAAGTGGCTGCAGCCATGGATGATATGTCAGACAAGCTGGGGCAGATGGTGCAGCGCATCCGTGTAGCGACGGAAGAGTTTTCGGGGATCTCTGGTGCGGTGTCAGATGCAGCCGGTTCCGTCAAGAATTCTGCACAGCTTCAGGAGGAGGGGGTGGCCAACACCTCAGCAGCAATCATCGAAATCGGCGCTTCAATCGATTCGGTGGCGAAGAATGTCGAAAGTCTCAACGTGTCTGCTGCAGACAGCACTTCTTCCACGCTGGAGATGGCTGCTACCATTGAAGAGGTGGCCGAGAATGCCCAGCGGTTGGCGCAAGCGGTTGATGAAATCAGTTCCGCTATTGACCAGATGGCCTCGGCGATTTCTCAGGTTGCCGGAAATGCCGAAGTTCTGAAAAAGACCTCGGACGCGACCGCTTCGACCGTGGCGGAGATGGATGTGACAATCAAGCAGGTGGAGGAGCATGCCCGCGAAACGGCCAAGTCTACGGCCGAAGTTCTGCAGGATGCGCAGCATGGACAAAGTTCTGTTGAAAAAACCATCGCCGGTATCCGCCAGATCAAGAGTTCGTCGCATGTCACATCGACGGCGGTTGAAAACCTGGCGGAGAAGGTCAAGGATATCGGTTCAATCCTGGCGGTTATCGACGAGATTACCGAACAGACAAATTTGTTGGCCCTGAACGCTGCCATCATTTCTGCCCAAGCGGGACAGCATGGCAAAGGCTTTGCCGTGGTGGCTGATGAAATCCGGGAATTGTCACAGAGAACCAGCCAGTCGACCCGTAAAATCGAGGCGGTGATTGAGGATGTGCAGCAGGAAACTGGTCGAGCTGTTGCCGCCATCCGGGAGACGGAAACGATCGTGGCAGAAGGAGAGGGTCTTTCCCTGCAATCAGGAGAGATGCTTGAAAAGATTGTCGGCGGTGCGCAAGGCAGCTCCGACCGGGTGGACCATATCGTCAGAACGACCATCGAACAGGCTCAGGCCAGTCGTCTGATGCGCGAGTCGGTCGAAAGCGTCTCAGATATGGTAGTGCAGATCGCGTCGGCAACCCGGCAGCAGGATCAAGGCGCCAGATCGATTACGTCGGCCTCTGAATTGATTTCTGGTTTGACACAACAGGTCAAAAACTCGACCCGTGAACAGAGTCAGACCAGTCACACGATAGGCGCTGCGATGGAGCAAATGACCGAACTGGTACAGCAGGTCAAGGTCGCTTGCGATCAACAGAACGTGGGGAGCGACAATATAGTCAAAGAGATGGAGGGGATCAAAGAGACGACCAGTGAAAACGTCGGTTCTGTTGAGGCATTGAATGGTGCCGTTGCAAGGCTCGGTGATGAGATCACGGTTCTCCAAGAAGAAATGGCAGTGTTCAAGGTGGAAGAGACCGGCTGATGAGAGCTCACTGCTACATGTTAAGCCACCCTCGTTCCGGGAGAATGAGGGTGGTTTTTTATGGACTTGTTGGAGCTTAATTGGTATGAAAAGTTGATTTGCAACCTTTTTATGATGCCCTATGCAGGAGGATTGATTTATGAGTGAACAGGTTCATTATTCCGAACTCGGTCTAGCGAATACCCGGGAGATGTTTAGCAAAGCGGTGGATGGCGGCTACGCCATTCCGGCCTACAATTTCAATAACCTTGAGCAGTTGCAGGCGATTATCACGGCGTGTGCTGAGAGCAACTCGCCGGTGATCATCCAGGTCAGCAAGGGCGCGCGCGATTACGCCAATGCCACCATGCTGCGTTACATGGCGATGGGTGCCGTCAAGATGGCCCGGGAGATGGGCTCCGACATCCCGATCTGTCTACACCTGGACCATGGCGATTCTTTCGAAACCTGCAAGGCCTGTGTCGATAATGGCTTTTCGTCGGTCATGATCGACGGGTCCCATCTGTCCTACGACGAGAATGTCGCTCTGACCAAGAAAGTGGTGGAATACGCGCACCAGTTCGATGTGACGGTCGAAGGCGAACTCGGTGTGCTGGCCGGGATTGAGGACGACGTTCAGGCGGAAGAGTCGACTTACACCAAGCCGGAAGAGGTGGAAGACTTCGTCAGCAAGACCGGTGTGGATTCTCTGGCCATTTCAATCGGTACCAGCCACGGTGCCTACAAGTTCAAAGCCGGGGAAGCGGTCCCGCCGCTCCGTTTTGACATTCTCGACGAGATTGAAAAGCGCATCCCCGGTTTCCCGATCGTGCTGCATGGCGCCTCCAGCGTGGTGCAGGATTACGTGACCTTGATCAACCAGTATGGCGGCAAAATGGAAGGCGCGGTTGGTGTTCCGGAAGAGCAGCTGCGACGTGCGGCCAAGAGCTCTGTCTGCAAGATCAATATCGATTCCGACGGTCGCTTGGTGGTGACAGCCAAAGTGCGCGAATACCTGGCCAACAACCCGGGTGAATTTGACCCGCGCAAGTATCTCGGTGCGGCTCGCAAAGAGCTGATGGCGCTGCTCAAGCACAAGAATGAGACCGTGCTCGGAAGTGCTGGCAAGGGGTAGATCCGCAATATGTGAGAAGTGAGGTGTAAGGTTTAAAGTCTTGCAACCGAGATTCTCAACTAAATAGATGGATCAAAGAAAGTCGCAAGGGGAAATCCTCTTGCGACTTTTTGTCTGTTCCCTCTCCCTTGACGGGAGAGGGCTAGGGTGAGGGTGACCTATGTATCATCCCCCTCACCTCAATCCTCTCCTTTAGGCCCTGTGGGTCCGCTAGAGGAGAGGAAGCTCCATTTTCAGTTTGCCTCAGAGAGAATTTTGCTCTCACTTTTTCATCCCCATCGGCATCTTCGGCATCGGCTGAAACGTCACCGTAAGCTCAACCTGTTCACCGTTCCGTTCAACCACCAGCAGAGCCTTGTCGCCCTCCTGTTTCCGGCCAATCTCAAAGATCAGGTCAAACATCTCCTTAATCTCTGTGTCATCCATCCGGGCCAGGATGTCGCCGCTCAACACGCCGGCCTGTTCTGCGCTTGAATCGGTGACCACCTCCTCGACAATGACCCGGCCATCCTCTGCCTCTTTCATCCGGACACCCAGCTTGACCTTATTGCCGGGCAGGCTCTCATACTCGGTAAACAGCAGGTAGTCGTATGGGGTCATCGGGAAGTCGGGCGGATCGATATCCATCAGGCGGTCCTGTTTCTCCTCAGGAACCACCAGCTCCCGGCCGCCGATCAGCGTGTAGGAGACGGGGTGACGGACAAAAACTCGCCGCGGAATCCCGTAGCCGAAGCGGACGTGGTTGCCTCCGGCCAGAACGACCATCCGGTGATTTCCCTCCCGCTTATCCAGCTCCTCCACGACTTTGGTCGCCATCATCTCATCCCAGAGGGTTTGAACTTTCTGAAACCGCTCCATCTGCTTGTTCCCGGCGGCGTGGTCGGCAAACACGGCCGTGTTCATGGCACGCTGGTAGGGGTCATCCAGGTTCATTTCCGGCAATTGGTCTCGCAGTTCCGCGGGGAGCTCTTCCAGCGGTGTCTCCCCGACAGCCTTGACCAGCTCCTTGGTGGCGTTCAGTCCGATGACGGGGATCTGGTGATTCCTGGCATACAGGAGCAGGTCGCGGTAGTAGTCAAAATCGATTCGCCAGCTCGTATGCCAGGCAGATTCCTTCAAAAAGGTTTTTTCGTCCAGCTCGCCGGCACTCCAGCGGTCCAGGACCGGCTGCTGAGCAGTGTTGAACATCTCCATGCCGAGACTGACCTGACCGGGGTAGCGTTCAGCCATGGCCGTCAAAATCTGCAGCTGCAAGCGGTGCGAGGCGGGGTTGTCATGAGTCTCGCCAACGTAAACGACACGGGCATCAGTCGCTGCTGACAGCATCTGCTCAGCGGTGACGTAGGTTCCGGTCGGCAGATGAATGATGTCGCCAACTGTGGGCTCATTGCTCGGGGGATAGGGTTCTTCAGGCGTACCAAATGAAGAGGTCGTCATTGCACATCCTGTGGTCAGCAGACTGGTCAGAAGAAAGATGGAAAATAGAAAACGGCTGAAACGCGGCATGGGGAACCTGTCATCGGGAGTCAATGCAAAGGAACAGATTACCGTTGACAGCGTTGTGGCGAGGCAGTCAACGACCTGAATTTCAGTTGTGCCTGTAGTTTAGCGTTGATCCGCTGCCAGACACAATGGGGAGGATCAGAAAATATTCTTGGAATAGAAAATTTCTGTCATTTCGCGTTGGAGCAGGGTTGCAATCCGCGTCTGTTCCTTCTCTGCCATATCGGCGATTTCAGTGCCGAACAGGTAGGTTTCCAGGTCGAGGTCGCGCAGCTGCATCTTGGTATGGAAGAGATTCTCCTGGTAGATGTTGATATCGACGCAGTTGTAGAGATTCCGGGTTTTCTTTTCGATGTACTGCTGGATGCTGTGCATACGGTGGTCGATGTAGTGCTTCTTCCCTTTGACGTCGCGGGTGAAACCGCGCACTTTGTAATCAACCAGGACGATGTCCGATTCGAATGAACGAATCAGATGGTTGAGCGCTTTAAGTGGGCTGATTTTGCCGCAGGTGGAGACATCGACATCCACCCGAAAGGTGGAAATCCCCGACCTGTGATCCGATTCCGGGTAGGTGTGAATACAAAGGTGGCTCTTGTCGAGGTGGGCTAACACCTGATCCGGGCGGCACTCAATCGGCTCTTCAGCGATCAGGATAGTGACGCTGGCGCCCATCGGGTCGTAATCCTGACTGGAAATATTCAGGATGTTGGCGCCGATGATTTCAGTGACCTCTTCCAGGATGCGTGTCAGGCGCTCGGAATTATACTCTTCGTCGATGTACTCCAGGTATTCCTTGCGGGCCTGCGGAGTATTCGCGTAGCAGATGTCGTAGATATTGAACGACAGAGTTTTTGTGAGGTTGTTGAAACCGCGTAACCTGAGTTTGCGGTGACGGCGAGGCCGAGTTTTCCGAGTTTTTTTCGGCGGCATGGGCATACCCCCTGCTATTGGACTATGAAGCCGGGAGATTTAATCACAAGTGTGCATGGAGATTCAATAAAAAATGAAAGGGGTGAACAGATTTCAAATCTGATGCATAATTTGAGCTCTTTCCTTTCAAGCTTAAAATTTAAAGTCGGCGGGTTGCGTCCCGCCGGACGCCTTACTCTTTTGCTGGCTCAAAAGAGTAAGCAGAAAAGAGCCTGAAATCCCCTGGCAGGGGGCATGCGTAGCCTGAGCGGTATCAACGATCACAACTGACTCTGCTTGATTGTAAGGCAGTGCTGTTACACTAACAAAGGCGAGCGTGGGCCATCCCTTGGGCCCACTTATTCTTGCTGCCGCTACTTCTTGCGTCATACTCGGATAACGGCCAACGCTTCTTGTGCATCTCAACAGTCACGCAGCAAGAAGGGGGCCTCGAAGGAGAAAGGCCCCCAAAAGGGTGGCAGCATCCCCGCTGGTCGAGATCCAGTGACGTGTTGCTCGCAAACAGTACTCTTTACACTTACACAAAGAGCCTATAAAGGCCTTTTTCTGCATCCTCTTTTGGGCCAGCAAAAGAGGATGTCGGCTGGCGGGACGAAACCCGCCGTTTCTAAGATTTTAAGCTCGCCGAATGGGACGATAGAGCCGTAAAGCTTCTTAACAAATTTGAAATCTGTGACCTTAAGCCTTCCGCTCATTCATCACCTTGTACGCACAAAACTCTCCGCACATGGTACACGCCCCATGCTCTTCATCCACACCCGATTCATCACGCAGACGGCGCGCTTTGGCCGGATCCATCGCCTGGGCATACTGACCTTCCCAGTCGAGTTTCTTGCGAGCGTGTGCCATGGCGATGTCCTTCTCGATGGCACCGGGGACGCCTTTGACGATGTCGGCAGCGTGGGCGGCAATCCGGCTCGCCATGACGCCTTCGTGGACATCTTCGACGGTGGGCAGGCGCAGGTGCTCGCTCGGGGTGACGTAGCAGAGGAAGTCGGCACCGGCCGCCGCAGCGATGGTGCCGCCGATAGCGCAGGTGATGTGATCGTAGCCGGGAGCGATGTCGGTGACCAGGGGGCCGAGGACATAGAAAGGCGCGCCATGGCAGAGACGCTTCTGCAGCTGGATGTTGGCTTCAATCTGGTTGAGGGGGACATGACCCGGACCTTCGACCATGACCTGGATGCCGGCGTCCCAGGCGCGCTGGGTCAGTTCCCCGAGCAGGATCAGCTCGTGGATCTGGGCCCGGTCGGTCGCGTCGGCCAGACAGCCAGGCCGGAAGCCGTCGCCCAGGGAGAGGACGGCGTCGTACGGCTTGACGATCTCCAACAGGCGGTCGAAATGCTCGTAGAGTGGGTTTTCAGCCTTGTTGTGATGCATCCACTCGACCGTGAAAGAACCGCCGCGCGAGACGACCTCCATGATGCGGCCTTCGTTATCCATTTTCTCGACGGTGCTGCGGGTGACACCACAGTGGACCGTGATGAAGTCGACGCCGTCATCGAGGTGTTTGATGATGCCGGCAAAGATATCATCGACGGTCATATCGACCATCGGCATCTTCTTTTCGGTCACTGTATCGACTGCCGCCTGGTAGAGCGGTACTGAGCCGATGCAGGCCTCGGTTTCCTGGATAATTGCTTTGCGGATTTCGTTGATCGGGCCGCCGGTTGAGAGGTCCATCAGGGCGTCAGCGCCGGCAGCCACGGCCACCCGGGCTTTTTCCAGCTCTTTGTCGATGCTTTTGTCGTCGTTGCTGGTGCCGATGTTGGCGTTAACCTTGGTCCGTAGGCCTTTGCCAACGGCCAGCGGCCGGCAATGGGTGTGCTTGCGATTTTTGCAGACCACTGCTGTGCCTTCGGCGATCCGGTCACGCAGCAGTTCCGGGCTAATGCTTTCGGCCAGGGCGGCTTCTTTGACTTCTTTACTGATCTGGCCCGCGCGGGCCATTTCCATCTGGGTCATTTCCTGTGACATCTTCTAGTTTTCCTCAGGTAAATTCGCCAGAGCTGCAGCTCCGGCAAAATGATTAACCGGCCCGTGTCCGGTGCCGATGGGGTAATTGTGTCGGATCGCTTCGCTGATGAACAGTTTGGCCTGCTCGGCCGCCGCGACCAGCGGCTGCCCCTGGGCGAGAAGTGTGGCCAGGGCGGCGGCATAAGTGCAGCCGGTGCCGTGGGTGTTGGCTGTTTCCTGACGTTCGGCCGTCAGATGGCAGACCTGATCGCCAGCAAGCAGAATGTCGGTGGCATCGCCGTCACGGTGTCCCCCTTTAAGCAGGACGTGACGCGCACCCATCTCCTGCAAACTTTGTGCAGCAGTCTCCATGTCGTCGAGCGTCTCAATCGTTAAGCCAGTCAACGCTTCCGCTTCCGGAATGTTCGGTGTGAGCAGGAAGGACAAAGGGATCAGCTCCTGCCGCAGTGTTTCCACCGCTTCCTGTTTGAGCAGAGGGGCGCCGCCTTTGGCAATCATCACCGGATCGATCACGGTCGGCAGCATCTCCTGGCCGATGCGGCCGGCGACCTGTTGCACGATTTCGCTGGAATAGAGCATGCCGGTTTTGACCATGTCGGCACCGATGTCGTCCAGCACCAGGTCGATTTGCTTGAGAATGAAACTGGCCGAAGCGGGGGTCAGCCCCTGCACGCCGCAGGTGTTCTGCGCAGTGAGCACGGTAATGGCGCTGCTGCCGTAGGAACCGAGTAAAGTGATCGTCTTCAGGTCAGCTTGGATGCCGGCGCCGCCGCCGGAGTCGGAGCCGGCGATGGTCAGGACACGGGTCTGCTGTTTCGGCAGCTTCCGGTTGAACAGCAGGGAGAACTCGCGGGCGGCTAATGCCGGTTGCCGGTCGGTGGCCACCGCAGAGATTACGGCCAGCGAATCGGCCCCGGCATCAATTGCATCGGCGCCGTTTGTCGGGGAGATACCGCCGATGGCAACCACCGGCAGGCTGACTGCGCGGCGGACCTTGCTCAGGGTGTCAAGCCCGACCAGTTCGATGTCGCTCTTGGTGTCGGTGGGGAAAATGCTGCCAACAGCAATGTAGTCGGCCCCATGGTTCTCCGCCTTCATGGCCTGCTCGACCGTACGGGTGGAGACGCCGATCAGCTTGCTCGGGCCGAGAATCTTGCGGGCATCCTGGATCGACAGGTCTCCCTGACCGAGATGTACGCCATCGGCGAGGGCCGCTTCAGCAATCTCAGGGGAATCGTTGACCAGGAAGGTGGCGTTCTTCTCCTCGCACAGCAGGACCAGTTTGCGCGCCAGTTCGATCTGCTCCTCAGTGGAGCGCTCCTTGTCGCGGTACTGGACCACTTTGGCGCCGCCGAGCAGAGCTGCGCGGGTGACGCTGAGGATCTGCTCTTCGGTGCCGTGCGGCGTAATCAGGTAGAGTCCGTTGATCATGGTCTGTCCTCCTGCTGCGGAGCCAAAATAGAAAAATCGCCGGGCGGATTGGCCACGGCGATTCCGGCAGGAACCTTAGTCGTTGGTCAACCATCCACTTTCCTTCGCCGGCATGACCCGGATCAGGTTCGAAGGGTCGTTTCGACGAGTACGAAACTCTCAGCAGGTGCGACCTGCTCCCCTAGCGGAATGTTGTTTTGCCACCCTAAAATGATTGCTCGGTGTCTGTCAACCTCTAAGGCTCCATTTCTCCTTTACACCCTGATAAACCCCATGGTTTAATGCTTTTCCTCAAGGAGATTTCCGGCATGAAACCCCTGCGTCCCACCTGGTGTGAAATTGATCTGAACGCGCTACGCCACAACTTTTCCGAGGTGCGACGTGTCGCTGGCGAAGCAGCTATTCTGGCCGTGGTGAAGGCGGATGCTTACGGCCATGGTGTCGAAGGGGTCGTGCCGGCCCTGATAGACGCCGGTGTGGAGCAGTTCGGTGTCGCCCTGGTTGAGGAAGGAATCGCGTTGCGACAGATGGGAGTTCGTCAGCCGATTCTGGTGATGGGAGGGGCCCCGCCCGGTAGCGAAGCGGTTATCCTCGCCAACGACTTGTGCCCGATCCTCAGTGAACTGTCGTCGGCCCGCCGTCTGAATGACGCCGCTCTGGCTGCCGGGGCACGACTCTCTTTTCATCTCAAGGTCGATACCGGCATGGGCAGGCTGGGGGCGCGCAGTGAGCAGTTGGACGAACTCCTGCCGGCTCTACGCGATTTACAGGCTCTGGAGATGGTCGGTGTGATGAGCCACCTGGCTGTTGCCGATGAGCCGGAATTGCCCTTTACCGCCGTTCAACAGCAACGTTTTACAAAAATAGAAAGCCAGGTCCGGCAAGCCGGGCTGTCTCCCCGTTTTTGGCATTTGGCCAACAGCGCCGGGATTTTCAGTCTCGACCTGTCGGCTCAGACCCTGGTGCGGCCTGGGATTGTCCTGTATGGCGGTCTGACCGGAGGTTTCTTTGACCAGGCGGTGTCCCAGAAGCCGGTGATGCATCTGGTCAGCCATATTGCGCAGCTCAAGAAGCTGGCCGTCGGTGATACGGTCTCTTACGGACAGCGCTTTACTGCTGAGCGGCCGACGCGGGTGGCCGCGATTCCGATCGGCTATGCTGATGGTTATAATCGATTGCTTTCCAATCGGGGTGAAATGCTGATCCGTGGGCAGCGAGTGCCGGTGGCCGGGACCGTCTGTATGGATTGGATCCTGGCGGATGTCACTGATCTCGAGCAGGTTGCCGTTGGCGACCGGGTGGTTCTGCTCGGCAGCGATGGTGACAATTGTATCTCTGCGGAGGAATGGGCAGAGAAGGTCGGCAGCATTACCTATGAAGTCTTCTGTGGGATCAGTAAACGGGTTCCGCGGATTTATAAGAACTGATCCTTGCCAAGGATCTTCCTCTCCCCTGGCGGACCCGCAGGGCCTAAAGGAGAGGATTGAGGTGAGGGGGGATAAGATGTTCGATGATACACCCTCACCCTAGCCCTCTCCCGTCGAGGGAGAGGGGAGAATGTGCTCACAATGAATGTGCCTGGCATAAAGGATAGCCTCCCCGAAACGCTGCTGCTCGCCCTCGACCTGGGAACCACCTCCCTGGCTGGACGTCTGGTTGATGGCGCCGGCGCCGTTCTGGCCGAAGCCTCGAAGGTAAATCCCCAGCAGCGCCTCGGTACGGATATCCTGACTCGGATGCAGAGTGCCCACGATGGCGCCGCGGCCGAATTGCAGGAGCTGCTTCGGCAAGGGCTCAGCGACCTGGCGGCCGAGCTCCTGCAGCTGGCAGATGCTTCCCCTGAACAGGTTACTGCTGCGGTTGCCGCCGGCAATCCCGGCATGGCGTTGTTGCTGCAATGCCTGCCCGTTGAATCCTTATTGTTCCCTCCCCATAAGCCACCGTCACGTGACCCTGTTGTCCTGTCACCTTCCCAGCTTGATTTCGGTCTCAATGTATCGCTGTTGCTGTTTCCGGCGGTCTCCGGTTTTGTCGGTGGCGACTTGGTGGCGTTCCTGTTCGGCCTTGAAGACCCCTTACCAGGGACGGCCTGTATCGATATCGGCACCAATGCCGAACTGGCCTTGTGGACAGGGGAACAATGGCTGGTCTCTTCGGCGGCGGCTGGCCCCGCTTTCGAGGCGGGGAATATTACCTGTGGTATGACGGCGCAGGATGGAGCGGTAACGGATGTCAATTTGAAGGATGATCGCTTGCAGTTGAAGGTCTTGGGGGGCGGTCCTCCCAAGGGGCTGTGCGGCAGTGGTCTGGCAGCCCTGATCGGTGCTTTGGTCGAAGGAGGGCTGATTGATGCGGCAGGGCGAATCGTTTCGCCTGAAGAGGTTGAAAACAACCTGGGCCGTTACCTGGATGATGCTGGAAATATCTGTTTTTACCGCGACGTCAGCAGGACGTTATGCCTGACCCAAACTGACCTGCGCAACTTCCAGTTGGCCAAGGGCGCATTACGCGCCGGCCTGGAGGTTTTGCAGGAGCGAACCGGCTTTGATGACACGCGGATTGGCAAAGTTTTGATCAGCGGCGCATTCGGTAAATCCTTGCCGGCGGAAGCCCTTAAAAAGGTTGCCATTCTGCCTGCTGACATGGTAGATAGAACGTTTTTCGTCCCGAACGGAGTTCTGGCCGGGTTAACCCGTTACCTGACGACATCCGGAGGTGATGAAAGGCTCCAGGATCTGATGACACTGGTCCGGCCTTTCCCACTTTCCGGAACGCCAGCATTCGAGGAAAAATTCCTGGCCGCGCTGGATTTCACATCATAGTCTATTTCAAATTTGTCCAACCGAAAGAGGTGTTTCCATGGCAACCATCAAACGTGCACTGATCAGTGTATCTGACAAAACCGGAATCGTAGAATTTGCAAAAGAGCTTGGCAGCTACGGAGTCGAGGTCCTGTCCACCGGCGGCACCGCCAAAATGCTGCGTGACGCCGGCTTGCCGGTCAAGGATGTCTCCGAGCATACCGGTTACCCCGAAATGTTGGATGGCCGGGTCAAGACGCTGCATCCTAAGATTCATGGTGGCTTGTTGGGCCTGCGTGACAATCCGGCGCACGTGGCCAAGATGGCCGAGCACGACATCACGCCGATTGACATGGTGGTTGTCAATCTCTACCCGTTTGAAGCCACGGTTGCCAAGCCGGACTGCACCCTTGAGGACGCCATTGAAAATATCGACATCGGCGGGCCAACCATGTTGCGTAGCGCGGCCAAGAACAACCGCGACGTGACCGTGCTGGTCGACAGCGCTGATTACGCTGCGGTCCTGGCCGAGATGAAGCAAAACGATGGTGCCGTTTCCTCCGAAACCAATTTCGGCCTGGCCGTAAAGGTCTACCAGCATACCGCCGCCTACGATGGTGCAATCTCCAACTGGTTGGGCTATCGCACTGGTGAAGAAAATGCGGATTTCCCGCCGGCCCTGACCCTGCAGTTCAAGAAGGCCCAGGGGATGCGTTATGGTGAGAACCCCCATCAGAATGCAGCTTTTTATGTTGAGAGCGACATCAAGGAAGCATCGATCGCTACGGCGAAACAGCTGCAGGGCAAGGCGCTTTCCTACAACAATATCGGCGATACCGATGCCGCCCTGGAGTGCATCAAGCAGTTCACCGCCGGGCCGGCCTGTGTGATCGTCAAGCACGCCAACCCCTGTGGCGTCGCTTATGGCGAGACCCTGCTCGATGCCTATCTGCGGGCATTCAGCACCGACAGTGAATCAGCCTTCGGCGGCATTATCGCCTTCAACCAGGAACTGGACGTGGAGACGGCCCAGGCGATTGTTGACAAGCAGTTTGTCGAAGTCATCATTGCGCCGACCGTAGCCGCTGGTGTGAGTGATGTTGTGGCCGCCAAGAAGAATGTGCGGCTGCTTGAGTGCGGTGTCTGGCCGGAGACCCCGGCGGCCCGCTTCGACTTCAAACGGGTCAATGGCGGCCTGCTGGTGCAGGACCTCGACCTCGACCTGACCGCTGAACTGACCGTGGTCAGCAAGCGGCAGCCGACCGATAAAGAGATGGAAGATATGCTGTTCACCTGGCGTGTCTCCAAGTTCGTCAAGTCGAATGCAATCGTCTACGGCAAGGATGGTATGACTATCGGCGTCGGCGCCGGTCAGATGAGCCGGGTCAACTCGGCCAGGATCGCTGCGATCAAGGCGGAACATGCCGGCCTGGACGTGCAGGGTGCGGTGATGGCTTCTGACGCTTTCTTCCCCTTCCGTGATGGCATTGACAATGCTGCGAACGTTGGTATCTCGGCGGTGATCCAGCCGGGCGGCTCGATCCGTGACGAAGAAGTCATCGCGGCAGCCGATGAGCACGGCATGGCGATGGTCTTTACCAAGATGCGGCATTTCCGTCATTAAGTGATTCTTCCTCTCTCCCGTCAAGGGAGAGGGAACGCAAGGCGTTAAGGGAGTTTGTGACATGAAAGTACTGGTTGTTGGTGGCGGTGGCCGGGAGCACGCTCTGGTCTGGAAAATCGTGCAGTCCCCCCTGGTTGATACGGTCTACTGTGCGCCGGGCAATCCCGGGATCGCTGAGCTGGCGGAGTGTGTGCACATTCCGGCCGACGATATTGACGCCTTGCTCGATTTCGCCCAGGCGGAGCAGATCTCCCTGACCGTGGTCGGGCCGGAAGTGCCGCTGACCATGGGCATTGTCGATCGCTTCCAGGAAGCCGGGTTGGAAATTTTCGGACCGAATCAGGCCGCCGCGCAGATCGAGGGCAGCAAGAGCTTCTCCAAGGACCTGATGGCCAAGTACGGTATTCCGACCGCGGCCTACAAGACCTTCACCAGTCGTGACGAGGCTGTCGACTACATCGAGAAGCAGGGCGCGCCGATTGTCGTCAAGGCGAACGGTCTGGCCGCCGGCAAGGGCGTGGTCGTAGCCACGACCAAGGCGCAGGCAATCGAAGCCGTCGACAGCATCATGCTCGATGCCGTGTTCGGCGATGCCGGCAGCAGCGTCGTGATCGAGGAGTTCATGGCGGGTGAGGAAGCCTCCTTCTTCGCTTTTACCGATGGTACCAACATTCTGCCGCTGGCCTCTTCGCAGGACCACAAACCGGCTTTTGATAATGACGAAGGGCCGAACACCGGTGGCATGGGTGCCTACTCTCCGGCTCCGGTGGTGACCGAGGCCCTGACGACCGAAATCGTCGAAACCATCGTCAAACCGACGATTCGCGGCATGGCCCAGGATGGCTGTCCTTATGTCGGTATCCTCTACGTCGGCCTGATGATCGCTAATGGCAAACCACGCGTGGTAGAGTTTAACGCTCGTTTCGGCGATCCGGAGGCTCAGCCGCTGCTGGTGCGGATGAAGTCGGATGTCGTGCCGGTGTTACAGGCCTGTGCTCGTGGCGAGCTGACAATTTCCGAGCTGGAGTGGCACGACAAGGCCGCCGTCTGTGTCGTCATGGCGTCTGGCGGTTATCCCGCGCCCTACGAAAAGGGGCTGCCGATCAGCGGCCTGGACGAGGCTGGTGCCCTGGATGACGTGATGGTGTTCCATGCCGGGACCAGTTTTCAGGATGGCCAGGTTGTCAATACTGGCGGCCGGGTTCTCGGAGTGACCGGTTTAGGTACAACCGTTGCCAGCGCCATCGAACGGGCCTATCAGGCGGTCGATAAAATTAGTTGGCCGGGAGTTCATTTCCGGACAGATATCGGTAAGAAAGCGTTAAATCGTTAGACGCAAAAAGTGAGAGGTGAAAAGAACGCCTTTTACAGGAGGAAGATGATGAACAAGCAACCTTTGGTCGGCATTTTGATGGGCAGTGATTCGGATTATGACATCATGGTTGAAGCCGCGAAAGCACTGGATCAGTTCGGTGTGCCCTTCGAAATGACGGTGTCGAGCGCACACCGCACCCCGGAACGGACCAGTCGCTATGTTTCCAGTGCGAAAAAGCGAGGCCTGAAAGTGCTGATCGCAGGCGCGGGCGCTGCGGCGCATCTGGCAGGCGTTATGGCCGCCGAAACCACTCTGCCGATTATCGGTGTGCCGATTGATGCGACCTCGCTGAACGGCATGGATGCCCTGCTGGCGATGGTACAGATGCCGGCCGGCATGCCGGTGGCAACCATGGCGGTCGGCAAGGCTGGCGCACGTAATGCTGGCATCCTTGCGACACAAATGCTGGCTCTGGCTGACGATACCCTCGCAGAGAAGCTGGTCACCTTCAAAGTGGAGATGGCTGCGGGTGTTGAAAAGAAAGCGGCGGCTCTCGAAAAACGGCTGGCGGAAGATTTCGGGAACTGAATGTATGTCGTCCTCTTGACATGTGAGATTTCAACGGACTACTATAAATTGATTACCGATGCGGTATCAATTGAGAGTTGGTCTCGGTTTTGCAGGCTATACCCACCAACTTTCAACCGAAATATGATTTTTGAGAAGCCTTTCTCAAGAGCTTTTCAGCAGGAGAAAACATTTGAGTAAACAAACCAGTTTTGTCGATCGCTTGTGGGACTTTTTCTGTTCCGTCAAGCTGACCATCGTTATTCTGATCCTGCTGGCCACCACCTCGATTATCGGTACGGTGATCCAGCAGAACTTGTCTCAACAGGAGTACATGCAGAAACTCGGTATGAGTGAGAAGACCTATAATCTTTTCCACTCACTGCAGTTTTTTGACATGTACCACTCTTACTGGTTTCTCGCCCTGATGGGGCTTTTCGCGGTCAACCTGATCTGCTGTTCCATTAAGCGTTTCCCCCGCGTCTGGAAAATCGTGCGTGAGCCGGTTCTGGTTGCGGACGACGGAATGTACCGGACCTTTTCTAACCGGGCGGAAGTCGTTACAACAGGTTCCCTTGAGAGTGTGCGTGACAAGGTCAGTAAGCTGCTGACGGACAAGTTCACCGCTCCTGTGGTGACCGAACAGGATGGTCATTTTCACCTGTTTGCCCAAAAGGCGCCTTACGCTCGCTTCGGCGTTTATGTGACCCACCTGTCGATCCTGATTATTTTCGTCGGCGCCATGATCGGCAATATCTGGGGCTACAAGGCGTTCGTCAATATTGTTGAGGGCACGTTTGTGGACGCCGTATGGGGGCGCAATGGACAGACACCCATTCCGCTCGGTTATGAAATTTACTGTGAAAACTTTGAAGTGACTTTTTACGAGGGTGGCGGACGTCCCAAAGACTATACCAGCGAGCTGGTCGTCAAAGAGAATGGCAAGGAAGTGCTGCGCAAAACGATCGAGGTTAACGATCCACTGCAGTATAAAGGCTTGACCTTCTATCAGGCCAGTTACGGTCAGTCCGGAACCCCCACTTACCGTTTCCGTGTTCAGGAGCGGGCCTCTGGTGAAACGGTTGAAGTTGTTGGTCAGCAGGGCAAGCATCTGGCTATTCCGGGAGGGGCGTCCCTGATCCCGTTAGGCTACGCGAGTAACCATATGGATTTTGGCCCCGCAGCCCAGGTCAGCATTGATGCGGGAGACCATGCGCATGGCAACCCGTTTGTTGTTTTACAGAAATTCCCGGAATTTGATGATCGGCGCGGCGGCGACTATATCGTCTCCTTGCTCGAGGCGGAGCAGGGCTACTATACTGGCCTTTCCGTAACCAAGGATCCGGGAGTCTGGGTCGTTTGGATCGGGTGCTTCCTGCTAGTTGCCGGCTCAATGATTGCCTTCTTCATGTCGCATCGTCGAATCTGGGTGGTTATTCAGCCTCTCGAAGAAGGGGTCGGCGTTAAATGCGGCGCCATTGCCCATCGTAATCAACCGGCATTTACACTGTTCTTCGATGAACTGAAGAAAGACTTAAACGATACTTTGGTGGAGAAATAAACATGTCCAGTTCGCTTCTGTTTAACGTGACGACCATTGCGTATTTCGCAGCCATGGTTACGTTCCTTCTATACCTGGTCTCGAAAAGCGACAAAATTGCTTTGGGCGCCACCGTGATTTGTTGGGTCGGTTTTCTGGCCAACACCGCCGCGATCGGGATGCGCTGGCAAGAGGCCTACGCCATGGGCTTTGAGCAGGCGCCGTTGTCCAACCTGTATGAATCAGTGGTGTTTTTCGCCTGGTCGATTCTCCTGATTTATCTTCTGTTCGATCTCAAATACAAGCAACGGGCTATTGGCGCCTTTGTCATGCCGTTCGCTTTCTTCGGGATGATTTGGGCACAGTGGGACCTGGACGCAACCATCCAGCCGCTGGTGCCGGCTCTGCAGAGTAACTGGCTGACCTACCACGTCATCACCTGCTTCCTCGGCTATGCCGCCTTTGCCGTGGCGTGTGGCGTGTCGATCATGTACCTGATCAAGGTTGGTAAGGAAGAGAAGTCGGCCGATGAGTCGCCAATTGGCGGCATTCTAGGGATGTTCCCGAGCGTCAAGGTGCTGGACGATCTCAACTACAAGGCGATTATGGTTGGTTTTCCGATGCTCTCTCTGGGGATTATCACCGGTGCGGCCTGGGCCAACTATGCCTGGGGCACCTACTGGAGTTGGGACCCGAAAGAAACCTGGAGCCTGATCGTCTGGTTCATTTACGCCGCGTTCCTGCATGCCCGCTTCACGCGTGGCTGGGTTGGCCGGCGAGCTGCCTGGCTGTCAATTTTGGGCTTTGCTGCAACCATCTTCTGCTACCTCGGTGTCAACCTGGTGTTGTCGGGTCTGCATTCGTATGGTGGGGCATAAAGAATACTGACTTGCTGAAAGAGGAAACCTTAAGGCCGGGAGCAGATACACGTTGCACCCGGCCTTTTCTTTTGTAACTGGCCACTCTTTGTTTATTAAATTAATAGGGTTTTCGCGCCTTGGGTTACGTTAAATGGCCAATCATGGTGAAGTTTGATTGGAGAAGCGCCTGAAAGGACGCGTTGTTGCCCTCACGAAATGGTTTTGTGAATTGACCTCTGTGAGATAAATCTCTAATCTAAGAGTTTAATCTCTCTTGGGGAGAACTCTTGAAATCAAACCTGCCGTGATTTGGGGAAATGGGTTACTGTGATGCGTTATTCAGTGGTTGTGCCGGTTTATAATGAAGAAGAAAATGTTGAACCCTTGTATCAGGAAATCTGTACGGCTCTCGGCGAGGGGGATGACTGGGAGCTGATCTGTGTTGATGATGGCAGCCAGGACAGCACCTATGCCCGGCTTCAGGCACTTGCCGCCAACGACTCCCGCTTGAAGGTTGTCATGCTGCGGCGCAACTTTGGCCAGACGGCAGCGATGATGGCCGGCTTTGATGCGGCACAGGGTGAGATTGTCCTGCCGATGGATGGTGACCTGCAGAACGACCCCGCCGACATCCCGC
>JAQYVZ010000047.1 GCA_030145205.1 Desulfuromonadales bacterium | reverse complement strand
CGATTCTAGAATGCATCAATGACGACTTCAATATTAAGGCTGAACGAGGAGAAGGTATTGATTGGGTTTATCATGTTGAAGGTGTTATGAGATTTGTTGTGAAATTTGAAAATGGTGATGGCCCGGAAATTAGCTCAAACCCCCTTTTCCGGTTAGAAATTATTGACTGAAAGGCGGGATAGCCCCGCCTTTCCTCCGAAGTCTAATGTCGCGACTTCGACTAATCTAACTTCTGCGTAGCTTCAAAATCCAACTTCTCAATCACCGGTTTTAACTTAAGCGCCTTTCCATCACTGTCCAATTTCTGATAGTGCATATTCAAGGTCTTGTTGGCCGGTTCATGGCCAAGTAGTTTGGCAACAGTGCTATCATCCACCCCTGCTGCTTCCAACGCCGTGGCAAAGTTCTTGCGCAGCGAATGGAATGTGGGCGGCTTGCCCTTAGCATCGCCAGTAACCCAGAGTTTCAGGTATTTGTTGATGTTTTTCCCAAAGGCAGTTGAATAACCATTCTTACCTAATCTGAGTATTGGCCACAGACGTTCATGGCCTTCTGCTTGCATTTTTTCAACATACCTGATGAAGCCAAGGCTGACCAATTTAGAGTGAATGGGAACGAGGCGCGCACACCATTGAGTCTTCAACTTTTTGTCAGCTTTCCTGTTCACATCAAAACACCATACCCCGGCACATTCAATCACATCGGCAACATACAACTGGCAAATTTCATCAATGCGCATACCGGTGTGCAGTGCAATCAGCGGTATCCAGTAGTTGTGTGGCTTTTTGATTTTAACCGCCTTGTTGGTGTAGTGGGGCGATGAAAACAGTTTGTGCAATTGTTCGTCATTGAAAGCTGGCTTACCATCAGCGCAGTTGTGTTTCTTCGTGGGCCATTTAGGCACAAGGCTCTTGTCGAGATGTCCCGCATTGACGGCGTAATTGAAGACCGTTGACATCAAAATCAAGTATTTCTGAACATCCTGCAGTGGCGGGCCAAGGTCGGTGCGGCTCAAGACTTCTTCAATGGTGGCTTCCGGTGCTTTTGAATTAGCGTTACGTGGCCATTTTTGAAGGATACCCTGTGCCGCTACAAAATCGGCACGCACATACTGGTCAACAGGCTTGTCGCCCAGCAGCTTCAAGAGAAATGGTATTTGTCCCTTGAAGGTTCTGGCAGTCTTCTCTGCACGGTTTTGTATAACCTCTACCAGACGCTCAGCCAATACCTCTGAAAGTAGTGGAGCTGCATTGGCGGCATTTTTGATAGCCTTTTCAGGTTGGGTCGTTTCACTTAGTGCGGGCAGGCCATAGACTTCACGGGCTGTATTGATTTGCGTGTCAGTGACCTGCAGCATGGCGTGTGCAATATGGCGCACCATTATCAGCTGACTTTCTTCATCGACCTGTCCAACGCCCTGCTGTTCAATCAGCTGAGCAGCAACTTCACGGCAGGCGTTAAATTCTGGGCCGTCAAACGGTAATCCTTCGCACAGGGCATCATGGTCACTACTCACACCGTAACCTGATTGCGGCGCACGCACTGCGTCAGCCAACCGATACTTTCGGTTATGCAATTCGTCTATCAAGAATTCAAACTGTTCATTGTTCTTGCTGCTGGTCAACCAGAGCGGCGCGCACAGAGGGTCACAGTATTCCTGCAATTCCTGCTCAAGCCACTTGTCAACAAGGGCTTTGATTTGTTCATTACTCAGTTGCCTTTTCATTGCTCGTAATCGTTTCCAGATGATTTCTGCGCCATTTTTGATGCTGCCGGCCTTGGTTGATGCTTCACGGCGCCGGCCGGTGTGCAGTGATTTGACGATTTCGCGCCGGCCCACTTCAGGTTGCAAATCAGTTGGCACATGCAGTCGTAAATAATAAACCTCGCCGCGCTTCCAGACCATAGCATAAACCCTTTCTCGGGTCGGCTAAAACCAGAACAGCCACCCGTACAGTGTACGGGTGGCTGCTATGGAACAAAACAAGGAAACGCTTTGATTTCAACTTGTTGTTAATAAATGGCGGGAGTAGATGGGAATCGAACCCACCTGGGACGGGATACGCCCCACATCGGTTTTGAAGACCGAGCGCGTCACCAGACTACGAACTACTCCCGTATATGTGCATCCGGAAGGGTGTTGCTCACTCCGAGTATAGCAGAATGCCTATGGCTTGATAATCCGACCAGCTTTTTCCAGGGCATTGACTGTTTCGAGCATGTTGGAAATTCGCCCGACGACCAAGGCTTCTTTTATGTCAAAATACTCCAGGCAAAGCCCGCATGAAGCGATTTCAACACCTTGTTCGACCAACTTCTCTAGGGGCTCCAGGACATCGGAACCACCAACAGCCAGTTTAACACCGGAGTTGACGAACAAAATCATGTCCGGCGTGGTGTCGCCGTCCAGCAGAGTGAAGATGAAGTTTTTCATCAGAATCTGCCCGAGTTTGACATCGCCACTGCCCATCTGGTCCGAGCCGATGAAGATGACTGTCGGTCCGGGTGCTGTGGCGGTTGCGGACGTTGCCGGTGTGGCGGCACCTGGAGTCAATTCAATCAGAAACTCTTCCCCTTGTTCCTTAATCGTAGCGTTGTACCCCTGGCTGTCCGCCAGACGGCAGACATTGTCGCGTGAGGTCGGGTCGATGACCAGAACCTTGAAAACAGCCTGTGGCTGTTCAAGCATGTAGCGTCGTGCCTGAACGACCGGTTGCGGGCATTGCAGCCCACGGCAATCCAAAGTTTCCATGATCCGAACCTTTCGTTATTCTCCCGCAGAACCCGCGTATTATACGGAGTCCACTCAGAGGTGTCTAGAGGAGAATCCCTTTTCTCGATGAATCTGCGCGTTAAGATATCTGCGGCGGTGAGCTGCTCAGCAAGGTTTGCTTGACTTCGCCGGGGTGCCATTCTAAAAAGGTCTCCATGCGTAAAACAACCCGTCAAATACAGCTTGGCCAGGTCGCCGTCGGCGGCGATGCTCCGATCTCAGTGCAGTCGATGTGCAACACCGATACCCGTGACGTGGCCGCCACCGTTGCCCAAATCCAGGCCCTCGAACAGGCCGGTTGCGAGATCGTTCGTTGTGCTGTGCCGGACATGGCCGCGGCCGAGGCGTTAGCCGCGATTCGTGCCGGGATCAATATTCCGCTGATTGCTGACATCCATTTCGATTACCGACTTGCTCTCGCTGCGCTAGATGCGGGCGTTGAGGGGTTACGGCTCAATCCTGGTAATATCGGTGCAGAATGGAAAGTTGCCGAGGTGGTCAGGGCGTGTGCGGAACGCTCGGTGCCGATCCGGATAGGCGTGAACGGCGGTTCCCTGGAAAAAGTACTGCTCGAAAAACATGGCCACGCGACGGCTGCGGCGATGGTTGAGAGCGCCCTTGGGCATCTCCGGATTCTTGAGGAGCTGAATTTTGACCAGATCAAGGTCAGCCTCAAGGCGTCCGATGTGCGCCGCACCGTCGATGCCTATCGCCTGCTGGCCGAACAGGTCGACTACCCGCTGCATATCGGCGTCACTGAAGCAGGGACCACCTGGAGCGGGACGATCAAAAGCGCCATTGGCCTGGGTAGTCTGCTGCTCGACGGTCTCGGCGACACCCTGCGGGTTTCTCTTACCGGTGACCCGGTTGAAGAAGTGCGGGTTGGTTGGGAGATCCTGAAGAGTCTGGAACTGCGTGAGCGTGGCCCTGTGTTCATCAGCTGCCCGACCTGCGGTCGCTGCGAGATCGACCTGATCGAGATTGCCGAGGAGGTAGAGCGCCGCCTGCACGATCTGCCACAGAAATTGACCATTGCCGTGATGGGCTGTGTGGTCAACGGACCTGGTGAAGCGCGGGAGGCCGATCTTGGTATTGCCGGCGGACGCGGTCAGGGCATCCTGTTTCGCAACGGGGAAACGCTGCGTAAAGTCGCGCAGCAAGAGCTGGCGGACGCCCTGGTTGAGGAAGCCTGGAAGATGGTAGAAGGCCGGGATGCGTCAACAGATTGATCTTGCGGCCAAAGACGGCCTGTCGTCTTGCAATCCCCCCGAAAATAAGCTAATTTCTTCACCTTGACAAAAATGTGAATTTCGAGGCAAGCCTTGGCCTTGTGTCGGGTTGCTCATCCTACAGATAGAGGTTAATTCATGCGCTATACCCAGTACTTTTTGCCGACCTTGAAAGAAACTCCCGGTGATGCCGAAGTCGTCAGTCACCAGTTGATGGCTCGTGCCGGCATGATTCGCAAGGTGGCCGCCGGTGTCTACGACTACCTGCCGCTCGGTTTGCGGGTGATTCGCAAGGTGGAAAATATCGTGCGTGAAGAGATGAATCGCGCCGGTGCCATTGAGCTGCTGATGCCGGCGGTTAACCCGGCCGACCTCTGGCAGCAGTCGGGGCGTTGGCAGCAGTATGGCAAGGAATTACTGCGCTTCAAGGACCGTAAAGACACCGAGTTTTGCATCGGACCCACCCACGAAGAAGTGGTGACTGAGATCGTTCGCGGTACAGTGAGTTCCTATCGGCAACTGCCCTTCAATCTCTACCAGATCCAGACCAAGTTCCGCGACGAAATTCGTCCCCGTTTCGGTCTGATGCGCGGTCGTGAATTCATCATGAAGGATGCCTATTCTTTTGATATTGATGATGCCGGCGCAGATGTTTCCTATCAGAAGATGTACCAGGCCTATCGACGGATCTTCAAGCGTTGTGGGCTCGAATTCCGCGCTGTGGAGGCAGATTCTGGGGCGATCGGCGGCAGCTTCTCTCACGAGTTCATGGTGCTGGCCGAGACCGGCGAAGACGCCATTGTGTCCTGCGACAGCTGCGATTACGCTGCCAATGTTGAGAAGGCTGAACTGCGGCCTGCGGCAAGTGCCGCGCCGGCTCCGGCCCTGCCGCTGGAGAAGGTGGAAACGCCCAACATGAAGACCATTGAAGACGTCGCTGCGTTCCTCAAGGAGACGCCGCAGAAGATGGTCAAAACCCTCATCCTCATAACAGAGCAGGAAGAGATTGTGGCGGTTTTGTTGCGGGGCGATCACAAGCTCAACGAAATCAAGCTGAATAACTTCCTCGGTTGCGACCATGCCCAGCTTGCCGATGAGGAAACGGTCCGCAAGCTGACGGGTGCTCCGACCGGTTTCTCCGGTCCGATCGGTCTGACCTGCCGCGTGCTGGCCGACCTGGAGCTCGAAGGGATGAGTGATTTCGGTCTCGGCGCCAATGAGGCCAATTACCACATGACCGGTGCCAACCATGGCCGCGATTTCCAGGTTGAGGCGTTTGTCGACCTGCGCGAAGCTGAAGCCGGAGACTCGTGCCCGCGTTGTGAGGGAAAGCTGGAAGCCTGGCGGGGCATCGAAGTCGGTCATGTGTTCAAGCTGGGGACCAAGTATTCCGAAGCCATGCAGGCGACTGTGCTGGATGCTCAGGGGCAGGAGCGTGTTCTGGTGATGGGTTGCTACGGTATCGGCATCGGCCGAACGGCGGCCGCAGCAATTGAGCAGAATCACGACGAGAACGGAATCCTCTGGCCGGCTCCGTTGGCGCCTTTTCAGGTGATTATCACGCTGTTGAATCCGAAGGATGAGGCTGTACTCAAAGCGGGCGAGGCGCTTTACGAGGAACTGCTCGAGCAAGGCATCGAGGTTTTGCTGGATGATCGCGATGAGCGGCCGGGCAGCAAATTCAAGGACGCCGAACTGCTGGGTATCCCCTTCCGGGTCACTGTCGGTAATCGTGGCCTGAAAGAAGGGTGCTACGAATTGCAGGAACGTTGCAGCAGTGAGAAGAGTATGTTGCCGATGGGTGAGGCTGCGGCCCGGTTGACCGAACAGGTGCGGGCGGCCCTGGCGACGGACCCGGCCTGATTGTCAATGATCTGTTTCGGAGAGTGATGCATGCGCAACGTAAAAATGGATAAAGAGGGCGGACTGAAGCTGCCGAACCAGATTGTCAAGGAACTCGGTGGTCGGGAGTTTGCGCTGACCTCCTATTCCGAGCACCACCTGCTGCTGCAGCCAGCCGACTCCGAGGCCACCCTGGAGATGGCCGGTAACCTGGGTGACATCGCCATTGTCGACCTGTTGTCGTTCATGAACATGTTCCGGAAGAACGGTTGCCTGCGGTTCAGTCTGGGAGGTGGTGACAAAAGTCTCTACTTCCAGAACGGCGAGATTGTCTATGCGGCCTCCACCTTCCCTGAAGAAGAGATTGTCGAGATACTGTACGGTCTCGGCAAGTTCGATCGCGAGGTGCTCAAGGTCGCCAAACAGCAGGCGGGTCCCGGCGTCTCCCTGGGAGCCGTGCTGGTCGAGCAGGAGGTGATCAGCTCTCAGGACCTGTGGGCGGCGACCCGCAACCAGGTTGAAACGATCATCTATAACCTGTTTACGTTCCATCAGGGCCAGTTTCTGTTTGTGGCGGAGTCGATCGACGAGGACAAGGTCGTTCGGTTGTCGATGAATACCCAGAATCTGATTATGGAGGGGCTCCGTCGGGTTGATGAGCGTGCCCTTTACATGCAGAAGATCAAATCCCTCGATTCAGTGCCGGTGGCCACCGGCAAGACCCCCAACGATCTGGACAGTACCTCGCAAAAGATGCTTGCCAAGGTGCAGGCTGGCGTTGCCAGCGTCACGGAACTACTGCGCCGCTCGGGTGCTGGCGATTTTGACGGCTTACGCCTGCTCAGCCATTTGATCGATCGGGGTGTGGTCGTCATGGAGGAGGCTCCGACCGAGGCGGTTGAAGGCAACTTCAGCGAGATTATTACGATTTTTAATGGCGTCCTGGTCGCCATGTACAAGGTGGTGTCCGACAAAAACCCACAGTTTCTGCAGGAGCTCAATCGCTTCTTGCTCGATCTGCCACAGCCTTTCTCCTACGTGTTTCGCCAGGTTACCTTGAAAGAGGACGGCTCGGTGGATGGCGGGCGGATTCTGGCCAACCTGGCCGGTCTGGAAGAAGGGGACAAGCTGCGGTTGTTGACGGACGCTTTGAGTGAACTGGTTTACATGGAGTGCATTGCGGCCCGGCGCGAACTGGGGGCGGCCGATTCGGCCGACCTGATCAAGCGGGTCCAGGACGTTTCACAACGGGTGCAGGCCCTTATCGGGAGAGAAGACAATGAGTGATGCCAGACAGCGGCTGATTTTTGCCCTGGATGTGGATAGTTTTGAAGAAGCGCAAGCCTGGGTCGCCCGTCTGGCCGGCAAGGTTGGCGTGTTCAAGATCGGCAAACAACTGTTTACCCGTTGCGGTCCGGAAGTGGTCGCCATGGCTGCCGACAGCGGCGCGGATGTGTTCCTCGACCTCAAGTATCACGATATCCCGAACACGGTTGCCAAGGCGGGTCTGGAAGCGACCAAGTTGGGTGTGCGGATGTTCAACGTGCATGCCCTGGGTGGACGTGAAATGATGGAGACCCTGGTCGCTGAAATCGACAAGATCGCACCGCGTGGTACCTCAGGGCGGCCCTTACTGCTCGCCGTCACCATCCTGACATCATCCAATGATGAGACCTTGCGCGAGATCGGTATCGACCGGCCGGTTGCCGAAATGGTGCCGCGGCTGGCGAAACTGGCGAAAGATGCCGGCATGGACGGTGTGGTCGCCTCGCCGAAAGAGGTCGGCCTGATCCGTGAAGCCTGCGGCAAGGATTTTGCGATTGTCACGCCGGGAGTCCGACCGACCTTTGCCTCGCAGGATGACCAGAAACGGGTGACCACTCCGGCTGATGCCCTGCAGGCTGGCGCCGATTACCTGGTGATCGGTCGGCCGATTTCCGCCGCCGCCGATCCGGCCGAAGCTGCGGATAAAATTATTGCGGAGATGCAGGCGGCGCTTGACGACGCATAGGTTGCGTCCCCATCCATATTGATAAAGGGCAGTCTCGTTTTTCGTGAGGCTGCCCTTTTGTTTGTTGGTTCCGCCGGTCCTGCCGCCTCCTGCTTGTGCCTCATTTGCCCCAGTCTGCTTGAAAAACTTCTGAACCCGCTATAATTGACACATATTCTGTGGAGGGGAGATAGAGTGTGTTCGTAAAGGTGGGGAGAATAACCTTAAGCCGGCGCTGCCTTTTTCTTGTCGCATCCTTTCTGGTTGTGTTCTGGGGTGTGTCTTGTTCGATTTCCGTGGCCGGCTCCGGTCCTCATAACGTCCTGTTTGTCAGCTCCTACCACCCGGGTTTTCCGACGTTTTTTCAGCAGGTCAATGGGCTCAATTCAGTTTTTGACGGGACGCCGGTCTTGCTCGATATCGAATTTATGGATTCCAAGCGGTTTCCAGATCAGGAGAACCTCAATAATTTTTATCGATCCCTGTCGACCAAGCTTTCCCGCGTTAAACCTTACGACACAGTGGTTGTCGGCGATGACAACGCTTTGTTATTTGCCCTCAAATATCAACAGGAGCTTTTTCCTGACCTGCCGATCGTATTCCTGGGTGTCAATAATCTGGCCCGGGCCCAGGCACAGAACAACAATCCTCAGGTCACAGGAGTGGTTGAGGCTGTCTCCATGAAGGACACATTGGAGACGATCGCCAGACTCCATCCGGACGTCAGTCGAATTATCGCACTGGTAGATGACACACCAAGCGGGCAGAGTGACCTGGCCACTTTCTACCGGTATAAACAAGAGGTTGCTCCTGCTCTTTTGTCGGACATCGGCCTTGGCCGTCTTTCCTTTGATGCAGTTGCCGAGCAATTAAAAACTCTCGGTGACAAGGATGTCGTTCTGCTGCTTTCCGCATACCGGGATAAGCTTGGCAAGTCGCTGCTGTTCCATGAAAGTCTGCAACTCATCAAAGAGAACCTCTCCCGGCCGCTTTATCATCTCTGGTATCATGGCATGGGGGACGGCATTCTCGGCGGCAAGGTGATCAGTCATTTTCAGCAGGGTAAAACAGCCGCCGGGATCGTAATGAAGGTTTTGGCAGGGACGCCTATTAGCGAAATTCCCGTACTGAGCGAGAGCCCCAATTCCTATATTTTTGATTACCGGGAGATGCATCGGTTCGGGCTCAGCGTCACGGACCTGCCGAAAGGCAGCGTCATCCTCCATAAACCACAAAGCTATTATAAGAAACATAAGCTACTCATCTGGACCGTGATCAGTATCTTTTCCGGATACTCTATCCTGGTTGTGGTCATGTGGAACAGTATCCTTCGCCGCAAACGGGCCGAGCAATATCTGAGGGATGTCGACCGAAACAAGACCGAGTTCATCAATATGGTGGCTCACGAATTCAGAACGCCGCTCACTTCGATCCAGGGCTTCTCGGAGGTGCTGTTGAACCGCGACCAACTTTCCCACGAAGAGCAGAGGAAATTTGTTGGTTATATTCATGAGCGCTCTGTGGCTCTGGCGGCTCTGGTGAACGAAATCCTGGATGTTTCCCGTATCGAAGCGGGAAAGGAGTTGTCTTTGGATTTGTCCTCTTGCCCGGTGGCGGAGATTCTGAGCCAAGTCGAGCCCTACATGGATAACAAAAAGGCTCATCGACAGTTTGAGATCGCCCTGGCCGATGAAGACACCCGGCTGATTGTTGATAAGTGCAAGATCCGGCAGGTTGTGGAAAACCTGCTCAGTAATGCAGTCAAATTTTCAGGGGAAGAGGGCCTTATCCAGATTCGGGGAGAGGCTGGCGAGAAAAGCTACAGATTCTCGGTGATCGACCAGGGCATCGGGATGAACCGGGAGCAGGTGGAAAAGGTGTTCGACAAGTTCTACCGGGCCGACGCCTCAGACACTGCAGTCGAAGGTGTCGGTCTGGGCATGAATATTGTTAAACATATTATCGACAATCATGAAGGAAAGATCTGGGTAGAAAGCACGCTGGGCAAAGGGACAACAGTCAGTTTTACTCTTCCCATTGACAGCAAGAGTGACGATGCGCCATGAGGACGTCTACTCGATTGGACAGACACATTTACCGGTGCGATTGAAGATGAGTCTGTACATTTGACATGGTCTGAGCCATGAGGTAGAAGAGGTAGCCGGATTCGTCGGAGGCATGTTCGGTGAGGTGTCGGTGTGTGGCCTTGCCGACACCGACAAGAAATGTCTGTTTCGTGATCAATAAATCGTTGAGGATATATGGCTGACTACATTTACGGGATCAACCCGGTTAAAGAGGGGTTAGGTGGACGTCGCCAGCCCCTCGAACTCTTTATTGACGAGGCGGTTGATCGTGATCGTCTGCAGCAGCTGATCGATTTGGCTACTGAGCGTGGAATCGACGTGCGCCGTCGTCGCAAGGAAGACCTGACCCGCATGGTCGGCAACGCCCACCACCAAGGGGCGGTGCTGCATCTCGAGGCTTTCGATTATGTCGAACTGGAAGATTTGCTACGTCAATGGCAGGACTCCGGTCGCGACGCCCTGTTCCTGCTGGTGGATGGAATTACCGACCCGCATAATCTGGGTGCTCTGCTGCGCAATGCTGATGCCGCCGGCTGCCAGGGGGTGATCATCCCCAAGGATCGTAACTGCCCGATTACCAATGTCGTGGACAAGGCGTCTGCCGGTGCAGCGGAACATTTGCCGATCTGCCAGGTGACGAACCTGGCCCGGGCGATCCAGCAGCTAAAGGATGTCGGCATCTGGGTGTACGGTCTGGCGGCGGATGAACCGGCAGTGTCGCTTTACAAGGAAAACCTGCGGGGCAACCTGGCCTTGATCATCGGCAGTGAAGGGCAGGGGATGCGGCAGCGAACCCGGGCGTTGTGCGACGGTCTGCTGGAAATCCCGATGCAGGGTGGAGTGTCGTCGCTGAATGCGTCGGCCGCCGGGGCAGTGGCCCTGTTCGAGGTGGTTCGCCAGAAGATGTGCGCCGAGAGTTGATGACTGCGACAGCGCTTGCACGGTACGGTCGGGATAGGCTATATTTCGACTCCATTCCGACCTGAGGAGAAAGAAATCAATGATTACTGCAATCAGCCCGATTGATGGGCGTTATGCATCAAAAGTGACCGAACTGACCGAGTGCTTTTCCGAATATGCCCTGTTGCGCAACCGGATCAAGGTCGAAGTTCTTTGGCTGCAGGCGCTGTGTGGCGCTTCGGACATTCCTGAATGTCGGGCCTTGAGTGTTGCTGAAGAGAAGGCTCTGAATGACATCGTTGCTGCTTTTACCCCGGATGAGGCGATGCGGGTGAAAGAAATCGAGAAGGTGACCAACCATGATGTCAAGGCGGTTGAATACTACCTGAAGGAAAAAATCGCCGGTTCTTCACTCGAAGAGCTCGCCGAATTTATCCATTTTGCCTGCACTTCCGAGGATATCAATAATCTGTCCCACGCCTTGATGCTTAAGGATGGGTTGAATGCCCTGCTGCCGCTGCAGCGCCAGATCATGGATCAGATCGCAGCTTATGCCGTGGAATTCAAGGACATCTCGATGCTGGCTCGCACACATGGGCAGACCGCTTCGCCGACAACCCTCGGTAAGGAGCTGGCTGTGTTCGTAGCGCGGCTGCGCCGACAGACAGAGGTTGTCGAATCGATCGCCATCCTGGGTAAACTGAACGGTGCCGTTGGTAACTTCAACGCCCACCTTTCCGCTTATCCCGAGGTCGACTGGCAGGAGTTGTCGCGCCGGATGATCGAAGATGGTCTCGGTTTGACGCAGAACTGTTTTACCACCCAGATTGAGCCGCACGATTACATGGCGGAGATGTTTGACGCCCTGGCACGTTGGAACACGATCCTGACCGATTTCAACCGTGATGTCTGGACTTACATTTCGATGGCCTACTTCGGCCAGAAGACTGTTGCAGGTGAAGTTGGCTCGTCCACCATGCCGCATAAGGTCAACCCGATCGATTTCGAAAATTCCGAAGGGAATTGCGGTCTGGCCAACGCTCTGTTCGGGCATCTGTCCGCCAAATTGCCGATTTCAAGACTGCAGCGCGACCTGACAGACTCGACCGTGTTGCGCAACATGGGGGTCGGTTTCGGCTACAGCATGATCGCCTACCATTCCACCCTCAAGGGGCTTGGTAAGCTGAAGCTCAACGAACAGAATATGGCAGATGACCTCGACCAGGCGTGGGAGGTCCTCGCCGAGCCGATCCAGACGGTAATGCGCAAGGCCGGCATCGATCAGCCCTACGAGAAGCTGAAGGCACTGACCCGTGGCCAGGCGATCAATCGCGAAACGATCCGCGCTTTTGTCGAGGGGCTCGATTTGTCCGTGGAAGACAAGCAGCGTCTGCTTGAATTGACTCCGGCCGGTTATACCGGTATGGCTCGGAAGGTTGTCGAGCAGCTGTAGTCTTTTTCTCGTTCGACAGAATTCTTGCTGATGATACAAAGGCCTCCTCACCCGAAAGGGTGAGGAGGCCTTCTTGTTTAGCGATGGGGGCCGGGTTGCCAGAATATGTCGTCGTGGCCGTTATCATTGCAGAGCCTGGCCCAGACGAAGCAGAGGTCGGAGAGGCGGTTGACGAATTTCAGGCAGCACGGATTAACCGTTTCGCCGCTGTTCGCCAGGGAGACCATCTGTCGTTCGCAACGACGGGCAACGGTGCGGGCCAGATGCAAGGCCGCCGCCGCCCGAGTGCCGCCGGGCAGGACAAAGTTGCATGCCGGTTTGAGAAGGCGATTGGCTTCAGTCACCCATTGTTCCAACAGGTTAACCTGAAACTGGCGGACAGTGGGAATCGATTCGGCTCGCTCGCTGTCGGTCGGGGTGGCCAGTTCGCAACCCAGGTCAAATAGCTCGTTTTGCAATTGCAGCAGTTTGTCATTCAGGTCTGCCGGCAGTTGCTCGCAGCGAACCAGACCCAACACGGCGTTGAGCTCGTCAACTGTACCGTAGGCCTCGACTCTGAGGGAACATTTAGGAACACGGCTGCCGTCGGCCAGGCTGGTTTCGCCGGAGTCGCCGCTACGGGTGACGATTTTGTCCAGTTCGGGCATTAACTCTCTCCCTGTGGGTTAAAGACAGTGTGGTTGCGGCTGCTGAACGGCAGGCCGGTTCACAAAGAGTGTAACCAATTCGCAGAGGAACGACAATGGGGGATGTAGCAGGAGAAAGCGGACAAAAAAACGGGGTGCCTCCAGGAGGGAGAGAGGCACCCCAAATACGGGTTTCTGTGTTGCTTTATTTATAACTAATCCTATCCCTCTTGTCAAGTATTTTTATTTTGAATTTGAGGTTTGACAAAATGACAGTCCTTCGCTATAAATTCCCTCTTGTTGGCACGGATGTTAAATATGTCAAAAAAAATCTTGCATTTTGCGGCGGAGCGTTGTATAAAACGCCCCTTGTGCTGGCGTAGCTCAACTGGTAGAGCAGCTGACTTGTAATCAGCAGGTTGCGGGTTCAATTCCTGTCGCCAGCTCCATTTTGAGCTAACGGGAAGGCAGCTTCCCATAAAACAAAATAAAGAGTTCCCCTGGAGGGGTTCCCGAGTGGCCAAAGGGACCAGACTGTAAATCTGATGGCGTAGCCTTCGGAGGTTCGAATCCTCCCCCCTCCACCATATTTAACTTGCCGGACGAAGATAACGGTTACGCTTGCAGGAGGCAGACGCCGCATCAACTGCGAAGTGGCTGATATCGGACGCCACAATGGCTTCAAGCGGAGAAGGATCCACGGGAAGTTCATGCGGGAATAGCTCAGTTGGCTAGAGCGTCAGCCTTCCAAGCTGAGGGTCGCGGGTTCGAGTCCCGTTTCCCGCTCCATATTCGAGACGTTTTCGAGGACAACGGAATACGCCCACATAGCTCAGCAGGTAGAGCACATCCTTGGTAAGGATGAGGTCATCGGTTCAAGTCCGATTGTGGGCTCCATTTCCGTTGCGGAAACGGCGATAGCATAAAATTAATTAAGGCACAGATGGAAAGCCGGCCCTGTCGTTCTGGATGCATGCGGGGCTACGGCGTAACAAGAGTCAGATTTAATAATCAAAAGGAGACGGAACGATGGCCAAAGCCAAGTTTGAGCGGACCAAGCCCCATGTCAACATCGGGACGATCGGTCATGTTGACCACGGTAAGACGACGCTGACGGCGGCGATCACGAAGGTTCTGGCAACCAGGGGTGGCGCTGAGT
>JAQYVZ010000109.1 GCA_030145205.1 Desulfuromonadales bacterium | reverse complement strand
GGTTAAGGCGAGTTGACGAGGAAGGTGAGGGCGCCTTGATTCGAATCTCTGGACCGGTGAACAAGTTCCCAGATTTCGTGCGCTATCTCGTCAAGCAGTTGAAGGTGCTCCTGCCGACGATGGGCAAAGTTCGCATCGCCCGGGTTTTGGCGCGAGCTGGTCTGCACCTCGGTGTGACGACGGTGGGACGGATGTTGAAGGAACCTGAACCGATGCCGGAGGACGCTGCAACGCTCGACGTCATAGAGACGCGAGTGGTTACGGCCAGGCATCCCGGGGAAGTCTGGCACGTCGACCTCACCACCGTGCCAACAGGATCCGGCTTCTGGGTTCCGTGGATCCCGTTCGCCCTGCCCCAGTTGTGGCCATTCTGTTGGTGGGTTGGCTTACTGGTCGATCACTTCTCACGTGCTGTGGTCGGTTTCGCAATCTTCCGTGACCGTCCGACATCCAGCGACACTCAGAGCTTCTTGGATCGAGCGATCCGTAACTCCGATTGCTCACCCAAGTATATCATCACCGACAAGGGTCGACAGTTCTGGTGCAATTCCTTCAAGCGTTGGTGCGACCGCAGAGCCATCCGTCCTCGGTTCGGTGCCGTTGGTAAGTACGGAAGTGTCGCCGTAATCGAACGGTTTATACGCTCCATGAAGAACGAGTATACAAGGCACATTCTGATTCCGTTGCGGCTTGATGCGATGCGGCGCGAGCTCGGCTCATATGTCATCTGGTACAACCTGCACCGTCCCAGTCAAGCGCTGGGTGGACGGACGCCATGGGAAGTATATACCGTCGTTCGACCGGCAAACATCGGGCTTAGATTTGAACCTCGCAGGAACTGGCCAACCAGAGGGCCTTGTACCTCGCCGCAGACGGCGATCCGAGGTAGGCGTGGAACCAAGTTGACACTTGTGGTGGGCTATGTGAATGGCAGACGACACCTGCCTGTCATTGAGCTTCGCAAAGCGGCGTGATCCAAAGTGTCTATGTGGGATTGAGGCGTTCGGGACGAAGTGCGCAAGACCGGCGGCATTCAAGCAGATTGTTCTCGATTACCGCATAGTCTTCCTAAGCAAAGCGCCGTCGAAGACACATTGTGGCTTCTAACTAGCGTTGTGAACTCGGTGGACCAATACACCCTTATCTTTTCATCCTCACCTCTTTTCCAATTCTGCGCACTCCATGTTACGGGTCAATCCCATTTTTAGTTGAAATTCTGCACGACCATTCCCACATCAGGCGACCTTCTCACTTTCTTTCGAATCAGTATCTATGTTCAGTTCTCTCATGATTGCATTACGAAGCTTCGGAAGATGCCGGTAACCGACGAGCTTTCTCAACCGAGGCTCTATATCGATGAGCGCCGATGCCATCCATCGGTGTTTCTGCCTTGAGTTCTTCCAGCAGTCAACTTTGCCACACCGCTCCTCTGCCATCGAATTGACAGATTCAATGCAGTTGGTTGTCTTGAGTGATCTACCCAGCAACGGAAACACGCCGAGCCGGTGAAGGGTCAGTGTTTCCTCGAGCCCCTCTTCCAGGCTGGCCGCGGCGGATTGATTGATCATCTCGAGCTCTCGGCGAATCTGTTTCAGCTCTCGCTTCGCTTCTTTGTACGTGGGCCGCTCGTACGCCCGCCGAAGCCGTTTGCGCCAATAGGACTGCTCCTTCCTTGAGAGGTACGAAACCACATTCTCCCGCTTGTGCCATTGACACCGCTGGATCGCGGCCCGACTGCTGAACACCGCAAGTATAGCACTCCGAAGCCCCTTCGCCCCGTCTACAACAAACAACACTCCTCTGCCAACATCGAGCCCCCGGTCCCGCAACGACCGGAGAAACTGCGATACCGCCCGCTTGTTCTCTGTCGCCGTTTGAACAAAGCCCAGGATGATCTTCTCCCCTCCGATCGTCACCCCCAGGGCAATGACCATCTCATCGTCCGCAAACGTCTTTCCATCGAGAAAGACAGCAACGATATCGTGCCCCGAGAGATCCCGCTCTTGAAACCGTCTCAATTGCTCCGCACTCGCCGTAATGAACTGCCGGGACACCGTCGAACTCGACAGTCCAATGGCCCCCGGAACACTCTCAGCCGCCGCCTCATAGTTCCGGCACGATATCCCATACAACACCCGCCGCAGCAACGTCTCGCTCGGCTCCCCTCCCCGGTGCAATCGAGTATAGCTCTCCAACGGTACCTCCCGGCCGGCCTGCCTCACCCGGGGAACACGCACCGGCACCCTTTGTTCTCCCAGCAGCACCGTCCCCCGGTTCGCACCATGGCGGCTGCCCAGATCCTCATCTCCTTTGCGCCGGTACCGCTCGCCGGCAAGGGAGATAACTTCCTTATCCAACTCCTTATATACCTGTATCAACCCAAGCGGGAGCAATGAACGAATAACCTCAAGCCGCGCATCAAGTTCCATCTCCTCATAGTCGCACTTCTCCATGATCCGCGGTTCCCCCAGTACTTTTGTCTTCTTGCGCTCTCTCGCAATATGCGGTACCCTCGACATCGGTGACCTCCTTTCTCCGGTAAAGGTTTTTGTTCAAACTCACTCTACCAGATGAGGGAGGTCGCTTCAATTTTCAACTAAGTTTAGGACACCGCC
>JAQYVZ010000014.1 GCA_030145205.1 Desulfuromonadales bacterium | reverse complement strand
GTAAAACATGTCAAAACGGGCAGACCCAACGAATCTTTCTGGTTTTCGTCAACATAAGCGGGGCCGTAAATCGCCACAAATGTGGTGACGAGACCGACCACGAGCAGGAAGAACCCGGCCAGTGGATCGATCATCTGGTGACTTTGCAGCCAGGGAAGCCCAATCGGCAAAAGACACTGTTCAGTCTGCTGACTGAGCAGCACTTGCCCCCCGGCCCAAACTGCCAAGACCCCTGAAACTCCCAGCAAGAGGAAAGCGCAAAGCTTGGTAATCCCGGGCCATCTCCCCAGTAGCAGAGAGACGGCGGCCGAAAGTATCGCAAAGACAACGGCCATTTGGGCAACTTGCAAAGACATCATTTCTGCTTTCCTGAAAATGAAAAAGCACCCACTCAAAAGAGAAAGGTGCGCCCTCCACAGGAGCTGGAACAGACCAGCCCTACCTGAAGCGACACAGCATTGTGAGGTGGCGACTGACAGCAAGCGGACCCTATTCCGCCAGCACCCCCATACCCCGCTTGACCTGCCGCAAGGCGTTTAAAATATTTTCGCGACTCTCCTGCTCCAGGAGTGTTTTACGAAACATGTGATCTTTCAGTGCAAATCCCAACATGGACAACAAGTGAAGATGAGCCCGCAAGGTCGGGCTGATCACACAGAAGAGAACATCCGTCAATTTCCCGTCCAGCGATTGAAAATCCACCGGCTCTTCCAGAAAAGCCAATGTCACTGTCGGTTGGGTGGAATGCAACAGGACAGGATTGCGCGGATGAGGGATGGCGATACCGTCGCCGATACTGGTCGAGGCCAGTTCTTCCCGGGCAATGAGAACCTTGAGAAGGTATTCACGATCGACACCTTCGGAAAGCCGCAGGGTGTCAACGAGATTAGACAACACCTCGTTTCTGGATCGGCCATCAAGCCGGTAGAAGATGCCACCAGCTTCGAGCGACTCAGTCAGCGTTGGCAGCGGCCGGGCTGCTTCCTCGGGCTCATCATAAGCTTCCGGGGAAACCCCCATCCTGCGAGACGTCGCCCATTCGAGCAATTCTGATTGATTGAAGCGGTGCTGGCCGCTGACCCGGTATGCGGGGATCAACTCCTGCTTGATCCAACGGTAGATGGTCTTATCTGACACGTTCAATAACCGGGCAGCATCTTTTACCGAAAGGTTCATTTTTTCTCACATATGGTCAAAAGTCTATTACTTTGGACATTTTTGGACATCTAAAGACATTTAATTGCAGATGTCAAGACAATTGAAGTGAGGCAAGCCCTGTTCAACGCCGTCATTTTCTGTCAAAATCCGCCCCATGGAGACAATTCGCAACGAAATCATCAAACATCTCCCCAAAGCACAGGAAGCCCGGCGCCTGTTTCATGGCCGCGGGCATTGCTTTCCCGGCTATACCGATCTGCTGATCGACATCTTTCCACCGGTGGTTTTGATCACCCTCTATCAGCCCAAGCCGCAGGAATGGCTACGTCACCTGGTCCAGCTGCTGCGTGACACCCTGCCCCAACCGCCCGATGCGATTCTCTTACAGGAACGACAGCGAACAGCACCGACATCGCAGCTGTTATACGGCACCTTGCCGGAACAGCCCGTTGCCCTGGAGGCCGGCCTGCAATACCGGTTGCGCCTGGAGAATGCGCAAAATATCGGCTTTTTCCTGGATATGGCCGTGGGGCGCGAACAGGTGCGGCAGCGCGCGAAAGGTAAGCGGGTTCTCAACCTGTTCGCCTATACCTGCAGTTTTTCAGTGGCGGCACTTGCCGGGGGAGCAACCCAGGTGGTCAACCTGGACATGAACAAAGGGGCGCTACAGTTGGGGAGGGAGAACCATCGAATCAATCAACTCGACTTGCGCAAGGTGAGCTTTCTGGATGTCGAACTGTTCCGGAGTTTCAGCAAACTGCGTCGATTGGCGCCTTTTGACCTGGTGATCTGCGATCCGCCGGCCAGCCAGGGCAAGAGTTTTACCGCCGAACGGCACTGGCCCAAACTGATCAACCGGCTGCCTGAGCTGTTGCACCCGGAGGGCGAGGTGCTGGCCTGCCTCAACACCCCCCACTTGCCACCCGACTTCCTGGAGGGACACTTTCACAAGCTGTGGCCGCAGATACGACAGATCGGACGGTACGCCCCCGGAGTGGACTTTCCGGAAGCCGACCTGGAGAAGGGCGTCTCGCTGCATCATTATTGCCTGGGACAAGCTCCTATCCCGCCGACCTGCTGCTGAACAAACAAAAATAGCCCCGAAGTTTCCTTCGAGGCTATTCCGTACCAATTATAGGCTATGACTTAAGAGTCTTAAGCCTTCTGCACGTTGGCAGCCTGGGGGCCTTTGGGACCCTCATTCACGTCAAAGCTGACGCGGTCGCCTTCAGCCAGCGACTTAAACCCGTCGGACTCGATCGCAGAGAAATGAACGAAAACATCGGGGCCGTTGTCCTGCTCGATAAAACCGAAACCCTTCGCATCATTGAACCACTTAACTGTACCTTCAGCCATTTTCTACTCCTTTGTTCCCCTTGGGACATTTGGCTGTGCGACCCTTAATTGCCACCGAAACAAAAAAACACACAGCCAAAAGGGTGTGTGTTTATTTTTCCCGCAGTCATCTTGACATCCACATCCTACAACTAAGAATCTACACAAACTTACTGTTATTGCTTGTCTATCACGCATTACAACATCATTGCAAGTTTTTTTTGCCAACAATTTCATGATTTAAAAACAGTGTTTCCGTGTCGCGCACCAAGCCGGAAGGAGACGAAGTTTCTTGCCAGCTCATTCGGATCAATCTAGACTAAAGACCTGCCAAGGATAAACGCGACACATTCCCCTGGAAGAAGCGGTGTCCCTGATGAAAAAGCAACTGTCATCATCCCAGCCACTCCTTGACCGAGCACAAGCGAAAACCGCCTACGACCAACACCTCCCTCTTTACGAGGAGACTTTGCAAGACCTTTACAGGCAGATGCGCCGACTGTTGGAAAGCCAGGGGTTCACCCCATCAATCAAATACCGTGTCAAACGGTTTGAAGCCTACTACGAAAAACTCCGGCACCTTAACAGCACCGCCAAGGGTCGGCGCCCGACACCAATCACCGACATGCTCGGGCTGAGAATCGTCTGCCCTTTTCTGGAAGATATCGAAACGGTCAAGGACCTGATTGCCGACCACTTTGAAGTCACCGAAACCGACTGGAAAGCGGCCCAGTATTCCTTCCGGGAGTTCGGTTATGATTCGGTTCATCTGCTGGTCAAACTGGACAAGGACGCGCTTAAGCCCTCAATGCCAGGCACCAGAAAAGTCTGCGAAGTCCAGTTGCGGACCACCTTGCAGGATGCCTGGGCGGAGGTGGAGCATGAGCTGGTTTACAAGTCGGACATTTCGATCCCCAATGAATCGATCCGTCGCAAGCTGGCCTCGCTGAATGCCGCGCTGACCCTGTCAGATGTCATCTTCCAGGAAATCCGAGATTACCAGAAGGCGATCCGCCTCCGCGGTCGCAGACGCCAGGAGAAGCTCGCCGAATCTCTGGACATTCTCGACATCATGACGCTCTCGCACCAACGTGATGACCGGCCAAACGGCGCTATCAAGCTCGGAAAAAATCCGGCCAGACGCTCCAGCCAGCTCGAGAAAACTATGCTGCTGGCTCTGGATGCACACAGCGGTCACGACCTCGACACCGCGATCAGCCTGTATGGCGAACTCCTCAGCATGCAACTACAACGAGATGTCCGATCGATCGTCTACAATCACCGGGGCATGGCTTATTTTGCCAAAGGTGACATGACCCGCGCCCTCAGCGATTTTTCCCGGGCGATTCGCTACAATCCGGAGACCTGTCGCGGCTACACAAACCGGGGGTTATGTTATCGCATCACCCAAAAAGCGGAAAAAGCCTTGTATGACTTCGATACTGCGATTAGTATCGACCCGTTGCACGCTGAGGCCCACTTCGGCCGCGCCCAGACCTACCAGGACATGCAGCTCGACCACAAGGCGCTCAGCGACTGTGAAAAATGCCTGGAAATCAACCCGCACTATCAGCCGGCGATCACCCTTGCTCGAGAGCTCAGGAAGAAACTTGCCTGAATAAACAACCACTGCACCTGCCACTGAACTGATCACGACCAGAACATCTCTATGAATCTGCTGAGTTTACGACAAATCGACCTCGCCTTCGGCGGCCCCGCCCTGCTGTCTGGCATCAACCTGCAGATCAACAAGGGGGAACGCATCTGCCTGCTCGGCCGCAACGGTGCCGGCAAATCAAGTCTGCTGCGCCTGCTTGCCGGCGAGCTGCCGCCCGATCAGGGCGTCATCGATCGCCGCCAGGGTTTGCGCGTCACCGATCTTCCACAGGATCTACCCGCAGACCTGTCGGGACGGATTGGCAATGTTGTTGCCGCAGGTCTCGCTGAATCCAATGGGTCGGCCAGCCAAGACCGGGAGGATGACTGGACCGGGCAACAGCGCGTTGCCCAGATCCTCTCCCGCCTCGGCCTGGATGCGGAGGCAGACACCGCCACCTTGTCGGGTGGTCTGAAGCGCAAGGTCCTGCTAGCCAGAGCCCTGGTGTCTGAGCCGGACATCCTGCTGCTCGACGAACCGACCAACCATCTCGACATCACCACCATCAACTGGCTTGAAGACTTTTTGAAACGTTCGGAGATGACCCTGGTGTTCGTGACCCATGACCGCGCCTTCCTGCGCGCCCTGGCGACCCGAATTATCGAACTCGATCGCGGCAAGCTGTTTGATTTTGCCTGCGGATACGACACGTTTTTGCAACGCAAAGAGGAGCTGCTCTACAACGAATCTGAAGAGTGGCGCCGTTTCGACAAGAAACTGGCCGAGGAAGAGGTCTGGATTCGCAAAGGGATCAAGGCGCGCCGCACCCGCAACGAAGGCCGGGTTCGGGCTCTGAAAAAGATGCGGGACGAATTTTCTGCCCGCCGGCAGCGGCAAGGCAAGGTCCGCCTCAACCTGCAGGATGCAGAACGCAGCGGCAAGCTGGTGGCTAAGGTCGAGAACATCAGTTTCGGCTACGGCGAACAGCCGATTGTCAGCAACTTTTCCACCACCGTGCTACGCGGTGACCGAATCGGCATCATCGGACCGAACGGAGTCGGCAAAACCACCCTGCTCAAGCTCCTGCTGGGCAAACTCGAGCCCCAGAAGGGGCAGGCCAAACTCGGTACCAAACTGCAACTCCTCTATTTTGACCAACTGCGCGAACAGCTTGACCCGGACAAGACCGTGCAGCAGAACCTGTCCGGCGATCAGGATACGGTTCTGATCGGCGACAAGCCCCGACATGTCATTGGCTATCTGCAAGACTTCCTGTTTACACCCGAACGGGCTCGCAGTCCGGTGCGCATCCTCTCCGGGGGTGAACGCAACCGCCTGCTGCTGGCGCGCCTGTTCACCCGACCTGGCAACATCCTGGTCCTCGACGAGCCAACCAACGACCTTGACCTGGAAACCCTCGACCTGCTCGAGGAGCAGCTCGCCGAATTCTCCGGCACCATCTTCCTGGTCAGCCACGACCGTGACTTTCTCAACCGGGTGGTCACCAGCACCATCGCCTTCGAAGGGGAAGGCCGGGTCGCGGAGTACGTTGGCGGTTACGACGACTGGCTGCGGCAGCGTACAACACAGCAACCGCCCGCAGCCAAAAACAAGGCACCCAAGCAGGAAAAGCCGGCCAAAACGCGCCCCCGTAAGTTAAGTTTTAAGGAACGTCAGGAGTTTGAAACGCTGCCGCAACGGATCGAAGAACTTGAGACGGAGCAGGAGTCTCTGCATCAGCAGATGGCTGATCCGGCCTTCTACAAGGAGAGTGGCGACCAGGTGGCGGTGGTCAAGGCCCGACTGGAGGAGTTGGAGAACAAACTGGAACAGGCTTATGACCGGTGGGGGGAATTGGAGCAAGTTGGTGACAGCTGACCCATGGCGCCAGCACCGGCAAAACTGATACAGCCGTCAGTGATAATGGACTTTCTTGACCCCATTAAACTGAAGTATCGCCTGGGTGAGTTCGCGACCAATGCGTTTTTGCTGTTGGGTAACAACCATTTGGAAGAAGATTTCCTGGTTAGCCACATCGACATGAGAGCTGAGGTCAGCCAAGACCAGTCCTCTTTTCTCGAGCAAGGTCAGCAATTCATCGTTGAGAGATTCACGGTTTTCCGCTGTCACCGTCACCGTCAAAAACCGATCTTTTTTCATCACCGGATCGAGTTTTTTCAAAAGGGTCAGGCTGATCAAGGCAAGGGCCGTTGAAATAACCCCCAAAGAAATGTGCCCCATACCGAAAGCCATTCCAAGCCCCGCAACAACCCACAAGGTCGCTGCCGAAGTGAGTCCCCGGACAGAAGCTCCCTCTTTCAGGATGACCCCGGCCCCGAGGAAACCGATCCCAGTCACTATCTGTGCCGCCGTCCGCGAAGGGTCAAGCCGCAACACGGATTGAACGTCGAGCCCTTCATATTTCAGAAAAAACGCTTCCGAAACGACCATCATGGTACACGCCCCGACAGAGACCAGGATGTTGGTCCTTAAACCCGCAGGCCGACCATGTTTTTCACGTTCAAGACCGACCAGGCCTCCCGCGAGAGCCGCCAGTAGCAGCTTGACCAGGATCGCCAGTTCGTAGCTCCCCAAAAGCGTGTGTCCATAGAGCATCGTCAAGACTCCTGTGGGTTCTCCACCAAACCATCAAACAGCGTCAAGCTTTCCGATCCGCCGGCAGGATCTCCCCGGCGGGGCTGACGTAGCGTACTTCGCAACACAGATCGAACCCGATCTTTTCCCGAACAGTCTTGCGAACATGCGCGATCAACGCCAGGACATCGGTCGAGGTCGCACCACCCAGATTAACGATAAAGTTGGCGTGCTGCGGCGAAACTTCAGCCTGCCCGATGCGGGCACCCTTCAGACCGACCTCCTCAATGATCTTGCCGGGCGGCCCCACCGTGGCATGCATCTCTGCCGTGCTCAGGAACACTGAGCCGCAGTTCGGCAGCTTGCGGGGAAACTTGCCGCGCCGCGCCCGCAGATCGACCAGCATTTCCCGGCGGATCTGAGCCGGGTCGCCGGACTCACACTCCAGCTCGACCTTGACCACCACGCTGCCACTGCCCTGCAGGGCACTGTGCCGATAAGAGAACTGACACGCTTCCCGGGAGAGCACTTCCTGCTGACCATCGCGATCGACAACCCAGACCCACTTCACATTTTCGCCGATCCCTTTGCGATGGCTGCCGCCGTTCATCATCACCAGTCCGCCGAGGGTCCCGGGAATGCCAACGGTATGCTCCAGCCCGACCAATCCGGCCTGCATCGCCTTGCGCGCCAACCCGGGAATCCAGACCCCGCCTTCCGCAGTAATCCGGTTGCCGTCGATCTGCAGACGAGACAGGTTATCACCGACCTTCATTACCACACCACGCAGGCCAGCATCATCGAACAGCAGGTTGGTGCCTTGGCCGATCACCACCAGCGGCAGGTTGTGCTGCCGGACAAACTGGACCAGGGTGGCAACCTGCTCAACCGACCCCGGCTCAACCAGCAGGTCGGCCGGACCGCCGATGGCCCAACTGTTCAGTTCGGCCAACGGGGCATCATGACGGCAGGCACCGATATCGAGGGCAATCAACCGCTGCAGCAATTCGGGATATGTACACGAAGAATAGGGCACAGGCTGTTTCTACCTCAGCATCTCCTGCTTGTCAAACCTCGAGCTGAATCGCACCGTGTTGATCGGCGGTATTTTCATCCTCACCGCTGTCGGCGGTCCATTCATCGTCGGCCCCTTGAGTAACGTATTCTTCTATTACGAACACCCCGATAAAAAAACACCGCCGGAGCTGATAACCCTGGCGGCGTTTTCATTTAGCCTGGCCTTGCGAAAAGGGTTACTCGGTAAAAGGTGACAATCCCTTCGGCCCCTCTACGGTAATCGCTATGGTCAGTTCAACCATCTCACTGGGGGCACGCCCTCTCGGTTCCCAAGTCACTCGATAAGAGAAATCTGTACTACCAGGCGTTGGACGCAGCAACCAGGAAACATTGATCTTATCCGAAGGGCTGACTGAATAATTCGCCTCGACGACCCGCCAGCCGTTGACAAGGCGTTGAGAGCCACTCACGTTGGGGCCATGGACCGGGTCCCAGAAGGGAGAACCGGTGAGAACCCTGGTGGGAATGTCCTTCCGCGTCCGCCACGTGTCCCGAACGATCTCCGTGACCAATGTCACAGGGTGCCTGTCCTTGAGGCTACGGTGATTGATGACCTCAAGATCACAGGCTCTGCTGTTACCCGCGAGAGTTGCATTATTAGGCAGACGGACACCAACCGCACGATCGGACCAGTTAACAACATCCAGAGTCAACGCAGGGTTCATACCCGGGCAATGCAATAGCACCCGCCCGGCTGTTTGCAAAAAGTTTTCGCCGGAGGTTACCAGCGTCTGTCCCGACTTGATCTGGTCCGCAGAGAGCCGCTGGATAACCGGCACCAAAGTCGCTGGGTCGGGCCCGACCCGCAAACTGGCTGTAGCGATTCCATGATCCGTCCTCAAGCTCAACCGGCCGGGGCGATCTGTTTCACCCAAGACCCCCGCCGGGATCATTGGAATCCGCAACTGCACCCGCGCATTGTTCCAACTGACAACTTCGGGGCGATAAGTCTCTCCTTCGAAATAGAGGCTGGCTTCACCTGTACCGCCGAACAAACTTCCGTGAACGATGATTTCAGAACCGGGACGTACCGTGGAGGGTATCACGGAGTTGATCCGCGGAGGCGCGGGCAAAGCCGACGTTACCGCCTGCATCGACATTGCAGGGCTGCCGGACGGCCGCCGGGGCGGGGGCGACAACTTGTCTCCCGCTGGCTGCCGAGACCCCGTAGGTGGCTGGGTCGACAATGCTCGTGGTTCATCAAGGGGGAGCGCGCCCAACTGAATTTTCAGATCTTGAGGCTCCGGATTACTCTTCGGGGCAACGGCCTTCACACTGTCTGGCGAGGCGACAGGGACTGCGAGCTGCTTGACTGGAGATGGAGAGCTCACCGGGAAAGACCGCTTGACCTGCTGTGTCCCACGCGCGGCTTGAACTGTCAGGACCGTTCCCTTCAGCTTGGGCAACTCACGGGTCACATCAAACGTTTTCTTCCCGGCCCCTGGCAACCTGGCCAAGGTCCTGCTCCCTTCCAGCAGTGTGACCTGGTCGGGAGCCTGGTTAAAGACCAGCAGAGTCTGAGCACCTTTTTTCTGGAGATCAACTGTCAGTGGCAGCTGTTTGGCAGCCAAGAGCACGACGGCCAAAAGACAGAGGGCAACCAGAGGCAGACACTTTTGACGTGGCGTCATCTGCTTTCCCCTTTCATCCAAGGCATGCATTCTTCAAGGACAGCCGCTGGTCATTTTACTTGGACAGACTGTCCTGCGGGATGTTGGCCGGCACCGGCTTGGCCCGATCCACCCCTGGTCGCAGCACCTGACCGGACGGCGCGGCCGTCGGCGACCATTTGTCGTGATCGACAGATGGCAAGCTCTTGTGTTGCTGTACAGCGGGCAGCGCAGGGCTGGCCTCCGGAGTGCTCTTGTGCAAGTCCACAGCGGGCTGCGGTGTTTTGGCAAAGTCAGTACTCGGTTGTTCAACTTTGCCAGCCACGGCCTCGGGGGACTTGTACTTGGCAAAATCAGCGCCGGGCTGTTCCGTTTGAGGAACCACTGGCTGAGTCAAGCCAGCAAACGCCTCCTCAAGATTGACACCCAGCCCCGTTCCGAAAAGAGCCAGGGCAGCAATCAGCTTGTTCACCTCCCTGCGCTCCATACTCTGAGGATCCGGCGTACCTTCCACCTTATCAACACCACTCTTTTGTCTCTGTCTCATCAGCTCACCTCCGACCCGCTCCCGAACCTGGCCCCGAGAGCCTCAATATGAAGCTGTACCCGTCCAGAAAGATCCGCGGGGACAGGCATCTCTCCACCTTGGCAATACTCGGCAACAACTTTGTCTACATCAAACCACTCTTCCATCAGAACCTTTTTTTCATATGCTCCCAGATCAAGTTCAACATCGTCTCGTTGCTGCAACCGCTCCACCATGGTTTCGTAGAACCGGTAAAACAGCTCAAGATATTTCCGGGAAGCCTCCATATAGGATTCGGTATCGTTCATCACAAGGAAACGGTCAACCGTGCTCCGTTCGCCAATGCGGCCCTCACACGACTCTTCAGGAGTCACACAGGTGAAATGTTCATAACCTTCACCGCTGAGATGTTGGCCAAGAGGGTAAAGACGACAAACCAGCGGGCGGGCTGGGTGAACGGTACACCTCCCAGCAACAAGGAACACACAGGCACGCGACGGCTGCATCTTCAGAAAAGGCTCGTCAGTCTTCATGTACTTTGCCAGGAATTCACCTGTACCGATTCCAAGGTAATCGGCCGTCCGGACAATCTCGTAGGGATTCAGCTGGATTTTTTTATCGTGACAACAGCGCCCGCAAGCCTCGCAGGAAAAGGAGAAAGCCGTGTCTCGATAAATCTTCTGTTTACGTTTCATAAACTTTGCCGGGGTATCAGAAACAAAGATCTGTTATCGACAGACAGGCACCAACGGCACCACATTGACCCCTTCCACGGAGGGGAAACCCGTAAAGAACTGTTTCTATTTTACCTTATGCCAGCGTCTTATCAATCCGACCGACAGCATTGTTTCTGAGAGGGAAATCAGCAAGCAAAACCGAGCTACTGCACAAGAGATGATTAAATTTCGGCGGGAATCTAGCAGAGAAGCTATTGACTGTGATTTTCGGTGGGTAAGGTGCCGACAGACGGCACGAGAACCGTCTGTCGGCATTTCAAAACAGCTTACTTGATATCCTTGAAATATTTGTAGTACTCGGAGTCGGTTGAGATCACCATCCGGCCATTCTTTTGAATCACCTTCTTATATGATTCCAGCGTCCGCAGAAAGCTGTAGAACTCGCGATCCTTGTTGAAGGCTTCGGCATAAATCGAAGCCGCTTCAGCATCTGCGGCACCACGCACTTCCAGTTTCGTCCGGTAGGCTTCCGAACGGATCGATTTCAGTTCACGCTCCATCTGGCCGAGGATGTCAGCCTGCTCGCCTTCCCCTTCAGAGCGGTACTGGGCGGCCACTTTCTTGCGCTCGTTAATCATCCGTTCGTAGACCCGTATACGGACCTGCTCAACGTAATTGATCCGCTTAAACTGCACGTCGATCAGCTCAATGCCGTATTCCGGCACGCTCGCCTTGGCCTTGTCAAGGATACCAGCCAGGATCTCCTCGCGGCCAACCAGTTCTTCTTTGGGTATCTCGACGCCTTCGACCTCGAAACGTTCTTCGCTGCCTTCAGGAGCAACATAATCATAGCCCCGTACCAGCTCAACCAGCAGATGACCGGACACGGCATCACGCACCACCGAATCGATGATATCGTCCAACCGGCTCTGCGCGCCCAGTTCCGTCGCAACCGTCTTAAAGAACAGCAGAGGGTCCACGATCCGCCAGCGAGCGGTGGTGTCGATCCAGATAAACTTCTTGTCTTCAGTCGGAACCTGGTTGGGATCACCGTCCCACTTCAAAATCCGTTTTTCAAAACGACTGACATCCTGCACAAAGGGAAGCTTGAAATGCAGCCCGGCATAATTGACGCCACCAACCGGCTTACCGAACTGGGTAAGAATCGCCTGTTCCGCTTCGCTGATCACGTAGACGCTGTTGCCGAGCAGAAAGACTGCAACCACGAGCAAAACAACAATGAAAGGAGCCTTGGCTTTCATTGGGCACCTCCCGTCCGCTCGCGCCGCATTGGCAGCAAGGGCAGCAAACCACCGCCTTCTTCATCCATAATGTAAATCTCCTCAAGGCGGGGCAGAACTTCCTCGAGGGTTTCGAGATAAATCCTGCGCCGGGTCACATCGGGGGCCTTGCGATACTCGGCCAGCAGGGCGAGGAAGCGATTGGTCTCACCACGCGCCTTGTTGATCCGCTCGATAGCGTAGCCCTCCGCCTCCTGGATGGTCTTCTTCGCTTCACCGCGTGCCCGGGGAACCTCCTTATTAAACTGCTCGCGCGCCTGAAAAATCGAGCTCTCCTTCTGCTGTTCCGCCTCGTTGACCTCGTTGAAGGCCGCCTTGACCTGCTCTGGCGGGTTGACGTCCTGGAACTTGACCGTAACGATACGGCAGCCGATATCGTAATCGTTCAGGATCGCTTGCAGGTCCTGCTCGATCTTGGCGGCCAACAACGCACGCTCGGTGGTCAAAACCTCGGTCACGTTGGAACTGCCGACCACTTTCCGAACCACGGCTTCCGAAATGTCGCGGATCGTTCCGACCGGGTCCTTGATGCCGAAAATGAACTTGAATGGATCAGACACCTGGAACTGAACGATCCACTCGACATCGCTGACGTTCAAATCACCGGTCAGGGTCAGCGACTCTTCATCCAAGCCCTTCTTGGAGTAGGTACTACGCACATCCGGCTGTACCGTCCGGAAGCCGAACTCCTCCTTGAGGACTCGGCCGGTCTTGACCAGGTAGACCCGATCGACACCAAGCGGAATCTTGAAATTGAGCCCCGGGTTGGCAAACTTGGAAAACTTGCCGAACCTCAAAACAATCCCGGTCTCTTCCGTGTCGACCTCGTAAAAACCACTGTAGCCGCCGACCAGAGCCAGAATAATGACGATCACCATCAGGATTCCCTTGATGGGCGCCGGACCCTTGTCCTGTTGAAATTTCTTTTTCACCTTCTCGGTAAAATCGACAACCTTCTTTTCAAAGTCGTCCCCGGAGGGGCCACCCCAATCCTGCATGTTGTCTCCTTGTGTAGTTGGTTATTTAGGCTCCAGACCTTTTCTACAAACAGGCCTGGAAATTTCGTCAAGAGTTAATAATAACAGGTTTGATTTTTTAAACGCAGACTTTTCCATCCGACCAGAGCGAATATCGCCTCTTCTTCAAGAGAAGGACCTCTTTCGAGGCCAATCACACCTCAACCAGAGGCCTGGCCTCAATCCAGGATATTTTTTCCGCACTCCTTGCAATTCAAGTTCTCCAAATCCTGTCGCGGGCTGTAATGCCGGTTTAGCCAGGTTCCAAGCCCATCAAGCCCAGGGAACAGGACCCGTTCATTGATATTCGCCTGATCCAGTTTGTCGCGCACCTCCCATTTCAGCTCTGCAGGGATGATGATCCGGTGCCAGAGCGCCGGATGCTGCATTAACCAGTCATCTAGAATCCTCTGCGGGTTGACCATCACAGAGAAGAAGGCATACTGGTTCACGATCCGGTCATCGATGGAAGGTGGTTCGAAAAAAATCACGCAATCACGCTCGTCTTCTATTTCGAATTCCTCCAGGCTGCTTACCGTTTCCGACAGCATCTCAACGGTGAAGACATTGGCTCCCTCATCATTCAGCTTACCCCGCAGGCGATCCGGCAGAAGCTGGTGTGCCCGCCGGTAATTCACGGCCCAGATGACACCATCACGGTCAAACTTGTGGATATTGGCCGTCGCGAAATGCAAGGCGATCAAGGGAGAGTAGGTCCAGTCAAGCAGGCGGGTCGGCAGACCGTAGTGCTGAGCGACGGACAACCAGTGCCAGAGAGCGTCCTGCTCCACCACGCTGCGGTGCGCATATTTCTTGAAGTTCCGTAGCAGGTGGCGCTCCAGGTCCGCATAGGGGCCGCCAAGCCGAATCAGTGTTGTTTTGAGAGTATAGCTCTGATCGGAGAGCCCCCGGTAAGCAAAGCGCGAGCGGTAACGACCAATATCCTGGTCCCAGGAGTTGATATAAAGAGCATCCTGCAGTTTGTTCCAACTCTCAACACGAATGTCGGTCATATTCTCCTCCAAGAGCAGATTCTCTTCGATGGGTTCCGGGGCTTCTGCAACAATAAGCGACGCTGCTTTGGTCAGGCTTAATCTGTCGGCAAATCATGCAGGCCACGTGTTACAAGGATACCACATCAGGTATGTACGGCCATTCAGATGACCTCTGAACATCTGGTTTTCTTTCAGACTGTTAAGTTTCCCCATTGACACATCAGTGGTTAACAATTCATCAAGACTCTGCTACTTTTTCAAAAACACCTCATTTTGTGTGCAAAAAGCACCAGGGCTTAATCAAATGCTAACAATCCGCCAATAACCTGCCAGCCTCAACTCCAACGGAGACATGGCGATCCATGGGCAAAGTCCGCATCCTGATTATCGAAGACGAGGACGACATCCTCGACCTGATCCACTTCAATCTGGTTAAGGCAGGCTACCGCGTCGAATGTGCCTCAACCGGCGAAGAGGGCTACGCCATGGCCAGGGACACCAACCCTGATCTGGTCCTGCTCGACCTGATGTTGCCGGGCATGGATGGCACTGAAGTCTGCCAACGCATGCGGCGGTCACCAAACACCGAGAAGGTCCCGATCATCATGCTGACTGCCAAGGGGGAGGAGCATGATGTCATCAAAGGCCTTGAGTTGGGTGCCGACGACTATATCCCAAAACCTTTCAGCCCCCAGGTACTGTTGGCTCGTATCCAGGCAGTGTTGCGACGGCAGGCCAAGACTGACCCGGACAGCAGCCAAAACCAACCGATCAGGGTGCACGACCTGTACATCCACCCCGGTCGCAACAAAGTGGAAGCCGCCGGTGAAAACGTCGAACTGACCTACACCGAATTCCAGCTACTGCGCCTGCTGGCAGGACGACCAGGCTGGGTCTTTACCCGCTCCCAGATTGTGGATGCCATCCATGGCGAGGGCTACGCCGTCACCGACCGGGCCGTTGATGTCCAAGTTGTCGGTCTACGCCGAAAACTCGGTGAGAGCGGAAAATATATTGAGACTGTTCGCGGCGTGGGCTATCGCTTCCACGAACAGGAATAACTTAACGACATCGGTTTTAGACTATGCGCCGCAAACGCCTTATCTGGCAGTTCTATCCACCTTTCCTGTTGATCATCCTGATCGCCTTGCTGGCAGTGACTTGGGTTTTTTCCCAGTCGTTGAGCCGCTTCTACAAGCAGGAAACCCAACGGGGACTTGAAGCCCAGGCGACCATCGTTGCTGATCAGGTTACCGGTTTCCTCTTGACCGATGATGAACAGCCTCTCGATATTCTGAGCAAACGGCTTGGCAAGAAATCAGGGACCCGTCTGACGGTGATACTGCCTGATGGCCGGGTTGTTGCTGATTCCGAGCATGCCCCCGTAAAGATGGACAATCATACGAGCCGCCCGGAAATTCGGGCCGCCATGCGCGGGGAAACCGGGGTCGCTATACGCTTCAGCCATACCCTGCAGCAGGAGATGATGTATGTCGCCCTGCCGGTAATCGCCAATCAGGAGATCATTGGTTGCACCAGGGCAGCTCTACCAATTGCCACCATCGCTGACACCCTTCAGGCCGTCCTCTATCCGGTGGTCAGCAGCGGCTTGGCCATCGCCCTGGTCGCGGCCCTGATCAGCTTGTGGTTGTCGCGCCGCATCAGCCGCCCTTTGGATGAAATGAAACAGGGAGCGCAGCGCTTCGCCGGTGGAGACCTGGAAGGACGCCTGCCCGACTATCGCAACGAAGAGATGGGAGGCCTGGCCGACGCCATGAACCGCATGGCCTCACAACTGGACGAACGGATCCAGATGGTCATGCGCCAGCGCAACGAACAAGAAGCGGTGCTGGCCAGCATGGTGGAAGGGGTGCTGGCGGTTGATCGGGAAGAAAAAATCCTGCGTATCAATCAGGCCGCAGCAGATCTGCTCGACCTGGAACCAGAAACAGTGATCGGCCGTAACATTCAGGAGACCATCTGCAAACCGGACGTTCAGAATTTCATCATTCAGGCGTTGCAGAGTCACACCCGCATCGAGTGCAGCATGACCCTCTTTTTGCATGGAGAAGAACGTTTCCTGCAAGGGCACGGCACACCCTTGCGTGATGCCAGCGGGCAGGAAATCGGCGCGCTGATCGTCTTGCACGACCTAACGAAATTACAGCATCTGGAAAATATCCGCCGCGACTTTGTCGCCAATGTTTCTCACGAACTGAAAACCCCGATCACCGCGATCAAAGGTTCGGTGGAGACACTGCAACATGGTGCGATGGATGAGGCCGAGAGCGCCCAGCGTTTCTTGGAGATTATCGCGCGTCAATCAGACCGACTGAATGCGATCATTGAAGACCTGCTGGCCCTCTCCCGGATCGAGCAGGAGGAAGAGAGCTCCGGGATCGAGCGGGAGCTCACCGACCTGAACGGCCTGTTGCAGTGTGCTGTCCAGGCCTGTCAGGTCAAGGCCCGGGAGAAACAAGTCAGCCTCGAAGTCTCTTGCCCGGAAGCCCTGACCGCCAACCTGAATGCACCGCTCCTGGAACAGGCACTGGTCAACCTGCTTGACAATGCCATCAAGTACAGTGAGCCTGAAGGAAAAGTCCGGATCACAGCTGAGGCCCAGCCGGCCGGCCAGTTGACTGTCACGGTCCAGGATTGGGGCAGTGGAATACCTCGAGAGCATCTGTCGCGCCTGTTTGAACGTTTTTACCGGGTTGACAAGGCGCGTAGCCGCAAACTGGGCGGGACCGGGCTGGGGCTGGCGATTGTCAAACATATCGTGCAGGCCCATAAAGGCCAGATCCTGGTCGACAGCACCCCGGGCGAAGGCAGCACTTTTACGATTCAATTGCCGCAGTAAGGCTTCCCCCCTCACCTTAGCCCTCTCTCGTGATTCACCAGATCTGCTAAAAGGACACATTGCTGACCATCTATCCATAAAAAGCCTGCGAATTTTTCGCAGGCTTTTTGGCTTGTGGCCAAAGAGCCAAAGTCGCAAATTTTGGATCTCACTGAAATGTATGTATAATGCCTGAGTCGTCAACTTCTTTTGGGAGGAGAAGGTATGACTCAGACCCTTTTCACGACCAAGTCGTGGTTTCTGCCTGTCCCTGCCTTCAAACGCCTGCGTCACATCATACCGGGGCTTCTGCTGTGCCTGACCAGCCTGCTTGGTGCGTGTGACAACCCACCCGAGGCAACCCCCGTTGACATGACTCAGCGCGTCCCCACAGCAGAGCTGCAAGCCAAGGAATCCGTCGAAGAGTTCATCCATTTCGGGTTAGGTGCAATGATAACCCCGAAAGAGGGTGTCACCTACTACCGCCGCCTGGTGGGGTACCTCGAAGACCAACTGGGCCTCCCCATCCACGTTATCGACAAAGGTTCTTATCAGGAATTCAACTCGTTGTTAAAAAAAGGTGAGCTGGACATTGCCTTCGTCTGCAGCGGCTCATATGTCAACGGTCATGATCAGTTCGGCTTGAAGCTTCTGGTCGTCCCGGTCGCCCCCTCCGGTGAAAAAGTCTACTACTCTTACCTGGTCGTGCCAGCCAACAGTGAGGCCACCAGCATGGCCGACCTGAAAGGCAAGCGATTTGCGTACACCGACCCTATGTCAAATACAGGCAAATTGTGCCCCGACCATCAAATCCGGCTCATGAATGAGGATCCGGAGACTTTTTTCAGTGAAACAATTTACACCTATGCCCACGACCGTTCCCTGGATGCGATCATTGAAGACCTCGTCGATGGCGCCGCAATCGATAGCCTGATCTATGACTACCTGGCTCAAACCCGTCCTGAGGTAACATCCAAAACCAAAATCATCGCCCGGTCAGACCCGTTCGGCATTCCGCCCGTCGTGATCAGGCCCGATCTACCACCAAAGCTGCGCGAACGCCTGCAACAAGAATTTCTGCAGATGCACGAAAACCCGCAAGGAGCTGAGATTCTAAAGGGGATGATGCTCAAGCGTTTTGTTGAAGGCAATGATGCGGACTACGAATCCGTACGCCAGATGCGCAAAAACGCCTCCATCATTCCAGGCAAAGAGTAAGCAATTATGACGCTCAACCTGTCGCTCCGGACAAAAATCCTCAGTCTGACGCTGCTGCTCATCGCCAGCTTCAGTATCATCACGGGGACTTATGTCAAAACGCGAGTGACATCGCATCTCACTGAGGAGGTCCTCAAACGGGGCACCTCAATCGCCAAACACCTGGCCGAAGTCAGTGCTGACGCCGTGATCCAGCGTGATCTCATCCATCTCAAGCTCATGGTGGAGAATGCGCAACAGACGGAAACCGATATCAGCTACATCTTCATCACCAGTCCCTCCGGCAAACTGGTTCTGGCACACTCCTTCGGCGAAAGTTTTCCGGTCAATCTTCTGGAGGTCCACACTCTCACACCGAGACAGGAGTCCTCCATCAAAGCCCTCACATTACAGGGCCAGACAACCTACGATATCCTTCTCCCCATTCTTGACAGACGCGGGGGATACCTTCATCTCGGAATTTCCGGAGAACCGGTGCAACAGGCCATCACCCAGGTAACAAACCAGGCCCTTCTGTTCCTGCTGGGGCTGACCATCATCGCCATGTTGATTGCCATTCCGGTTTCGCGCACCATCACCCGGCCGATTGCATCACTGCAACATGCTGTCGAGGCCCTCAAGCAGGGGGACAGGGATTTGCGGGTCGAGATTGCCCAACGTGATGAAATCGGCTTACTGGGTGAAGCCTTCAATGAATTGGTCAAGAACCTGAAAGATGTCGAGAACAGGTTGGCCTCTCAAAGAAATTTTCTTGAGGTACTGCTCGACAACATCCCCAGCCCGGTGTTCTACAAGGACCTCCAGAAACGGATGCTCGGATGCAACCGTGCTTATGCCCGGTTCATTGGACTTCCCATCGAAGAGGTCATCGGGAAGCAGCCTGATGACATGCACCCACTGGACGCAGCGCGACTGCATATTTCAAAGGATGACGAATTAATTCGAGGCGGGGGGGTTGTGTCCTACGAATTTACTTTTCAGGTCGATGAAGAGAGACTGCAAACATATCTCTGTCACAAAACCCTCTTTGAGAGCGCGGATGACAAACCTGCTGGAATTATCGGCGTTATCCAGGATATCACCCAACAACGTGAAGCGGACCGGCTGAAGAGTGAGTTCGTCTCAACCATGGCACACGAATTCCAGACACCGCTTGCGACCATTCTCGGATACTCGGAACTGATAAATGATCATCTAATCAAAGGGAAGCAGCGGGAGGAGGCTCAACACCTGATCATCGACAAAGCCGAATACCTTTCCCACATGGTCTCCGAACTGCTCGATCTGTCACGTGTCGAGGCCGGCCGAGACATCAGGCTCAACCTCGAGCCCTGCGATGTCAATGAAGCGGTGGCAGAGGTTGTTAACAGTTTCCACGACAGGACGCCCTCGCACCAGTTTACCTACAACCTTTCTGAAGCCTCTGTCGTCATCGCCGCAGACAAACCCCGCGTCAGTCAGGTTCTGGAAAACATTCTGAGCAATGCCGTCAAATATTCTCCGGGTGGCAGCAAAATTCAGGTCTCTGTTCAGCAAGGGGATGGGCGATGCCAAGTCGGAGTCACGGATACCGGGATCGGCATGACCCCCAGGCAGGTGAGTGGCATGTTCGAAAAATTTTATCGTGCCGACAGTTCAAACACCGCACCACCTGGCACGGGTATCGGCCTCTTCATCAGCAAATCGATCATCAAGGCCCATCATGGTCACATCTGGGCCGAAAGTGAACCGGGAGTCGGCACAACCGTCAGCTTCGCCATTCCATTCAATCAGCCCAAACCCGGGGACCTTTAGTCTTTCTTCAGTCGCACGCCCTTGTCCGTCAGCTCGATAGTTCCGGCCTTGTAAAGCCCACCGATCGCCTTTTTGAACATTTTCTTGCTCATGTCGAGCGTCTTGCGGATTTCTTCAGGCGAGCTGCCGTCGTGCAGAGGTAAAAATCCACCTTGGGCCTCGATGGCGTCTAAAACTTTCGCGCTCGCATCATCGATTTCAGCAACCCCGCCGCGGCGCAAAGTCAGGTCGATTTTACCGTCGCCACGCACCTTTTTGACGTAACCGGTCAGTTGGTCGCCATAATTCAAGCGGTCGCCAACTTCGTCACGATAGAGCAATCCATCATAGCGCTGATTGACCACAACCCTGGCGCCCATCGGCGTAAACCGCCAAACCAGCAGGTCGACTTGCTGCCCTTCCTTCAGATCAACGTCCACATTGACCAGCGACTGATCAATGCGGGCCGTCCCGAGCGGCCGGCCCTGACGATCGAGGCGGACCTTGACCACATAGCGCCGCCCCGGCCTCATCGGTTCGGGCTGCTCTTTGGGGGGTACCAACAGATCTTTAAACAGACCCCAGTCGAGAAAGGCGCCATGCCGATTGACCTGGCACACTTTCATCAGGGCACATTCGCCGACCTCCGCCAGCGGCTCCCGCAGGGTCGCCACTGCCTGACCGGCCAGATCGTTGTACACAAAAACCGTGATCTCGTCACCGACAGCCAGGCTTTCAGGGACTTCCCGCGTCTCCAGCAGAGCGCGTTCCGTCTCAACGATCAACCAGGCGCCGTCGGCATCAATCCGTTCGACCCTGAGCTTATTTTTTCGACCAATCTCCAACATACGTCCTCCTCAACGGGACGTTGACCATGCGATGGCAGCAGTCCGTTGCTCGCAGGGTAGCGAGCATCGCCAAGCATGTCAATCACCGCCATGCCCGCAGGTTGGCGGCAACATCCCCCTCAGCGGCTCAGCGATTTAGACGACGGCTTCCGGCGCCCGGCCTTACGGCTGCGATATTCAACGACAGGCTCTTTGCCACCGTTTGCGCTGCTCTTCTTGTTCCCCTGGTAACGTCCCTTTGCCGCGCTGCCATGGCGCTTGTTGTTGCGAGCATTAGCGGGTTTCTTATGTTGAGACTGTAGGGGACGGGTCGGCTCCAGGCCGGGGACCAGCTCTTGCGGCAAGGTCTGATGGATATAATTTTCAATCTGCCGCAGACGCAGGGCATCCGTCCCGCTGACAAATGAGATCGCCGTACCACTCGCTCCGGCCCGACCGGTCCGACCGATGCGGTGGACGTAATCTTCAGCCGATTGGGGCAAATCAAAGTTGATGACGTGGCTGATACCGGCCACGTCAATGCCGCGAGCAGCAACATCCGTGGCGACCAGGACGCGAATTCTGCCACGCCGCAGGTTCTGCAAGGTCCGGTTGCGCATCGCCTGGCTCATGTCGCCATGCAGGGCCGCCGCCTGGTGGCCTTGTGAGGCAAGATCCCTGGCCAGGTCATCAGAGGCGCGCTTGGTGGCGGCAAAAACAATGGCCTGGTTGATCTCCTCCGTCTCCAGCAGGCGCTTCAGTAGACGATTCTTGTGACCGAGGTTGTCCGCAACATACAGCCGCTGGGCAATCTGATCGAGCGTCACCTTGCGACCGGCAATTTCGACCCGCACCGGATCATTCAACAGACGACCTGCGAGCTGGGTCATGGTCTTATCCATGGTCGCGGTAAACAGCAGGGTTTGCCGTTCGGCAGGGGCCTTCGCTGTGATCCGTTCGACATCCTCCTTGAAACCCATGTCCAGCATGCGGTCCGCTTCGTCGAGAATCAGCACTTCCAGCCGCGACAGATCGAGGCTGCCCCGCTCAAGGTGATCGATCAGGCGGCCTGGCGTACCAACCACAAGGTCAATTGGCCGACTCAGGTCACGAAATTGCGGTTGATAAGACATCCCACCGAGGATCACCGTGCTGCTCACCCGCATGAACTTGCCATAGGTGCGGGTCGCCTCGGTCACCTGGGCGGCCAGCTCGCGGGTGGGCGTCAGCACCAACACGCGCGGCGCTCCCTTCGGGTTCTTTTTGAAGTCTAACAGTTTATGCAGTACGGGCAGCATGAACGCCGCCGTTTTACCGGTTCCCGTTTGAGCCGAGGCGATCAGGTCGCGGCCAGCAAGAACCTCGGGGATTGAACCGGCCTGAACCGGAGTGGGGGTCGTGTAACCACAGGCATCAATGGCGCGCAGCAACGGTGCGGCCAGTTGTAATTCTTGAAAAGACAAAACGTTTCCTTCCCCTGTCACGCACAGCGACAGGTGGCTTGCCGGATAAAATCCGCAAACAGATCAGGTAGCGTGCCGGCCGCCAAGACAAACGGATGCCTCGCAGACACAAATCGACCGCGCACAACAGGACTGAGAATGTGCATCCTCGCCAACCTGATGGCTGCCACGGATTCGGCAAAGAACCTGATACAGAGAAGGGGTCAGAGAGTGATGGGACAACGGCTGGGGGTGATCAGTGGATAAACAGATCTGCCGTCGCCTTTGTACAGTCGGCGGGCATCATACAGACTTTATGGAGGAATACAACGTTTATTTTGAATTATTGACCAGAAAGCCTTGAGGTCGCCTTCCCGGATGTTGCTGACAGGCAGGAAGAGAGCATCCTATCTTGAAGATTGTCGAGCAGCTGATAGGATGAAAGAAAGCTCATTTTTTCGAACGGGCACCGGGAAGGAGGAACTTCCTATGGACAGCATGTTCAAGTTTGCCGACGAACTTGGACCGGCCAAGATCGTCCACGTGTATGAGCCCACGATTTCGCTGAAAGCGGTGTTAGTTATTGACAACGTGGCGGCAGGCCCCTCGATCGGCGGCATTCGGATGGCGCCGGATGTCAGCACCGAGGAATGCGTCCGTCTGGCACGGGCCATGACCCTGAAGAATGCAGCCGCCGGGTTGGCACATGGTGGCGGCAAGGCGGTTGTATATGGCGACCCCAAGATGCCCCTCGGGGAAAAGGAAGTCCTGATCCGGGGGCTGGCCCAGGCCCTTCGGGATATCAAGGAATACATCCTCGCCCCCGACATGGGAACTGACGAACAGTGCATGGCGTGGATCAAGGACGAAGTCAATCGGGTGGTCGGGTTGCCCGCTGAAATCGGTGGCATCCCTCTGGATGAGATTGGTGCAACCGGCTGGGGCCTCTGTAACGCTACTGAAGTCGCCTTGGAGAGCTGTGATTTCGAACTGGCCGGTGCACGTCTGGTGGTCCAGGGATTTGGTGCGGTGGGCAAACATGCCGCATCCTTCCTGACAGCCAAAGGGGCTTCCCTGGTTGGGGTGGCTGACTCGCAGGGATGCATCTATGACCCCCTCGGGTTGAACCTGCAAACCTTGCTTGACCTCAAGCGAGCGGGCAAGAGCGTGACTGAGTATCCTGGCGCAGAGCGATACGACGGCGATGCGCTGCTCGACCTGGAATGCGAAATCTGGATACCGGCAGCCCGTCCCGACGTTATTAACGAGGAGAATGTCGCCCGGCTGCGCACCCGGTTGGTCGTAGAGGGGGCCAATATCCCGGTCACCCCGGCCGCAGAAAAAAAGCTACATGCCCGAAGCATCCTCTGTATTCCCGACTTCATCGCCAATGCCGGTGGTGTCATCTGCGCCGCCATGGAATACCACGGGTCGTCCGAAGCCGCGGCCATGCAGGCGATCCAGGAGAAAATCCGTCGCAATACGCAACAGGTTCTGGCCGAAGTCAGGAACCAACAGATCCTGCCGCGTCAGGCCGCGGTGGATTTGGCATTGTCCCGCATCGGGAAAGCGATGTCGTACAAACGGTTCACGATCTTCTGACTCTAACGACAGCCTTTTGACGATCAAGGGGTCATCAAGCGAGCCTGGTATGCCGAAACACCATCGATCCAACGCCCTGTTCCGTATCCGCTTTCACGGCCGAGGCGGCCAGGGTGTCAAAACCGCCAGCCGGATCCTGGGGCAGGCCTTTTTCCTGGCCGGCTACGAGGTCCAGGATGCACCGCGTTACGGAGCCGAGCGCCGTGGCGCGACCATCTTTGCCTATGTTCGGGCCTCACACGACAGCATCTATGAGCGTGGCATTATCAGGCGACCCGACCTGGTCGTGGTGGCGGATGAAACTCTGGTCGAAATTCCAGCTGCCGGCGTGCTACAAGGGGTCACCAAGACAACCGTGGTCCTGATCCACAGTAAATTGACGGCAGAGGACTGGATAAAACGTTACACACCACTCGAAAAGGTCGTCATCCTGCATCCTGTCAAAACACGCCGCCAGGAACTGCATCTGGACAGTGCGGCCTGTGCGGGTGCGGCGGCCTGCCTGGCCGGTGTCATCACGCGAGACCATCTGCAGCGCGCCATTGAGGAGGAATTTGTCGGGCAGAAAGGTTCGCTGGTCCAAGCCAACCTGACCCAGGCACTGGACGCTTATAATCAGATGGCCCTTGACAGTGGTTTGGTCATCGCAGGGTCAGGAGATCAAGGGACCACCCCGGCCAGCCCCGACTGGATCGATCTGCCATTCGAAGCCGCTGACATTTCGGCCCCGACGATTCACGCTGCATTAACCAGTACGCAGGTCACGACCGGCCTGTGGCGCACCTTGCGCCCGGTGGTTGATGAAAACATCTGCCGGCGCTGTGGTTTGTGCAGCAGCTACTGTCCTGAAGGGGTTATCAGTCTGGATGACCAAGGGATTCCTGTCATCGACTATGTCCACTGCAAAGGGTGCCTGGTCTGTGTGGTCGAATGCCCGGCCCATGCTATTCACGCACATCCGGAACCAGTGCCGGAAGGAGAGCAGACATGACCCGGACTCTGCTAACCGGCAACGGCGCCGCAGCTTGGGGGATGCGATTAGCCCGGGCGGATTATCTACCGGCTTTTCCGATCACACCCCAGACAGAAATCATTGAAACCGTAGCCAGCTGGATCAACAGGAACGAAATTGAATGCCGCATGACGACCCTTGAATCCGAGCATTCCATGCTGACGGCTGCCGGGGCTGCCGCTGCGACCGGGGTACGGGTGTTTTCCGCGACCTCCAGCCAGGGGTTGCTCTACGGCATGGAAATGCTGTATACCGTGGCTGGTTGGCGGGCTCCCCTTGTCCTGGTCAACGTCTCCCGCGGCCTTGCTGCACCGATTACCCTCGAACCAGACCACAACGATATTCTTGCCGCTCGCGACTGTGGTGCCCTACAGATTCACTGTGCCACCTGCCAGGAGGTTCTCGACAGCATCCTGCTCGCTTACCGTTTGGCGGAAGACTGGCGGGTGAGGCTGCCCGTGATCGTCAACCTGGACGGCTTTTACCTCTCCTTCACCCGGGAGCCAGTGCAAATTCCCGAGGCCGCAGCGGTGAACCGCTTCCTGCCGCCTTTTGATTCCGGCAACCTCTGCTTCAGGGCAAGCGCGCCAACCAGCCAAGCAGTGGCCGTGCTCGGCGGCGGGCCCTATTCTTATTTTCGGTACCAAGCTTACCTGGCCGCCATGAATGCTCTCGGGGTATTCGAGGAGATCGGACAGGAATTCAGAAAACAGTTCGGCCGATCGTATGATCTGCTCGACACCTACCATTGTGATGATGCGGATATCCTGTTTGTCATGCTCGGCTCTTTTGCAACCAAAGCCAGGGAAGCCGTCGATCATTTAAGGGCGTCAGGCCAGGCGGTCGGGCTGGTCCGGCCGAGGCTGCTGCGGCCTTTTCCGAAAATGGCCTTACAACGGGTACTGGCTGGCAAGCAGGGGGTCGCCGTCATCGATCAGAATCTGTCGCCGGGAGGCGGCTTTCTGTACACGGAACTCGCAACCGCGCTTTACGATCAATCGACGGCAAAACCTCTGCTCGTCAACTTTATCGGGGGGCTGGGCGGTCGGGACATCAGCCGGGAGGAATTTTTCGAGATCGCCGCCGAGACCCGCCGGGCCGTAACCGCGGGGACAGCACCACTGCCTCGCCTGCTGTTCACCGCAGCAGAACTGCGCGAAGTTCGCAAACTGCAGGCGATCGCTGGGAGCAGGCGGGAGCCGCCCCGGAGGGAGCCATGAACGAAACCCATTTCCACAGTATCAAGGATCTCTCTACTCACCATCTCCTAGGTGCCGGAACGGCGATGTGCGCCGGCTGCGGCGGCTTGGAAGCATTACAGGTAATTTACGACATTCTGGGTGAGAAGACCGTCTTCATCAACGCGGCCGGCTGTATGACCTTGTTGTCGGTCTACCCCTACACACCCTTTCGAGGATCCTGGCTCTACACAGCCATGGCCTCGGCGCCAGCCGGCGCCCAGGGCGTGCGGGATGCCTTGGACATACTGCTCGAAAAACAGCTCATCGGCACTGACGAAGATCTGCAGACTGTCGTGCTTACCGGGGACGGCTCAGCCTATGGTATGGGCCTCTCCGCCACGTCAGCCGCCATCGAGCGGGGCCTCGACTTTCTTTATATCTGTTATGACAACGAAGGCTACGGCAACACCGGCCATCAGTCCTCCGGAGCGACACCACACGGCGCCCGCACCGCCACCTGCCGGACGGTTCATGGCTTCAGCGGCGACAAGAAGGACCTGTTCGCCATCTGGGCCGCCCATCGCCCGGCTTATGTCGCGACTGTCGCTGGCGCTGAACCGGTCGACCTTGCCCGCAAAGTGGAAAAGGCTTGCCGCCTGAAAGGGCCACGTCTTCTGATTGCCCTGGCGCCCTGCCCCACCGGCTGGGGATATGACCCACAGGAGACCGTACAGGTCGGCAAACTGGCGGTGGCATGCGGCCTCTGGCCGCTGAAGGAAGCCGTGCAGGGAAAGATCGTGCATACCAAACCGCCTGGTAAGCGCCTGCCGGTCGAAACTTATCTGAAGACCCAAGACCGCTTTGCTCACCTGTTTGAGCCGCAACGGGATGAACAGACTCTCCACGAGATCCAGGAGCGGGTCGACATCTACTGGCGGGAGTGGGAAGAGTGAGACCAAAGACCTGATCATGCCGGCACTCAAAGAAAGTTATTTCCACCGCGGCGGGACAACCGCCCTTACCGGGCTGACCATTCCCGAGCACTTTGCGGGAATCGCACAACGATTCCCGGACCGGCCGGCGGTGGTCTCCCTTCACCAGAGACGATGTTTGAGCTATGCGGAACTGGCCGAGGAGGTCGATCTGCTGGCCTGCGGCCTTCTCGGCCTGGGATTCGGCAAGGGTGACCGCATTGGTCTCTGGGCTACAAATCACATCGAGTGGCTGGTCGTGCAGATGGCGACCATCCGCATCGGAGCGGCGGTGGTTTGCATCAACCCGGCGTATCGGAGCACCGAACTGGCCCATGCCGTCCGCCACTCCGAAGTCCACGCACTGTTCGCGATTCCCAGGTTCCGCAGCAGCGATTATGCTGGCATGCTGCAGGAACTGGTTCCGGAACTCCAGGAACAGAACAAGGTATTGGCCTGTCGTGAATTCCCGCTGTTGCGACGGGTGATCCTGTTTGACCCGACGGACCCTGCCGCGACCAAACGCCCTGCGCCGGGCTTTACATGCTGGAACGATGTCCTGGACATTGCCACAGACATCTCTGACATGTATTTTGCCGCAGCGTGCGGGAATCTGGACCGGGATGACAGCGTCGGATTGTTGTACACCTCCGGCTCCCTCGGCCTGCCCAAAACCGCTGAGTTATCCCACCACAATCTGCTCAACAATGCCCTGTTCGCAGCCCGGGGCATGCATTTCAGTGAGCAGGACCGTCTCTGTGTGCCCGTACCCTTTTACCACTGCTTCGGCATGGTTCTCGCCAGCCTGCTCAGTCTGGCCACAGGCAGCTGCATGGTCCTGCCTGGCGAGTATTTCAATGCCCTGGAGGTCCTGCAGGCGATTGAAACGGAGCGTTGCACCGCCATTTACGGCGTCCCCACCATGTTTCTGGCCGAACTGGATCACCCCCGATTCGACACGTTCGACCTATCGAGCCTGCGTACCGGCATTATGGCCGGAGCCCCCTGCCCGCCAGCCCTCGTGCAACGGGTCATGGAGGAGATGCCTTGTCCGGAAATCCTGATCGGCTACGGCATGACGGAAGCCTCGCCTCTGACCCACCTGACTGCACGCAACGATCCCCTGTCGATCCGTCTGACAACAGTCGGCCGGAATCTTCCGCACCAGGAGGTCAAGATCATCAACCCTGACGATGGTGTGACCGTCCCGCTCGGCACGATCGGCGAAATCTGTTTCCGCGGCTACCACGTCGCCAAGGGATATTACGGCGATGCCGAAGCGACCCGGCAGGCCATTGACACTGACGGCTGGCTGCACTCCGGGGACCTCGGCAGCATGGATGAAAACGGCTATGTGCGCATCGAAGGACGCCGCAAAGAGATCATCATTCGCGGCGGCGAAAACATTTCCCCCTGGCAGATTGAGCAGTTTCTCCTCACGCACCCCAAGGTCGCGGAAGTCGCCGTTTTCGGTATTCCGGATGAGGTGTTCGGCGAAGAGATCGTGGCGTGGATTAAACTACAGGCTGGGCAGTCTGCCACTGGCACGGAAATCACAGACTATTGCCGAAACCGGATCGCCCATTTTAAAATTCCAAAACTGATTTGCATCGTCGAAGAGTTCCCCCTGACCGTCAGCGGCAAGGTGCAGAAATTCCGAATGCGCGAATTGGTCTTGCAGTCCATGCAAAAAAATAAAGACGCTGCCGACTAAGACACAGATGTTCCTTTCTTGAAATGCACCCTCCCATGACAACAAACAGCAGCAGAAGATCTGCCAAAAAAACGCAAAGGATGCGCGTCGGTCGCGTGTTTGCTATATCCCCTCCAACGGTTCAGAATGTGCACAGAGGATTAACAGGCTAGCACGCTTTGTAGAAGAACCAAATGGGTCTCCAAAGAGAAAAGCTGACGCAACTTGCAATCAGCAGCAACAATGCTGGACAATGCAGACAGTAGAGTCATGACAAGACGGGCAGATTTCCACACCCGGTCGAAGACCCTGACAAACAGAAAGATGGACGTGCCGTTTTGAAAAAGAGTGCTCGCAACACTTTCCTCCCCACTGACCGTGCCGGGATGACCGCCCGTGGTTGGGACGAACTCGATATCCTGTTTGTCACCGGCGACGCCTATGTCGATCACCCGTCATTCGGTACGCCGCTGCTGGCACGCCTGCTCGAGGCGGCAGGCTTCCGGGTAGGGATCCTGGCCCAGCCGGACTGGCGAGACCTCGATGCCTTGCGGATCATGGGCCGACCGCGGCTGTGTGCGGCGATTTCCGCCGGCGCAATGGACTCGATGGTCAATCACTACACGGCGGCAAAAAAAATCCGTCGCGATGATGCCTATACTCCGGGCGGGCAGGCCGGGGCCCGACCGAATCGGGCAGTCATCGCCTATACGGCTGCCATCAAGGGCGCGTTTAAAGGCTTGCCGACAGTTATTGGCGGCATCGAGGCCAGCCTGCGCCGGTTGGCCCACTACGATTACTGGGACAACAAGGTCCGCCGTTCCGTGCTGGTCGACAGCAAAGCCGACCTGCTGTTGTATGGTATGGCCGAAACCGCCTTGACTGCAGTAGCCAAACGATTGGCCGACGGCGAAGCAATTGAAACGATCCGGGATCTGCGCGGCAGCGCGGTACTCGTCGACAGCTGCCCTGAAACCGCGGTCCAGCTACCCTCCTTCGACGAAGTCGCCAAAGACCTTTCCGCCTACAATACGGCCTTCCGTTTGACCAGCGAACACACCAACCCTTTTCATGGCCGCCCGCTGGCCCAGCAGCATGGCAACCGCTGGGTGCTTGTACAGCCTCCGGCGCTGCCACTGCGACCGGAAGAGCTCGATCGCATCTATGCCTTGCCGTTCCAGAAGCAGCCGCACCCGGACTATACAGACAGAATTCCAGCCTACGACCAGATCAAGTTCTCGATCACTAGTCACCGTGGCTGTTTTGGCGGCTGTGCCTTCTGCGCTATCGCCCATCACCAGGGGAAAACCATTCAATCCCGTTCGATCGCTTCGATTACCGCCGAGGTTGACCGGCTGACCCGGCACCCGGAGTTTCGTGGTACGATCAGCGACGTCGGCGGCCCAACCGCCAACATGTACGGTCTGCATTGTGGCGACCCGCAGTCAGAGCAGGCCTGCCGGCGCAGTAGCTGTCTCTATCCGAAGCCCTGCCGCCACCTGGTGCAGTCTGATCGTCTCGCGGTCAAGCTGCTGCACGCCATACACGACAACCCGGCCGTCAAGCACCTGTTTATCGCCTCCGGCATCCGCTACGACCTGCTGCCGAAGCAACCGACCTACTTTGATGAGCTGCTGGCCCACCATGTCGGCGGGCTGCTCAAGGTCGCTCCCGAAGCCGCCTGCGAAACAGTCACGCGCGTCATGCATAAACCGGGGCCGGATCAATTCGCCTTTTTCCTTGAACATTTCCGGCAACGCAGTCAGGCCCTAGGGCGACGCCAGGCAGTAGTGCCCTATCTGATCAGCGGCCACCCCGGCACGACCCTGGCCGACATGGTCGAAACCGCCCTTTTCCTCAAACGTCACCGTCTGAAAGTCGAACAAGTGCAGGACTTCACACCGACGCCGGGGAGCCTGTCGACCTGTCTCTACTACACCGGCAGTGATCCGTTCAGCGGTGCACCGATCACAGTTCCGAAATCGGAGCATGAGCGAAAACTGCAGAAGGCGTTGCTGCTCTGGCATCTGCCCGCCAATCGCAAGCTGGTCGATGAAGCCCTCCGTCTGGCAGGCCGACAAGACGCTCGCACAGAGCTGCTGGACGCACCACCAAAGGGGCCGACCGGCCAACGTCGCACCACCCGCAGACGCCGTTGACCGCGGCAGAGACACCGCTCAAACCCTCATTTTTCGGGTGAAATTTCACGTGAATGACGCTAGGATGAAACCATACTTGCGGTAGCGCAGACCCGCCCATAGCGAAAGAGCCTGAACCACATGTCGAGTACGCAATCCCAACCCCTGTATCACTTGCGAGCCTTGTCGACCAGCAGCCTGTATGATCTGCTGGCGTCAGCTCCAGACAAACATGCCGAAAATGTCGGTGAACTCCTGAAAGAACGCGGCATTCCCGAGGACAGGGTTGAGCGGGAGATCGCCCGGCGCAGCACGCACAAAACACCGCGCAGCTGTTCCGTCACGAACATGTTCCGGATTTTGACCCTGCTGCTGACTCTGGGTGGGCTTTGGCTCAACGCCAAAGGGGGCATGTTGCTGTACCAGACTAACAGTGCCTATAAGACATTTCTGATCATCTTCGTCCTGATGACCATTGCGTTCGGGTTCTATCTCGGGCTGAAATTCAACATGCATCTGTACCTGGGAAATGCACAGCGGGTTTTTTGCGGTTTTCCGATTCCGGTCGGATTTGTGGACACCTGCACTGCTGAAGAGGTTCTTCCAGCCAAACCGCAGTTTTTCCTGTCGCTCCTGATCAACGGCCTGGTCTCCGTCAACTTTTCCCTGCTGGTGCCGATGTTGGCCGTCACTCTGCTCGGATAGCGATATGACTGATTTTTCCCTACACTCCAGACTCTCTGCAGATACGCATCTGCTCGGCGACTTCCCCCTCTGCCGGCTCCTGGTGATGAACGATGTGACCTATCCCTGGTTCATCCTGGTGCCCCGGCGGGCGGCGATCCGGGAGATCCATGAATTAACCGAGGCGGATCAGCATCAGCTGCTCAGGGAGTCCTCACAGCTTGGTCAACAGCTGGAGAAGGTTTTCAAGGCCGACAAGCTCAACGTCGCAGCCTTGGGCAACCTCGTACCACAACTGCACCTGCATCACATCGTCCGCTACCAGGATGATCCCTGCTGGCCAGCACCGGTCTGGGGCAAGAGCTCCCCGGTCCCTTATGCCACAGATCGTCTGCAAGAGCTTTGCCGGCCGTTGCTGGCCCTGCTCATCGACTTCATTCCAGCTGAACGTTTCCGGAGCGGCTGACTCCGAGGAGAACACCATGCCCTACGTCAACATCAAAATCACGCGCGAAGGCGCCACCAGCGAACAGAAGGCCCGCCTGATCGCGGGAGTCACCTCTCTGCTGCAAACAGAGCTCGGCAAAAACCCGGCGACGACCGTCGTGGTTATTGAAGAGGTGGATACGGATAACTGGGGGATCGGCGGTGAAAGCGTGACAGTCCGGCGACAAAAAGGGCAATAAGCCATTCACACCAAGCGGCCGGCCAGTCATGTCTCCTGAAGTCCTGTTGCACGATGCTGACCAACAGCAATGGTTGCATTTCCATTCGCCCCGTGAGCTAATCTCTGCCGCCTCGCCGGATGACGTCCCGGCTGTCCTGCGGCAGGTTGAAACCCGCGTGGAGGAAGAAGGTCTGTACGCAGCCGGCTTCCTCACCTACGAAGCTGCAGCGGCCTTTGACCCGGCCTGCCATGTCTTCCCGCCCGGCGATCTGCCATTGGCCTGGTTCGGCCTGTTTGATCCGCCCGTCCAGGTGCCTGTCCCGACAACATCAGCCGAGCCGAAACCGCTCGCATGGCAACCCTCCTGGACAGAAGACGCCTTTACCCGGGCCGTTACCCGAATTCACGCCGCAATTGCAGCCGGCGAAACCTACCAGGTCAACCTGACCTTCCCCCTGACAACCCATTTCTCGGGCTCCGCGCAGGATTTTTTCGCCAACCTCGTGCAGGGCCATAGAGCCGGGTATGCTGCATATTTTGACCTGGGGGAGCAGATTGTTTGCTCGGTCTCCCCGGAGCTGTTTTTCAAAAAGAAGGGCCGGCAGCTGGTGATGCGTCCCATGAAGGGGACACTTGCCCGCGGGCTGACCAGCCGTGACGATCAGCAACGCGCCGAACAGCTCCGCAACTCGGCCAAAGATCGCGCCGAAAACATCATGATTCTTGACATGGTGCGCAATGACCTCGGTCGTCTGGCAGAGCCCGGAACAGTCACCACCTCCGGGCTGTGTGCTCTGGAAAAATACCCCACGGTCTGGCAGATGACCTCAACGGTTACAGCAGAAACCTCTGCGTCTCTGGCAGAGATCATGGCGGCCCTGTTCCCGTGCGCTTCTATCACCGGCGCCCCCAAATTAAAAACCATGGAGATTATCAAACAGCTTGAGCAGCACCCGCGCGGGGTCTATACGGGATGTCTCGGCTACCTGGCTCCGCAGGGCAAGGCTCAGTTCAACGTCGCCATCCGTACAGCCTTGATCGATCGCTTCAGGCAGACCGCCAGCTACGGCGTGGGCGCCGGCATCACCTGGGATTCCTCACCCGGAGATGAGTATCGTGAGTGTCTGCAAAAAGCCCGGGTCCTGACCCATCACATGCCTGAGTTTGCCCTGTTCGAGACCCTGTTGTGGCGCCCGGAGGACGGGTATTGGCTACTCGATGAGCATCTGGACCGTCTGGTTGCATCTGCCGGCTACTTCGATTTTCCCTGTCACCGGCATCAGCTTGCCACTGCGCTGCAGCAGTTGGCCGACAGCTTCGCGGTGCAGCCGTACCGAGTCCGCCTGCGGCTTACAGAGGATGGCCGGATCGAACCCGAAGCAACGCCCTTTGACGCTTCGCCAGATGACAGTCCTGTGCATCTGCGCCTGGCGTCCACGCCGATCGACCCCACTGACCCGTTTCTGTATCACAAAACCACCATGCGCTCCATTTACGAGCGCGCCCGCGCCGACCGACCTGACTGCGACGACGTCATCCTTTGGACGCCATCCGGAGAAATCACGGAGACTACCATCGCCAACCTCGTGCTCGATCTGGATGGGTCTCTGGTGACGCCCCCGACGCGCTGCGGTCTCCTGCCGGGGACCTTTCGGGAACATCTCCTGACCGCCGGCAAACTACGCGAGCAGGTTGTCACCGTGACCGACCTACAGCGCTGCCGACGGCTCTTCCTGATCAACGCCCTGCGTGGCTGGCGGGAGGCCACATTCCAAAGAGATGAAACATAACGCATCCGGCAAGTGCATTTCGTAATTTAATCCGTTATACTTGTTCCATGCGCATTTTATCCCAGATAGGTTTGCTCTCCGTCCTGACCTGCCTCATCTGCCTGCTGATAAGCTGCCAGGAGCAGCCTCCGCTCAAAATCGGTTTCAACGCTGTATTGACCGGCAGGGCGGCGGGCCTTGGTACGGAGGGTCGTAACGGCTTCCTGTTGGCGATTGAACAGATCAACGCCGAAGGCGGCCTGCAAGGCAGACGGGTTGAGGCGCTGGTACGTGACAACCGCATGGACCAGGACACGGCCCAGGCGGTGACCCGTGACCTGATCGACAAAGGTGTGGTTGCTCTTATCGGACCAATGACCAGTCAGATGGCCCTCGCCGTGGAACCAATCAGCCGGCAGGCCAGGGTTCCGATGATTGCCCCTACCGTCAGCACCAATCTGCTGTCCGGACTGGATGACTACTTTTTCCGCACCTACTATTCCAACGCCCAAGCGGCAGAACTGCTGGCCGTCCGTCTGGCGAAGGAGAACACGGTCCGGCGCATGGCCGTCATCTACGACACAGCCAACCGCGCCTATACAGAAGACTGGCTTAACATCTTCCGGGGACACTTTGAAAACATGGGGGGCGAGATCGTCGCCACCCTGCCGTTTGAACTGACTCAGGACACTCTCTTTTCGAAGCTCGTCACGCGGACAGCGGCGACCGCCCCTGATGGGGTCCTGCTGTTGGCCAACGCTCTGGACACGGCGCTGCTCTGCCAGCACTTTGCCAAGCAACAGGTCTCAATCGAGCGCTTCGCCACCGGCTGGTCCTATTCGGACGAACTGTTCCGTTTCGGCGGTCAGTCCGTAGAGGGGCTCGTCCTGCTGCAAAGTGCGGACCTCTCCTCAGAGAAGGCCCGGTTTACAACCTTTCAACATGACTACCAGCAACGTTTTCAAAAACAACCTAACTTTCCAGCCGTACATGCCTACGACGCCACCCGCATGCTTCTCGCCACTTTGGCTCAAACTCCCCAAGAGCACGACTTGAAGCAACAGTTGCTGGCCCTCGACGCCTACCCCGGCCTGCATACACCGCTCTCCTTCGACCGCTTTGGCGACCTGCGCAACCCGCAAATCTTCCTGGCCAGAGTCGAAAATGGTGCCTTTGTCCGCATAGAATAGCATCCTCCGACTACGACCCTCGTCAACCAGGATTTTTAAAGCCCCCTTCCCCAATGTAAGAAATTTGTGAGTAGGCACATGGTATACGTTTGTATACTTTGTTCGTTTTTTATCTTTTAATCAAAGATGTCGCATGGCCCTGTCGGGCAGGCGAAAAGAAATGCGCGTCATCCTGCTGTTCACATTCTGCCTGCTGCTGTCGTTGCTCCCGTCGAATGCTCAAGCTGGAGAGACGTTGGCAGCAGAATCCGCCAAAGCTATCAGCGAGGCACAGCTTTTCCTGGAGCACCTCGACGCCATGGATGGCGCGTACGTCTGGAGTGCCGGAACGCCGATTTTCCAGGCACGCTACGACCAGGACAAATGGATTACGCTGCAGCAGCTGCTACGCATGAGCTACGGCGCGCTGGTCTCCCGGCAACTCAAAGCGATTCACTACAAGCAGAGTTACTACTCCGCTCCGGACGGTTACTACATCATCGTCCAGTTCGACAGTTCATTTACAAACAAACAGAAAATGGTCGAAACCGTCATTCTGGATGCCGGTGACCCCGTCCTCTGGAAGATTATCGATCTCCGCCTGAATTGACCCCACCCTGCCCCACAAATCCTGCCTCGCTTCAAGCTAACAGTTGACACTCTCCGGTCGAGCAGGTAATAAATGGCTTCTTTCAGGAGCGTGTCCGCTGATTGACCGCAGACTTTCCCCTCGCGAACGCCCTCCTGCATTCCCCACAGGAGGTTCAAGAATGATCAAAATCGATTTCGAAAAAATGGGCGGTTTGATTCCGGCCGTAATTCAAGACCATGAGAACGGTGAAATCTTGATGGTCGCCTTCATGGATGAAACCACCCTCAACAACACCCTTCGCGACGGCAAGACCTGGTTCTACAGCCGCACCCGCAATAAATACTGGATGAAGGGCGAAGAATCGGGCAACACCCAGGACGTGGTCGAAATCCTGACGGACTGTGACGCCGACACCGTGGTGATCAAGGTCAAACAGAACGGCCCCGCAGCCTGCCATACAGGCAACCGCAGCTGCTTCTATGTCAAATGGGAAGATGACCAGTGGGTGGAGCACTCCAATCCCCTGTTCGATCCGAATGAGGTCTATAAAAAATAAACCGGCTCTACGCCGTAAACGATAAGCTCTCGGTCTGCATGACGTCCCCTTGGAGACGGACAGTTTGTCGCTTGCAGTTTACAGCTCAACGGAGTTTGCAATGTCCAAAGAACTGAGATTAGGCATCCCGAAAGGGAGCCTGGAAAATGCCACCGTCGACCTGTTCGCCAAGGCCGGCTGGAAGATCAAGACCAGTTCGCGCAGCTACTTTCCAACCTGTGACGACGCCGAACTGAACTGCAATCTGGTACGGCCCCAGGAGATGAGCAAGGTGCTGGAACGCGGCGCCCTCGATGTCGGCATTGCCGGCCGCGACTGGGTCCGCGAGAATGACTCCGACGTCGTCGAAGTCGGGGAGATGGTCTATTCAAAAGTCTCGCGTAAACCAGCCCGCTGGGTGTTGGTAGTTGCCCAGGATTCCCCGGTGCAGAAACCGGAAGACCTGTCCGGAGCAACGATCTCCACTGAGCTGGTCGGCTTCACCCAGCGTTTTTTCGCCGAGCGGAACGTTCCGGTTGACGTTGAATTTTCCTGGGGCGCCACCGAGGCAAAAATCCTCAAGGGGCTTTGTGACGCCATTGTCGAAGTGACCGAAACCGGCTCAACCATCAAGGCAAACAACCTGCGCATAGTCCAGACCCTGATGGAATCCGTGCCGGTGCTGATTGCCAACCGGGACGCCTGGGAGGATCCCTGGAAACGAGCCAAGATTGAGCAGATCCACACCCTGCTGCAATCCGCCCTGCGCGCCGAAGGTATGGTCGGTCTGAAAATGAATGCTCCCGGTGACAAAGTCGAGGCGATCAGCGGTCTGCTGCCGAGCCTGAACCGCCCCACTATCGCCCACCTCTACAACTCCGACTGGGTTTCGATTGAGACGATTCTGCCGGAGCAGGCCGTGCGCAGCATTATCCCGGAACTGATCCGGCATGGCGCCGAAGGCATTGTCGAGTATCCACTCAACAAAATCATCTGACAGCACCTTACATGAGTGATTAAAAAACCGGCCTTGGTCGGTTTTTTTATTTTAAATGGCAAAAAAGTACCTTTTTGTGAGATTTTTTTGAGATTAATTGTGTATAATCTTGGCTATTATTAACGGATAGCAAAATTCCACCCTCTGCAAATATCGGAACAGGTGCTATGACCATTCAGGTTGAACTGATAGACGGAACCATATGTCGCGTGGCCCCTAAAGGGCTGGAACTGCTGCTCGGGTACGAGCGTGTCAAGCGCTTCCGCCGCAACAGCTGCTGGGTTCTGGTCGGGCGCGACCCGATTCGCACGACCGACGATGATCCGGAGTATGCCGGCCCGGAGCGCCGTTTCGGCCCCTGATTCTGCATTCTGCCCCGCCTGATTCTGACCGCGCCCCCTCTTTATTCAGTCAGTTGCATTTGGCTTCTATTTTGCACGTCCAGCGTGTAGAATGCCCCATCGGCATGAAACATGGCGATCTGCCGCAGCAAGTCCGTCTACACCCGGTGAAAACACGATGCCCGATTCTGCAATCACCCGTAATTATAGCAAGCAGTTGTTTTTCTGTGCTCTCCTGCTGTTGCCTTTGGCCTACATAGCCGACTGCGCTCTCGATGCCTGGATGTTTCACGAAGAGAGTCTTGCCAGGCAAATTTTCAATCCGACAGTACACGAGCTGGCAATCCGGGGTCTATTCAGCCTGTTCATTGTCCTGATCGCCGTTCTGGCGATTCATTTTCTCTGGAAAAGTACCCAGCTAGAAAGGGCGTTGCGTAAGCGCAACGAAGACCTGCTCCTCACCAATCAGGAGTTGGAAGCTTTCAACTACACCCTGTCCCACGACCTGCGCAATTCCCTGACGATCATCTACACCTCCATGGAGATGCTCAGAGATCACTTTCAGGCTGGCAAGGATCCCCAGTGCCGCTTCCTGTTGTCGTCCATCTGCAAGTACAGCGAAAAGATGGAGACGCAGATCGAGTGCATGCTGCTGTTGGCCAGTTCATCGGGGGGCGACGTCAGCCGTGAGAATGTCTTCCTGGACGAACTTGCCGACGAGCTGCTCGAGGAACTCCTGCAGAAAACGGGTCGGCAGCCGCAGATCACAATTGAAAAGAATCTGCAGGCTTACTGCAATCGCAACCTGGCCCGCATGGCGCTCGGCAACTTGCTCAGCAACGCCGTCAAATTCCTGTCAACCGAGCGTGACGGCGAAATCAGTGTCGGCAAAATACAGCAGGACAACCAGACCGTCTTCTATATCAGGGATAACGGCATCGGCTTCGAAAACCAACAGGCCGAGCAGCTGCTCGAAACGTTGACCCGCCTGCCGGACAACCCGGCCCTGCCAGGCTCGGGGATCGGCCTGTCAACGACACGCCGCATTATGGAGCGGCATGGCGGGCGGATCTGGGCAGAGAGCGCCCCAGATCAGGGAGCGACCTTCTATTTTACGCTGACCCCGGCCGCCTGAACGCCATCCATGACGGGCAAGATTTCTGGACAGACCCTGTCCCCTCCGGTATGCTGACCGCCGAACCCACCGCGGCCCGGAGGACATGATGAGCGACACCCCCCACTTCCCGACACATTCCTGCGCCGACTGCACCGGCGTACTCCAGAAAACCGGCAAGACCAACTGCTACGGAGCGCCTGACGAGCGTCCGCCGCAACCCGGCTACTGCATTGCCGAACCCCACGCCGACACGATCCAGGCCGCCTTTGAAACCTACCGGGCCGACGACCACGACGCCCGCCTGGCGTTTGTCGCCGCCAAGGTGGAAGGTCTCTGCTATGAGCAGGTTGACGGCGCCGGTGTTGTCGCCGCCCACTGGACCCGGGTCGAAGATCTGGTTGCCCTGGCACGCCTGATGGGCTATGAAAAAATCGGCATCGCCACCTGCATCGGCCTGCTTGATGAAACCCGACGGCTGAGTGACATCCTGCGGGCTCAGGGCTTGCAGCCTTTCTCGGTTTGTTGTAAAGCAGGCAGTATTGACAAAACAGAACAGGGTCTGGCCGACCAGGACAAGATCCGCCCTGGCAACTTCGAAGCGATCTGTAACCCGATCGCCCAGGCAAAAATCTGCAATGCGACCGGGACGGACATGAACGTCATTGTCGGACTCTGTGTCGGCCACGACATGCTGTTCAGCAAATATTCCGATGCACCGGTCACAACGCTGGTGGTCAAGGACCGCGTTACCGGACACAACCCGGTTGCCGTTCTTTACGGACAGAACGCCTACTACAAGCGCCTACAGAAAGCTCCGGTGATGACAGACGATGAGCTTACCCGTCACAGGCTGGAGATCGAGGCGAAAGGCGCGAAGTAAAAACAGATAAATGGCAACGCATAACGCCTGCTCAGGACCAAAACAGGCAAGCCCTCCGATTTTCCGAAAGGCCCGGCAGATGATCCTTGGAATTGACATCGGCGGTTCAGCAATCAAGGCCGCTTTGGTTGACACTGCCATTGGCAGTCTGGCCAGTGATCGGTATCGACTGGAAACACCCCAACCGGCGACCCCTGCCGAGGTTGCCCGTGCTTTCCGCACCATCCTGCAACATTTTGACTGGCTCGGCCCGGTCGGCTGCGGCTTGCCGGCTGCCGTAACGAACGGCGTCGTACAGACCGCCGCCAACATCGACCAGAGCTGGTTGCAGGTCCGTGCCGACCAGTTATTCGGTGAAGCGGGCGGCAGACCGGTCGTTGTTCTGAATGACGCCGACGCGGCCGGCACTGCTGAAATGGCTTTTGGTCAGGGGAAACTGCAGACCGGAACTGTCCTTGTCGTCACTGTAGGCACAGGACTCGGCACCGCCCTGTTCCGCAACGGAGTGCTGGTCCCGAACACCGAGCTGGGTCACGTAATCCTCAACGGCCAGGATGCCGAAACCTACGCATCGGCCGCCGCCAAAACCCGGCAGCAGCTCAGCCTCACCGAGTGGACTCCCCGCCTCGATGCCTACCTGCGACGCCTGGAAGAACTCATATGGCCGGACATGTTTATCATCGGCGGCGGCATCAGCGCGGAATTTGACCAGATGGCGCCCTTCCTGACAGTTGCGACCACAACCCGTCCCGCCCTGCTCGGCAACGACGCCGGCATCATCGGTGCCGCACTGGCGGCAGCAAAACTCACAAACTGAGCGAATAAAAACAGCATCTCCCCTGGCGGACCCGCAGGGCCTAAAGGAGAGGATTGAGGTGAGTGGAACATGCTTAGGGTTAAAGGCAAACTCACGGGAAGAACAATTGCGCCGACAAAAACGACCCGGTGACATCGTTTTTTATGCTCCTGACTTTACTCAGTCCTCACCCCTTTTTCTTTGAGTACAGATACCAGCCCGCCGCCAAAATCTGCAGAACCACCAGGATTCCGAAACCGGCCCGATAGCCATCCGGATGGTAGCCGCCGGTCGCCGTTTCCGGCCAGAAACCGATAATCACCCCAATCACCCATTGCGCGGCAAAAGCCCCGACAAACACAAACACGTTCAAGCCGGTATTGACTCGCCCCGCGAGATGTCGCGGGAACCCTTGGGACAAGACCGCGTAAGGCAAGATGCAGGCGGTCCCGCAGAAACCGAACAAGACCCAGAGGGGCACCGCAGCCGCCAGCCAGGGCAGAGTCAACAGAATCTGGACAACGAGAAACAGGCCCATGCCGCAGGCGGCCACCCGCATGGGCGGCACGCCGCGCCGGCTGAGCCGTTCGGCCAGGAGACCGAAGGTCAGGTAGCCACAGGTCATCGCGATAGCAACCAGCATCAGGGTACGGGCAACCTCCATCCGTGCCAGGCCCGCCATGTCACGCAGCCAGGGGCCGGCCCAGAGTCCGATCAGCGACAGATAGGCTGCCTGCGCCATAATGGCCCAAGGTGCAATGCGCCAGAAGAAAGGACTGGCCAGCACCTGTCCCACTCCGGAGATTTGCTGCTGCAAGGTTTCGCCGTCAACCGGCTCCAGTTTTTCGGGAACAACCCGGTAGAGGACCACGGCCGCCAGCAGGGTCAGGGCACTCACTGCCAGGAAGACACCGCGCCAGTCGGTAATCCGTAGCGCCGCTTCGACCGGGGTGGTTGCCGCCAAGGCGCCGAGGCCTCCCGAAATCATCTGCACACCGTTGGCCAACGGCAGACGTTCCGGCGGGAACCAGAGCACGAAGGCTTTGAACGCTGCCATCAGGCAGGCGGACACACCCAGGCCGATCAGCGCCCGGCCGACTAGCAGTCCACTCAATGAGTCCGCTTGGGCAAACACCAGGGCACCCACGGCGGCCACAACCAGCAGGGCCGCTTCGACACGCCGCGGACCGAAGCGGTCGAGTAGGACCCCCAGAGGCAACTGAAACAGGGCAAAAGTCAGGAAATAGGTTGAGGTCAGCAGGCCGAGGCTTCCCGGGTCGAGGCCGAGATCCTGCGTCAGGTTGGGGGCGATGACCGCATTCACCGTGCGATACAGGTAGGAGAGGAAATACCCGAAAGCAAAAGGGCAGAACACCCTCAATAATGTCGTTGTCCTCATCCTCATCTGTTCCCCTGTCCTCTGCTGCACTGCCACAAGGCCGTCAACCGTGCGCCATTGACAGAGGGTATCATGACCCAACCAGGAACGCTTGACCAGATGAAACCGGCTCTTTACGTACTGAATCGCTTGTTTTTTCCGGCCATTTCCTTTATAAATTGCCTTTTTATCTGCACAGCGCTTCACCTAAACTAACCGACCGGAATATTACGGCGGCAGGGAATACAGGAGTAGAAATCATGCCGATGTCTCAAGCGTTTAAAGATCGCCTTTATCCAAATATTAATGAAATTGCCGAACATTTCGGTACTCCGTTTCATATTTACGATGAGGCGGGCATCCGCGAAACGGGCAAAACCCTCAAGCAGGCTTTTTCCAGCATCGATGGCTTTCGGGAGTACTATGCTGTCAAGGCGCTGCCCAACCCGCGCATCCTCGAGATTATGAAGGAGATGGGCTTCGGTTTCGACTGCAGTTCCATTCCGGAGCTGATCCTGAGTCGCCAGGTCGGCGGCCGTGGTGAGGACATCATGTTCACCTCCAACAATACCAGCCCAGAGGAATTCGCGGCCGCGGCTGCGGAGGGCGGCTGTGTTTTGAATCTGGATGACATCTCCCTGATCAGCAAGGTCCCTGAATTCCCCGAATTGATCTGCTTCAGATACAACCCGGGGCCGCGTCGTACCGGTAACATCATTATCGGCAACCCGGTCGAAGCGAAATACGGCGTCAGCCACGACCAGCTGCTGTCTGCCTACCGCATGGCCATGGAGTGTGGAGCCAAACGCTTCGGACTGCACACCATGGTTGCATCCAACGAACGGGACTACAGCTATATTGTCGAAACGGCGCGCATGCTGCTGGACCTTGCCGCCCTGCTCAAAGACAATCTCGGCATCTGCCTCGAATTCCTCAACCTGGGTGGCGGACTCGGCATCCCCTACAATCCGGAAGACCAGCCTCTCAACCTGGCGGCCATGGCCAGCGAGATTACGGCGCTGCGCAACGCCTACATTGAGAAGCATCAATGCGCGCCGAAGATTTACCTCGAGAGCGGGCGCTGGATGACCGGCCCCCATGGCGCCCTGATCACTCGTGCCATCAACAGCAAGAACATCTATCGCAAATACATTGGCGTTGATGCCTGCATGTCCGCGCTGATGCGGCCGGCCCTGTATGACGCCTATCACCATATTGATGTCATCGGCAAGGAGCAGGATGAGGCCAGCGAAGTCTACGACATTGCCGGCTCGCTGTGCGAGAACAACGACAAGTTTGCCGTGCAGCGACCCCTGCCACCGATCCAAACCGGCGATCTGCTCGCCATCCACGACACGGGCGCCCACGGCCTCGCCATGGGTTTTCAGTATAATGGCCGCCTGCGCCCCCAAGAACTGCTGCTGCGCACTGATGGCTCGGTTGAGTTGATCCGTCGCGCTGAAACGGTAGATGACTACTTCACGACGCTTAATTTTACAGCCGATGTCCTGACAGTGCGCTGATCGTTACCTGGCAGGCCTGCCGGTCGAGGTCAACGCGCCTGACAATCTTTGTCACATCAAAACAGGCGCGTACAACCGTATCTGGACACTTAAAAGCCCGAGAGCGCGTTTATCCGTTGCTTTCGGGCTTTTTTTTCGGGATTGAACCCGGCACGATTGTCGCATAATATACATTTCAACTTTTGATTTAACCGGGAGGACCCGATTATGAAACCATTCAGCCTGTTGCTTGCCCTGCTGATCTGCTCCGTCCTGATGGCCGGACCGGCACTGGCCGTGATCTACAAGTACGTTGATGATAATGGCCGGCTGGTGTTTGTTGACGACGAGACCAAAATTCCTGCAAAACATCGCAAGCAAACCGAGCCGATCAAGGAACGCAACGACAATATGACTGCCGATGAATTGAAAGTTTATCAGGAACAGCAGTCAGAAGAGCGTTCCGAGCGTCTGCTTCGTCGCAGAGCACAACGTGAGGCGGCTCTCCAGGAACAGCGCCGGGAATACCAGACCCCCGTCATGATCCGCGGTAATCGGGTGATGCTATCGGCAGAAGTGGTCGTGCGCAACAAAGTGGCCCATGTCATCCTGCTACTTGACACGGGTGCCAGCCAGACCGTCCTGCATCGTCCATCCGTTGAAAAGCTACCGATCAAAGAAGGTGACAAAGGACAGGCCAAAATCGCCGGCGGCTACACCATCCCGGCCGAGAAAGTCCAGGTCCGTTATCTTGAAGTTGGACCGTTCAGAGAAAAGTCTGCGGAAGTGGTCCTACTGGATCCGGTCAGCACAGATCTCCCTTACGACGGCCTGTTGGGGAACGACTTTTTGCGTAAACATCCTCACAGGATCGACTACGAGAAAGAAGTCATCTATTGGAGCATGACAAACGAATAGACGGCGGAACCTCCTGAAAAGAGCCGCTTCCCATGAATGTCATTCTCCTGACTGAAGAGGATTTCATCGCTGTCGACAAGGTTTGGCTGCAGGATCGACGTTCCCTGCATATCCAGACCGTACTCGCTGCAGAGCCGGGCCGCTGCCTGAAGGTCGGTCTTCTCGGCGGCGACCTCGGTCAGGCGATCATCGTCCGAATGGAACCCCACGGTGTCGAACTTGAGGTTCGGTTCGACACAGCACCGCCACCTCCCGTCGACATTTCGCTGCTGCTGGCCCTGCCGCGCCCCAAGGCATTGCGCCGGATTCTCCAATCCGTCACCGCCTTGGGCGTCAAACAAATCATCCTGATCAACAGCTACCGGGTGGAGAAGAGCTATTGGCAGAGTCCCCTGCTCCAGCCTGAGGCGCTCATGGAGCAGTTGCAACTGGGTCTCGAACAAGCGGGCGACACCCGCCTGCCCGAGGTTCTGCTACGGCCACGTTTCAAGCCTTTCGTTGAAGACGAGCTCTCCACTCTCGCCGCGCAGGCAAACTGTCTGCTGGCCCACCCCTATGCGACGGAGCCCTGTCCGGCAAACGCCACAACACCGACCTGGATTGCCATCGGCCCGGAGGGCGGGTTCATCCCTTACGAAACCGAACAATTGGTTCTTGCCGGCTTTCGCAAAATTCAGCTCGGCAGCCGGATCCTCCGCGTTGAGACAGCGGTCTCGGCCTTGCTAGGCCGACTTCTGCCCACCTAAACTCCACCACTTGACTCAAAAAATATCACCACAATCCAAAGAAGCCGCATCAGCACCTCTTTAATCCTTCTTATCTCAGAAAAAATTAAGCGAAAAACCTCTTTTTAATCCTACCGAAAAAAGCAAAAAGCTTGCGACAGCCAAGTGCTAACTTATTGAATTGATTAATTGTTCAGCAAGACGATATTTTATAATCTGAATAGATGAGATTATAGAAATTTAACTTGACTGTTTTGCTTGTTTTACAGATAATTTACTTGAGCTAAAAAGTCTTGAGGCCGAACTCTTTCGTAAGGAGAGAAGCCATATGTCAAATCGCCCCGCCACCGCAACTCGCAAAACAGCGCGCCCCTTCCAGGTCGCCTTTGTTTCCACGCTGGTCTTCTTGTCCGGTGGATTTCTCTCCTACGGCAACAACACCAACCTGCTGGCAAAGCACCTGTTGATCACCGGTATGTTCTTCCTCTGTATGTGGGTTGCCAGCCGGATGTTTATCAACGGGGTTCAGCACCGCCTGCAACTTGAAGACGCGAGCCTGGCTGTCACGGGCGATCCGGTTTATTCCTTTGTCATTTATCTGGAAATCGTCAAACACGTCGTGGGTGTCAGCTTCACTCTCGGCTGGGTGGCCGGTGTCATGTTCTGCTGGGAAATCCTTGGCGACAAGTACATTCTCCTCCCCTTTGCAGCCAGCCTGACCGTTTCCGTTATCTGTTTCATGATCACTTTCGGCCTGTCCAGGTTCGTCGACAATCTGCGCTGGCCGGGGTCCAACGAATAACCATCTCTCCTCTTGATATTCGTTTCTGACCGGTTGGTCCCAACCGGTCTTTTTTTATTTCAAGTTTCGATGTCTTCGCTTTGATCGATGCCCCCCGCTGGCCAGGAACATCCTGAAGGGACGCGAAGCGGCTGCAATGCCGCGAGGTTCAAATCAGCGGCCATGTCGACAATCTCACCACCGCGATGCAACAGGAGAATCTCTGCGGACACTTCAGGCTCGACCGGGCTGGTATCAACCTGGCCACGGCGGCATTCCAGCTGCACGGGGCAACTCTCCAGGCGCGGGGCTTCGACCGCAACTGCGGCCAAGACCGGCAGACCCAAATCCTGTTCGATATCAAAGCAGAGCCTTCCTGTATCAACCAAAGCGTGGACCAGCTGCAGGTCACGACCGGTCGGAATATTTAAAACCAAATCCCCTCCGGACCAAAACAGGGAACGGGGATCGCGACGTCCGGGCCACGCGGCCCGCAGACGAGGGATCTCTCCGCCAACCATTGCCATCCAGTAAGTCACGAGGGCAACAGGGCGTTTTCCCGGCGCGTACCAGGAAATCAGCCCGGCCGGCATTCCCCCCAGCGGATACCGGTCACGCAATCTTTTTGACATCGTCCCACCCCCGGCTTCGACACAACGATTGTTATTACCCGAACAGGGTTTAATACACTGAGCCCTGAAAACACACGTGGAAATTATAAGCCATACACCCTCGTGGAGTCAGTCATTTTGTCAAAAAATATTCTTGACACAAGGAATAAGGTTTATTACAACAAAAGCAACTGAAAATGGAGGTTATCACAGATGAGACTATCGACAAAAAGCCGCTACGGTCTTCGGGCAATGTTTGACATGGCCTACCACTCCGGCACACTGCCGGCCCAGATCAAGAATATCAGCCGTCGGCAGAATATTTCGCCACGCTACCTGGAACAAATCTTTCAAGACCTCAAAAAGGGTGGCCTGTTGAAAAGCCGGCGCGGCCCGCAGGGGGGTTATTTCCTGTCCCGCAAGCCTCAGGATATTACCGTTAAGGAAATCCTCGATGCTGCCGAAGGCAACATGAATCTGGTCGATTGCGCGAGGTCGGGCAAAGGCTGCAAGCAGACCTGTGAATTTGACAACCACTGCGTCACCCAAAAAGTGTGGGATGAGGCGAGCCGACGGCTCAACGATTACCTCGCATCTATCACCCTGAAAGACCTCTGCGACGAGGGCAAGGACATGGGGATGGAGAAAGAGTTGGATCACCGCTTCATGTATTTCATTTGAGCCGCCAGCACAAAGGAGTCGGTATGTCCAACACATATTCCTCACCACTTGACCTTATTTTCAATACACCTCTGGTCCAGTTAAAAACTCCGGCGGGTTCTGCCACCCTGTGGGGCAAGATGGAGAGCTGCAACCCCGGCGGTAGCATCAAGGACCGGATCGCCCTGGCTATGGTCAATCAGGCCGAGCAGGACGGATTGCTCAAGCCGGGCGACACAATCGTCGAACCGACCAGTGGCAACACCGGCATTGGCCTCTCCCTGGTGGGTGCGGTCAAAGGTTACCAGGTCATCCTGACCATGCCGGACACCATGTCGCAGGAGCGACGCCGCCTGCTTGGCGCATTTGGTGCGGAACTGATCCTGACTCCTGGCGCGCAAGGGATGCGCGGCGCTATTGAGAAAGCGGAGCAGATTGCCGACGAACGTGGCGCTTTCATGCCACAGCAGTTCAAGAATCTGGCGAATCCGCAAGTTCACATCGAGACCACCGGCCCGGAAATTCTGCGTGACCTCGACGGACAGGTGGACGCGTTTATTGCCGGCGTCGGTACCGGCGGCTCCATTACCGGCGTTGGTCAGGTCCTGAAGCAAAATAACCCGGACACTCTGGTGGTTGCTGTTGAACCGGAAGACTCTGCGATCCTCTCCGGCGGCGACCCGGGGCCACACAAGATCCAAGGGATCGGAGCCGGCTTTGTCCCCGACGTTCTCGACACCAACATCTACCAGGACGTGGTCACTGTGAGCAACGACGATGCCATGCAGACTACCCGCGACCTGGCACGCAACGAAGGGGTGTTCGTCGGCATTTCAGCCGGAGCGAACGTTTTTGTTGCCCGCCAGATCGCCGAAAAGCTCGGTCCCGGCAAACAGGTCGTGACCATCCTCTGCGATACTGGTGAGCGCTACCTCAGCACCGGCATCTTCGACTAGTCCCGTTCCGACCAACACTGCGCCTCCGGTTACCCGGAGGCGCTTTACTTATGAACCCGGCACAGAAACTGGCACAGCTCAAAAAACTCCTGTCTCGCTACGACAAAGTCGCTGTGGCCTTTTCCGGCGGGGTGGATTCCACCTTCCTGCTGGCCGTCGCAGCAGAAGTCTTTGGTCGGGAGTGCCTGCTGGCACTGACGGCAGCCGCCCCTATCTTCCCCACTCAAGAAATTAAATCCAGCGCGGCCCTGGCCGCGACCCTCGGTGTCCGGCAGGTGATCGTTGACTGCAACCCGCTCGAATTGGACGACGTCGCCGACAACCCGCCGTTGCGCTGCTACCACTGCAAACAGCACCTCTTTACGCGACTCCGTGAGCAGGCATGCGCTGCAGGGTTCACCGACCTGCTGGACGGTTCCAATCTCGATGATCTGGATGACTACCGCCCAGGCCGCAAAGCACTGGAAGAGTTAAAGATCGGCTCCCCCCTGCTCGACGCCAGACTGACCAAGGGCGACATCCGGGAGTTGAGTCGCCAGCGTGGACTGGCGACAGCCGACAAACCCGCACTGGCCTGTCTCGCCTCCCGCTTCCCTTATGGCACCCGCATCACCAACGAGCGACTGCAGCAGGTCGAAAAATGCGAAGAATTTCTACGGCAAAGAGGCTTCCGGACCTTCCGGGTCCGTTATCATGGCGACATGGCCCGAATCGAAGTTCATCTTGACGAAATGCCCGGAATCATGAAAGATGGACTCCGAGCCGACTTGCTCGCCGCATTCAAGGCCGCCGGATTCACCTATGTTGCCCTCGATCTGCAGGGCTACCGAACCGGCAGCTTGAACGAGAATCTGTAGCGCGACGTCCTAAGGGTTCTTTCCTCTATCTCTCGAGAGGGTCTGATGAACCGCACCATGACACTCATGTGCATCTGCTTCTGCGCCGGCCTGCTCGGCGGACTCGGCAGCGCCACCGCTTCCTGGCTTTCCGGCAGTTGGGGTCTTCCCAACCTCCTCAACGTCCGTCTCGCGCCGACCTTCACTACAACCTGGCTCTACCCTCAACTGATCTGGGGTGGACTCTGGGGCCTGGTCTATTTCATCACGGTCGGCGCACGCTCGTCCCGTCGGCACTGGACCCGTAAAGCACTCTGGGTCAGCCTTCTGTTGAGTGTGGTTCAGCTTTTCGTAATCGCACCTTACTGGACCCAGCAGGGCATGCTCTGCATGAACCTGGGTGACTTTGCCGCCCTCTTCATTGTCGTCTACAACCTGGTCTGGGGCCTGGTCACCGGCATCTTCAGCCGTCTCCTCTGGGGCCGCAACTAGACATGCGAGCCCCGCTCTACCGCCACATTTGCCTACTGCTCGGTCTGTTTCTGCTGCTGTTCCTGCCGGCGACGGTTTTCGCGACCGAACCGGCACTTCAAGGGAGCGTCAGCTGGGTTTACGACGGCGACACCCTCGAGATCGACGGTGTCGGTAAAGTGCGCCTGCTTGGCATTGATACGCCGGAAAAACGGGCCTCGGACCGCGACGACTTCTATCGCCAGTGGCAGATCCCGCCACACCGGCTACGCGACATCGCCCGTCAGGCCACCCGCTTCGGCATCCGCCAGGCAAAGCGTCGAACTGTAACTCTGACTCCCGGCACAACTCGCTACGACCGACACGGCCGGCTGCTGGCCTACGTCTACCTTCCCGATGGCCGCATGCTTAACCGCCTGTTGCTGGAGCAGGGGCTGGCAACCGTCTTCCGACGTTTTGATTTCAGCATGAAAGAGGACTTTTTCGAGGCAGAAAAGCTGGCCCGGCAGAAAGGATTGGGCCTCTGGAAAAAGCCATGATTAAAGCCAACGAAAGGAATCTATTGCTCACCGTTTTGCATGGACCCATTTTACACCCCATCCTTTTCTTGATTTCTTCCAGCATTTTGCAAATTGACGCACCAACCGGTAAACTGAAACTATCTGCGCAGAGGACTCACAAGGACCATCAATGAACCGTCCCACGTCGAACAACAATTTTCTGCAGACTTTTTTGCAACAGGAATCTGCGGGAGGGATGCTACTCTTCGGTGCCGCATTGCTCGCCATTCTCCTGGCGAACTCGCCGTTTGCCTACCTGTATGAACTGCTGATCGATACAACCGTTGCCATCCAGATCGGCGCACTTAAACTGTCAAAACCCTTACTGCTTTGGGTTAATGACGGATTCATGGCGATTTTTTTCTTCCTGGTCGGACTGGAACTGAAACGAGAGTTTCTGGAAGGAGAGCTGGCGGACAAGCGGAACATCATCCTGCCGGGGTTGGGCGCCGTGGGCGGCATGGTGATCCCGGCCCTCTGCTATATCCTGTTCAACTTGGAAGACCCCGTGGCCTTGAAAGGCTGGGCCATCCCGGCAGCCACCGATATTGCATTTGCCCTCGGTGTGCTGGCGCTGCTCGGCTCAAAAGTTCCGGGCAGCCTGAAGGTCTTTTTGACCTCGCTGGCCATTTTTGACGACATTGGCGCGATCCTGATCATCGCCCTGTTCTACACCAACAACATCTCACTGACGGCACTGATCATCGCCGCCGGCTGCATTGTTGTCCTGTTTATTCTCAACAAAACCGGCGTCGCCGAAAAAGGTTTCTACGTGGCCATCGGCGTGGTCATGTGGATCGCGCTGCTGAAATCGGGAGTTCATGCGACTTTGACTGGTGTTGTTCTGGCGATGTTCATCCCCATGCAATCACCGAAAGAAGCAGAGGGGTCCCCCTTGAAAAGCATGGAACACGATCTACATCCGATGGTGGCCTTTGTCATTCTCCCCATCTTCGCGTTCTGCAATGCCGGCATCAATTTCGAGGGAGTCGGTCTCGAGCAATTGCTGCACGGCGTCTCACTCGGCGTTGCCGTCGGTCTGTTTTTCGGCAAACAGCTCGGCGTGTTCGCCTTTTGCTGGCTGGGCATCGTCCTGAAATTGACCAAACTGCCGAACGGGATGTCCTGGAGCACCCTGTACGGTACCGCCATGCTGTGCGGCATCGGCTTCACCATGAGCTTATTTATCGGCTCGCTCGCCTTTGAAGAAACGGGCGTCAACCTGATCTTCGATGAGCGTCTGGGCATTCTCATCGGCTCCCTGGCTGCCGGCCTTGCCGGCTACCTGGTTTTGCGCTCCAGTCTGAAAAAAGAGCCGCTGAACACCCGTCTGCCTTGATGTCCCGCGCATTGGCAGGCGTCATGAATTGATCTCGGAATGACCTTGAGGAGGCAGAGCGTGACCAGGCCCCAATTTCTCGACAAGAGCTGGGTTGAAACAACCATTCGCAACTTCTGCGCATCATCGGCCAACAGCCTGCGCAACGCGGCCAATGAGCCCGCCTGGGGTGAACCCCTGGTCGGCTACGCTCGTGGCGACGACCCTTTGTTCGCCACACTGAAGCAGGATATCGGCCCCTTCTACTGGACGCCACTTGAAGCCTTTGAGCAGGCCCATCCCGATATCTCAGTTGATGCGGCTCAACTCACCGTGATCAGCTACGTGCTCCCCCAGACTGAAGCAACGCGCCTGGAGCAACGTCAAGCCACCGAGGTTCCTGCTGAGCGCTGGGCGCGCTCGCGCTTTCACGGCGAACATTTCAACTGTGCCCTGCGCCTGCATCTGGCTGAACAGCTGACTGAGTCTGGCCATCCGGCCGTAGCGCCAGAACGCCTGAGCGAGTTTGCCTATCAAAAAAGCGCCCGCTTCGGCATCGCCTCAAACTGGTCGGAACGCCACATCGCCTGGATCGCCGGACATGGCACCTTCGGCTTATCCGACGGCCTGATCACGCCGGTCGGCAAGGCGGTCCGCTTCGGGTCAGTCGTGGCAAAAATCACGCTTGGGGAGACACCGCGCCCTTACGCGGGGCATCAGGACTGGTGCCTCTGGTATGCCAAGGGGACCTGTGGCGCCTGCATGCAGCGCTGTCCCGTGGATGCGATTACACCGGAGGGGCATGACAAACCGGCCTGTTTCAACTATATCCGCAAGGTGACCGCCCCTTATGTCCATGAGCATTACGGCACTGGCGACACCCCTTGCGGTCTCTGCCAGGTCAAGATTCCGTGTGAAGCACAAAACCCTCTAAAATAATTTTCCCTAAAGAGACCTGTCGCACCAAAGGAGAGCCACCATGCCCATTGAAGAGAAAGGTAGACGTTCCACGTTTACCAGGAATTTCATTTCAGTGGAATTTGCATGCCTTTCATGTCATGCAGAACGGGATAATAACTGGGCCTTCAAAAACGCCGAAAACTTTCACAAGAACAGTCCTCTGGGTGGACGGGACCTCTCATTGATGAAAGAATAGCCTGGCTCACAGCTCTGAAGGGACCATTCTTATTTGTCACCACTGGCAGGATACTTTTGTCGTTCCTAGATTGCAGGGTCTATAATAATCTCGCATTTATCATAAACCAACACTCTCCAATCAATGCAGAAGGATAAACAAAAGGCACTACACTTTGACCTCGACCCCGAACTAGGTATAATGATCGATGCTACCTTATGTATACAGGCCTCTGGAGTATAGAGGGAGGATGAATGATGGCCGCAAGCAATCTACCCGACTGTGCGTGGCTTGTTCAGTTTTGGCAAGTTTTATTGGATGTAATAGCAGGCATTTGTTTGATGGAATACATTCTTTCCAAATGTGAGGAACCCTACAATGCAACCGCTTGATAAGGGGACAAATGAAAAACGGTCCAGTGTTCGGGTTAAAGTGGTGATAAGAGTTTCCTACGGTGTCCACCAAACTAAGTTACTTACAGGTGATAGCGTAGATTTAAGTGCTGGGGGGGTTTTTCTCACGACAACATGTCCATTCGATGTTGGTGACAATGTAAAACTACAATTTTTTATTCCGGGACAAGAGGAAAAAACACTCTCTTGCGATGCACGTGTTGCGTGGATTAATCATGATGACAACCCGGTTAAGCCTGAATACCCGACCGGTGCCGGCTTGCAATTTATCGGTCTTACACCAGAAGAATTGTACCCGATAGTATGTTTATTAAAGAGCGAAGCAACTGGACAACCTTCCTAATATTTAAGGGTGCCCACAAATTACGATTCATGCTCTGGGTTTTTAACGTTCCTACCGTTGTCCTGAAACGCTCTCCAATTATATAATTTCATTTTTATTTTGACAGCTAGGGTAAAGATAGGAGCCTGTTTTGAAAAAAATCCTCGTGCTTTTTTTGCTGATTTTATGCCTCTCTGTCGCATTTTATTTCTATGTTGACACAAATGATCCGGAAATTTCCTGGGGCGTTGGCGACAATGAAAGCATTAATGCTCCTTTGAAAATCAAGATTGCGGATGACCTCGGACTCAAAGAAGTTTGTTACACTTTGTCAGGCGGTTCCTGCGTCGACAAGAAACAGTGCTTCGTAGACATTCCTGATCGATCATTTGACCTTGTGATTGAACCGGAAAAATGTGCTCAAAATGCGGAGCCTTTCAAAATCGAGGTCGCAGTCGATGTCGTTGACTCCTCCCTTATTGCAAACAAAGTGCACGACAAAATAGAGCTGACATTTGACGACCAAGCCCCCAACCTGGCGACTTTGGACGGGACGCGATCATTAAAACGCGGCGGGGCAGGGGTTGTTCTCTACGAAGTCGGCGAACACCCAGCCGAAACAGGAATTGTCCTTGATGATTTAATCTTCAGAGCCTTTGCATTTGATCAAAACAAATACCTCAGCTTTTATGTTCACCCTTTCTATGTTGACTCTGATGACTTCAAACCACGAGTTTTTGCTCGCGACAAAGCCGGGAATACCAGAAAAATCAGGCCCGGGTCGAGGACGGCTTCTTACACCTACCCTTCGGTAGTAATTGAACTGACAGACGATTTTCTAAATGTCGTTCAAGAAAAGATGATGGAGGATTCAAGCAAGACTCCCTTGGAGGCTTTTGTCCAAATCAACGATATCGTTCGCAAAGAGAACTACCGGGTGATTGAGGCGCAATGCCAGAATACTGTGACGCAGAAACTCTGGGAGGGCGCGTTCCTCCGCAATCTGGGAACAACGAAAGCAAATTTCGCAGAGTATCGAACGTATATGTATCGTTCAGCAGTTGTTAGTCGGCAAGTCCATACCGGGATCGACATTGCCGGTATTAACAACACAGAGATTCTGGCCGCAAATCACGGCAAGGTCGTGTTTACTGGTGAGATTGGCATTTACGGTAACGTTGTCATACTGGACCATGGTTACGGCATCCACTCCCTGTATGGACACCTAAACCAGATCGATGTTCAAGAGGGTGATATGGTGAAAAAAGGGGCCCCCATAGCGGTCTCCGGTGAAACGGGTCTGGCTTTTGGTGATCACCTGCATTTCGAAATCAGAATTAATGGCATTCCTGTGAATCCAATCGAATGGTTTGATGATGTTTGGGTCAAAACGAATATTGACCGTTTTCTACCAAAAGACTAATGCTGAAAAGTATCAGCGTATCGAAGCACACACCGATACCAGAGTATGCTAATACTCAGAGGTCACGACTTATAAAACACGGAAGCCCTCAATCTTCGGATCGGGGGCTTTCTTACATTGTAGAGGCTATTCAACTCTTTCTGGGTCAAAAACAGGTCGAGGAGCTTAATTACAAAATGTGTTGAATATGTTGAGTGTTGGCTAAGTTGTGGCAATCAAGGCCTGTTTCCTAAAAATCGGGTTATGAGAGCGTAATCACCCTTTTTTGATATAGTCTAGAAGCTCATTCTTTGCCATTCCTTTTTTCAGAGTGCCTTCATATGGTAGAAGATCCAATTACTTTAATAGCTGTGGTGATTATGGTTTTCACCCATGTCAAGATGGCGATCAAGGCAAGGGACGATTCCAGGACAAAAGGCTTTGAGGCACTTCTGTTCTTGTGTTGTCCACCTTTCGCCCTCTTGTATTATATGCGAATGCCAAAAAGAAAGAGGTCTAGGATTGGTTGCCTGCATTGGATATTTCTAGCGTCTTTGACTGTTGTTATATACAAGATATCCTAGAGACTACGCAATATAAGACACTTCACTTACATCCATAAATAGTGTCTGATATGTCGTTCCAAAAGTGATTCTCGGCAGGTGTCAAGATAGTTGTCGCTTCATTTGATCATGCCGCCTTGTTGAGACACTCATTTCCGAGGTTTCTTTCCGATTTTCGCAAAATCAATTTTCAGTTTTTTTTCGCCAAAGCATGTATTTCAAACCCCTCCGAGTTGCCGCCAGCACCATTTAGGATTAAAATAGAAACAAGACGCACGTTCCTTCCCTGACAGAAGGGAGGACACCATGATTTTTAAAAATATCCGCATCCACCTGCTGCTGATCGCCACCAGCCTGTTGTTGATTATCGTGCCGGCGATCAACAAGGCTCCGAGCCAGCAGGTCGCCGAAAATGCCCTGGCAGCCGCCACGCAATTCCTGTTCCTGGTCGACACCGAAGAGTACGTCCAAAGCTGGGAAGCCTCTTCAGCCACGCTGAAGAACATCCTGTCGCTGGATGCATGGCATGAGCAGATTGCCGACATCCGTGACATGCTCGGTCCGATCATCGGGAGAGAACAGCGAGACATCGGCTATACCCGGAACGATCCGGATGTGCCGCTGGGCGAGTATGTCGTCCTGACGTTCCTGTCTCAATTCCGCGACAGGCCGCTTGCGGTTGAGACCATCACTCTCAAGCTTGGGCAGGATGATGAGTGGCGCGTGGCAGGCTACCATGTTCAATACGGCGATCCGCCTAACGCATGACAGCTTTGAGGTTAGCATCTTGGCGCTTGACATGAAGAGCAGCGACCTGCTATCGGTTCTGGCTGGTTGTTGATTTGTGTGTTTTGCTAGACGAACTGTGTTAACGATGCGCCATTCTTCCAGAAGCCGCCTGACGACCAGGCACATTCCTCTGTTTCCCAGCGATTCCCTGTTCGACAAACTGGCACGGGCCGTCTGCCGGGCCGGCTGTCTGCCGCGTAAGGAGCTTTACGAGAACTGGGAGGTCGCGCGCCGGGTACGGCGCCGCTTCCGAAGCGGACGGATTGTTGACATGGCGTGCGGCCATGGCCTGCTCGCCTACAGCCTGCTGCTGCTCGACAACAGCTCGCCGCATGCGCTCGCCGTTGATCGCAGCCTCCCGCCCAGCGCCGCCAAACTTGCAGAAAGCCTGGAAAATGACTGGCCCCGTCTCAGTAATCGGGTAGAATTTAAGCAAACCGAACTGCACGAAATCGCCCTCCAGCCGACTGACCTGATCGTCGCCTCCCACGCCTGTGGCGAGTTGACCGACCTGGTGCTGCAACAAGCCGTGGCGGTTGGGGCGCGTGTGGCGGTACTACCTTGCTGCCATGACCTGAAAACTGCCGACCAGGGAAGCCTGGGCGGATGGATGAATGGGGTGCTGGCAGTTGATGTGACCCGAGTCTTTACGCTGCAGAGACAGGGGTACCAAGTTTATACGCAGCAGATCCCGGCCGAGATCACGCCGATGAACCGACTGTTGCTCGCGGAACCACAACAATCGGAAGCAGACAGGAGCAGCGCATGAACCGAGTGCTCATTATCGATGACGACAAAGGCTACCTGAAATTTATCAGGAAGTACGTCGAAGAGCATTTTCCGGCACTCCAGGTCGAAACATGCGACAACGCTCTGCTCGGGTTAAAAGCGATCGCGACCAAACCTGAGCTGTTGCTGCTCGATCTTGAAATGCCCGACATGGACGGCAAAAAACTACTCACTTACGCCATCGGCCATGGCCTGAACAAAAACCGGATCATTATCCTCTCGGGCCACCACGCCGATGTTCTACACCAGCAGTTCCCGATGGGCAGCTGCCTGGCTGTACTCAACAAGCATGAGGCCCGCCAGAAGGTCGTGCTAGACATGATCTTTAATTCGCTTCAGGAAAAAGAAGTCCCATAGAGCCTTCCCTTAAAACGCTGAAACCCTACGAGAACGATTGTGAGAATTTCGTGAGACCCCCTTGGTATAATGTACCGTTCGGGATATCTCTTATGAAATTATTGCCAAAATCAATCTTTTGAGCGTTAATTTTCACATCGTAGTTAAATCCCAGCAAAGCCTAGGGCCGCGAGTTTTATCTCAGCAAAATCATCTCAACGACGGTTTGGTATTTTGTAGTGTGAGTTTACTACAAAGGCTTTTATAAAGTGGTCATCCATGATGCATTGAAAAGAATTTTTGATGAAAAGAGGATGGGATGAGTGATCAAAAACAAGTACTGGACAGTTTGTTTGACGGCCTCTATACAGTGACCTGTGAGCGCAAAATTACTTATTGGAATAATGCTGCCGAGGAAATCACAGGATACACAGCTGAAGAACTGGTTGGCACCTATTGCTATGACGGCCCGCTTAAACACGTGGACAAGGAGGGCAATGACCTGTGCAGTGACGGTTGTCCTCTCACCTGGGCCATCTCACATCGGTGCAAACATGAAGACGAGATCTTCTTGAAGCATAAAGATGGTTTTCGCGTACCAATCAACGTCCGCGTCTCTCCCTTATGCGATTCTACAGGACGCGTCCATGGAGCTTCTGAACTTTTCAAGGACAACACGCCAACGGGCGCCATTGCAGAAAGGCTTGCCGAGCTTGAAGAGTTGGCCTTAGTCGATCCTTTGACCCGATTGGCGAATGCGAAATATGCGCGTGAGCAGATTGAGCAGTCATTGAAAGAAATGCAGAGATACCCACTAAAGGTCGGGGTCGCTATTTTCAAAATTGACAACATCGACCTGTTTATTAAAGCGCATGGGCGAAAGGCGTTTGACCAATTTCAAACTATTGCCAGCCAAACCTTGGCTCACAATTCCCGCCCACTTGACCTGATTGCCCGCATTGACGAAGGGTGCTTCCTCGGTATCTTTAGAAACGTAACCGACAATCTGCTGGATTCGACCTGTGAAAAAATGCGGCTTCTCTTTGCAAAAAGCAGCTTCCCTCTTGGAGGCGCAACAATTTCAGGGACCTTTTCAGCCGGGGGGCACTGTCTGAGAAATGACGACAATTACACCAATGTGATTGAACATTGTCACAAATACCTGTCCGAGTGTCAGAAGGACGGGGGCAACCGAAGCAGAGTGAGCATCCGGCTATTGAAAGTTAAGGAGTAACCAGCTCTGTAGGTTTCTGGTTGAGAATCTGGTTCTTTGTTCAAATCGTTTACTTGAGGTCGGCATGCTTCTGGGTGATAAAAATAAAGAAATTGCACTGGTCAAAAACATTCTCAACACATGTTTGTTGATCTCGAAACATTTGAAACTTTATGGTGCCGCAAACAAGCAGATAGACCTTGCGACATCGAGGTTACAAGGTTTCTTCGAATCCTATTTTCTGTATCATGAAACGTTGCCTCTCACTGTCGGTCGCCACGCATTCATCTACGACGAAGAGTTTATTGAGCAGTCCAACAAAGCATTCACAACGTTCGCCTATCAACTTTTCCAACATGGGATCAGCACAATAACCTTCAACCGGGATCTGTCGACTAAAGATATCCAAACATTCCTGACATTAACCGGACGTCCTCCGGCTGAAACCTGGGAAGAAGGGGGGATTGTCTCCTCTCTGAACATGCGCGAGATCTCAATGATCGCCGTACGTGAAATGTCGGAAAGTGATATTGCCTATGTCAATGATATCGACGCAGTAGATCGCAACCAGCTTTTGCGAGAGAAATCAACGCTGTGGGACCGGTTTGCGTTTGCGATATATCGCGAACTCACAGCGAGTGTGAATGCAGCAGGGGCAAATGATGAGAATACCAGCCCGGACAGCCTGGCTGAACTCACAAACAAGATCCTGACCAAGATGTCCCTGGCCAACCAGCAGAAGTTCAGCAAGGGGTTGAGCAGCTTCCTGGCATCGTTGCAATTTGAAAAAATCAACCACTATCGCAATCGGGCATTGGCGAAACTGACAGAATTCATCAATCGCATTTCACCCGAAATCAGAGAGCGCCTGTTTAGTCATATTTTCAGTCTCAACATGAAACCCGCCTTTTCAGAAGAATTCTTTTCTGGCTTGACTGACGAAATCATTGTCGATTTGCTCGAACATTCCGCGAAAGAGAGTAACTTTGCACCCCCGGTCATCATGCGAATTCTTGGAAAAATCGCACAGGACAAAAACCTCCACATTGAGCATCTTGGAAAGATTGACCAAAAACTTGCAGAAAGAAAATCCGATCTGGAGAAGCTGTTCAAAAAAGATGACTTTGAAAAATACGTCCCTGAAAAATACCGTCACACACTCCTCAACATCATCCAACATGACAATATTTCGAAGCAGGTAAGCGACAACCTGCTGACGTTGAAAACCTCCCTTGAGGACACCCAGCAAGAAAAACACGCGGCTGACATCATTATAAAGATTCTCAATGAGTCTCCTGATGAAAACTATCTGAAGGGACTCGGTGAGAACCTGGTCAATATCGTCTACGTCTACCTCAATGAAGGTGCTTTTGGCGCGCTCAACGATCTCTATGAACTTCTTGATCGCCAAAACACCCAGGCAGAAAACTTCCAGCGATTTAAACATTTGATTGCTTCAGAAGAATGTACACAACGTGTGCTGTCAGGCGTTGAAATTTATGGAAAAAGTAAGTTCAAAGAGATTGAAGCTCTTGTGATAACCGTCGGCTCTCCGTTTATTGCGCCACTACTCGAAGTGTTGGCTACAGATGTAAACCGGTCAAACAGGTATTTCTACCTCAAGCTTCTACAGCTACTTGATTCAAAGGTCGTCATTGCCACTGCGTCGAAACATCTGGGTGATCCGCGATGGTATTTCATCAGAAATATTATTCATATTCTTCGGAATCTTCAGGATCGCGAGGCGATGCCACACATCAAACCTTTGACGATGCACTCACACCCTAAAGTCCGGACAGAAGCAATCAAGGCCTGTCTCCATTACGGCTGCAAGGACTCAATCGAAAATCTCCTCCAAATGTTGGATCATAAGGATTTGAAAACGGTCGACACGGCGATCCCTTTGGCGTCCATGGCCAAACACCCGGAAGTGTTCAACCGGTTGGTCAACTTGCTACGACAGAAGTCAGCGTTGAATTACCGTCTCGACCAGAAAAAGGCGCTTATCAAGACACTTTCAGAAACTTTCCCAAAATCATCATTGCCGATTTTCTTCGAAATCCTGGGATCGAGAAACATCCTGCAGCAGAAGCAGCATGAGCAATTAAAAGAGGAAATTTTCAGGGTGTTAAACCGTTACGATCCAGACCTGCTTCTCCCGGCACTCCACACGTTTACTCCAAGCAAGAATGCAGATCTCAAGGCCAGACTTGAAAAACTGCAACAACGAATGGAGTCATAGCCGTGCAAATTACTAAGCTTGGAATGATCCAGGAAATCATCCGAAACCTGACCAGCGCATTATCGGCGGCGTCTCTCTATTCGCCGGGCCATCAACGTGTCATCGAGCATTTTGCCAGACTGACCGATACGTTCCGGGTTTACCAAAGCAAAGAGACTGAACTTCTCCTGGCCAGGGTCGAGGATGAACTTCTTTTCCAGGGCAAACCTCTGGCCAAAACCCCGAACCTAGAGAAACTGTTGAGATACTGCGCAGACCAGAATGTCGGCTTTATCAGATTTTCCGAAGGGTTCACCGTTAATGAACTTCAGCAGTTGGTCAAGGTTCTACTTGGCAAGGATTCGATTGAGTCTTTGCGACTGATGACCAGTTATATCCAAGTGGGCGGGGTCGAGGCCCCCTCAGATGAGAATGTCCGCGCCATTTCGTCCTTTGAAGACTTGTCGGACGAGGAGAAAAAAGGGCTCCATGAGCAATTCGATCATGTCGCTGAACAGGGCGTATTGGATATCACTCAGATGTCCTCACTGGTTGCAGGTTTTATTAAAGCCTTCAGGCAAAACATCAACCCGTTCCTGGCGCTGGTACCTCTCCGAGAGATGGATGAGTATACCTTTACCCATTCTGTGAATGTGGGAATTTTGAATATCGCGCAGGGGGTGTCTCTGGGAATCGAGGGTCAGATGCTGCACGATCTCGGTCTTGCCGGCATGCTGCACGATGTCGGCAAGATATTTGTTGATCGGGAGGTCCTGAACAAAGCCGGGAAATTAGATCAAGATGAGTTCGAAATGATTCAACAGCACCCTCATCGAGGAGCCCAATACCTGATGAACCAGGAAGGGGTCCCGAAATTGGCCGTTTTTAGCGCCTTTGAGCATCATATCCGGTATGACATGGGCGGGTACCCGAAAGTACCAGCCGGCTGGCAACTCAATATCTGTAGTCAGATGACAATGATTTCTGATGTTTTTGACGCTTTGAGAACGCGACGGACCTACAAAAATTCCTGGGATTTTTCAAAAACCAGTGGTTTGTTGTTAAATAACTCCGGAACACAGTTAAATCCGGATTTAACGTTAAACTTCCTAAAAGTGCTTGCACAAATGGGTGAAGATATAGAGAGTTTTGTTGATAATGCTGAAGATATCGAGGCCATGGATGCGATTATCGGTTGTTCATGTTCGATTGAAAATCCACGATGTGGATAGTGCGCTAAACTCAGGGTCCTATAATTCACTTCCGGAGGGGCAAAAGCTCTTTTTCAGCTAACGAGATACAAACAAAAGAGCGGGCGAACCTCAAAGGGGTGCCCGCTCCAGAGAAATGTTCCACATAAGCTACCTGTTACAGGTCAACAACTCCCCCAACTCCTTGCCGGCCTAAACTAGCCCCCGCAGCACGTAGTTGAGAATACCGCCGCTCCGATAGTATTCCACCTCATCGGTGGTATCGATCCGGCAGGTCACGATCAACTCCTCCGCCGTACCGTCGGCACGACGGATCACCAGGTGAATATCCTGACCAGGTTCAATCGTGCCCTCCTGTTCAGGCAGGTCGATGGACTCGCTGCCGTCGAATCCGAGGGTTTTGCGGGTATCGCCTTTCTTGAACTGCAGCGGCAGGATGCCCATCCCGACCAGATTCGAGCGATGGATCCGTTCGAAGCTCTCGGTGAGCACGGCCTTGACACCGAGCAGCAGTGTCCCCTTGGCGGCCCAGTCACGGCTCGAACCGGTGCCGTATTCCCGGCCGGCCACCGCCATCAAAGGGGTCTCAGCTTCAGCATAGCGGATGGCCGCATCGAAGATCGGCATTTCTTCGCCGTCCGGGGAGTAGCGGGTCACCCCCCCTTCCGTGCCGGGAGCGAGCTCGTTGCGCAAACGGATATTGGCGAAGGTGCCGCGCATCATCACTTCATGGTTGCCACGGCGCGAGCCATAGGAGTTAAAATCGGCTGGCTCGATGCCATGCTCACGCAGGTAGACGCCAGCCGGACTGCTGGCGAGGATTGCCCCGGCCGGGGAGATATGGTCGGTGGTGACGGTATCGCCAAGCAGAGCCAACAGCCGCGCGCCACTGAAGGGTACGATGCGGGCCTCCGCTGCGTCGCGGATTTCGAAGAAGGAGGGCTGCCGCACATAGGTTGAGTCCGCAGCCCAAACGTAGGTGTCGCCCTCAGGCACTGGCAGGCTGCGCCAGATCTCGTCCCCGGTAAACACGTCAGCGTACTTCTCCCGGAACATATCGGCAGACACCAGTTTGACCAAGTCGGCGACCTCTTCGTCACTTGGCCAGATGTCCTTCAGGTAGACCGGCTGGCCGTCGTGACCTTCACCCAAAGGTTCGCAACTCATGTCGATACGCGTGGTCCCGGCCAAGCCGAAAGCGACCACCAGTGGCGGCGATGCCAGCCAGTTGGCGCGGGTCTGCGGGTGTACCCGGCCTTCGAAGTTGCGATTGCCGGAGAGCACGGAACAAACCGTCAAATCACCAGCGTCAATCGCGTCGGCAATTGGCCCGACCAGTGGGCCGGAGTTGCCAATGCACGTGGTGCAGCCGTAGCCGACCACGTTGTAACCGAGCTGATCGAGGGCACCCTGCAGATCCGCCTTGTCGAGATAGTCGGTAACAACCTTCGAACCGGGCGCCAGCGAGGTCTTGACCCAGGGCTTTTTCACCAGACCTTTCTCAACCGCATTACGGGCCAGCAGACCGGCCGCCAACATGACCGCCGGGTTGGAGGTGTTGGTGCAGGAGGTAATCGCTGCGATCACCACATCACCCTGTTGCAGCGCATAATCTGCCTCAGCCACAGGCGCCGCTCGATCCAGTTCACCTTCCGGAATGACCTGCTCCGTCGCCGTCTTCATCTGCTCCAGGTCAACCCGGTCCTGCGGCCGCTTCGGTCCCGCCAGGCTCGGTCTGACACTGTCGAGATCAAGGTCAAGTACGTGGCTATAGAGCGGCTCGGGCATATCATCGGCGCGCCACATCCCCTGCGCCTTGGCGTAGGCCTCAACCAGGGCGACTCGCTCCGGGCTGCGACCGGTCAGGTTCAGGTAATCAAGGGTCACCTGGTCAATCGGGAAGAAACCGCAGGTAGCGCCGTACTCCGGCGCCATGTTGGCGATGGTTGCCCGGTCCGCCAGAGAGAGATGGGCCATACCGGGGCCGAAAAACTCCACGAACTTGCCGACCACTCCGAACTGCCGCAACTGCTCGGTAATGGTCAGCACCAGGTCGGTGGCAGTCACGCCCTTCTTGAGTGCTCCGCTCAGACGGAAGCCGACCACCTCCGGCAGAACCATCGAAATCGGTTGACCGAGCATGGCGGCCTCGGCCTCGATGCCGCCGACGCCCCAGCCCAACACGGCCAGGCCGTTGATCATGGTGGTGTGACTGTCGGTGCCGACCAAGGTGTCTGGATAAGCCAGCCGAACACCATCCTGCTCCTCGCTCCAAACGGTCTGTCCAAGATATTCGAGATTAACCTGGTGGCAAATGCCGGTCCCGGGCGGAACCACGCGAAAATTATCGAAGGCAAGTTGCCCCCAGCGCAAGAAAGCATAGCGCTCCCGATTGCGCTCCATCTCCTTGTCGACGTTGTACTGAAACGCCTCCGGCGTGGCATAGCGATCAACCATGACCGAGTGGTCGATCACCAGGTCGACCGGAATCTGCGGATTGATCAACTGCGGGTCGCCACCGGCACGGGCCACTGCATCACGCATGGCAGCCAGGTCAACCACAGCGGGCACTCCGGTAAAGTCCTGCATCAGGACCCGGGCCGGCCGGAAGGCGATTTCGTGACTCGAGCCTTGCTGGTCCAGCCAGGCCATGGTCGCATCGATGTCGGCCTGGGTGACGGTCGTACCGTCTTCAAAGCGCAACAGATTTTCCAGTAGAACTTTCAAGGTAAACGGCAACTGCGACAGGTTTCGGCCAGAAGCTTCGGCCAACGCCGGCAGACTGTAATATCGATAATCATCGTCCGCAACATTCAGGGTTCGAGCGGTCCGGTAACTGTCTCGTACAACTGGTTTCATCACAGATCTCCCTCAAAAGGATAAAGGTCAGCCCTCAATGCCTATTATACTAACATACCCGTTCCAAAGTTTTGCGCCTGAGAGCAACTTTCTCCGCAGGCAACCGCCACTGGGGGCTGCTTGCATTTCCGGTATGATTTTGATAGCTTGAGTTGTTATTGACCTTCTGACCTGGAGAGTACCATGCAGGCGTTCACCGACCTGATTAACCAGCAGTTTCTCGGCATCAGCACAGGGCGTTATGCCATCGCTCTGGCCGTCATCATCGTTGCCCTGATCTGCAAAAAGATTTTCGGCCTGATATTTACCCGGGTCGTGGTGCCGATCGCCGGCAAAACCAAGGGGGAACTGGATGACCGTTTCCTGGGGTCAGTGCGCAAACCGGCCGAAGCGATGGTGCTGGTCATCGGCCTGTTTATCGCTGTAGGGATTCTGAAGCTACCGACCGAGCCCTACAACATTAACGCTATCGTCATCTCCATACTCAAGGCATTCGTTATCTTCGTGATTGCCTGGTTCCTGTTCAACCTGGTCAGTATTATCGATCATTATCTCATTCGCTGGGCTGAGCGCACGGAATCGACACTCGATGATCATCTGGCGCCGATGGTTCGCAAAAGCTTGCGCATCTTCATCGTGGTGATGGCGTTGCTGATGGCGATCCAGAGCTTTGGCTACCCGATCACCGGGCTACTCGCGTCCCTCGGCATCGGCGGCCTCGCCTTCGCCCTGGCTGCCAAGGACACTATTGCGAACATCTTCGGTTCGCTGATGATCATCTTCGACCGTCCTTTCCGGATCGGTGACTGGATCAAGGCGGGAGACATGGAAGGCACTGTGGAGGAGATCGGTTTCCGTTCCACCAAGATCCGCACCTTCGCCAAGACCCTGATCATGGTACCAAACAATGTGATTGCCAACATGGCAATCGATAACTTCAGCCGCATGCCGAAGCGTCGGATCAAGCTGAACATCGGCATCTCCTACGACGCCACCCCGGCCCAGATGCGCGAGGTCGTACGCCGCATCCGCGCAATGCTGAAGCAGCATCCGGCGATTGATCAGGATTTCTTCCTGGTCAACTTCACCGATTTCGGTGCGTCGTCCCTCGACATCATGGTCTATTGCTTCACGACGACCACTGTCTGGGGTGACTACCTCGATGCCCGCGAGGATGTCAGTCTGAAAATCATGGATATTGTCGAAGAGCTGGGTCTGGAGATTGCCTTCCCGAGCCAGACGGTCTATCTGCATCAGGACGAGGCCGAATCGACATCGCAACCCGCAGCATAATTCGCAGAGCGCGTTTCAAGGAGAAACAGAATGCGTCGTTTCATTATCATGAGCCTGGCGGTTATCTTGTTGTCCGGCTGTGCTCCCTGGATCAGCATCGAGAAAATCTCTCCGGGGATGACCAAGGCTGAGGTGTTCCAGCACATGGGCAAACCGCAGAGCGCGTCCGGCAGCGGCAACCAGGAATACCTCTGGTTTACCCCGGTCAACCGACCCTGGGAACGCTACTACATCCACCTGGTCGAAGGCCGGGTTGAATCCTACGGCCCGCTCGGGTCGGACCAGGGCGCCAAGTAAGCGCCACCTATTCAGAAAGAGTCAATGATGCCAAGTTCCGTATATTTCGCCGACATGCGTGCCGGCATGCGGGAGAACCTGTTCGTCAAACTGGAGCGGCTGGTCGAACTGGCCGGCCTGGAATCGATCATTGCCCAGGGTGACCTGACCGCCATTAAGCTGCACTTCGGTGAGAAGGGTGGTCACGCCTACATCCGGCCGACCTTTGTCCGGCGCATCGTCGATCAGATCAAGGCGTGCGGCGGCAAACCGTTCCTCACCGATTCCAGCACTCTCTACCCGGGGCAGCGCAAGGAGGCGGTCTCCGCCTTGAGCTGCGCTATTGAAAACGGTTTTGCCTACGCCGTGGTCAACGCCCCGTTGGTGATGTCCGACGGCCTGCGCGGCCACTCCTCACGACGCGTTTCAGTCGACGGGGAGTTGCTGAACACGGTTGATATCGGTCTCGAGATTCTCGAAGCGGACGGTTTAATCACTCTCAGCCACTTCAAGTGCCACGAATTGACCGGCTTCGGCGGCGCCATCAAGAACCTGGCGATGGGCTGCTCCAGCCGCGAAGGCAAGATGGAGCAGCATTCGACCGTTGCCCCGGAGGTCTCGACAGCAGACTGCACAGGCTGCGGCGTTTGCCTCGACGCCTGCGCTCACGAGGCCATTCAGCTCATCGAAGGCCTTGCCCAAATCGACCAGACAGCCTGCACCGGCTGCGGCCGCTGCATCAGCGTCTGCGAGCTTCAAGCGATCCGCATCCAGTGGAACGAAGAGGCCCCGCTGGTCATGAAAAAAATGGCCGAATATGCTCTCGGTGCGGTCAGCGGCAAAGAGGGCAAACAGCTGTACATCAACTTCATCACCCAGGTGTCACCTGCCTGCGACTGCTACGGTCACTCCGATGCGCCGATCGTGCCGGACATCGGCATTCTCGCCTCAACCGACCCAGTCGCACTCGATCAGGCCTGTGCTGACCTGGTCAACCAGGCACAGGGTCTGCCCGACACCGCCATGTCTGCCGGTCACGAACCGGGTGGCGATAAGTTCCGAGGCGTTCACCCCAACATCGACTGGGCAATTACCCTGCACCATGCCGAAAAAGTCGGCCTGGGCAGCCGCAGCTACGAGCTACACCAACTGACCCCAAAAAAAGAACGCTGGTAATCACCGCAACCGACCATCCACGGCAAAGTGCTGCCGTTACAGCAGGAGTATTACATGAGCATGAAGATCACCTTCCCCGGTGGCTACGTCGTAAACGCCAACTACAAGGGCTTTGATATCCCCACCGACCAACCGGTTGACGACGGCGGGCAGAACAGCGCGCCAACGCCCTTCGATTATTTTCTGACTTCGCTCGGCACATGTGCGGCCTTTTATGCCCTGCGCTTTTGCCAACAACGCGATCTACCGACTGACGGCCTGGAGTTTTCCCTCGACACGGTCGACCATCCGGAGACCCACCGCACTGAAAAGATCACCATGACGATCAAGGTACCGGAGGGGTTCCCGGAGAAGTATCGCCGCGCCATCGTCCGGGCCACCAACCAGTGTTCGGTTAAGCGAGCCATTCTCGACCCGCCGGAGATTGTCGTCGAAACGGTTTAACTGGAGCAGATTGATATGTCAGACAACAGAGTGCACCTGATCTATTTCTCGCCGACCGGTACGACCCGCACAACGGTCAATGCCATCGCCAAGGGGTTGGCCCCGGAGCAAACGTGTGACCACAACCTGACCTTTGCCTTCGATGCACAAAAACAGCACCTGGCCGACGGCATCGCGGTGATCGGTATTCCGGTCTACGCCGGGCGTGTGCCGGTCGACTGTCTGGAGCGGCTGTCCGCCTATACGGCAACAGACATGCCGACCATCCTGGTCGCCCTCTACGGCAACCGCGAGTTCGAAGACGCCCTGGTGGAACTGCGGGATGTCGTGACCACCCAAGGCTTCAAGGTGGTCGCCGCCGGCGCCTTTATCGGCGAGCATTCCTACTCGACCCCGGAGCGTCCCATTGCCGCCGACAGACCCGATGCCGAAGATGTGCAGGCGGCGATCGAGTTCGGTCGGCAGGTCGCGGCAAAGCTTGCAGGAGGCAACCACGACACACCCGCAATGGATGGCAATGTCCCCTACAAGGAGCGGGTGCAGTTCGGCGGCGTCGCCCCGGAGACGAACCCCGCCACCTGCATCCTCTGTGGCCGATGCGCTGCGGTCTGCCCGGTGCGGGTGATCAAACTTGCCGATCAGGTTGACACGCAGGCCGATAATTGCATCATGTGCACCGCTTGTGTCAGGGCCTGTCCGACCGGGGCGCGCGTTTTCAATCACCCCTTGATTGAGGAACGGCGGGCCATGCTCTTCAAAAACTGCTCAACCCCGAAAGCTCCCAAACTGTTTCTTTAAACGCATCGACCGGACCTCGGCCATGGCCGTTGAAAGCGCCTTCAGCTTCCTGCTCGCCATCTTTATCTTCGGGATCACCCCCGGCCCGGGTGTCTTCGCCAGCCTGGCCCGGGCCCTGGTCTCAGGCGCGTCGTCGGCGCCTACCTGGTCTCCAGCGGCTCCTAACAGCATCAGCTTTATCCCAAAAAGGGCCGTCCGGCATTTGCCGGGCGGCCCTTTTTGGGATTTACATCATTTACGGCTAAAGAAACAAGCCATTAAAAGCTCGGATTTCTCTTGTTAATCGGAAAGTCGGCTGGCGGGACGAAACCCGCCGGTTTTGATTGTAAGGAAGAGAATATCTATTTGAAATGGCAGGTGGGCCAAAACCCGTCGACCTCTACTTTTCCTTGGCACATCTTCAGATCGGCGGCACCACCTCCGGTGGAGCGACCTCCTGCCAGCCAAGCTCTTCCGTCAGTGCCGCCAGCAGCGCCTCGACATCCTGGCTCCGTTCAACCGGCCAAAGGACTTCAACCAGACCATTGGCACTGTCAAGGGTGCGCTGGTAGGCCAGCCCATCGTAGCTTTCCAGCGTATAACGCAGGTAAGCGATCTCCGCCCTGGGCATCTGGTAATAGCGTCGGTTCATTCCGGGACGGGGCATGGCTTCTGAACATCTCCTGTTGAGGGAACATCACTCGGAAGGCGCACTGTTTTCAAGGGCGATAGTAACATTCCGCAACATCTTCTGCCGCCCGGCGCGGTACAGGGGCGTCTCCTTGAAGAGCCGCTTGAAGCCACCACCTGGCTGCAGGATCTTCTGCCAATCGGCCAGAGTCAGATGGAACTTTGAGTCTTCCGGCAAGGCCTCCTCAAGCTGCTGCGCGTTCCAGGGGCAGACTTGCTGGCAGGTATCACAGCCGAAAATCCGCGTGCCGAGTTTGGCGCGCAGGTCCGGTGCAATCTCGCCCTTCTTCTCGATGGTCAAATAAGAAATGCAGCGGGCAGCGTACACCTGTCGCCCTTCCTCGATCGCGGCCGTCGGGCAGGCTTCGATGCAGCGTCGACAGGTTCCGCAGCGATCGGGGAGAACCGCTGCCGGTTTCTCGATGCCGCGGTTGACGAAGAAGCCGCCAATAAAAAACTGGCTGCCATGTGTGGGGTGCAGCAGCAAACCGTTTTTGCCGATCCAACCCAAACCGGCCCGCACCGCCAAGTCGCGCTCCATCACCGGTGCGGAATCGACGAACATCTTGAGTCGCAGTTCCGGATCGAGGGCCATCAGCTGCGCCTCCAGCTCACGCATCAAACTTTTCAGGGTGAAATGATAATCGGGTCCTCGACCGTAGGCAGCGACCTGCGCTTCGACCGCATCGGGAGACTTGACGATCCTTGCCGGAGTGCGGTGCAGAAACAGCACAATCGACACTGCCTCCGGAAAGAACTGCTGCGGGTCGAGCCGCAGGGCAGCGTGCTCCTGCATGTAGGCCATTTCGCCCTGCTTGCCGGCCGCCAGCCATTGCGTCAGGCGTTCCGGCTGCTCGATGGGATCAGGCGGCGCGACGCCCCACTCCAGCACGTCGGCCTGCTGGCGGAAGAAGCTGTAGATGCAACTGAACAGGTCAGCCATTCCGCTTCTTGTTGAGGCTTGCCTTGAGCAGGTCGCCGAGGGTGCCCATCGAGGCGGCAGCGGGCTGTTCCGAGTAGCTGTTTTGCGTCTCGTCTTCCCCTTCGGTCGCCGGGACCAGACCGATCCGGCGCTCGTCGCGATCAATCCGTTCGATCGTCACCTGCAGCTGTTGACCGACCATCAGGACCTCTTTCGGGTGTTTGATGCGCCGTCCTTCCCCCAGCTTCGAGATATGAATCAGGCCATCCAGCCCTTCGTCCAAGGTCACGAAAGCGCCAAACGGTACCAGACGGGCCACCGTACCGGTGTGTGTGGTCCCCTCGGCAAAGACGCTGCCAACCTTGCCCCAGGGATCGGCCAGAGTGTCGCGCAGGCTGAATGAGAAACGATCTTTCTCCCAGTCGCAACTCTTGACGGCCACCTCCAGCTCCTGGCCGACTTGCAGCAGCTCGTTGAGATTTTCGACCCGGCTGTAACTGACTTCGGAGATCGGCAGCAGCCCTTCCAGGCCGCCGATATCGACGAAGGCACCGAAATCGCGGATATTGGTCACCGTCCCCTTGACCACCATGCCCGGCTTCAGGGTCTGTTTGAGCTGTTCGCGCTGCTGCTGACGTTCTTCTTCAAGAATGTCGCGATGCGAGACCACGATGTTGCGGCCCTGCTCACTGAACTGGCTGATCCGGAACGACAGAGACTGTTCAATCAACTCTTCCGGGTTATCGATGCGCCGCAAACCCATCTGGGAGTAGGGACAGAAGGCACGCACGCCACCGGGCAGCTTGATCTCGTAGCCCCCCTTGATTTCCTTTTCGACCCGGCCATCGACCGGAATGCCACTGCGCCAGGCTTCTTCGAGCTGTGCCGTGCCGGAGGCGCCGCCGCCGATGCGCAGGGTAAATTTTAATTCACCACCGGCCCGCGACAGGAAGTACGCACCCAGAGTGTCGCCCACGGCAACAGTCAGTTCACCTTCGGTATCAAGCAGCTCCTTGGTATCGAGTACACCCTCACCCTTCTGGCCGACATCAAGGAAGGTCCACTCGTCGCCAATCTGCAGCACCTTCGCTTCGACCTTCTGGCCCGGCTTAAGCTCGACCGTCGTCGCCATGCTCTCTTCCAGCATCGCAGCAAAGCTGCCCTCGTCCTCGAATTCTTCGTCAATGTTGTTGTGTTCGTCGTTCATGGGATCCTCAGTAAAAAAATCGTTACGCTCATTTTCTCACGCTGAATATTTAAAATCCAAAAAGGAAAACCTGACTCACGCAAAGTCCGCGGAGTTCGCAAAGTTTACCCCAAAAGCTTTGATTAAACCCAAGGATTTTTGTTTTTCAGCTTTGCGGACTTTGCGGACTTGAGTGAGCACAGCGAACGGGCGTGAGAAATGCTTTTCACACTTCACTATTTCACTCTGACGTAAAACCATTAATAACGGCCAGAAACTCCTCACCGTAGCGCTTCAGTTTCAATTCACCAACCCCGTTGATCTCGCGCATCGTTTCCAGGTCGACAGGCCGGAAAGCCGCCATCTCGGCCAACGACTGATCACCGAAGATGATGAAAGGCGGCACCCCGGCGGCTGTGGCCAGTTCCTTGCGCCGCTCCCGCAAGGCGTCGAACAGATCCTGATCGTAATCGAGGTCCTCGAGCTTGCGGCGCACCTTTTTTTTGACCGCCTTCGCCTTGACGCGTGGGGCGACTAGATCCAGCTCCTGCTCACCGCGCAGCAGCGGTCGCGCCGCCTCGGTCAGCTTGAGCACCGAGTAGTTGGCGATATCCTGCTTCAGGTAACCGAGATGGACCAGCTGCCTGACCAGGCTGCCCCAGGCCTCTTGGCTGGTCTCTGCGCCAATGCCGTAGGTCGACAGGCGATCGTGACCAAGCGTGAGAATCCTCTGGTTCTGAGAACCGCGCAGCACGTCGATCACATGCCCTGCGCCGAAGCGCTGGCCGACCCGGTAGACACAGGAAAGAATTTTGCGGGCATCTTCGGTGGCGTCATAGCGCTGTGGCGGGTCGAGACAGATGTCACAGTTGCCGCAATCCTCTTCCAGGGATTCTCCAAAATAGCCAAGCAGCACCCGCCGCCGGCAGGTGAGCGGCTCGGCGAAGCCGACCATGGCGTTCAGCTTGTGCAGCTCAATCCGGACCTGATCCATGTTGCGGCTCTTCTCGATCAGGCCACGGGCGATGGCGATATCGCCATAACCGAACAGCAGCAATGCCTCAGCAGGCAGGCCGTCACGCCCGGCCCGACCGGTCTCCTGGTAGTAGCTTTCGATATTCTTCGGCAGGTCGTAATGCACCACAAAGCGCACGTTCGGCTTGTCGATACCCATCCCGAAGGCCACGGTCGCCACCACCACCTGCAGGTCATCGCGCAGGAAGGCATCCTGAACCTTCTGACGCTGACCGGCCGAAAGTCCGGCATGATAGGCGGCCGCCCGGACACCGGCGGCGCTCAGCCGATCGGCGACATCCTCGGTCCGTTTGCGGCTCAGGGCATAAACGATGCCCGCTTCGCCGGACCGACTGCTGAGAAATTCTCGCAGCTGCTCAAACGGCTTCAGCTTGTCGACCACGCTGTAACGGATATTCGGTCGGTCAAATCCGGCCGCTACCGATTTGGCGTGCTGCAGAGCGAGCTGATCGACAATATCATCCCGGGTCTGGGGATCGGCGGTCGCGGTCAGTGCAATCAACGGCACATTGGGGAAATGCTGACGCAGCTGTCCGAGTCGAATATATTCAGGTCGGAAATCGTGGCCCCACTGCGAGATGCAATGCGCTTCGTCAATCGCGAAGAGTGCCAGGTCGATCTGCGCCAACCGCTCCATGAACGCATCGTTCATCAGACGCTCTGGAGCGACATAGAGCAAGTCGAGTTCCCCGGCATGCAATTGCGTCAGGGTTTGCCGCGCCTGCTTGGCTCCGAGCGATGAATTGTAGCAGGCGGCCCGCACCCCGTTAGCGCACAAGGCATCCACCTGATCCTTCATCAGAGAAATCAGCGGCGAGATCACGACACCGGTTCCGGGCCGCAGCAAGGAGGGTATCTGGTAGCAGAGCGACTTGCCGCCGCCGGTCGGCATCAGGACAAAGGCATCCCGCCCGTCAACCAAGGTCTCGATAACCTCCTGCTGGTAAGGACGAAAATCGGTATAGCCGAAAATCGAACTCAGAATCGCTTCAGGCGTCTGTCCGTTCATTGCATTACATCACATAAACTTGAGAAGAACGTCTTGTTCAAGGCGTCCACGTTCCGAGCCTTCATTCGACGATCCTGGCCCGAACCACACCGGCCTTCAAATTGCTGGTCTGGGTCTCCGGGCCGATGCCGGTCTTGACGACAACCGCCTTGTTCGGCGCCAGGGTCTCCTGCAGACGCAACGACAGCTTCTGCTTCTGTCCCGTGGCATCGGCAAAAACAATCACGATGGCCACATCTGTCACGGCCACAGTGGTACTGTTTGATACCTGGGCCAGCAGCTGGCCCTGCTTGCCGCGGCCAACCCGCACCTTGATATACTTGCCGGGGTTCTCCGGTAGGTCCAGACGCAGCAGGGATGCCGCCGCAGCCTGCCCCGGCGCAGTTTTCGAGCCGGCCGCCCCGGTAAAGAACTGCTTCGCCTGGTCTTTGTCGCCACGTACCAGGGAAAGGTTGCCCAAGGCGTTCAGAGCCGCAGCCGTCGGTAACAGTTTAGCGCTCCGGTCGAGGTCGGCGTAGGCCGCGTCATGCTGACCAAGTTTCTCTCTGGACAAACCGCGCTGCAGATAGAAATGGAAATATTCGGGGTTGCGCTGCAGAGCTCGGTCATAATTGGTAATCGCGTCCTTGTAGCGCCCTTCTTCAAAACGCACATCACCGCGTAAAGCATGGAACAGAGACTCTTCTGGGGCAGCATCCAAGGCCTTTTGCGCCATGGCAAGAGCCATCGCCGTCTGTCCTTCAGCCAGCGCCTTACGACCGTCATCATAGGCCTTATAAGCGTCCTTATCTGCCAGCAGTGGAGCAATCATTTTACGGTAACGTTCCTGACCCACTTCTCCTTTGACTCCAAGTTCCCGCGCTGTTTTGTGATTCGCCGTCACCCGCTCCATGGACGGGGGATGTGAAGAAAACAGTCCGGAGAGCCAATCCTGGTTGCGCCCTTCAGACAGACGCACAAACGTCTCCTGCAGAGAAACTGCAGCCTGCGGGTCATAACCGGCACGCGCCATATACTGCATGCCGTAATAGTCCGATTCGCGTTCAGCATCCCGGCCGTATTTCTGGCCGATCAACCCCGCGGCAACAGATGCGCCGCCGACCGCCATCTTGCCATACTCACTGTTGCTGGAGGCCACCCCGACAGCGAGGACCGCACCCTGCATAAGCAGACCGCGCTCCATCCCCTTGGCACCATGCCGGGCTGCAGCATGGACGATCTCATGCCCGAGCACTGCAGCGAGTTCAGCCTCACTGTTCAATTCGGTGAGCAAGCCCCGGTTCACTGCAATCTTGCCACCGGGCAGAGCCCAGGCATTGGGCGTCGAATCGTTGATCACCTTGAATTCGTACGGCAGCTGGCGATCACTGACGGCGGCCAATCGGTTGCCCACCTGGCTCACATAGTTTGCAATCGCCGGGTTGGTGACATAGTCGCCGCCCTGCATCTGTCGACTCGGCGCATACTGTTCCGCACCCAGTTTGAGTTCAGTGCTTTCCGGAACAAGCGCCAGCTCGTTCTTGCCGGTCACCGGGTTGACAGCACAGCCGCAGAGCAACAGCAGCAACAACAACGGCCAGAATTTTCGAAGCATGACCAGACCTCCCGATTGAAATAATTACTCATCCTGTTTCATCAAAGTATAGCGGGCTTGCACCCGCACGTCATCACGGCAATCATCCTCAAACAGTCAGGCCCATCACGTTAACATTTTCGACTCCGTCCCCGCCAAAGGTTTTTCCGCGTCTGGGCAAATTTTGCTTGTCCTTGCCGAGTAAACATTGTACCAACAATGTTTCCTTTTATTCTCTCGTCAGGAGCATCCACATGGGCATCCTCAGCAACACCGTCAGCATTTGCCAGTTCGAAGTCACCGGGCTGGTCCCATCGGAGGAGCTGGTCGCCTGGGTCGGCGAGTGTTTGAGCAAAAACGCGTTTCGCTCCATCGAGCAGACCAGTGAAGAGCAGTCGATCGGCTGGGTTCGGCTTGAAGACCTGCAGAACAGCAACTTTGACGGATGCCACATATATCAACGGGACCAGTACCTGACCTTTTCTTTTCGACGCGACCAACGCAAGCTGCCGGCAACTCTGCTGAAGGCCTACATGGATCAAGCTGAAGCTGAATTTCTGGCAGAGAACCCGACCTTCCACCGGGTTCCGAAACAAAAACGCGAGAATTTGCGTGACGCCATTCGTGGCGCCCTGTTTGCCCGAAGCTTGCCGACGCCGCTGGTCTGTGATGTCGTATGGGACATCCCCAGCAAACGGGTCACCCTGACCAACCTGGGAACGAAAACCGTCGAGCAGTTCATCGACTTGTTCAACAAAAGCTTTGACGGTTTGCGCCTGGTCCCGATCCACCCCTATGCACGCGCCGAGCAGCTCGCCGAAGGCACGCTTGCCGAACAGCTGCAGCAGGCCAATCAAGCCACCAGCAATGCCGTACTTGACCTGATCGAAGCCAATCACTGGCTGGGTCGCGATTTTTTGCTCTGGCTGCTGAATGAGACCCTGAATGCGACCTCCGAATATGTCGTGTCCCGCCCTGGCCCGGCCGCCGAGGGAGAGTGTTTTATTGCCTACCTGAACGATCGCCTGATGCTTGCCGGTACGAACGAAAATGGCCTGCAGAAAGTTTCGGTCAGCGGCCCGCAGGACCAGTTCCGCGAAGCCTGTGCTGCCCTGCAGGGAGGCAAGGAAATCCATGAAGCGGTTCTCTACCTGGAAAAACAGGAAATGCTCTGGAAACTGACTCTCAAAGGGGACACCTTCCACTTTGCCTCGTTCAAAGCCCCCCCCGTCCAGATCGAGAAAGACGATCTCGCCGATCCCGAACATGAACAGCAAGCCGTATTTTTTGAGCGGATGTACACGCTTAACGAAGGTCTGCAGTTGTTCGACAGCCTGTATATGACCTTCCTGCAGGAACGCCTCGGGGCCGGTTGGACCGCCAAGCAACAAGCCATAACGGACTGGCTCGCCGCCACCCCCTAAAAAAGGGATATCCAGGAAAGTCGTTTTCTCGTAGACTAATACCTGACAAAAATGGTATGGTATTGACATGCGTCGGTTGAATACAGTGGCCTGGGTCACTCTGTCGACCAGCCGACACCTATTTCGACAGACCCGCCGGCCCACACGAGGGAGAAAGCGGCGACACTATGAACATGGGAAAAGTTCTGCATATGCGTTGCGAGCAGTGTGGTGATCAGCTCGAGGACAGAAGCTGGGCCTATTGCCAACCTTGCAACCTGCAGCTCTTCTATAAAGCCATGCCGATCCTGTTGGGAATGTTCCTCTGTGGCTCTGCAAACAAGCTGACAATCGGGGCTGAGGTCGAATTCTATCAAACCGAGCCGAAATGGCCAATCTACGAACACGCCCGTTATATTCTCGACTAAAATCTACTCATTTGACCGGGAAAACCCGCTCCAGTTCATTTACAGAACCGGAGCGGGTTTTGTATTACGCTCTCTGCAGCAGACGGCATCGTCTTTTTTTTAGTCACCGACACAACCCACCCTTGACACAACGCCCCATAATTGATTAAATTTTAGGCAATAAAATAATATTTGCCCGTCTGTAAATAGTTGTGCTAGTATACTTGCCACTACTGCACAAAATTTAAGCAATCACGAAGGAGGACACGAACATGCCAACCCATCTCGATGAAAAAGTACAGCCCATTTTTCAGGAAGTCCTGGCCCGCAACCCTGGCGAGACCGAGTTTCATCAGGCCGCCCGAGAAGTTCTTGAATCTCTCGGCCCCGTGCTGGTCAAGCACCCCGAATTTTCTCACCACAAGATCATTGAGCGCATCTGTGAACCAGAGCGCCAGATCATTTTCCGTGTCCCCTGGCAGGACGACAAAGGTGAAGTTCAGATCAATCGTGGCTTCCGCGTCGAATTCAACAGTGCCCTGGGCCCCTACAAAGGTGGCCTGCGCTTCCACCCTTCGGTCTACCTCGGCATCGTCAAATTCCTCGGCTTTGAGCAGATTTTCAAAAACGCTCTGACCGGTCTCCCGATCGGTGGCGGCAAAGGCGGCTCCGACTTCGACCCGAAAGGCAAGTCGGATGACGAGATCATGCGTTTCTGCCAGAGCTTCATGACTGAGCTGTACCGCCACATCGGCGAGCACACCGACGTCCCCGCTGGCGACATCGGCGTTGGCGGCCGCGAAATCGGCTACATGTTCGGCCAGTACAAGCGCATCACCAACCGCTGGGAAGCCGGCGTTCTGACCGGCAAAGGCCTCGACTGGGGCGGCTCGCTGGTCCGCACCGAGGCAACCGGCTACGGCTCAGTCTTCTTCGTTGACGAAATGCTGAAAGCGCGCAAGGACGACTTCGGCGGCAAAACCTGCGTGGTCTCCGGTTCGGGTAACGTCTCGATCTACACCATCGAGAAGATCAACCAGCTCGGCGGTAAGGTCGTCGCCTGCTCCGACTCCAACGGCTACATCTACGACGAAAAAGGAATCGACTTGAAGCTAGTTCAGCAGCTCAAGGAGATCGAGCGTCGACGGATTAAGGACTACACCAACTACCACAAAGAAGCCAAGTACATCGCCGGCGGCAACATCTGGGAAGTCCCCTGTCAGGTTGCGATGCCTTCGGCAACCCAGAACGAGATCAACGGCAAGGACGCCAAGATGCTGGTCAAGAATGGCTGCATCGCAGTCGGCGAAGGCGCCAACATGCCGACCACGCCTGACGGCGTCAAGGTCTTCCTCGACGCGGAAATCGCCTACGGCCCGGGCAAAGCAGCCAACGCCGGCGGCGTGGCCACTTCCGCCCTGGAAATGCAGCAGAACGCCTGCCGCGATTCCTGGAAGTTCGACTACACGGAAGAGCGCCTGCAGAAAATCATGCGTAACATCCACGAAAACTGCTACGAGACCGCCATCGAATTCGGCACGCCAGGCAACTACGTGAACGGCGCGAACATCGCCGGCTTCATCAAGGTCGCCAAAGCCATGGTCGCTTTCGGCGTCATTTAAGCGCATCTGTTCGACCCACGCGGCGACAGGGTTTCCCCTGTCGCCGCAGTTTATTGCAACCTCAAAATAACGAGTTCAACATGGACACCTCCCGCAGGGTTTCTACCGGCTTCTCCGGACTCGATGGAATTCTCGATGAGCTGCGCATCGGCGATAATGTCGTCTGGAAAGTCAACTCCATCGAGGATTACCGGTTTTTCGTAACGCCTTACGTCGAGCAGGCGCTTAAGGACAACCGCAACGTTGTCTACATGCGCTTCGGCGGCCACCCCCCCCTGCTGGACGACAGCCTCCCGATCAAGACATACACCCTGGACCCGCGGCTTGGCTTCGAGCCTTTCGCCAGCGAAATCCATCAGATTGCCACAGAAGAGGGTGTCGGCGCTTTCTACGTCTTCGACTGTCTGTCGGAACTGCTGTCTGCCTGGGCAACCGACCACATGATCGGCAACTTCTTTCATGTGACCTGCCCCTACCTGTTCGAACTCGACACTGTCGCCTATTTCGCCCTGATCCGCGATCGCCATGCTTTCAGCACGATTGCGCGGATTAGGGAAACCACCCAGGTTTTACTCGACCTCTACACCGCAGACGACCAAGTTTACATTCAGCCGATCAAAGTCTGGCAGCGCAACTCGCCGACCATGTTTCTGCCACACCACATGGAAGAGGAGCAGTTTAAGCCAATCGCCAACAGCTACGAGGCGACCACCCTGCTGTCTGATGTGTTCCGTCACGATATCGTCACAGCCAGCCGTCATCTGGACCATTGGCACCGCCTGTTCCTGCAGGCAGAGGAACTGCTCGACGCTCCCGAGGACTCGGAAGAGCGCACTCACATGGTGCGCCATCTCTGCCGCCACCTGGTCGGCCGCGAACCGCGCATCATCGACCTGGCACGCAAGCACTTTGGCCTGGAAGACCTGTTGAACATCAAAGCCCGCATGATCGGTACCGGCTTCCTCGGCGGCAAGTCGGTCGGCATGCTGCTGGCCCGCCAGATCCTGCTTACCGACACCGACTTTGACTGGGTGGAGCACCTGGAATCTCACGATTCATTCTACGTCGGCTCGAACCTCTATTACTCCTACATTGTCCACAACGGTTGGTGGCGCCTGTTCATGCGTCAGAAATCGAAAGAAGGCTATTTCGAGGCAGCGCGGGAACTGCGCGAAAAGATGCTGACCGGCGAGTTCCCGGATATCATCAGCGAAGGTTTTCACAAGATGCTCGAATACTACGGTCAGTATCCGATCATCGTGCGTTCCAGCTCGCTGCTGGAGGATGGCTTCGGCAATGCCTTTGCCGGCAAATATGACAGCTTCTTCTGCCCCAATCAGGGATCACTGGAGGAGCGCTACGAGGTGTTCGCCGAGCAGGTGCGCAAAATCTTTGCCAGCACCATGAGCGAAGACGCCCTTGCCTACCGGTTGCAACGCGGTCTCGAAAATCAGGATGAACAGATGGGCCTGCTGGTCCAACGGGTTTCGGGGACCTACCACAATCAGTTCTACTACCCGGACCTGGCCGGTGTCGGCGTCTCTTACAACACCTTTGTCTGGGACAAACAGATGGACCCCCGGGCCGGCATGCTGCGCCTGGTTTACGGTCTCGGTACGCGAGCAGTGGACCGAGTCGAAGGGGACTACCCGCGCATCGTCGCCCTGGACGCGCCTCTCAAGCTGCCGCACAAAGGCTTTGAGGACACCCGCCGGTTTGCCCAGAGGGATGTCGACCTGGTGAATGTCAACGACAATACCCTGGAAACACGTTCACTCTACGACCTGACCGAAGAGGACCTTGGCCTGGGGCTTGAGCGCTTCGCAATCCACGACCATGAGGCAATGCAGCGACTGGCAGAGCGGGGTCGCAGCAAACGGCCAGTCTGGCTACTGACCTTCGACAAGCTGCTGTCCGAAACCAACTTTACGCCGATGATGCAGCGGCTGCTAAAAACAGTGGAAAAAGCCTACGACTACCCGGTCGACATCGAATTCACAGTCAACTTCGACCAGAACGAGCACAGCCACATCAACATCGTTCAGTGCCGACCGCTGCAAACCAAAGGAACCCGCGAGCAGGTTGTTGTACCGAAGAACATCCCGGAAGAGAAAGTCTTTTTCAGCTCTGACGGGAACTTCATGGGCGGCAACTTCGACCAAAGGCTGCGATGGGTCATCTGGGTTGAGCCGTCGACCTATACCACGCTTTCACAGAACGAACGCCATGAGGTTGCCCGCCTGATCGGTCGCTTGAACAAGCGCATCGCCGACCGGGAGAAGAGCCCGACCCTACTGCTCGGTCCGGGGCGCTGGGGGACCTCAACCCCCTCGCTGGGTGTCCCGATCAGCTTTTCCGAGATCAG
>JAQYVZ010000108.1 GCA_030145205.1 Desulfuromonadales bacterium | reverse complement strand
CGCCGGCCTTGCCCGCTCTGCCGCCGCGCCCCGTGCCTGGGCCACATTCAACTTCTTCCCGGGCGCCGACCGGAGGCTACATCGAGCTCGACGTACAGTTGGGTCAGTCGTGGGCAGTAGGGGACGTGCCATGGCAGGCATTGTGGACTGTTGTCCAATGGCAGGATCGCGCGGGTGAGTGGAACGACGTCGTCGGGTGGCAGGGCTCACTGGACGAGGCCAACAGTGCGGAATGCAAAAAAGTCTGGTGGGTGGCAAGGGAGGACCTGGATAAGGGGCCATTCCGCTGGGTGGTCTACCGGCGTCGGGGGGGGGAGTCGCTGGCGCAGAGTGAGTCTTTCGACCTGCCGCATCAGGTTGGCGAGACCACATGCGTTGGGGTAATGCTGGACCGGTAGCTGTGTGGAGCCCCTTCTGGGGTCCTCAACCTGATGCTGGCGGGTGGTTGTATCCCTGGGTCTGATGGTAGGTGACGCTCGACAGCTCCTTAGGTTTCACGTAGTGAGTGCGCACTCAGGCGCTGAATCGTTCTGAAAGTCTAGTTTTGACAACTTTGCACTTTGCTCGATTCCCCTAGAATCAGTTTATCAGAGACGAGCGAAGGGGGATCGGGATGAACCTAACAGACGAAAACCGAACATTTACAATCTGCCAGACCACCGAGCACGCGATGCTGGTTCCGTGGGGGCGATTCTCGCGCCACTTGAAGCTGAGCCAGCGATTGCGCGCAGCCGCGGCTCCTCGGTGTCGCAAAGATGCCACACCAGGAGGCGATTTGATCCTCGAGTTCGGGTTGACCTCTCTGGCGGGCTACGAATACCTGCAGGATCTGAACCTGGGGCCACATCCACTGGGCAAGGATCAAGCCGTTCAAGACGCCTGGGACACCCAGTTCAGGCACTACACAACGGTTATTCGTTTCCTGTACGATCTGGACGAGTCGGACGTTGTGCAGGTGCAGGCTGAACTCGAGGCCATCATGCGGCCATACATCCGCAGCGCCACACACGAGGTGCTTTGTCACCTGGAGCATATGACGCTGTGCGGGGATCTGACAGGCCGCCCAGTCAGCGCGTACAGCTCAACCTATCCCCCGGATGCCGTGTTTGGCTACATGGCCAACCAGTTGCGAAAGGGGCATCAAGCCGTCTTGGTCACCCTGAAAGGCCTCCGTCATCGCGTACACGTTGTTGCTTTCCATCACTCAGGTGACACTGTGTCAAGCCAGTGCTTGCGCGAGATCGTGGATGGGGCTGAAGCTCACCTGGGCTGTCGCCCCAGGCGCCGCACGGACCTGCTGCGTCAACGGATCGCAGCGATCGAGGCCAAGATGGCGCAGAAACGCCACTGGAGCGAGGCACAACAGGCTATCATTCGTCAGCAAATCGAGCGCCAGATCCGCCTGGGCGATCAGTTACAGGCCCTCAAACCACAACTAGCCGAACTAGAAGCGCGGTATGAAGGCAGGCCAGTGCGTCCCTACTCCAAGCTAGCTCAAGCACGCAAGCGGAAGGCCACCAGGGAGCGTCAACTTCGGTCTGCACTCGAACAGGAAGGCCAGGCGCGCCAGGCGCTCTGCCAGCATCAGCAACGCTTGGAGATGCTGATCGCCGAACGGGACGCGCTTCTGAACTGGCTGGCACAACTGGAAGTGGACAATGCCACGCAACCCAATCCCGTGCGCATACGCTGGTTGCTGGATGGCGGTTTCGGGGATGCTGCTAACGTGACGTACTTGATCGAGATGGGATACGATCTCTACACCATCGCCCACAACGGCAAGACAGCCCTGGCCTTGCTCAAGGAGGTACCCGACGATGCCCAGTGGACGCAAGCTGGACCGCGTACACAAGCCTTGGATATGGACCGGCACAAGCTGGGGGATTGCCCCTATCCTGTGCGTTTGACGTTGCTGCGCTGGCAGATAGGGGACGCGTTCAAACACAGCACCCTGATCTCCTTCAGCGAGGCCGAGGCACTGCCCACGGCAGACCTGTTCCCCACCTATCACGAGCGCCAGGACGTGGAAGCTGGCATCAAGCAGGGCAAGGGCACGTTCAGTTTCACTAAGCTGCGGACCCGCTCCCCTGCTGGCATCCGCCTTCTCGGTCAGTTCGCCCTGATCTTCTGGCCTAACTTCGTCCGCTGGGCCGCCGACTGGTTGGCTGACCAGGTTCAGGATCAGGAAGACCGCTTCACGCGGGCCTTGGAGCAGGTGCGCACACAGGTTCGCGTCGCGGCTAACACGCCAGCAGTCGTGCTGACCAATACCAGCGGACAAATGCTGCAGTTCGCTACGGACGGACCGTACGCTGGTGTGCAAATCCGGCTCGATGGTCCCTTTGTCTACCAGTTCCCAATGCCTTTGTTCCAGGCTTGGGAGCAACTATGGCCGGTTTCGTCTGAATCTGTTAAGGAGCAGGTGTCGGCAATGATGGTCGACAAGAATTCACAGTCGTTAGTCGATATGCTGTTCGTCCGATCTGGTGTGCAGTTACCAGAGAAAGTTCCAAAAAACGAAGTTCTTGAACGATTAGCTCCCTGAGTGCGCACTCACTACGTCAAGACCAAAAGTAGTCACATATCACGACTTGACTGCTTTGCTATGTAAGAATACAAGCGTTGCCTCTTACGCTCGGCTACTCGCA
>JAQYVZ010000046.1 GCA_030145205.1 Desulfuromonadales bacterium | reverse complement strand
TGCGATCCGGGGAACATCGCCAAGTTGAATGGATTGTAGAGGTCCTTCTGCGAGCTCTTGTCTCTGGACAAAACCTGCATCGGCTTCCCGCTGGCGAATACCGGGTATCGCCTATTCATCATCAGGTCGCAGTTTAGACCGATATACCAGTCAGTATCCGTCACGTCCTGGAACAGCTCCAGGAACTGCTGGAAATACCAGCCCTGTCCCTGCCGGATGTCTGGGAATATCTCCCTTGGCTCTGGCAGGATATTGCACTCGTGATGAAGGAATACCCGGCTGTCTGACGGGATGTACTTATGTATATCTTCCGTCTCGTAGGCCATCAGATGAATCGCGCTGGCATCGGTGTACCGAAGCGCACGCTCGATAACGAACGGCAGCTTTGTGTAGTCCTTTGGATGGACCGGAATCACAATCTGGTATCGCTTGTCTGCAAGCAGATCGTCTTCGCTCATCATGCGGGTTTCTCCAGTAGGCCAAGCGCCTTTAGCTGCTTCACGTCCTCGCTGTCGATCTCGTCCAGCAGCAGGTCGCCGGTATCCCCGCCTCGAAACGCAAGAGTGTTCTTGATGGGCCACGCATTCGTGCCGATAACAATCATCTCATTCCTCAACGCTCCGAGTCTGGGCGTGCCATCTAGCTCCACCTGCCAGGGACTCTCGCCACGGACTAGAACGCGAAGCAGGTGCCTCTTACGCCAGAACGCAGGCATTGTTGACAGGTGATACTGTCCATCGGGATTCGATGTGACAAGATCAACGTGTCCAAGCTTCCCGTGCAGGCCGGGGCGTTTCCCGTTCTCGTCGAACGCGCACCACCGGTCGCCGGTCAGGTCCAGACGTGCCACATACTCAAACTGCACCATATAATCGTAGGCCATTTTCACGACCCGTGCATTGACGTGGCGAGTGATCCACATATCTTCCAACATAAACAGGAAGACCTCGTCCGGTATCATATTGAGGCCGTCGATGAGCTGGTCAGACCATTTAGTCACCGGGTAGTCTTCCATCCTGCCGACACTGACAAACTCAAAGTTCTTCGGGAGCTTGAACGACGGCGGGGTAAATCCCAGGACGACAACGTCCGGTGGCTTCTCCCAGTACTTCTTCAGCAGCCAAGCGAAAGGTCTCAGCGCGTGAATATATTTGTCGCACGTCGATACGACGATACGGAAATCGTTATTCTGCATTTACCGGACCGTCTGCTGATACTGATGGTAGAAGGAGGAAGTTCATGTAGGACAGCGACAGCGCCTGTCGCGCCGCCTGAGTCATGTCTTCAGACAGCGAGTCATGAAACAGCGACACTAGCGCTGCCAGCGGCATAAGCCGACCGTAGTACTCGGTCTCGAATACGTACATAGCTCCGGCCTTCGCGAAATCTGGTTTAGAGAATAAATCTAATGCCTCAACCTGTTCCCACTTTTTCATACGACTCCATTTCCTTTTGCCCAATCAAATGTTTGTTTTAACCCGTCCCTCAGCGATATGGAATATCTCCACCCGAGGTCGGTTTCGGCTAATGTTGTGTCACTCCAGCGCAGCGGGTCGCCCCCGCCAACTGACTTGTTCCAAACGACTTTCTTATTCTTCTCGCCGCATACGGTGGCTATCAGCCGGGCAAGATCGCCCATATCAATCGCGTTTCTTCCGTCGCACCCGATATTGTATGCGGTCTCGTGTACTCCGTTCGCTCCGGCAGCGATCATCCCATCGGCGACGTCGTCTACATAGATGAATTCCCTGATGTAGCTTGGACTCCCATAGGCAGCGATCGATTCATCATGAACAGCGCGTTTCATCAGTGCCGGGATGACGTGAGCCTTATCGTCGAAGTGATCTCCCGGGCCAAACACGTTGCTGGGACGAACGACCACCCAGCGATTGATACCGCTGAACTTTAGGGCGTGCTCTCCCATCCGCTTCGCCCAGCCGTATCCGGCATTAGCGCGGTCTGGAGCGCCAAGATGCCCGTGCTCCTCGAATGATGGGTGGTTGTTTTCCGGGTCGTAAATACACACGCTGCTGGTCTGAACGAACACTGGAATACCCAGCGTATCGGCTACGGCGACCGGAACGGTCTGGAGGCGGATGTTGGACTCGAACATCTCCGAATGATGCCCCATGTTATGTAAAACACCAGCGACCGAAGCCGCCAGGTTGAACACTACGTTCACCGGAGTTCCCCTTGTCGACCCGCGGCGGAACCCCCAGTCGCACCCAGACATATTTCCCACGTCGACCGGAAGGAGGGTTGCCCCCTCGATGCCGTCGACGATATTATGAGACCCGTTGTCGAGTATGTAGACTTCGGCACCCAGATCGACGAGTTTCCTCGACAGCACGCTGCCGACGAAGCCGAGCCCCCCAGTGACGGCGACTCGCTTTCCAGCGTAGAAGTCTGGGTGACTATTCATCCTCGCTCCTTTTCTCTACGTCGTTTCTTGACGTATACATTTCCGCCAAGGCGTACGTCACCTGGGCCGTGAAAGACCGGTGGTTGTTCCTGGCTTCCTTCTCGATTATATCGACGAGTTCGTCAGATATATAAATTGTTTTCTTAACAACAGTATCATTGTACATGTTCTGTATTATATCCTATACGGTTAAAAACTGCAACCGCAAACAAAAAATAGGGGCGACCGAAGCCGCCCCTACTACTAAGTAGATTACAACCAGACTGCGTTCGGGCTGGTCGCTGTGTTCCGTAGCGAAACGCCGCCGTCGGCGAAGTACGGTCCAGTCGGATCAGCTTGACGCAGATGCTGCAACGGAGTGTACTTGACTGAGTCAATACGACCAGCCAAATGCGGAGTCCGAAGCACAATACGCTGTTGAGATTTCAACGAGAACTTGTAGCACCATTTGGTCTGCTCCAAAGTCCAAGCGTACAGGCCGTTGTCTGTCCACCATGAAGTCAGATTGCCATTGGCGAACGCGGCATCGCGGTCGGCCATACGGTAATCGACGTACTGGCGATAGGTAACGGGCATCCCACCACGAATGGTCATCGGGACGAAGAAGATGCTTGAGGCATATTCTGCGGCTTCGAGGTTGCCATTGTTGATGTTGTTGTGTTCAAAGATGCCTGTATCCAACACGACAGGATAAGTATTGCCGTTGATCACGATGGTCATACTATTACGCATACCATCGCGCTCGGAAATATTATCGCGACCGTCGATAACTAGACGGGAGTTGTCTCCGGTCATAGCGTTCGAGCAGCGAGTCGTATTATAGGCGCAGGGCCAAACAGCAGTCAGTTCCTGCCACAATTCAGGACGCATGGCGATGACCCAAGTCACTGGGTCTAGTCCCATCATCCGAGCGTTGTAGTTCAGGTAGAACTCGAGCATACCAAGATACTCGACGATGTCCCGACCAGACCCACCAAGCGCGTCGTAGGCGAAGTCTTTGACATCGCTGTCTACGGCGGGACAGGCTGTGCCGGTCTCGACATCAACTTGACCAGTGGCGATCTGAGCTGACAGACCAGGGAACTGGCTGTTGGCTACGGTGCCATTCCATACAGCGTTCATCAGCAGGCGCTCTGTCTGAATCCCCATCTGCACCATTTCGCTTGCAGATACTAGATTCAAAACATCGCCCTGTGTCGCGGTGGACGGATTTAGACCAGTCAAGCCCAAGAGCTCGCCGGTCAGCATCAAGTCCGTGAAGTCGCCACGATGGAGCTTCAGGATAACGTCGTCCAGATCAATTGTCTGGCTGTCAACGCGCACACGCCCGAACCGTGCGGTCAGGGTGCATCCTTTCATATAGCCAGCAGGAACGTCAGCGCAAGACTGTCCATTCCAGAACTGGGCGTCACCACCAGCGCCAGCAGTGAAACCGGTTAGGATTCCAAACTGCGGGTTGAGGTTGACGGTTGGCATCAAGGGCAGCATACTCGCCATGCCTTGAGGCCGAACATGAGCAGAGATAATCTCCCGCTCCAGACCTGGTGAGGTCCAAATCCCACCGTTGCCATGCAGCGGTGTGAATGTCGAGAAGGCAGCAGGTGTCTTTAACTTACTACCGGCTTCTTTCTCTGCAACCATCCCCTCGAGGATGGCCGTCTGATTCTCAAAGGCTTTGACAAGCCTTTCATTGATATCCATATTTTTAACCTTTCCTCCCGATCATCTGGTCGAGGAAGTCGATCCCAGTTACTTTTTCAATCTGGGGTTCAGCCTCATCTGGAGCGCTCTTTGCCAGCTTCTCTCTCCCATCGACACGAGTTTCCTCTTTGCCGACTACGCTCTTGTCAATCATCTCGCTAAGTGACGCCCAGGGCGTCATGACTGCCTTCTGAGCAATCTTTGCCTCATCAGCTTCCCCGATCTCGACTAACGATTTCTCGATTGTCTCCATACGGGAGCTAGCGTCCTTCTCGACCGATTCTAGCCGGTCTCGAACATCGACAATAGCCAGTGTCATTTTCTGCAAGACGCCGAGAATTTCTTCCTCTACTGACTTATCGACAGCAGGGGTAGCTTCTTTAGCGACCTCCGTTTCCTCAGTGGCGGCTTCTTCAGCGCCCTCGGGTTCAGGAGTCACAACGGCATCTACTGCTTCGACGACATCCTTGCTCTCGACGCCACCTTCGATAGCGTCAGTGGCCTGTGCCTTGTTCATGCCCTCAACTCTGTCGAGCAATTCGGGGGAAAGTCCCCACTTGATGAGGCTCTCTCTCTTTTCATTTGAAATAGCCATTCGTTCTTTCCTTCGCTGGTTAGTCCAGCATATTAAAACCCGTTCTCTTATTGGCCGCTGCAAAGCCGGGGAGAACCGTGATCTCTTCGGTGATGTGTTGTGTCAAAATTGACTCATCATCACCATCCCGCTCAATGAACGGAATCGGCATACCGTGCGACATCCTGACATCTTCCAGTCCCTTTATCGCTTCTGCCAATTCCCCGAGTCCGGGATGAATTCTTCCACCTGCTAGGGCGAAGCCTTCATCGTCGTATGCCACCCAATCCGCTTGACCAAACTCTAGGTCATCTTCATGCCATAACAAGAGCTTCGGCGGTGGCACGATTCCCTCGTCAACGAGCTTAACAAATTTTAAGTGGGACTGCTTGCTGATGATCTCGCGTACTGGATAATCATCGTCCCTGAAATTATTACTATACCTGGCGATGAACTTATATCCCCCGCCGAAGTCCTTCCAGACGCTGAAGTCTGTGCCTTTTACCGCTTTCTTCCCCAGCAGCATATCTGCAAGCTTTGCTACCACGCCGCTGCTTGTGTCGCCAAGAGACGACAAGAGATTAACGGCGGTCATACCAATCGACACCTGAACACTCTCGTCCAGAGCCTTGAAGTCTGCGTTCTTCGGCAGACTCTTTAGCATACGGTGGTCTATACTACCGTCGTCGCCCCTGAACTGGAAGTATCGTCCATTTACGTCTACGTAAAGGAAGCTGGAGTCAGCGATATCCTTCTTGAAATCGTCATCTGATCCATACTTAGCCCCGACCAATTTCGAGTTCTCCGCTTTCATTTGTTGAATAGCCTTCTCTTCAGAGGCGTGACAGTTAAGTGGCAACTCTCCACCTTCGTCATTGACGACACAATATAGTTCACCCTCGCGCTTAACTTTCCACGCCATAGTACGTATCCCTATCTTAAAGTATTACACATATTAAAAATTATGTCAACTGCTTGGGTCGGTCCTCCCATCGAACCCCTCCAGTAGCCCGTGTAGGATTGATGCCGCGCCCTTTGTCGGCTCAATCCTCTTCCCTCCCGGCACTACCCATAAGATAGGCACGCCGCTGGAGTCCACGAGCAGATGCGTCGTGATTATCGCGACGCCGCTGGACTTGTTGTTCTTCAAGACATCTCTCGCCTCGGACTCTATCCGAAGTCTATAGTTGTCCCATTGAATATTGTCTACCATAGTATCACCCAGTTAACTTGTTGTGAATGTTCTCGTCGCGTATTTCGCCTTGTAGTTCGTACCAACCGTTTTGATTATAGCTTCCGTTACCAGTCTCCGAAACGGCTCCTGCCTCTTGTCGGCGACCAGATAGTGGTGATTACGTGCCTTGATGTAGACTGCCCGACCCTTCCCTCTGACCAGTACCCTTCCGGTCCTTGGGCCTCCGTACAGAGACCCAGCTCGCGTCATCGGCTTATACCCATGTGCAAATACAGCCCTGCCGAAGCTGAACGGACTGTGATCCGGGCCACCTCTGTCGCTCCCGCCGAGCCGAGATATTCGCGTCGGCCTATCGTACTTATGCAGGCTGAACGGATACTCAGGCTTATGCTTCGGGTAGTTCGGCCTCGGAGGTCTTTGGCGATTCTGATCGCCGGTCCCGAGCTGCACCCATAGATACGGGAATGCGCCCTTTGAATTCGCGTCGATAAAGATCGTGCCATCCATAGTTCCGGTGCTTTCCATTCCCTGCGCCGTATTCATGCGCTTCTTCCACATGGGATGGCTCTCGGCGGACCACGCACCCAGCGGCTTGTTCAGCTCCTTTTGCATGGTCTCGAGTTCTTTATATATGATGCCGGTTACATTCCTGAATGTCTTCCGGATGTTTTCCTCCATCTTCGTTGGCGCTTTCATATATACGCCGAGGCTGATATTACTTGACATCTGGCTGCGCCTCGCTCCCCATGACTTGAGACGCTTGCGCCGGACTCTGTTCTCCGACCGGAGGCGATGCCTCTGCCGGAACAACACGGATATCCGTACGCTGACGACGAGCTTGGAACGGAACTGGCGGCAGCAGTTTGCCAGCAGCGAAGTTGTATTGGTCCTCTAGCCATTCTAGAGCATTGAAACATTCTTCGATTCTGGACTCCTTGGACGAAGACGATGTGTTCTGCCATTCCTCAGCCACGATCTGTCTCTGTCGCTGAATTTGCGACAGAACGGTATCGAGCTTTACGTCATTGACATAACTCATCTTGTTCTCTTCGTCCATGTCAAAGATATTGTCAACTATCGCCAGTGGATTATCCAGAAATTTAAGGAGCCGAGAGTGAACAGGATCATTTGAGAAGAACAGGACGCCAATCGACTTCCCGTTCGGGAGTCTCCCGTCGCCAAGTTCCATACTCGAGAAAGTTTCCCTCGTCAGGTCTCCATCGGTAATCATTTTTAGTCTCGCTGCGCGAATATTGACAGCGCCAGTGCCGAGGTCCCGTTCTCTGTTACGACCACGGATATCCTTGATATTGGCACGCTGCATATCTTCTTCATCATCTCTGAAGTCAAACTCCATCATTAGATGACGGGGAATAACCTTGAAATTTATTTGGGCGGCAATCTCGTTTGTAATCTGCGCCGGTAATCTGCCGCGGGATCTCATCCGGCGAATGTTCGCCTCTGCCTTACCAGAGCTCTGACCGCTAACCGGCCATATTTCTTCAGCGTCCATACCGAATGCCGCAGATATTGCGAACATTCCCAGATTCATGCTGATTTCCTCGTCAAATGGCTCCATATGGTTGAGGTCGATCTTCTTGAGATCGATGGCCGGGTTCTCCGACCCAATAGCCACGGTCTTGCCGTATCTGGCGAAGCCGCGGTTCGACAGGTCTTCTTCTACCTGCCGCAGGGCGAGCATGATCTGCTGCCCGGTGATGCCCTTGCCGACAATGATCTGGTTGTGGGGACGACTGCCCAATCTCTCTTGCTTATATCGGACGATGTCGTTCAGCGTTTGGGCGATCTCGACAGAGCGAGATACCGCGCAGAATCCGACACCGTTCATAGTCTTTATAGCGCTGGGCATCTGCGAGCTGTAGATGACTCTGGTCCAGTGCAGCTTGAATCGATGACCGGCGTCGTCCATGAAGATAACCGGGTAGATCGGGTCTGCCGTCCTCGTGCATCTGGCGCTGTCTAGATGCCTAAACGATATCGGCGCTCCGATGATTGGGCCAGCGGGATCTCCGTCACCAATGATCTCCAAGAACGCGCCGTTGTCCTGGGTTATTAGGCACTCGACAAATTTCGAGTACATCACGTCCCAGCCTCGCCCGAACTCGGCAGACAGGAACAGCCGCTGCTCTAGTGTCTGCGCATCTTCAATGTGCTTCGTGATCGACGGGTCTCTGGGGACAATTCTCGGCGGAATGCCGACGATTTTCGCCTGAGTGTTGTAGACAGCGAGGCTGAGGTGGTTGGACTCCTTCCACAACTGGCTTAGCCTGTTGTCGCGTGCCCGAGACCACCACGGAGGCACCAGGTCGCCGGTCTTAACCATCCAGCCGACGAAGTCGGCTCCGAACCCACCGCCATCGGCCCTGGTCTCTCCAGTCGCCAGCACTGTGGCTTCCGAGACGATTCTCTCAACATCGTTAGTACTCATATCGTTTTTCCATCTTACCAGATAGCGGTGACGGCGAAAGCACGATCCCGTCTATTGTAGCTATATCGACGTTCGGGTTTAGTCCGTACTTCTGGTCCCACACAATATATCGTGCGGCGTCTACCGTGTCGTCGTTGTCTTTTATAATTGTACCATCTTCTTTCATCGAGTACGACTGGAACTGCTGTCTCGTATACCAGCACCTTGGATGGCAGATCAGCCGCCTGACCTTGTTCTCATCCGGTGCGACCCACTCACGCAGCTCCTTGACTGACTCATCCACCAGCATGTGGTTGTACCGACTCATGAATCCAGCGTTGTCTAACGCTCCGCCAAGTGACGCAGCAGCCCTGTCGCGAATCACATACTTCGGTAGGGGCCAGCCGTTCTTCTCGCTATATAGTATCACATCGTGGATATGATCGTTAGCGAGTCTCTTAACTTCCAGATGCTCTCCAAATATGGCGATACCATCCGCTCTTATTTGACATAACAGGAATGCCCTTGGATGGCTGTTGGAAGCGAACAACTGCGTCGAGTCATCCTTCTTCCCGGAGTAGCCGTCGTCGACCGCCCACATCACTATCCCGCCATCTGGGATATATTCCGCATTCAGGGTTACGTTTCCACCACCGTCCTTGCCGGTAGCGTCATTGTAGTAGTCATCCCACGTATCGATCACACGACCGGAGCCAGATGCCCACTTGCCAAGCACGAGGCGCTCATATTCTACGCCAGTCAACTGCTCCAGCGTTTCTCTGTAGCTGTCCGGGTTCGTGGGATTATCCTGGGCGTTGCTGTAGTAGACAGACGCCCCACCACCAAGAATTAGACGCCTGTTTATCCAGTGCGATGCGGCATCGGGGTTGGTCGTCAGAATGATCTGCGTCCAGGGTGCCGACCGACCTCTCATGCGAGCGATCAGCTCGTTGAAGTCCGACTCGTCAAATTGTGTCGCCTCTTCCATCCAGGCGATATCGACACCACCCTTCAAGCCGATAGACCGGATGCGCTCCCGCTGCTCGGCGTCCTTCATTCCCCCATACACCATAACACTTCCGTTATCGTAATCGAATCTGAACTCGCTGATCTTGTGGGTAACGCGGGGGTCGTCGCCCATGACCTCGCTCTTCATAAACAGGAGCGTCGAGTTGGCTATAACAGCCCTGGACTTCCGAAGAATCAGGGCTGTCGTTCCTGGGTATCGCAAACAGAATCCGTGCAGCTTCTCCGCTGCCAAGCGGGATTTACCACCACCGGCAGATCCGGTAAGGAGCAGCACACGAGAAGTGTCTCTCCACGGCTCCACCTGATGGGGGTGGGGTGTAAAGGTATTGATATACCGATAGTCAGTCCCGCTGTTCGCTATCACGCTCTAGCTGCCTTGTCCATCAATCGACCAATATCGGCGGCAGCATATCCGCTCATAAACGCGGCTTGAAAGCCAAGTTTCGCCACGGCTTCAAGATCGCCGATCAGCACCGGAATCGCGAAGAACACAATGGCAGCGCCGATGAGCTGACCGTACAGGTACTTCCAGTCCCACGCGGCCATGTCAGCTCCATTATATAGTTTCAGCAGCCACGGAATAATCATCCGGGCCAGAACACCAAGACCCAACCAAACATACGGCAACATATCTTCCATCTCTAATCTCCTTCACTATATTCGCCCTCGATAGCATCCGAAGGCCAGTCGCCAGGGCTCACCGTGGCATACGCTTTTATAACTCGCTTCTCAACAATACTATGTTGGGGAGCGTACAATCCGAGCAGCTTCCTGCGCTCTGTATGGCAGGCCATAATCTGAGCGAAGTAGGCCGGGTTTGCAGAAGATGATTCCGTCATCTTCTGCACTTTCGCTACTGTTAATTCATCCGGTAGCGACGGGTTGCTGACTATCTTATCAATCGTCTCTCGCCAGCTATCTTTTGTGCTTGCGCGAAGCGCAACCCAAATTTCTCTTTCCAGCGCATCTATTCGGGCAAGTTCTGTTGCGACATGCATCGCATAGCTGGCTTCTTGTTTTTCAAGCCAGCTCTTACGGACCTTACCCATATCATATGTTATTTGTCGGCGCGACAATACCAGTCCAGTTTCCTTAGCTAGTATCTTAGCTATCTCGGCATCTGTGTACTGTTGCAGCTTCAGCTCTGCTACCCTGGCCCTATCGTGTACGACCTGGTCTTTTGATCGCTTTTTCCTTGCCATATCTGTATTGTATCATAGTAGTATTTATTTCACAACAGGGAGGTATGTATTAGAAATGTATTAGATGCGAAAATGCCGCTTGACAAAGGCAAAGTGCGGTGTATAATACTCTTAAGAAAAGAAATATTGAAGAGGATATCGGGAATAATAGGAATTATTCCCTCTATCTCTGACGAAACAGATTTTCGTCAGAACCAGCAGGTAGTCAGATCGCACGATCTGGCTACTTTTGGAGAACAGTAATGAGTGACAAATTTCTCGACATTTTGAAAGATCGTCAGGTTGACCTGGCACCAAAGACTGCTGCTGAGCACGGAAGGCGTTTAGCCTTGGACTTCTTAAACGACGGCCTCCATACGCCGGTAGACGGCTACGTAAAACTAAGATATCTACGCGAAGTATTCGACGCCGCCGCCAGAGCGCTGGAGAGCGCGGTGGAAGACGAGATCGGAGACCGCGAGTACATCCATGCTGGTGTCTCCGTTCAGCACAAAAACGGGTACGCGCTCTACGACTACTCGGATGACGGCACGTGGGGGAAGATGAAGGAAGCGGTGGCTGCCGCTACTGCGGCGCTGAAGGATCGCGAGAAGTACCTCAAAGCGCTTCAGGACCGCGTAGCCAACCTGGACACCGGAGAGGTCGACACGCCAGCGCGGATCAAGGGATACAGCAAGAGCTCCATCGCCATCAGCGCTGTGAGGAAGTGACATGTTGAAGAATCTGATTATCGTCGGCGACTGCCGAGATACACTGGCGACGCTGCCGGATGGGTGCGTCAATACCGTAGTCACGTCTCCCCCGTACTACGGGCTTCGGGATTACGGGACTGCCGAGTGGGATGGCGGTGACAGCGACTGCGATCATCGTCATCAGCTCGGCGGGGAGGGACCTGCGTCGTCTGTCCAAAGCGGCAACAAAGGGTCTCAGACCATAAACTACAAGACAGTGTGCCGAAAGTGCGGAGCTGTACGTATAGACAAGCAGATTGGTCTTGAGGAGACCCTTGAGGAATACGTCGACAACATGGTCGAGGTATTCCGTGGGGTCTGGCGGGTGCTGCGAAAGGACGGGACCGTATGGCTTAATCTTGGCGATTCGTACGCCGGAAGCGGTCGGGGGTTAATGGGGAGTGGGAAGCACGCCGACAACAAGGACTCGAAGCAGGGTACGAACCGCGGGTCTACAATTGGTGAGTTTCCACGCCAGCGTATAGGCAACCTCAAGCCCAAAGACTTGATGGGCGTCCCGTGGCGGGTTGCATTCGCGCTTCAGCAAGACGGTTGGTATCTGCGGTCTGACATAATTTGGCACAAGCCAAATCCAATGCCATCCTCGGTTAAAGACAGACCGACGACAAGCCATGAATATATGTTCCTACTTGCCAAGTCTCGAAAGTACTACTATAACGGTGACGCTGTACGAGAACCGGCCAAGGACTGGGGCAAGCGTGATCGGTCAAAGGGAAAGTATACCAGCGATAGAAACGACAGCGGACAGGCGAACCACGGCGGACTAACAGACGGAGATTTCGCGAAGCGCGGCAGAAACCGTAGGACGGTATGGACCGTCACTACCAGCAGATACAAGGGCGCTCACTTCGCTACATTCCCAAAGGCTCTAATCGACCCATGTGTCAAGGCTGGCTGCCCAGAGGGTGGAACGGTAATGGACATATTTGGCGGAGCCGCGACCACTGCTGTAGTCGCGAACGAAAATGGATGCAACTCAATCCTGCTAGAGCTAAACGCCGACTACGCTGATTTCAGCGAAAAAAGGATTGCGGATGAAGTGGGTGGGCTGTTGGCGACCACCGAGGTAGTATATCATGATCAAAGTGACTAAATACATTATTGAGAAAGCGTACGACGCTACAGAATTCGTCTTGCTGGGAATCGGCAAGATTTACTGGAAAGTGATTCAGATGGAGGAACAACATGGCGAGAAATGACTGCAAGCATCAGTGGGTAAACAGGCGCGGCAATCGTATAGAATGTACCCTCTGCCACCAGATCAAGCAGAAGGAGACCAAAGTCGTCAACGTCCTGAACCCGATATCGCCCAACGGTCGCGCCGACTCGTTCAAGAACGCCACGAACCATTATGTCTACACGGTAGACGATGTCGAGGTTGAGCCGCGGGTGTGGCACTGGTACAGGGGGCTGATCGCAGGTGACCAAGTTCACGGTCCGTGGAAGCAGATTGGAGACAGATACGAGTGCGAGCTATGCGACGAGATTGGCGACATTGGCTACCAGCAGTGTATCACCGGAGAGTACGAGGGCAAGCTTATCTTGCTGAGATACTACCGCACAGGGCCGTGGGCAAAGGAAGGTGGAGATCGATGATCAAAAGACTTAAGCGGTGGCTGTATAGGGTTCTGAAGGTTTGGGATGGCGGCGTGGAGAGTGTCAGATGACGCTGTCCGACTTGGCAGATGCTGTCGCCGAGGCGATAGCCGCCTCTGGCGAGGAAACGCAGGTTGTTATCCCGGAGACCGGGAATCAATATCGGCACACCGACCATGCCGGGGTCAGGCGCGTTCATACGAACGCTACCTATATCGGGCAGTATTATGGAAAGCTATTCGAGTACGAGTACGCCGATAGTTGCGATTGCACCAATCCTGGCGTGCGCTGCAAGGCTGTATTTGTAATCGACTGAATTCAACTGGAGGTAACAATGGAAATTTGGATTTTTGCTTGGGAGACAATTAAGATATTCGCGCTTGTGCTGGTGTCGCTGCTGGTGGTGGCATACGGTGTTATCCTCTTGGGTGATCTGTACCTCTACTGCTCTCGCAGGTGGGGCGACACGGGCTGCGTAGCCGCTGGTCTGCTACTTATTATGATTGCGCTGTCGGCGATACTGGCAGCGGTGAGACTGTACGGAGATTGATTATGGACAACTTAGTATTTGTTCTGGCGGGGCTGCTCGGGCTAGTCGGGTTTGCCTACGTGATGTTACAGATTATGGAGGTCGAGGAGCGCATCACAAGGGTGGAATATATCTACGCGGATTACCGCAAGGAGAAGGAGCTGAGGCTGGAAGCCGAAGCCAATCTCAGATTTTATCTGAACCCTCTAAACGGGACAGCGGGTAGGGTAACGCGGCCCTCCCGAGAGCGCTGGACAATTCACGGCCCGGAGATAACGTGGGTAGATGAGGAAGCATGAAAGAAACAGAAGAACGACTAGATGCGCTTGAAGAAAAGGTCGACTCAATGACCGCAAAGATTGGGGCGCTGTCCAACGACTTCGCCACACTACTGGGGGCGTTCAACTCATACGAGACATTCACCAACAAGAGATTGGTTCAGCTCGGATCAGCGTCTGCCCACATCATCGCGGCGATTGAGGCGTTGGATAAGGTAATAGGAGAGTGACATGGACAAGTGGGTTGACGTAGACGATGCTCCAGAATGGTGGAGCTATTCCTGCGAAGGGCTTACGAAGGATGGGAGGACAATTGACGTGGAGTATCACTACAGCGACGAGTGGGGCGATACCTGGTATCCCGACGACATTGATGAGTACAAGGACCCGGACTTCAGCATCACTCACTGGCGTCCGTATCCAAAGGAGTATAGATAATGACAGTAGACGAAGCGATTGCCAAACTACAAGAGCTGCGAGATGAAGTTGGCGGAGACACGATGGCGTTCGGAGATTATGACGGATGTGATGCGTATGAAATATCGTCCATCGCTATTAGGACATGCGGTACGAGGAAGGGAGTTTCGACCTTGCCCGGCAATCCCGAATATCTAATGTACACATGGTGCAACGGCAGTCGGTGCAACGGCAGTTGGTGCCAAGATCATATACAGGTAGTTGAGATACGATGACAATAGACGAGATGAGAGCCAAGCTAGAGGTTATGTCCCGCAAGTATGGCGGAGACACAAAAGTATTGGGGCAGAGCGCAGACGGCGCATACCACTTTATCAGCAAGGAGTGGAGTATGGTATCTATCTACATGACATCCGTTGGTCACTACGA
>JAQYVZ010000045.1 GCA_030145205.1 Desulfuromonadales bacterium | reverse complement strand
TACCTGACCTGTCTAGCGTCCTTAATAAATGATGCGATCTGAGTCGGTGTCGCTTTGTAGTCTACAAAAAGATCGTCTATCTTGTATGGGAGATAGACGATCTTCACCTTGTCTGCACCGAGTATCTCAGCGCCTCTGATGGCACTGCCGTCATTCACTGCGTCTGGATCGAGACACAGTAGGAATGAGTCAGCGGACTGCAACTCGCTCGCATGTCTCCTGCTTATGGACTTCGACGGGATGCCGACACATGAGTCGAACAATCCGTACTGGTCTCCAGCCAGGTTGAGCCACGCCACCATCGCTTTCTTCGCGCCCTCAACGACGAGGCATCTGCCGACCGGTGGAGTCTTCTCTGGCAGGAACACGGCAGATGGCACGTTGTAGGCGAAGCGATACTTGTCGTTCTTCTTCGCTGGCTCGAGCAACCTCTGTTGCAGGTTGACCACCTTGTCTTCTCGCCAGAATGGTATGGTCATGGTGGGCGAATTATACGAATCGTTTCCGATCTTGTAGCTGTAGCTTGGATTGTATCCAAGGTCCCACCAGTCTTGTGCATCGTTGTTTATACCGGCGTCTCGCCACAGCTTTCTGTGTGCATCATTCATGCCGTCGTGATACCCCTTCCATAGGGCGTCGTTGGTGAGCTTCTCTATGCGGTTCTGAATACGTATCCGCTCTCTGTTCGCCAGCGCCACGCGCTCCCGCTCCATCTCCATACGGTCTTGAGGCGACATCGTCTGTATGTTGTCGGCGAACTCCTGAAAGCCGCAGCTCCTGCACCACCCACGAATCTTCCCGTCTGTGAAAATCCTGAACCTGTCTGGATCTCCACGGCCCACATGTCCGAAGTCTTTACACGACGGACATGCAGCCGACCACTCGAACGCAGACCTCTGCGCCAAGAACGGGAGGTCTGCCCATTTATCGGGGACTACACTCATGTATTCACCTTACCATGCCGGAGGCTGGGGTTGAGCGAGCTCGTCCAGTCCGTACAGAATCGCAGTTTCATCCGGGTCTTCTCCGTTAACGTAGTCAGCGAACCCAAGGAACACCTTCCCTATTGCGGTTTCGTCATCTCCGAGCAGGGATTTCCTCTCCACTCTGAGATCCTTCATCATGTCGATGACTACGGGTGTATCGAACTCGAACCACGCACCCAACGCAGTAACAACGGCGTCGGGCGTCTCTATCCCCTTGTTCTCGCGCCGCACTCTGGACAGGATGACCTTGAACGCTTCGTAATCTTCGGGACCACCCACGAATAGGTCCTCCCCATCGGACTCGCCATTGAACGTCATGCCCGGTCGGTAGATTCTGTCGCTGTGAATCCACGCAGAGATAGCCAGACGTACCCGCTGGTCGGGTGAGATATCTCCCCAGTTCATGGTCTCCACAAGGGATGCGAATTTGTGGATCGCAAGCAGTGACTGCTCGCCTATTTTCAGGCGAACACCAAGCTCCTCGTCGCTCATCGGCTCGGCTACTAGGTTGTTGGACTGCTGTCTGGCGGGAGGGGCTGGCTTCGTGGGCCACTTAGACCCCGGCGATGGCTTGAACCCATCGGGTACGGCCTCACCCTCACTGGACACACGGTTCAGCATATCGACCGTGTATCTTGTATCGTTCTTTGTCTCACCAACCCGTGTGATCTTAATGGTGTCGCCTCTCTTTGCGCCGGTCGCCTCGATTGCATTGTGCAGCCCGGTGTAGGCAGTGAAGGTCATCTTCTCGCCATCGTGTAAGACATTATAATAGTGGCTCGTGTACGAGTCTCCGACCACCGTGTTCGGTGTGTCGAATTCTAGCGTCACGACTACCGACTTAATCGGTTTCTGCTCTATCATATCAGCGATGCTATTCGCTGGTATATTGAGCTTGGGTCTTTTCTTGCTATTGTCCATAACTACTCCTTTATTTCGGCGGGTATTGTCCGCCTATTATAGCACGGATGGGACTAATTTCCCACCATCGTATACGCCCTTAATCTTCTCGTTGAACAGGCGTCCTCGCTCCTCGGGGTTGCATAGGGAATCCCTCAGCTCCTCGGCTACACGCTTGGGAACCTCGTAGAATTCGTATCGTCCGCCGCCCTTGAAGGTCAGCTCCAACACGCCTGTTGGCTCATCGTACAGCTCGGCGATGTCTGGCGGGTAGCTGGAGAAGTCCAGCTTGTCGATGAACGTAGGCTTCTCCCCGACCGACTGGTCCGTGCCGACATACAGCCACGTATCATACGCAGCTACTGGGCCAGCGCTCGACAGCTTCATGCCCACCATGTCGGCGATCACCTCTTGCACCTCCATCGGAATGTCGGCGCTCAGCTTGAGCAGGGTGATGTCTGCCTCTGGGTCCTCATGTTTGACTGCCAGCTCCATAGCCTTCTCAGCCAGCGCATCGGCACTGTTGTCTGTTGCTACACCACCGATCCAGTAATCTTTTTCGTTTGCCATTGGGTCTCTCCTGTGTGATAACTTGAATTGCCTCGGCCCCAGCGACCCATCTAAGTGGGCGCGGAGCCGCGTCTCTCTCTCTATGATACCGACGAATTGAGTGATGCTCGTCGACACTGTTACGACTGTCGACGTATACCCACTCAGCCTGAGCCTCGACTCAGCAACGAACACGATTGCTTGACATAAGTCACTCAACGTGCTGCCCGCCTTAACTTCCGAGTAGCCCGCTAGAAGCGAAGCTTCGACCCCTGTCTCACTGGCTCTGCGGGAACTGGTAAAGGGGGCAGAGCGTCAGCAACGACCTCCGCTCTGGCGTATTGCGCTCGCCGCGCAGCCTCTCTCATACTGGCCCTTTCCCTGCGCTCCTGTCGCGCAGCATTTGTCGACTTCGGATTCGGGCGTCTCTCCGATGGCGAGCCTCGCTTCCGGCGACGTTGTCTACTTTTCCAACTCATCAGTTGCTCCTTTGCGTAAGTGTACGCAGTATACGACATGCGCTGCCTGCACGCCAAGATCGTAGCTGACCGTCTCTTCGCGTGTGATCGACATAATGTCGCTTATGAAATAGCGATGCCACCCGGCATCAAGGAAGCCGTTGTCCTCGTCGAGCGTGACCCGACGTGCTGTGACGAAGTACGGGTACGGGGCTTCATGCTTCTTGAATGACCATGCGTGGTCTCTGTATAGGCTTGGGGTCGATAGGTGCATCTCGCAATCCTGTATACAGGATGCGATGTGCGCTACCATCGACTGTTGGCGATCAACGTCGTCCATCAACCGGCGCACCGCACTGAACTCCATCGGCGCTCGGTCCCTGAAGTCCTCCAAATCGCTCCGTGTCTTATCGAGCAGCTCATTCGGCGTCATCTTCTCTTCTCGTGTTACCTTAATCATGCTTCACCTCCGTGTGGTTAGCTGTCTGTTGTTGCTGACCCGTTCTTCGCAGCGACTCAACCCGTGGGCTACCCGCTCCAGCTTGCGAGCCACGTCCGGGTTCCCCAGTATGCGGGCAATAGTGGCGCGTCGTCTCAACGACGCAATCTTCTGCCGGTACGATTTCATATCTGCCACGACGCAACTCCAGTTGGCAACCAGATCAGCCGCGACTCCGGCGCTGATTACCAGTACGATTTCCACGATACAATGCAAGTCGAACGAGTGTGGTCTCGCAAGCAGCAGGTCGATTGCGCTTCTCGTATTATACATCATAATTCCCCCTCTATCACGAACCCGATTATCGGAGTCACGCTTGAGTACTCAGCCCCCATCTCTGCGACAGCCGTGACTAGGTCACTCGCCGTCACGAACATATCATGAGCACCGTATTCTCGAGCGTGTGGGTCTGGGACTCTGAAGCCCTTGATTCGCCCGATCCATAAGTAAGCGCCGTCAGAAATCTCGTTGTCTGCCAGAGTGTACATGGGTGCGTCAGCGCCCCACTTCTCCACGAGATCGTTCATCTCCGTTTGTAAGTCTCCGAGCGTCTTGGCTAACATTATGTCTCCTCCTCATCCCACGGTACGAGTCTCACGAACTCGCCCAGCTTGAGCATCGCCACCATCTGCTTGTACATAAGCGCCAGGAGCGATAGCCCACCGAGCGCTGTGTTCTGCGTGTACCACACCACCGTGTGTCTATCGTTGTCGTTGGTCTTGCGACTCACGACCTCGTTGATACCAACCTGCGTCTGCCCATTGGCGAATATATCCCCGCGTCTCATGCGTCTCATGGCTCGGTTTCTCCGATAATGTCCATGATGAGGCCGATCACGACCACGACTAATACCGGCACGAGTTCGAGCACCATAACAATTGACGCTGCCTTGAGCACCGTGTCCATCCTCCCTGTTGCGAGCGCGGACTCGAAGGCCCACTCAATCAGTACCCACGCAACTACCAGCAGGGATACGATGAGGTAGTTCAGTGACACGGCTACTCCCAGCGATTTCCTATTCATCGGTCGACTCCTTTGCCACAGCCTCCTGTGTTACATGTGTAGGTATGTATGTGAACTCGGCAATCACATCACTACCTCCGCTGACTGCGTCGCTGAACGACACGGTCACACTTGTGTTACCAAATCTGCGTGTTGCCACGCCCGGCGGGAGCGTCTCAACCCACTGAGACACAGCGTACCATTCGTCCCCGCTCATGACTACTATGAACACGCCAAGGTTGGACTCCGCCTTACCGGGGTAAAGCTTCGTGACCATCATCGCGTACGACACGTACCCATGATCGGTGATCTCGTAGGTGATGGTGTCTCCGGGTGGACCGCCGGTGGCACTCCACCTCTGCACATACGTATCGTGTTGGCGGTCCCAATATGCCCATGCGTCTACCTCATAGCCTAGGAACTCGACGGTCTCGGTCATGTCGTCCACCGGTATACCGAGCGCTTGATTGTCGATGTTGATGTCTCTTGCCCGACCGAGCAGGGAGCCCAGCCACACGAGCATGGCGACTATCATCAGGTATGTAGTCGCATTGTATAGAATTCTTGTCCAAACTCGCGACAAAAACCTCGCGCTTCTATCTCGCCAATCTTCCCAGCCATCACGGGTGAGGTAGAGCAGGCATGTTAATGCGAGGGCGACAAGGACGGATAGAGCGACGGGCGCATACGACGTGAACGTGTACATTTTGCACCTCCAGAACGCACAAAAAGCCAGCTAGGATACTTACGTATCCTAGCTGGCTTGCTAGTTGGGTAAATTGTCAGCTCGACTTAGTTGCCGAACAAGTTCGGCAGGTCGTGGAGCTTGGCGTATGCGCAGTGGTAGGTCTTACGAGCGCCGCATCCGCATGACCCCTTGACTTCAGGAGTCCCAGCTTTCTTCCGCTCATCGTCGAAGGTCTCCCAGACCTTGGCGACTTGCGCCTTGCGTGTCGCCTTGGTCAGCGACTCGTCCGCCTTGATCTCGGCGATGGTTTCTTCTGCCCACGCCATCAGGTCGAGCACCTCACCGGCCCACACGTCCATGTTGGTGTGCATGTAACGAGCCCGTGCTTCCGACCGTGTCTCACCATCTTCGATGGTGTACGGCAGGCTTGCGATCCACGCCTCTTTCTTCGCCAGTGCCTCGACTGCCTTCTCGTCGGCTGTCTTGGGTGCTGGCTTCGCCTTTGCGGGAGCCGCTTTCGCCTTGGCTGGCGCTCGTCTCTTGGCTGGCGCTCGTCTCTTGGCTGGCGCTCGCTTGGTGGCGGTCGCCTTCGCCTTGGCTGGCGCTCGCTTGGCAGGAACCTTGCGGGGAGCCTTGCGTGCCGGAGCTTCGGGCTGTGCGTCCGCCTCGGCGTATTCCTTGGCGCTCTCGGCGACCTTCTCGGTCACGAAAGCGGGACGACCGGCATCAATCGCGGCTGAGATTGCGGCACGTGTGCCGTCTTCTCGCAAGATTTCGACGTAGTCGACTTGGAGAGCGGTGGCAACGCCTTCGGCGATGCGCTCGTCCACCTTGTCGACTCCGATGGCGAACTGCCCGATGTCCCACCCCTGCACCTTGGCGATTGCCTGTAGGCTCTCGCCCTCATGCGCTGCCCGTGACTCCAAGATGGCTGTCTCGGTCGACATGAGCCGTCCGAGCGTCCACGTGCTGGGGTCATTGGCGTTTGCGGGAGCGTAGGTGTTGTGCTTCTTCGCTGGCTTGGACTCAGCCTGCTTGACGACCGATGCTTTCACCATCGGACGTGGGTTGAGTTTCTTGCCCTTCGCCTCGGGCGCTTGCGCCACCGCCACCAGCGCATCTTGCATGGCTGCGTTAGCGTCCCCGTCGGGGAACACCAGCGCCATGATCTCGATGGCTCGTGCGTATGTCACGCCTTCGTTGGCGAACTTCTCGGCTACCTGCTGGATTGTTTGAGTTTGCATGTGTCTGATCTCCTGTGTGTATTTACGCGCCCAATACGAGCGACTTTAACTGCCTGATATTCATGTCTCGCACCTCGATGCCGTTGGCATCGGGACGCACGGATAAAACTGCGTTCACGATTACGTCACACGACTCAGCGTGACTGAGCCCCATGTCTATCGCCACTAGGCGTGCGAGTCTCTCTACCCCGCTCCCGTGGGTGATCGTCCTGTTGGACGCCATGCCCAAGAGTAGCGCGAGTACGCCTATCTTGTTGTGCCTAAGCGACTCGGCGAAAACTGATTGGTGGGTCATACACACCTCCATGTGCTCTTCTCTTCAATTCTTAAGAGTCTTAAGAATGAAGAACGTGTAAAATCGACGGTCTTTTTGCCGTCCCAACCATCATAACGAACTTTGATTGAGCTTGTCAAGCCTCAACTTGCCAAGGCGGGGGCGTGTAACACATTACACGCCCCCGCATAATGTTACACGCGAGGCTTAGTAGCCGACTCCGGTGCAGATTGAGCAGTTCCACGCCTCGAAGGGGCAGTCGGGCGTCGTGTTAACGGGCTCGTCTCCGCAGGTGCATGGCGTAGACCCGCACTCCTCGCAGTCTCGCAGGTCTTGTTCGCCCACGGTCTCGCCCACGTAGCACTTGTCTATGGCGTCGAGAACGTTCTCGTAGTTGAGTGCCACAAACCCGTATGCCGTACGCACGATTCCCACCGACTCGAGCAGCGACTCGATGACATCCCCGAAGGGGAGCGGCTGCCACTCTTTGCTCCACGACAGCATGTAGAGCTGTGTCTCCAGCACGTCAACGTACGCATCCCCGGTCTCGCTTGTCCATCCGAGCGAGCGAACCACGTACTCCAGCAAGGGGACCTTGCTGTATCTCAGTGCTGACGTCAGCACATGGTCACACTCGACGCCGACCGCCTCACGCAGTGCGTGTTTCCCGTACTTGGTCACGCCCTTTATCCCATCGAACTCAGCGAACAAATCGCGGAGTTGGTTCATCGTCTGGTTAATCTCTTGTCCGTCTGCAAACATGGGTACACCTCCGGGTGTGTGGTGGGACCTTCGGTCCCCTAAGTGTATGACTGACACTAACTCCGACTTAGTAGTCGGAGTCAAGCCGGTTAAAAATCTCGACACTGGCAACAATCGCCATGCCCAGCAGAATCCAGCCTGCGTTTAGATGCCCTCGAGCGACTAAGAGCGTGATCGTCATGCCTAAGAAATAGGCAGCGAGTGATAGCATGGGTGATCTCCTTACGTGGGTGACTCTTAAGAGTCCTAGCCCTTACAAGATGAGGACTCATCTTGTAAGGAGAGCATATTGCTCTGCTGATATTGACAACATTGTCTTAAGAGAACGGGTGCGTAATGGCGTACCACCACGTCCGCTTGTTGGTCGAGACAAAAGTCTCGATGGACTCGGCGTTGGATGCCAATCGCTTCTTACACAAGCGCCTGTCTTTACGGGCGTCTCGGATGCTGGGTTTTTCGTCGCCAGACTCACGGATGGTACGGCGCTTTTCTTTATGCGCGGACATGATAGCTCTCCTTGCTTGCGTAACTCTCTTCAATTCTTAAGAATGAAGAACGGGTAAAATCGGCACAAAAATTGCCTTGGGTTCAGTCTAAAGCAACTCGATTCGGTTGTCAAGTCTCAACTTGCCAAGACGCAGGGGTGTAACGTTACACCCCTGCGTTCTTACGACCGCGCTCAATAGCCGAGACCAATGGCGTTGCTGAGCACCGACTCCATCTTGTCGGCACACTTCGGGCATACGCAGATCATGTACGTGCGGTCTGCTACGCAGTGAGTCTCGGGGTCTGGGTCAGGTGCGCCGAACTCGCCCACCCAAATCTCGAGTATCTTCTGGACGTCATCGAGTTTTGGCGGGGCAAACGAGTACCACCCCTGTATGCCCTCTTCCGCGAGCGCCTCTTCATCCGCCATAGCCAGCGCGACTCGGTCAGCATCGTCGAGGTCGACGACCTCGGTCTGCGGGTGAGTGTGCCCGTCCTCCCATGCGCTGTTGATCTCGTCGATCAGAGTCGTGTCACGGTCTTGCATAGCGAGTGCATCCGCCCGTATAAATGCGAGCGTCTCAAGGACGTTGTCCTTCTGCTGCTCGACCTTGTGCCAATCCCACCCAAGCACGTGCTCGTCCAGCAGCTCCTCGCAAATCATGTCCAAGTCAAACAAGGCGAGCTCGGCTTCGGCCCCAATCCCCTGCTGAAGCACGACTCCCATCGCTTCAGCGATGTCACATCCGAACACGACCGCATCTTCGTGCCACTCATCTGGAACAGATGAGACGATCTCCAGAATCAGGCTCTGCCTGTCAACCCAATTGCCCATGCGATCACTCAGGTCTGCGAATGTAATTTTCTCCACGTTACACCTCCGGGTGTAGGGGACCTTCGGTCCCGTCAGGTTAGTCGTTAACGTAGTTAACGACACGGTTATAGCGAGCGACTAACGCTCGTGTGTAATCAAGATGCTTCGCTTCTTGATAGAGCCGGAACGATGCCATCGGGAACGAGTCGGGCTTGTATCCATGCACGCTGGCATATACGATTGGCGAGATCGTGTGAACTGCGTTCACAAAAGATACCCAAGCGACGTCTCGCTTCTCATACGGTGGCGGGGGAATCATACCCGTGAGCGCTGGCTTGAGCGTCTTGGACTGGGTGACATCACGGCAGAGCCGTATGTGCCACGCCTCGGTCTCGCTGTTCCAGCGGATGCTCGACCACATATCCATGCGCTTGGGTATCTCCAATCCGCAAGACCAGCAGTGAGTGCGACTCCAGTCGTTCTTCTCACCGCACCACTGCGACTCGCAGGCGACTTTCTTGCTCCCGCTTGCATAAACGTCGAACCGTAGGTTCATGCCGTTGAGCGTTGGGATTCCCTCGCCCAAGACTGCGTTTACGTACGAGATTGCCATCTCCTTGCGCCATCTCGTCGGTGGCGGGAAGCGCTTATCACCCGGGTCTACATACGAGCGCGGCTTTTGCTCCGGCTCCCAACGCGGGTACGATATTACCGTACCATCGGGGAAGCGCAGAGTCTTGAACATGTTCTGCTTTGCCATCTCACATACCTCCGTGTATTCTTTCTTCATTCTTGGGAATGAAGAGGAAAGAAATTGGCGGCTCTTTTGCCGACCCTCCAGTATACAAAAAACTCAGGGTCGTTGTCAAGCCTCAACTTTTCAATCGCGGGGGTGTACACACCCTCGTATGTACACCCCCGCGTCTTATCTTACGACCGGCCCAAGAGTGCCAACTGCTCCTCCAGCTCGGCGGTTGCTTCACGAATCTCGCACGCTGCCGTGATTATCTCCAAGAGCTTCTCGGCTCCCGACTTGCCACTCGTCAGGTATCCATCGGGCCACCACCCGATGGCGTCTCCGAACATCTCTTCAATCGCCACTCGGTAGTCGTAATCTTCTCCGAAGATTACGTCTCCGGTGTAGTTCTGCATCTGATAGCTGAGAGCTATCAGCAGATCACCGAACTCGTAGTCCCAGTCTTGCCCCTTGAGCGACTCAAGCAGGAACCTGAGTGTCCCGGCGGGATCGTGCTTTGCGTAATACGCAATCGCGACTCCTTGCAACTGTTCGTTATATTCCACCAGACCGTCGACGAGTTCTCCCGCAATCTCATGCTTGGGTGTTCCGTGCTTGAGCGACAGCATCCAAACGTTCATCTCCCGAACCGTAATCCAGCCTTCTAAGAACGAGCGCATTTTGCACCTCCGTGCATAGCATCCCAAAGGGATGCCGTAAGTTAGAGATCGTCGTCTTCGACGATCTCTAAAAGATGTTAACTGGTGGACTTACCCACCCTCTTGTCCTTGACTTTGTCAAGGACAAGAGGGTGAGCTGGACTGTCCCAAAGGGACAGTCCAGACCCACATGAAGATTCAATTCTTCGCGACTCTTGCTGTATTGCTACGCAATACAGGAGTCACAGCAGCAGCTTTTGTCATGGGGGATGCCAAGGGCATCCCAAGCTTCTTGGATGGACTCCGGCAGACTGCCAAGGGCAGTCTGATAGGTCTTGACGATAAAGCGAAACGCTTTATCGGGGGAGGTCCTGCCGTTCAGCTCTTCGGAGAGTCGCTTTGCGACTCTTGACACCCACATGGGGTCCGGTTTTCCGGTGGACCGGAAAATCAGCATCTTCTTGCTGAACACCTTGACTACGTCAAGGGGTTCAGACTTCATGGCGATCTCGGTGATCTCCAACTTCTCCAGTCTTACAGACTGGATAAGTTGCCGAAGTTTCCGCCACTCGGCACTAAAACTGCTGACTTTACAGCTTCGCTGTAAAGCATCACGCTCCTCCTCTTGGAGCTCAGCATAAGACTTAAGATACATCTCCGACTCCTTTGCTTCCCCTTTGGGGAAGCAACTATTCGGTGGGGAAAATCCCACCCTCTTGTCCTTGACTTTGTCAAGGACAAGAGGATGAGCTGGACTGCCGTCTCCGGCAGTCCAGACTCTCTAGTCCCTTGGACTAGGGTAAGTTGCGAAGCAACTCCATCAGTTCTTTGCCGTCTTGTCTAGCTTTAGCTAGACAAGGGCGGCAGTAGCAGTGCCGATTATGCGGGATGCCGAAGGCATCCCACATTTGCTGCTGACTCATGGGCCATGCGTCCCAGAACCCTTGGTTCTGCTGGACTGTCCGAACTATGAAGCCTATGGCTTCATTGATCTCAATCGCTCTTAGTAGCGAAGCTACTAAACGTTCGGCGATCTCATTCAGCCAAAGGCTGTTCGGCTCTTCATGGACATGCTGAACAAGTTCAGCATGATACTTGACTACGTCAAGTGGCTCTTCAAGCATAGCTTGAAAGGTGAGCCGCTGCTTCTCGGTCTTCACTTGCTGAAGCAAGTGACGGATTTGACTCAGCGGCTTCATGAAAACAAGGTTTTCATGAAGGTACTGGACGGTCTCGGCATCCTGCCGAGACATCTTCTCTGCATACTCTGAGCTCTGCATCTCTAACTCCTAAGACTCCCCGCCCTCTTCGGAGAGGGAGGGGAGAAGATAGTGGGACTTCCCAAAGGGAAGTCCCGACTGATAGTCCCGCCGTCTCAAGGCTACCCTTTGGTAGCCTTGCGGAGCAAAGCACCCCAATCTACTTGCTTCTCCAAGTCAGTCCCTGACTTGGAGACTGCTTTTTGGGCAACTCCCCAGTCGTCAGCAAGGGTAAAACCCTTGCTGTTGGCTAACTTGTCAGCGGCTTTAGCCGCTGAATCTTTCTTCACGTTCGTCTGGTTCTGCCGACCTTCGCTGAAAGCGAAACCTCTGTCTGCCATCTCAAAACTCCTTTGCTACCCCTTTGGGGTAGCAACTTGGCTGGTCTCTTAGACCAGCAGATTGGTGGAATCCCCACCCTCTTGTCCTTGACTTCCTGTCAAGGACAAGAGGGTGAGCTGGACTGCCGTCTCCGGCAGTCCAGACTCCGTCAGCTCTTAGCTGACGATGATGCAGTCCAACTTTTTCAAGATGCCAAGGGCATCTTGAACTGAGACGTTTGGCAGCATAGCTGCCACATATTCGGCGACTTTAACCAGCCTTCTCAGGCTGGGGCCGAGGTCGGGGAAGTCTGCATCGACTTCGTCGATGCAGAAGTTGACTACGTCAATCAGGTTACCGAAGGTAAAAGGCATCTCGGACTCCTTTGCTACCCCCTTGGGGTAGCAACTTGGCTGGTCTAAGAGACCAGCAGATTGGTGGGAATCCCACCCTCTTGTCCTTGACTTTGTCAAGGACAAGAGGGTGAGCTGGACTGTCGGTCTCCGACAGTCCAGACTCTCCGTGTTGGCTTAGCCCCAGCTAAGCCAAAGAGCATCTTGTTCATCCTGAAGCTTTGCTTCAGCGATCAGACAGCAGTCTTGCTCTTCGCAAGACTCACAGGAACAGTCCTCATCATGTGGGATGCCGAAGGCATCCCAAGCTTCTTGGATGGTCTCTGGAATAAAGCCGTAGGCTTTATTCAGAGACTCTTTGACCATATCTTCGATATGGTCAAGGTGAACTTCGTTCCGAAGTTCGGAGAAGATAGCTTGGCAGACTCGTGACAGCCAAAGGCTGTCACGGAATCCTACTGGACCGTCAGTCCAGTAGGGGACTTTCATGGAGAACACCTTGACTACGTCAAGGGGGTCTCCAAACTGCATGGCTGACTTTGTCAGCCAGAACGACTCAAGTCTAAGAGACTTGATCTTGTCCCAATTAGCTCGGTCGGCTCCCGGGCCACCAAAGACGCCATCTTCGATGGCGTCCACGAGCTCTTCCTCAATCATCTGGAACTTCTCGACATAAGAGTAAGACATCCGAAACTCCTTCGACTAACCCCCTTTAGGGGGTTAGCGACTAGATTGGGGGAAAATTCCCCCTCTTAATCCCCGACTCTTGTCGGGGATTAAGAGGGAGCTCCCTCCCCACCAAAGGTGGGGAGGGAAACTCCGGCATCATCTTTTAGATGATGCCGATGTAGGCTAGGATTCCTACGACTCCGATTATCCAAAGGATAATCGAATCAAGCTTTCCAAGCTTGAGAATTTGCTGCAAAGCAGCAGCGACTACGGCGACTCCAAAAATCACGAACATAATGCTTTCAGCATTGAAACCCATCGAAAACTCCTTTGCTATCCCCTTTGGGGATAGCAACTAACGGCTTTTGGTGGAAATCCCACCCTCTTGTCCTTGACTCCGTCAAGGACAAGAGGGTGAGCTGGACTGTCCCTCCGGGACAGTCCAGACTCTTGGCGACTAACCCCCTTCGGGGTTAGTCATTTCATGGGGTAACTAGTTACCCCATGCGTTCTTCAAGCCACCCTTGGTGGCTACGGAGCAGTGGTACTTCGTACCAAGTCCACAACCACAAGGTTGACCGTCGACTCCGTCGACGTCCCAAGTCAGTCTCAGCGCTTTCAGTTCTGCTTTAGCAGAACTGTAAGCGTCTTTCCGAGATGCCTTCGGCATCTCGGCGACTCTACGAAGCTCTGCTTCGTAAGCTTCAATGGCTGGTTTGACGTAGTCAACCCAGTTTGCCATGTTGTTGTGTCGTTCCGACACAGTGTCAGAATTCCACTTCACCTTCGGTGAAGAAGCCTTGCCACCCTTTACCCCCTTCGGGGTAACCTTGTCAACCTTCGGTTGAACCTTACCCCCTTTGGGGGTAGAGGGCTGAACCTTGGTATCTGCCTTCGGCAGATACGCTTCCTGGTCAGCCTTGCTGACCACGTATTTGTTCTGGACTATGTCCAGAACCACTTGCCGAACACCTTTGGTGGGTTTCAGCTTGACGATCAAATCGACGTAGTCGATTTGGATGGGTGAAGCTGTTCCAGCTTTGACCTTAGCCACTAACTTGGGGGTAGAACCCCCAAGTTTGTTCCAGTTCCAATTCTGCCTACGGCAGAATTCTTCCAGACCAAGGATTCCATCCTTGGTTCGGAGCTTCACCGAAGCTAAAGCTTCGGGAGTCCAAGTGGTTTGGTCGTCGATGTCAGCAACCCCTTTAGGGGTTGCTGATGCTGAACCTTCGGTTACTGGTTGTTCCTTCGGAACAACTGTTCTGGCTTCGGAACGAAGCCAGCTACGGTAACGGCGGGTAGCATCGTTAGCCCCTTTAGGGGCTAAACCACGGCGTCCCTTTTTCCCCTTCGGGGAAACCTTTCCAACCTTCGGTTGGATTGGATTGTGCTTTCCTAAAGCACAATGAAGAATGAATCTGGCTTCGGTTTCACCGAAGCCTGATTTCATGAGACCCTCAAGGACTACGTCCTTGGGGGTGCCTGATTCAAGCATCTGGCTGGTCAGCTTCGCTGCATTTCCGTAAAACATTTTGAACTCCTTGCCTATCCCCCTTGGGGATAGGCACTATTGTTTTGGCGGTGAAAACCACTGCCAAGGGCAGTGTACCAGCAAATAGTCGAGTTGGTCAATCCCCCCATATATGGTGGTTGACATAACGTACTCGTGGTCAGCCGGTCTAGCTGACCTTAAATGACACCTAATTGCCACAAATATAGGGGGTAGTGCCACCGTCTTGTCACCGAAAGCAGGGGGTGATGCCACCAAATTGACACTTTTATTGTTGTGGTATTACAACAATTAACCCCCAAATATGGGGGGTATGGTTATGCGAAATTGGATACCTATGTTACCTATGTATTGTGACCACCAGTTGTGAAGGAGTGGGTGAAGGAGTAGTGCTAGGTGCATATGTGTCAACATGACACAATATCCCCCTACCTCGA
>JAQYVZ010000044.1 GCA_030145205.1 Desulfuromonadales bacterium | reverse complement strand
TGTTGGCGGTTCTCGGTGTTCATTTCCTGATCGGTTATCTGGTGAGATCGCCCCTGCAGCGTATCCGCGACATCCTCACCGAGATGGGCTCCGGCGATTTCCGCCACCGCCTTGAGATTGTCCAGCAGGACGAGCTTGGCGAAACAGCGACATCGATCAACCAGATGGCCGAACAACTCAACCACCTGATTGCCCGCTCCCGAAAATCGGTGGAGGTTCTGAACAACGTCGTGGTTGACGTCGACTCGGCGAGCAGTAGTGTCAAGGACGCCACTCTCAATGAGCAGAAGTCCCTTGCACTGACACTCTCCTCCATGGAGAAAGTCGGCAATTCGACCCGTCTGATCAAGGAGAAAGTGGACACCTTTGAGGCCGCATCCTCCGAATGCTCATCGTCCGCCCTTGAAATGGCAGCCAGCATCGAAGAGATTGCTATCTCAAGTGATCAACTGGCCGAAACGGCCAACCAGGTCAGCACCGCGATCGGGCAGATGGCCGGCTCCATCCAACAAGTCTCTGATCAGGCTGGCCAAATGAAGCAGACTGCCTTTGAAACAGCATCAGCCATTGAGGAGATGGAAGTCTCCAACAAGGAGATCGACAAGAACGCTCATGATGTGGCGCAAATCGCGGAAGAGGTCCAGCAGAAAACGGAACGGGGCAGCGCCTCTCTCTCAGAGATTCTGGTTGGCATCAACAAGGCTGAAACGGTCTCACTGGAGACCGATCAGGCCATGACGGAGCTTGCCCGGCAGGCAACCAATATCGGCAGCATCATCGAAGTCATTGATGAAATTACCGAACAGACCAACCTGTTGGCCCTGAATGCAGCGATCATCGCGGCCCAGGCTGGCGATAAAGGGAAGGGCTTTTCGGTTGTTGCTGAAGAAATTCGCGAACTGGCCGAACGCACCAAAGTTTCGACCCAGGAGATTTCTCAGGCCATCTCAGGGATTCAGAACGTCACGGAAAAAGCCGTGCATTCCAACCGGACGTCTCACGAGGTCATCCTCTCGTGGCAAACCCAGTCAAAAGATTTTTCCGAAACTCTGACCGGCATTTTCTCTCAGGTCGAAGACGTTTCTGAGCAAATTCGGCAGATTGCCAAAGCGACCATGGAGCAAAGCAAGGGGACCCGCCTGATCAAGGATTCCATTGATAACGTCGCGACCATGGCAGAACGTTCAGCAGTGGAGACCCAGGAACAAAGCGAGGGTGCGAAACAGATTGCCGACGCCACAAACCGCATGCAGGGCGTCACCAACCAGGTGAAAAACGCCACCCATGAACAAAGTCAGAACAGCCAATTCATTGCCAAGGCGATGGAGGCGATCAAAGAGCAATCGTCAGAAGTACGGGGCCTGACCAGCGAGCAAAAAGAACAGGGAGAGGGCATCATCGCAACCCTGTCGGATATGCGTCGCGCCAGCGAGCACACGCACCAATCTGTCAACACGCTGCAGGAAGCGGTTAAAGCAACCCGCGAAGAAGCTGATCAGCTGGATGAAGCGATGACCGTATTCCAGATCAGCGAACAGAATGAAACGGGTGAGCTGACATAACGAGCAACAAAATATTAATAAGAAAAAGGGGCAGCCATTCCGGCCGCCCCTTTTCATTTTTCCAGAGATTGATGCAACGACGGCTCACGTCCGCCGGTCCGCATACTGTACCGCCACTCTGCGCTTGATCCAGGTCTCGTTGAACCAGAGGGAGCCAAGGATGATGCTTCCGCCGATGGCCAGCGAGCCGAGATCGGCATCGCGATTCCAGATCAACAGGTTGACCAGCACACCCGCCGGCACCAGGGCGTTGTTCATAATCGCCAGAGCACCGGCGTTGACCAGCGTCGCCCCCTTGTTCCAGAGGAAAAAACCGGCGCCTGACGCCACGATGCCCAGGTAGACCAGAATCGACCACTGGGTCGTTGTGGTCGGCAACTTGTCGACATTGCCGAACAACAGGAAGGCCGGCAGCGCCACTGCGAGTGCGCCGAGATAGAAGCAGCCGAACACGGTGCGTTGCGGGATGTCGTGCGGCTCCTGCTCCAGCACGTACTTGTAGCCGACCTGGCCGATGGCGAAACAGACGTTCGCGCCTTGCGTGATCAGGAAGCCGAGCATGAAGTCGGGGCTGACTGCAGAGGATTTGATCACGGCGGCGCCAAGCACAGCGAGGATTGCCGTCACCAGATACCAGGCGGAGAAACGCCGCTTCAGAGCATCGTAGATCAGGGTGACGTAGACCGGGGTCAGCACGGTAAACAGCAGGACCTCCGGCACGGTCAGATAGAGGAAGGAGTGATAGTAGAAACAGTACATCAGGCCGAGTTGAAAGGCGCCGATCAGCATCAGCTTGAGCGCCAGGGCACGATGCAGGTGGGTGGCCCGCAGAAAGGGTAGGAACACCAGCGTCGCCAGCGCGACCCGGATCACCACAGAGAACCAGGCATCGACCTGGCCGGCGAGGTAGACACCGATCAGACTGAAGGAAAAGGCCCACAGCAGGGTGACGAAAGTCAAATAAGACACGGCTTCTCTTTCGATATTATGTTCAAACCAAAAAGGGTGCGCACCCAGGACGTATCCCCCGGAGAGCCATCACGACCCCTGCTTCTGCCAATAAGCAATCTCCCGCAGAAACTGCTCATTGACCGGCATCCCCTTATAGAGGAAGCGGATAGTGCCGGATTGATCGATCAGGTAGGTGATCCGTTCCCTGCCATAGTGTTTGCGGATAGCGCCGTCATCCACCAGCAGGGGAAACGGCAGCTTGAGCTTGTCGGCAAACGCCTGGTGAGCTTCCAGCGTGTCGCCTGAGACGCCCATGACCTGGGCGTTGTGCTCTTCAAAACGGTCGTAATCCTTTTGAAAAGCGAGAACTTCAGTAGTTCAGCGCGCCGTGAAGTTATGCGGATAGAGCGCCAGAACCACCGGGCCTTTCTCCAACGCCTTGCTGAGGGTGATCTCGCCTCGGGTCGACATTACGGTAAAGTCGGGAGCGACATCGCCGATCCGCAGGGCCAAAGCTTGGGTCGTCCACAGCAATGAAACGAGGAGAACCACTATACATATCAGTCGTTGCATCTCCGCCTCCCTGTCAGTTGTACACGTCTTCTGGAACGCCCCCATACAGCAGAGGGTTCGCGGTATGATACCGTAAGCCCGCTTTTTCTGCCAGAAGCACGCCAATCACCAGGGCCAGCAACCCACCCCGACTTTCGCCGCCCGACAAGCAGCAGAAAAAAAACCCGTTCCTCCACAGTCTGCCGCAACAGCTCCGCCGGGTTGCTGCAATTCTACCGAATTATCATGTTTATTTTAAAGGCTCTTCTGAGAATTACAGTCGGTTTCACATTAATCAGACCAGCAGAGTCCTTCATAATGACGATGGGTGTACTCATGCAAGCCTTGTCATTTCGCTGATTTTAATCTCGTCATTTGCCCGGATTAAATTTCGACATTCTGCACATTTCCCGACTATTCCGCTTGGTTGCTAAATCTTCCAGCAGCGCACATGACCTGAAACATTCGCCATGTCGACAGGTTACGCAAGTACAGGCGCCTTTTTCCGGCAAACCCGCCGCTCTTTTACAAAATTGGGCATCCGGTTTGCTCTTTATCAGCGGACTGGGGGCCGGCACACCATGTTGCGCATGCCGGCATAAACACCCCCGGAAGGGAGAAGACATGATTTGGCACTCAACACACTCAACCGGCATCCCTCAGCTTGACGAGGACCATCAGCACATCGAAGAGGTGATCAAGAACCTTTCGCATGCGACCAACCCGCGTGCGGAGAAGGCCTTGCTGATGGACCTCTACTGCATCATCATCGCCCACATCCGCAGCAAACGGGAAACCCCGGAATTCGACCTGACTCCGGACGAGGAAGCACGTGACGCCGCCTTCCTCCATAACATCAGGATCAAAATCTGGGAACGGGACAACGCCCATATTACGCAACTCAGCCTGATCCGCGACTTGCGCCAGATGCTGTCTAACCATGTGCTGGACAACACCAAGGAGCGCAACCTGCGCCGGCAGAACTCCTGAGTTTCAGGTGGTGCGCGCCCTATCATTCCTGTGCGCACCGCGAGTCACCTCCGCCAAGCCCCCCTTAGATCCACCAACCGACGGCACACCCCGGATACGCCACATCTCGATTGATAACCGGATCGGTTGACAATAGTCTGCCCCCTGCTATCATGAAAGTAAGCAGACTGACCGGTCCGTTTGTTCAACCCTCGATCAACACGGAGGACCGCCATGAAAAACACAGCCCTGATTCTCGTCACCCTGTTCCTCGCCGCCATCCTGTCAGCCTGTGCGACAACTGGCTCGACAGACATGGCCAAAGTCAAATGTCCGGCTTGTGGTTATGAATTCAACGCCGGTGCCGGTGAAGCTGGCAGCATGTAACCTGAGCCAGGCACTCATCTGCAAGGGGGCAGCCTGACTGCCCCCTTGTGTGCCCATGCGGACCGCCACCTACAGGAGGATTTCGGGAGGCGCCATGACACGCAAAGGCGAGCAGACCCGTACCAGGATTCTGGACACGGCGGCACGACTGTTTCACCGCAAGGGTTTTGCTGCCACCACGGTCAACGAAATCCTGGAAGCATCCGGTACATCGAAGGGCAATCTCTATTTCCACTTTGCCGGCAAAGGGGCGATCGGCCTCGCCGTGCTGCAACGGGAAAAAGTCCTCTTGATGCACTTTCTCGACGATGTGCTGAGCCGCGGCACCCCCGCTGAGGGGCTGTCGCGTTTTTTTACGGAAGCTCTTGAAAAGAATCGGCAGCACGCCTTCATCGGCGGCTGTATTTTCGGGAACACCGCCCTCGAAGCAAGCGACACGTCTCCCGCTTATACCGACTTCGTCGCCGGTGTCTTCGATGCATGGATCAGCAGAATTGCCCACCAGATCGAACGGGCGCAGCAGGCGGGCCAGTTGCGCGACGATCTGCCGCCCCGCGAACTGGCCGAGATGGTGGTCGCCACCGTCGAAGGGGGCATCATGCAGGCCCGTCTCCTGAAATCGGAGGCGCCCCTGCAACATACCCTGGATACGCTCCGCAAAATCCTGGCTCTACACCATTGAAAACAGTACAAATGAAAAGGGCAGCCATTGGGGCTGCCCTTTTTCGATCCAGACTGAGGAGGCACCCAGTCAAAAACGGACCAACGCCCCGACATAGGGCCCATCGAACAAAGTATCCGTCAACACGTTGCACTTCACCGCATCTTTTTCAGGGAAACGGTAGCCGGCGAAGACGCCAACATCGGGAGTCGGCGAAAACGTCACAGCAGCCTCGACAGCAGCGGTCACCCTGCCGGGCAAAGCCCGGTCGGCGTCAGGCGCGACCGCAGTCTCGACTCCGGCCGGTGCCACGGCCAGCGAAGCAGACAGCACCTGGTACATCACGATCCGTTCTGGTTTGATGGTCAGCATCGCGTCTCCGCAAGCAGCGATCCCATCAGCGAGGACTGGCGAACTCCCCAGCAGACTCCAGATCATGATGACAGTCAGGCCTGTTTTCAAAGTTAACACCGGCTCCTCCCCAAGAGCTTAGGCTTGTGCCTTGTAAATCTGTTCAGACACCTGTCGATGCTTAACTAAAGAGCAAACGACGTGCCGAATGTGGTCTCCAGAGAGGAAGTAACAGGCAGTTACAATGATTACAGAATGTTAGGCTGAATACGGGGGGAGGCTTGGACAACCACAGCAGGGGCTGGCACCGGCAGGATTGACAAAGTTGGTCAACGGGCAGGGCGATTTGACCTTGTTCAGCAGACCACGCGATTGCGGCCTGCCTGCTTTGCCTGGTAGAGCTTCATGTCCGCCTGGCGGATCAGTTCATAGAGACAGGCTTCGACATCCCCCTCCATTTTGCCGAGCGCAACGCCGACGCTCAGGGTCGGCTGGACCTTCTCGATACTCTGCGCCGCGAAGGCTTCCCGGATCCGGTTGGCGGCCTGCACGACCATTCGATGCTGCGCGCCCGGCATCAGCACGACAAACTCCTCGCCACCGTAGCGGGCCACGACATCGGAAGCGCGCAGACCGGAACGGATAATTTTGCCGCTGGCCTTGAGGACCAGGTCGCCGACCTGGTGACCCCAGGTATCATTGATTTTTTTGAACCGGTCCAGATCGATCATCATGACCCCGACCGCTTCGTCCTGGCGCTTCGCCAGGAGGCAAAGGTGCAGGGAAATTTCCATAAACGCCTGCCGGTTCAGACAGCCGGTCAAATAATCCCGGGTCGCCTGGCGAGCCAGTCGGCGGTTTTCCTTCCAGAGTCGATCCAGGGTTTCCCCTAGCAGTTCCAGGGCCGGGCTGGCATGACCATGCCGCGAGATGGCTTCGAAAAAATTCCGGATATGGGTTTCATAGGCGCTGTCCAGACAGGGATGATCGACCAAAAAGCTGAGCAGATTAAACAGCACCTGGAAGGCCGGGTGCAACAGGTAAAATTCAAGCCGATAGGCCAGGGTAAACGCCTCTTCAACTGACAGGCTGTCACAGCCCTTCTGCATCAGCGTCTGCGCCTTCTCCAGGGTCTCTTCCAACTCCTGAAGGATCTCCGCCGGACGGTCGAACACGCGCGGCAGAGTCTCAAGCTGGGCCGGGTGCTCCAGAACCATCTTCCAGAACTGCACATGCTCGAACTCTTCCGCCGCCATCTTTTGCCAGAAACTCGCCAGGTCTTTATCAGCCGCACTGCTGGAGAGCGCCAGGTAGGCGTTATGGGCATATTGGTCCAGCTTGAGACAGAGCCCAACAATCTCAAACATGATTTTCCCGTCACTCTTTTCTGACTGCATGCGGTCTCCTGCGCCCCCGGTATGTTCTTTCAGCCTAATGCAGACCAGAACAGGCTTAAATGTTCTTTCTACCACAAGGCGCCCCCCTCGGCCACTTCGAATTTTACCTTGCCAAACATGACCTGCTTCGTTATATATTAGGGGCGCAAATTAGCTGCCTGCGCGACGTATCTTTTCCCCCAGATCATGCTATGGTTTAACTTTATTTTTTTGCGAAGGAGACATCTCTATGAACTACCCCGTCTGGTTCCTGCCGGGCACCGGTGGCGGTCTGTTGATCGCATTTATCGCCATCGTCCATGTGTTTGTCTCCCACTTCGCCGTAGGTGGCGGCCTCTACCTGGTCATGGCGGAACGCAAGGGGCTGCGGGAGAACAACCTGGGGATCCTCGAGTTCACCAAGAAGCACGCCAAATTCTTCATGCTGGTTTCGATGGTGTTCGGCGGCATTACCGGCGTCGGTATCTGGTTCATCATCGCCCTGGTGCAGCCGGCCGCCGTCTCCAGTCTGATTCACACCTTCGTCTATGGCTGGGCCGCGGAGTGGGTCTGGTTCCTGGTCGAGATCATCGCCCTGATCGTCTACTACTACACCTTCGGCAAGATGGACAGCCGCACGCACCAGATCGTCGGCTGGATCTACTTCATCGCCGCCTGGATGAGCCTGTTCCTGATCAATGGCATCATCGGTTTCATGCTGACTCCGGGCGCCTGGGTTGAGAACCAGAACTTCTGGGTCGGCTTCTTCAACCCGAGCTTCTGGCCGGCCCTGTTCGTACGCAGCTGCATCGCCTTTATGCTGGCCGGTCTCTACGCCTTTGTCACCAGCGCCTTCCTGAAGGACCGGGCCTTGAGAATCACCATGACCCGCTTCAGCGGCAAGTGGGCCCTGATCTCCCTGTTGCTGGCGCTACCGAGCGCCTGGTGGTATCTGTCGATCCTGCCGGAACCCGCCGCCAAGCTGGTGCAGGGCGCTTCACCGACCATCAGCACCGCCGCCACCTACGCGCTCTACAGCCTGATTGTCCTGTTTATCCTGGCACTGCTGCTGGCTGTGGTCCGACCGGCGATCAACACCCCGGCCGTCGCCCTGCTGACTTTGATCCCGGCCTTCCTGCTGTTCGGGGCGTTTGAATGGACCCGCGAAGCGGCCCGCCGCCCCTTCGTGATCAACCAGCTGATGTACTCGAACGGCGTCACTGTGGCGCAGGCGGCCGAGCTGGGCGACCAAAGCTTTCTGGCGCAGACCAAGTTTTCCGCCGTGCATGACATCACCGACGACAACCTGGCCGCCGCCGGCGCCGAACTGTTCAAGTTCCAGTGCTACGCCTGCCACACTATCGGCGGCATCAACAACGACATCCTGCCGCGCACCGCAGCGATGGACGCGCCCGGCCTGACCAAGTACCTGCTCAACGTGATCCACAAACGGCCCTACATGCCACCCTTCCTCGGCACTGAACAGGAAGCGCAGGCGCTGGCTGCCTATATCGTCGGCGACCTGCATCGCAAACCGGTCGAACTGGCAACGGCAAGCGTACCGACTGGTGCCGGCCAGCAGGTTTACGACAACAACTGTATCGGCTGTCATGAACTGGATCTTGTGGTCGCCTGGGCCAACGACCAATCGGCCGGCGAGATCAGCACCGGCCTGCTCAACCTGAGTGAAATGAACGATGCCATGGAGAACTTTGCCGGTACGGACGAGGAGCGGCAGCAGCTGGCCGCGTACCTGCACGGCCTGGGCAATCCCGTAGCCGCAGCAGAGCCAGAGGATCCAGGTGTAACCCTCTATGACAACAACTGTATCGGCTGTCACAGCAAAGAGACCGTTCTGAACTGGGCTGCCGGACAAAACGAAGCGGAGATCGCGGCCGGCCTGACGAACCTCGGAGCACTCAATCCGATGATGGCGGGCATCTCCCTGGAGCAGGAAGATTGTGTGACCCTGGCATGCCACCTGGCTGCCGTAGCCACCCCTCAGGCGGCAGCCGCAGAACCTGCGCCAGAGACTCCTCCAGCCACACCCGAGGCTGACAGCCAAACGATCCTCGACAACCTCTGCACCGGCTGCCACAGCAAGGCGACCGTGATCGACTGGGCCGCCGGCAAGAGCACAGCTGACATCGCCGCCGGACTTGCTGACCTCGGTCAGCTCAACCCGATGATGGGAGGTCTGTCCCTCGAGGAAACCGACCGCAGCAGCCTGGCAACCTGGCTGCAGGCCAACGCCGAAGGAGGTGCCCAATGATGCCGATGATCCCGACACCCGACGCGATCCCGACCTCCTGGGGGTATTTCCAGTTCTTCCTGCTGCTGACCTTCCCGCTGCACCTGTTCTTCATGAACAGCCTGCTCGGCTCCACCGGGGTGGCCCTTTACGCCCACTTCAAGGGGGATGATGAATCCAAAGGCCTGGCCTACGAGTTGGCCAAGGTGATCCCGCTGCTGGTCGCCCTCACCGTCAACTTCGGCGTTGCCCCGCTGCTGTTCGTGCAGGTGCTCTACGGTCACCTGTTTTACGCCAGCTCGATCCTGATGGGGCTCTTCTGGATCCTGATCGTCCCGATCCTGCTAATCGCCTACTACGCCACCTACTGGTACGACTTCAAGTTCGCCGCGCTGGGGCGCGCCGGCATCCTGGTGCTCGGCTGCGGCTACCTGCTGTTCCTGCTGGTCGGCTTCTTTATCAGCAACAACATGACCATGATGCTGCACCCGGAAGGGTGGAGCGCTTATCTTGAAACCTCTTCTGGCACCCTGCTGAACAGCGGCGACACCACCCTCTGGCCGCGCTACCTGCACTCCATGGTGGGCGCCACAGCCATCGGCGGCCTGTTCGTCGCCCTCTACGGCCGCTTCCTGGCCCGGACCAAACCGGGGGTCGGCGCCCTGGCAACCCGCGTCGGCCTGAAGTTGTTTATGGTGCTGACCCTGCTCCAAGTCGCGGTCGGCGGCTGGTTTCTTATGGCCCTGCCACGTGAGCTGATGCTGCTGTTCATGGGGCGCAACAGCCTGGCCACAGCCAGCTTCATGGTCAGCCTACTGCTGATGCTGGTCGCCCTGTTCGCCGCCTGGCGGCAGCGGGTCTACCTGGCCAGTGCGGCAGGAGCTCTGCTGGTCGTGGCGATGGTTTTCATGCGAGACTTTCTGCGAGGCGGCTACCTCAAAGAGGTCTTCTCCATGGAAATGCTGCAGGTTGTACCGGAATATTCACCCCTGCTGTTTTTCCTGGTCACCCTGGTGATTGGTTTAATTCTCGTGGTCTGGATGATCCGGGCGGCGTTGACCCGCTGCGAGACCTAGCCCCTCGCAGCGATCTGTAGATGCGACGTTTCTGACCCTCAACCATCCTTTCGAAAGGAGGCCCCATGAGCGAAGAACTCGAACCTGGCTGCACCCGACCCACGGGTGGCCCGATCGTCGCGGAGACAGCCGATGAAGCTGCCACTGCACCTGCTGATGCTGCACCTGTCAAGGAGAGAACCATGATCCACGTTGGCGAAAAAGTTCCCGATTTCAGGGCCGCCGGCTACCACGAAGGCGCCTTTGTTGAGAAGCAATTATCTGACTACCTGGGCAAATGGGTTTTGCTCTGTTTCTACCCGGGTGATTTTACCTACGTCTGAGCGACCGAGCTTTCGGCGGTCGCCGAAAAATACCCTGAATTCCAGAAACTCGGTGTTGAGCTGATGTCGATCAGCATCGACAGCATGTTTGTTCACAAAATGTGGAATGACCACGAGCTGACCAAAATGGTGGATGGCGGCGTTCCCTTCCCGATGCTGTCAGATGCCGGCGGCCAGATCGGTGCCCTGTACGGTGTCTTCAATGAAGCGGCCGGTGTCGAAAACCGCGGCCGTTTCATCATCGACCCGGACGGGGTCTGTCAGGGCTACGAAGTTCTGACGCCGCCGGTCGGTCGCAATGTCAACGAAACGATCCGACAAGTTCAGGCGTTCCAGCTGGTCCGCGCCTCCAAGGGTACGGAAGCCACACCTGCCGGCTGGCGTCCCGGCAAGAACACTCTCAAGCCGGGGGTCAACCTGGTCGGCAACGTCTGGAAAGAGTGGGACACCTCGATGGCAAACGACTGACCCGCCAGAACACCGATTATGTCCTCAAAAGCCCCGGCACACCCTGCCGGGGCTTTTTCATTCTTTCCCGAAGAGGTGACGGAATTTTTTGCTTTTTAATCACGTTTGCAATAGTCTGGAAGAGTTATCTTGAAAGGCGACGGAATGGCATGATCGGTTTTTTGCACCATACTTTTCGAAGAGGATTCTCCTCCCTCCTACTGGCATTCTGCCTGCTGGTTCTGCCCATCATCTCGAGCGGCCCGGTCATGGCCGCGCATGACCTGGATGCCCACCATGTTCTGATCCTGCACACTCACCAGCCGGGGCAGTCCTGGTCGGAGAGCATCACCGCCGCCATGGAGAGAACGCTCAACCAGAGCACGGCGGTCCTCAACATCCATGTCGAGAACCTCGACGCCCGACGCTACACGGAACCCAGCTACCTGGAGCTTTTGCGCAGTGACCTGCGCAACTGTACCCTGAAAGGTCACCCTTTCGACCTGGTACTGCTGTCCGACCGCAACGCTCTCGCCTTTGCCCTGGCGCATCGTCAGGAACTGTTAAATAACAGTCCGATCGTGTTCAGCGGCATCCGCGGCATCGATACCGCCGCAGTCACCGAGCTCGACCGGGTGACCGGCATCGCAGAGGACCTTGCCTATCGCGAAACGCTCGATCTGGCGCTTAAACTGCATCCGGACACGAACCGGGTCGTCTTTGTTGGCCAGCCCCACAGTGAAGCTGATCGTGCCAACGACCGCACGCTCCGCCAAATCGTCGCCAACTACCCCGACTTGATCCAGTTCGACTTCTGGGACAACCAACCGCTGGAGGTCATCGCCAACCAGCTCAATGGGCTGAGCCGCGGCACCCTGGTTTTCATCAACGGCAGTCTGCCTGACAAAGGCGGCCACATGGTCCACTTCCCCACAGATATCCGCTATCTGCGCAAGGCCTGCCGGGTTCCTATGTACAGCTTCCGCGACCACTATCTCAATCACGGCATCGTCGGCGGTAAACTGACCAGCGCCGTCTATCAGGGCCAGCTCGCCGCGCAGCTCGCCCTGCGAATCCTCGATGGTGAAGATCCCGATGCCATCCCGGTGGTCAGCACCGGCACCAATGCCTGGATGTTCGATGACCGCCAACTGGAGCGGTTCGCCATCGACGCTGACCTGCTACCGGAAGAATGCACGATCATCAACCAGCCGACGCCACCCTACACCCTAAGCAAGAGACAGCTCTGGGTCATTCTCGGGGTCATGGCGTTTTTCACCCTCGACCTGCTTTTCGTCCTCTACCAGCGCCGCAAAGCGGAACAGGCCCTCAAAGAGAGCATTGCCCAGTTTCAACGACTGCTCAATTCCGCAGCGGAAGGCATTTACGGTCTCGGCATGGATGGCAAGTGCAGCTTTTTGAATCCGGCCGCCCTGCGCATGCTCGGCTATGCCGAAGAGACCAACCTGGTGGGGCGTGATCTGCATGTTTTGATTCACCATACCCGCGCCGACGGGACCCCCTACGCCGCCGAAGACTGCAAGATCTGCCACGCCTATCAGCAGAGCAGCCGCATCCATCTCGAGGATGAAGTCTTCTGGCGTAAGGATGGCTCCAGTTTCCCGGTGGAATACTGGTCCTATCCCCTGGTGAAAGGTAACCAAACCGTCGGCGCAGTGGTCTCCTTCCTCGACATCTCGGAGCGCAGGGAGGCAGAGGACCGGCTGAAAGAGGCGAACCGTGAACTGGACGCCTTTGTCTACACCGCTTCGCACGACCTGCGCACTCCATTGTCGGTGATCAGCGGTTACGCCGATCTGCTGCGCGAGGAGTGTAGCGACCGACTCACACCTGCAGCGGACGAGTACCTGGAGACGATTGAGAAGCATGGTGTTAAGATGGCCGGTCTGATCGATGACCTGCTCGCCCTTGCCAAGGCGGGCAACATCGAACCACCGAAACAGCCGGTGGACACCAACGCCATCCTGGCCGATGTGCGCCGCGACTTCGAAACCCAGATCCGCCAAGGCGGCGTCAGGCTCGATATCCAGCCATTGCCACAGGTAATGGTCCCTGAGACCCTGGTGGCCGAAATCTTCGAGAACCTGATCGGCAACGCCCTGCGCTACGCGGCGAACGTCGGCGGGACCATCGAAATCGGCGGCGAACGGCGGGACGGCACCGTCCGCTTCCACGTCTGTGATCATGGTCCTGGCATCCCGGCCGAAGAAGCGGCCCGGGTGTTCGAGGTCTTCTACCGCGGCTCGACCGGCAAACAGATTCTCGGCAGTGGCGTCGGCCTGGCCACGGTCCAGAAAATCGCCCGGCTCTACGGCGGCCAGGCCTGGGTGGAAAAGACTCCGGGCGGCGGCGCCACCTTCCTGGTGGAAATCCAGGACCAGCACCCCGACGCATAACATGCTCACCGTCAGTCTGATTTACCTCCTTGTGGTTACCGGCGTTTACCTGGCCCTCAATCGCATTGACCGGCAGAAGACCCGCCAGTCGCTACGGACCGCCCGCCAGTCGCTGCTCAAGCTGCTGCCGCTGCTGATTGCCGTGTTCGCCCTGGTCGGTCTGTTCCAGGTGTTTCTGACCCCGGAGCAGGTGCAGCGCACCATGGGCGCCGCCAACGGGCTGTTGTCCCTCTTGATCGGCGGCCTGCTCGGCGCGGTCTCGATCGGCCCGCCTCTGGCCGCCTACCCGCTGGCCGGCTCGATGCTCGATGCCGGCGCCTGGGCGCCCGCCGTGGCCGCGTTCATCGTCAGCTGGATCTCAGTCGGCGTGGTCACCCTGCCGTTCGAAGCCGCCACCTTCTCGTTGCGCTTCGCGTTGCTGCGTAACGGCGTCAACTTCTGTCTGGCCCTGCTGATCGGTCTGCTGCTCGGGATGGTGCTGTGATGGCCGGCAACAGTGCTCAGCGCATCGTCGCACTGGCCCGCGCCCAGTGGATTCCCCTGCTGACCCTCGGTCTCTACGCCTGGGCCTTCCTGGCCAACCCCGCAAAGGCCTGGCAGGCGCTGAACATCGGCGCCACCACCTTCGGCTCGGTGCTGCTGCTGATCTGCGCCGTGTTCGGCCTGGTCGGCCTGCTGCAGGTCTGGATCAGCCGCGACACCATCGTCCAGCTGCTCGGCCAGGACAGCGGCCTGAAAGGTCTGCTGATCGCCGCCTTCTGCGGCACCCTGCTGATCGGCCCGGCCTACATCATCTTCCCCCTGCTGATGAGCCTGCACCGCCAGGGTGCCCGCTGGGCAGTGATCGTCATCGTCCTCTCCGCCTACGCCGTTAAACTGCACCTGATCCCCTTCGAGATGGAGTTCCTCGGCTGGCCCTTCTCTCTCGGCCGCTCCCTGCTCACCGTCGCCCTGGCGATCCCGGCCGGGTTGTTGATTGAGGCGTTGATGCCGAAGGATATCTCCTCCCCTCTCCCTTGACGGGAGAGGGCTAGGGTGAGGGTGACCATGCATGAATCCCCCCTCACCTCAATCCTCTCCCGCCAGGGGAGAGGAGGATTTAAAGTAAAGTGTGTTTTCTTCTTCCCCGCCACGTAGCACATCCCCTGTCCCGTAACACGTCCCCTCTCCCCTGGCGGACCCACAGGGCCTAAAGGAGAGGGGGGGGGAACCACGCCCTGAATCACAAAGGCCCAACCGGTAACGGTTGGGCCTTTGCTTTATTATGGCGGAGGGGGTGGGATTCGAACCCACGGTAGCTTGCGCTACAACAGATTTCGAGTCTGTCACCTTCGGCCGCTCG
>JAQYVZ010000107.1 GCA_030145205.1 Desulfuromonadales bacterium | reverse complement strand
TTTTCTGTATGCAACTGACTGGAATGCAGCTGCTTGGCGCCGCAGAGACATCGACGGAAACGACCACTTTTCGTGCCTTTGACCCGCTGGCCGGGTGTTTCCTGGAACCCTTGTTTTCCGAAGCCTCCGATGAGGAGACTGATCAGGCTGTTCAGCTTGCCGAAGAAGCGTTTGCCATTTACCGGGACACGACTCTGGTACAGAGGAGCCGGTTTCTGGAGGAGATCGCACGCCAACTCGAAAGCGTCGGCGGTCTATTGATCGATCGGGCGCACCGTGAAACTGGACTTCCACTCGCGCGTCTTGAAGGGGAACTGGGGCGGACGACCGGGCAGATCCGGATGTTTGCCCGACTGATCGAAGAGGGGACGTGGTTGGATGCGCGGGTCGATGCGGCCATGCCTGAGCGAACCCCGTTGCCTCGCCCGGAATTCCGCTCCATGAAAATCGCGGTCGGGCCGGTTGCAGTGTTCGGCGCCAGCAACTTCCCGCTCGCTTTTTCCGTCGCAGGGGGCGATACGGCGTCCGCTCTGGCGGCCGGGTGTACCGTCGTTGCCAAGGGTCATCCGGCGCATCCCGGTGCCTCTGAGATCGCAGGCCGGGCAATCCAGGCGGCGATTGAACGTTGCAGTCTGCCGGCAGGGGTCTTTTCGCTTCTCCAGGGGCAGGGGACAAAGGTCGGTGCGGCCCTGGTTCGGCACCCCCTGATCAAGGCTGTTGCTTTTACCGGATCGCTTGTTGGAGGTCGCGCTCTGTTCGATCTGGCGGTAGCACGGCCGGAGCCGATTCCAGTGTTTGCTGAGATGGGCAGCATCAATCCGATGTTCCTGATGCCGGGAGTGCTCGATGAAAAGGCCGAGGAGGTTGCCGAGGGTTTTGCCGCTTCCCTGGTTCTCGGAACCGGCCAGTTTTGTACTAACCCGGGATTAGTGGTCGGGGTCAAAGGAACCGGTCTTGACCGGTTTATGGCCAGGGCACAAGGCCTGCTTGCCGAGCAGGAGGCCGGTGTGATGCTGACCGCGGCGATCAAGCAGAACTACCAGTCCCGCCTGCAAGCGATTGAACCTGTTTCGGGTGTACAGGGCTTAACTCCCGCAGTGGTTGCTTCCGGAGAGGATTGTCTGGTTCGCCCGACCCTGTTCAAGGTCAATGTTGACGACTGGCTGGGTCGTGCTGAATTGGCGGAAGAGGTTTTCGGCCCGGCGGCCTTCCTGGTCGTCTGTGATCACGTCGACCAGTTTCTCGAGGTCGCCCGTAGCCTGCAGGGGCAATTGACGGCGACTTTGCATGCCGCCGCAGACGAGCTTAGCGCCTGTTCCTCCCTAGTCAGGCTGCTGGAGCGCAAGGCAGGCCGCATTCTTTTCAACGGTTTCCCCACCGGGGTTGAGGTTTGCGGGGCGATGGTGCATGGCGGTCCTTACCCGGCAACCACCGATAGTCGTTATTCTTCCGTCGGCAGTATGGCAATCGAGCGTTTCTTGAGACCGATCTGCTTCCAGAATCTACCGCTATCACTCCTGCCTGAAGTTCTGCAAAACGAGAGTCTGTGACCCGGTGGCCAGCAGGTTACAGCATATTCCTTGAGGAGGGGGTTTGCACCGTCACGGGACTCAGTTAATATATGAAGTATGCTTGGTCCTTTTTTAAAGACTTCCTTTTTGCGAACAACGCTTCTGGTGTGGGTGGTCCTCTTTGTCATTGCCCTGACCACGTCGATGGCTGACCCGCCAGAAATCGTCGAACCTCTGAACCGTCATACCTCGGAAAAAATTGATAGTCTGCTGAAACAGCGCCACATTGACCCGGGCCTGAGCCCAAGAGCTGTTCTGTTGTTGACGCACGAAGCTCTGGAAGGTTTTTATGCCAAGCGGGCGTATCGTCCGGTGTGGCAGGAGCAAGGTGTTTTGCTGCCAGCGGCCAGCCAATTGATGGAGCATCTGCGGGGCGCGGCCGAACATGGCCTTTGTTCTGATGCCTACCTGTTGGATCGGCTGGAAGGCTTGTTCTATCTGCATGATGATTTTGCCCGACATGACCTTCTGATGACGCCTTTCAATCGCGCCCTGCTCGACCTGATGCTGACCCAGGCGTTTTTGACCTATGCCACCCATCTGGTTGAGGGACAGGTTGATCCGGCGCTGGCGCATGTTGACTGGAAGGCGCGGCGCCGCAAGGCGAATCTGACCCGGTTGTTAAACTATGCTTTGAATAATAACCGCCTCGACCAGGTGCTGGTTGGCTTGTTGCCGCCACACGCCGGTTACCGCGCCTTGGTCAAAGCTCTGGGGAACTACCGTGAACTGGCGGCATTTGGTGGTTGGTCTGCTTTCCCCGTGGGCCCGAGCCTGCGGCCAGGAGCTCAGGATGAGCGGGTTCCTTCGTTGCGTGAGCGATTATTGGTGACCGGTGATCTGACTGCCATGCCTGATGGTGCCGATGAACTTTATGGCGACGAAGATGTTGCTGCTGTCCGCGATTTCCAGGCACGCCATGGTTTGAAGCCCGATGGCGTGGTCGGCAAACAGACTCGCCGGGAGCTGAACGTTACGGTGGAGCAGCGGATTCGTCAAATGGAGCTGAACCTGGAACGCTGGCGATGGATGCCGAAAAGCCTCGGTGAACGCAATATCCAGGTGAATATCGCGGATTTTTCACTCAGCGTGATGGAGGGTGAAGAAACGGTGCTCAGCATGCCG
>JAQYVZ010000043.1 GCA_030145205.1 Desulfuromonadales bacterium | reverse complement strand
GGTGGTATCATGGTTGGCAGAACCGCAAACCCAGACACAGGATATGTCCAGTACACGGGCGGGATACAGCACTACATCAATTCTATAGTAGAGACGGGCTATATCTATGTGCCGATTTTCGGCGCACCAGCGCTATGGAATCCGGCAAGCGCGGCGAACAAAGCCTCTGGCCTCAAGAACTCTAGCGACTTCAGCGTCCCTGATGGAGCCAAGGCCATGATGCTTAGTATTGCCATTACCAGCGGAACTGCCGGTCAATGGGTTCGGTGGAAAGGGTCTTCGAGCGGACCCACTTATGCGATGCCCACTAAGCAGGTTGCGGGAGTCACCCACCAGTCGCAGTGGTTAGTGCAGATAAACGCCAGTGATCAATACTATCTGGAGAACCCATCAAATCTCGATTTGTATGTTGCATGTGTTGGGTATTGGATATAGTGGACATAGCTCTATATCGAGATTAACGGATATTTTATCTAGGAGAAATAATGACAACTACTTACACAAATAACGGCGACGGGACAGGAACCTTGTCCATGGCGTACACAGCGGATACCACCAAGGTTCTAGATGTTGGTCTGGGGGTAGCCCACGCCCTTTATGTGAGAGGCTTTGAAGTCCCAACGCAACCAGCAGCAGACCCAGAGTTTCCTGGCGGGACAGAGCCCGTCCCTTGGGCAGACTTGACCAACGACCAGAAATTGGTAATGGTCGACAAGTACGTCAAACAAGTGCTGCTCGACATGGCGAAGTCGGACTACCAAACCGAAGCCGTCATCACCGCCAGGGACACAGCCGATGCGGAGGCCGCAACGCTATACGATTTGGGCTAGACAAAAGCAACGACTCGCTGTATAATACAGTGTATCAATAACATTATGTAAGGAGATTACAAATGATCGAGCAAATAAATTTGACTGTTGGAGAGTTGAAGGCGTCTATTGGCGCGTTACGCAAGCTCGCCGCGACGGAACTTCCGGTGAAAGCGGCTTATCGAATCGGTATGGCATTGGCGCGAGTTGAGGCAGAGCTAAAGCTGCACAACGAGACGACGGTGAAGCTGGTCGAGCAGAACAACGGAATCGTCCTACAGGACGGGACGATAGAGTGGGAGTTCGATGGCGACGAGGAGAACTTCAACGAAGCCGTCGCACCGCTCGACGACGAGCGGGTCAGCATCGTCAATACGCCCGTCGAGATTGGCCTGCTGGGAGACAATGTCAACTTGAACCCAGCGCTTTTCATGGCGACTAGCTGGCTCTTCACGGACTAGCCATCCCATGATATACAACATAACGGATAATGAATACCTCGAGATCGAACGGCTGCGTGAGGATGGAGTAAAGTTCAAGGACATTAAACGTAAGTTGTTCGCTCGGTATCCTAAACTTCCAGTCCCGACTCTTCGTAAAAAATTCTATTTCTGGCTGAATTTGTCAGATGCCCCCTTGACCCCGGAGCGTGGGCTGGACTCCGGGTCAGGGGTTGTCTGGAACCCGCAGGGTGACACGGCAACGCTTTCGTACGAAGGCCCTAGAGACCCAAGATTGGGGATGGTTATCAGCACACTCGACGAGCTTCTTGAGGTAGGTCAGGTTGACCAATCCGTATGGAGAGTCGCGAGATTCAGGGAAAATGCCTGGGGGCAGAATTCGGCTCTTCACGGATACACGACCATATATCATGTCACCGCATGGCTGGAGCGAATCATCCCGGCCAACGCAGAAGAAGCTATCGTCCTCGCGCTTGAGGAACTTCGAGCTGCGGCTCCGGTTACGCTGTACGAACCATACGAATATACGGGGCCGAAAGAGAAAGTGATGATCGAGGTCAACCTCAGCGACATCCATGCCGGTAAACGTGGCTGGAAAGCTGAGACCGGGACTGAGTATAATATCCAAATCGCCCGTCAGCGCGTCCAGGCGGCCTGCTCACAGCTTTTAGCCCACACAATGGCCTATCACATAGAGCATGTAGTTATCGCCATATGCGGGGACACTGTCAACGCCGACGGGCCTGATGGGAAGACGACTCGCGGCACGCAGCAGGATATGGCCGGTCAGTATCTTGAGATATTCAGAGCTGCGAAGGCGATGATGGTTGAGGCGATCATGTTGTTCAGAAAAATCGCCCCAGTAAAGGTCATTATCGTGTCTGGAAACCACGATAAGTACACGTCCTACCTGTTGGCCGACATGCTGGAAGCGATGTTCGCCAACGACGAGCGAGTTGCTATCGACAACGACCCGCTGCCTCGCAAGTACCACAAATACGGCAAGAACCTGATCGGCTTCGCCCATCGCCCGGACTTCAAGAAGCTGCCCGGTCTCATGACCGTCGAGCAGCCGCGTCTGTGGGGCGAAACGACCCACCACGAGTTCCATGCCGGACATTTTCATATCGAGCGCGTCGAGGTCGACACGATCTACGGCGTGGTAGTGAGGACTGTGCTGGCACTGACGGGGTCAGACGAGTGGCACGTCGAGGCCGGGTTCAGGGGCAGGGCTGGAGCGCAGATGTTCATCTGGCACAAGGAGGATAACCTGGTCGGATCGTTCCGTGCTTATGTCTAGCGATTCTAACGCAACTCTAACACAATGCCACTTGACATGGTTATTGCAATCTTGTACAATGTTCTTAAGACAATATCTTGAGAGAAGATGAAGAGCTCCGACTCTGAACGGAGAGAAGAGTCGGACAAGAGAAGCGAGGGCCACGCCTGATTCTGGCGAATCAGGGGGCCGAATTATTTCTGAGACCAGCAGTACATTTGATGCTACTACTGCTGGTCTCTCTTTTTGCCTAAGTCGGAGAGCCGTAGAGGTCGGCCACGCGCTCGTCCTCGTCCTCGTCGTAGGGTGAGTACATGATGATACGCAGAGTCATGCCCTTCTCAATCATCGGCAGCACCTCTCGCGTGTAGAAGTCAGCGAACTCGCTCGCTATGTGGGGGTCTGGGTCGCTCGGATTTACCGGCATCCACGTCTGGCCTCCTTTGAAGTACCTCGCCGGACAGGGTACGCGGAACCACGTATCCTCCCCGCCCATGATTATCATCTCGTCAATAGTAATGTGGATTATCTTTTTCATGCTATCTCCTTGTGTATAAAATATAGTGGCAGCGTGCTGTCAGGATGCCGACTACGGGACTTACTCCGCACCACGCTGCCACAAGGCAGGAATGGCAGGACTCGAACCTGCAACAACCGGCTTTGGAGACCAGTGCTCTTCCAATTGAGCTACATTCCTATGTGCATACGAGACGGCCCGATTATGGCAAATACTCACACGCAGTTTTAAGTGAAGCTCGTGTGATTGGTAATATTTGGTTGGACCATCTCGTATGCAGTTCTAAAACGAGCAGGTAGTCACCCGACGTACGGCCTTTGTCATACCACCGTCGGCAAGCTCGCAATAAACAATATTACGGCGACGAGTGAGATTGCCCCACAGGATTTATTGGCATGACCTGGAGGTATCACTCGCCGCCTAGTCGTAGACAGAAGGACTCGAACCATCGACCTCCCCGGTGGCGTGATCTCGGACACGTTCTCCCACCGGGTCGCTCTACCTCTGAGCTATATCTACGAAAGCAGGCGGAAGGAATCGAACCCTCAACATCCTCGTTACAAAGGAGGCGCTCTCCCAATTGAGCTACGCCTGCATATGACGCACTAAAGCATGGGCGGGATTTGAACCCGTAACTTATGGACTGCTTTTGCCCACAGGCCGCAGCCGTGCTCTCCCAAATGCGTCAAGAGCGGATAACTGTGGTTGATACAGTGACTTCTCCTTGGAAGGGAGACGTGTTACGTTACACCATACCCGCATGTTGGGCGAAGTTGGACGGGCGGTGATCACTCCCGTCCAACTTCACCCGTTCCTATTAGCGCACGTGATCGCTTATTACATTATATCACGGTTTTATATGCTGTACAAGAATACTGTCTAGCATGATCAGCTGCTCCATCGTATGAATTGAATGGAGTGCGATTGCTTGACCGTCTGGGCTGTTGAGTCTTACAAACATAAACTCCCCATCCCGAAACGTAACGGTGGTGCTGTTGGGCCACGACCTTGCCCCCGGCTCAAACTTGTACCAGTCCTTATAGTATGTTTTCCAACCAAACATCCCGCAACCATTATAGACATAGCCAGCCGCCTCCACTCGATCTGGCGTTATGTAAGTCCGGTTCATCTGTCAATCTCCTTGTGAGCATTTCCAAATTGTGCGACGCATGTTCCGATAGGGGACGAGTGTCGACCCAATCGCATCGACTTTAATGAAGTGCCTCTCCAGCGTCTCTCTGATGTCGTCGTCGTCCACATACTCACCAGGACCGTCTCCTTCTAGCTGAATCTCCAGCAAGGCACAGTCGAAGATATGCGACGCTATCCAGAAAAGCAGATACTCCTGATCGAGTATGTATGGCAGCACCGAGAAGCACACGATCACATCCCAGCTATGGTCATCGAACGTCGCTATGAACGACTCGATAGTTGCCTGCACTACGATACCTACGGTGCCTCTCCTGGCAATATTAAAGACTTCCTGGTCGCTCTCGACGCCGACAACGTTGGCTCCGGCATCGTGCATGGCTCTCACCATGTCACCATAGCCACAGCCCAGGTCGAGAACGTCCTTCCCCTCTACGTCAATCCCGGCGTTGGTTATTATCTCCCACTGCTGTGGGAACCTATCATTGTGCATTATTATCCTCCAGCTTTTGCACCCGCGAGAGAAGTCCTGCTATCTCTACGGAGTGTTCTAATTGTTTCTGCCTTGCGATCCACAGCAACTCGCTCGTCGTTGTCTCAACGTTGCCTAAGCGATGCTGAAAGTCGCCGATCTTGCGAACGGTCATTGAAACAGTGTCAATGAGTTTGTTTAGTTTGCGTGCCAGTGACTCAATGGCGTGACTGTTTCTGAATCCGAAATCTCCATTGGTCATTTTTTCAACATTCCACGGCGCATCATTGTGCATTGTATGCCATTCCTATAGCCTTCAGTGAGTGGCGCAACCAGAACGCATCGCCTTCCGGTCTCTTGTCTGGGCGTGGGTCATCCCACAGCCTACTCTCCGCGAAGTCTATGATATACAGTCTGTCGTCCTGTCCCAGTAAAACCGCGTATTCTGTTAGGTCTCCGTGTCGGATACCGGCGTCCTGAAGGGCCTGCAAGATCAGCCTCTCGTGTATCATTAGGTAGCTCAAAGATAGAGGAGGGGGGGCCAAGTCTCGTGGATGAATGTACCTGGTTCTAATCAGGTCTCTGTCGACCTGCTCGACTTCTGGCACATATCCAGACGGGGCCATCTGCTTCAAGCACCAGTACTCATTGTCAGTCATGAACTCGTGCTGGCGCTTGTATACCCACCCTCCATCCACCGGCTCGTACCAGACCGTGGAGTATCTATTGTCCATCATCATTTTCATAACTCACCTCCGGTATAAAAAAAAGACCGACAGCGCGTGTGCGACTGCCGGTCTCTACACATGAAACTCATGCCGTGTCTGCGACATGAAAAGATAGATCGGTGGGAATCGAACCCACGTCCTTCGGGTTTCGGGTGAGGAGTTATAGCACCCTAGCTCGACGCTTCTACCACTGAGCTACGATCTACCTGTGACGGGTCGCTACCCCCCTGCTCCCGTCCAACAGACGCCCTACCGCTCTCACATCTGCTCTACCACTCAAGAGCTATTATAGCACAGCTTTTTGCCGTTGTCTAGTACCTCTAGTAGTCGGGGTCCAGGGTGGCCCAGTCATCTAGCTCGTCGTAGTCGGCCTCTCCATCCTCGCATCCGCATGAACAAAGGTCCAGGCGCTCGCGATCTTCTTTGGTCAGCGGTCTACCGACCGATGAGGCCGAAGCCCGATCACTGGAAGGAGCGAACGCGCTGATAGCCAACTGCTTCAGCATCGCCTTATCGATACTGACGGGCCATGGGTCGTCGTTTGTTCTCCACCACATCGCTTCCTCAACTATCGTTGGGTGTACGGCGTGTGAGTAGATGTACCCATCTGCTCCCGCATCCAGCGCAAATCTATATAGGCGCTTCGTGAATTCCTCATCACCAAGCTCGTGCCTGGATATCAGACTGAGTCCGTTGATGATGTAGCTGCAATCGTCACTCAGCTTCAGCCAGTCCACCTGTGCGGCACGACACTTGCGAGATCTCCCCCTGGCCTGATCCTTCGCTGGCAGCATGTAGTCTGAGTAGTACTCCCGAAATTTGGAGCCCGTCCCCATCCATCCTATCCCGCCAACATCGAACAACGGCCTCACCGAAAACGCTCTGTCCATCCACTCCACGTAGGCCATCGGCGAGTTGCCATCGCCCACCTCGCTCATAGCGTATGCCATAGTCGATACCTCCAGTACGTCAGACGGCGCACGACATGGCGTCGCTTCCCCGTAGACGACGTCTCCAGTGAAGGAGTTGGTCGTCATCTCTAACACGCGACGGACCTTCCGTCTCTCTTCCCCATCGTCATCCAACACGCTGCGCGTGACTAACAATCGCCTGTTGTTGGATGCGCTGTTCAACCAATTCATTACCGTCATGTTACTCTCCTTTCGTTATGTAATCAACCATGCTCGCTATCAAGCCCTGCTCGGACGCTGCCACAATCTCGTTCATCATCTCGCTGGCGATGACCGATATTAACGGAGCCGTCGCGAAGCATATGGGACAATAATTCGCCTCTGTCGGGTGAAGTATTCCGCAATCGCATGGTGAACACCAGTATTTACTGCCGAGCTTGTAAGCCAGCACCGACCGTATCAGCACGTCCAGTTGCCAGAGCTTCTCGAGCGCGGCAGCATCGTCGCTGCGCCTCTTGACAGGCAGAGGTAACGGGTGTATACTATTCATGTTTGTTACCTCCTGTGTGTAGAGAGCCGACAACCCGCCTGGGTTCGTCGGCTCTCATGCGTTAGAACTCGAAGTGCCTCCGCATCACTGTCAATCTCCATACGCAATCGTCGCGTACTTGCCAACGATGTGCGGATATTTTTCCCACATGTAATAGCCGATCTCAGCTAGATAGCCGCCGTTTATCATCCAGTCTTGTCCGCCATCGGCGACTCCTGCACAGTCGAACACTATCACGTTGAACACCTCATCGCCAACTGTTAGAACGGCGGTATCGCCAATCCTCCAGCAATCAAAAACAGCGACAACTCCGTCGTAATCCGATAGATCCTGAGGAATCATACCCAGCTCTTGGTAATAAGCTATCGTCCCATCCGTAGGCTGCTGGCCGTACGCAGACAGATACCCACCACCGTAGTCATACCACTCATTACTCTCGATCACGATAGCTTCTGCTACCTCTAGTTTTCTGTGTGTCTTGCTGTCGTGCGGGAGCGGGGCGACCAATAGGCCGACCCACGCGAGCGCCATTAACAGTTGATCAATCATAAAACCTCTCTTACTCCGACGTGCCAACAGACGATACATCTTGTCGCTGGCAGCGCCCCTTTTTTCTGGCTGAGCGAAAACTCAGCTCCACATCTTTTGCATCGATACGTCCTACGTATCCTCTTCATCCGGTTCCTCCGGCAGGTCTACGATAACTCCTTCGCAAAAGAAGCAGACGTTATCAACGGGCCACGCCGCATATCTCCGGCTGCATCCGCTGCAACGCGCCACTTGCTTGGCGCTAAGTATCGGCAGGCGTGAGACCGCAACGCTCCTGTGGTCCACGCCGAACATGTATTTCATAACCGCCCTGCTCTTGTCCAGCTCGAAGTCGTCGATGTCTACCGACTCGAATCGCTCTGCTCCCGGGCCGACAATCCGTATGGCAATACCAATCTTACTCTCCGACGAAGTGGAGTTGGCTATCTGATCAGCCAGCTTCACGGCGTCTACGTACCTTGCGCTCTGAAGCGTCCTCGGCACTCGTATGTATGGTCGTTTCATCGGATTGCATCCTCGACCGTAATGCCGCGCGACGCCGAGTCGTCCACCTGTACGAGCTCTATGGTCAGGTTCCGGTTCTCCGAGTACCGTCGGTTGAGGGACCCCGGTGCTATGTTTACGGCCACCGTGTACGGCGGATACATTGACACGTCGATTGAGTTAATGAACTCGTCGAACATGTTGTGTTGAATCGGCAGCATATCCGCCAGTATATGCACGTATGTTTGACTCACGGACAGAAACGGCTCGTCTCCGACATGCCCGATGGCGAACGCCCTGAACAGCTCCTTCGCAGCATCGAGCCCGATCACGTTGGATTGGTCCGGTGCGTACGACATCCGGTAAGTGTTCAGCCGATGGTAGACCTCGTTGATAGGCGATGTGCCCATATCCTTGAGCTTGTCAATCGATATGTAGACATCGAGCATCTCCGCTGCGTTCCAATTGTACGACCTGAGCCGCTCGATGGGCTCGCCAGCTCCCGTCGAACTGGCCGAGTTCCGCAACGTGTTTAATCTCACGTCGTATGGCAGCGTCCCATTCGTTATACACAATGGCACTGCCATAGTGTAGTCGATCTCCGGCAGTTTTATTCCGCCAAGCGCATACAGCAGCATGGGGTCGGCGTCCTCGGCGAGTTCGGCGAACCTCCCCTCTGGGTTTATCCACGTCCTGCGCTTATTCTCTCTGCCGTTGTACGTCTCCTTGATAAGGTATGGTGGCATGACCATGCTGTAATTTCCATTGGCTTCGTGAAGCTTCAAATCAATATCGAGTCCTGCTGTGTACATCGCTTGCCTCCTTTACTTGAGTGAGATCACTGACGTCCGTACCGCTCTGGTGATCGCATTGTGTACCCCTATCTCTGCATCGAAGGGGTCGTCATAGCGTCTCTTTGAGCAGCCTATAGCGCCGAAGGAACGCTCGCCGACCTTGAAGTCGATGAATACACTTGTAAATACCGGCACGTAAGTCTTGTGCGGGTTGCTCCGTCTCCACTTTGGAGGCGGATCGTCAAGTGTAACACAAATGCGAGCTTTTGTGAAGTCGGCATCGTATACAACTTGAGGGCATCCAGATCGCAGACGGGCCTTCTCGATGATCTCGACCTCGTCCTCGGTTAATCTTCGTCGTTTGAAGTATTTCTTCCAGTATTCCGCAGGTTTCATAATCATTATCTCCTTACGCTATCCGCTCTCGGCCACCGTCAGGTGGAGCGCCATCCCCAAATCGTACCGCTGGATATAGAGTGGCGGCTGTCTGTTAAGATACCGCATGATCGATTGACCAATCATGCCAGCGATGAACCCCTTGGTGAGGGGCGCTGTCGCCTTCTGTCCGCACGGGAGCGAACCGTCCGTCTCCCACTGGATAAACTCCGTGTATGTATCACAGGCGGCTTTGTCCGCCAGCGACACCGTCAACACGGTGGAGAGATAGCCGCCCATTCGAGCGTCTATCCACAGGCTGTTCGGGTAGCACAGGTAATCTCTTTTCGCCCATGCTTGCCGACGAGACACGTTGCTGTCGGTACTCACCACGACAATCGACGCCTGCTTGAGTGATGCGTCTGCCAACTTGCACGGCATGGCATCTATGTAGACGTTGTAGTAGTCGACCATGTCATCCATGAGTGCGGACACTTTCTTCTCGCCTACCTTGAATGACGGGAACGCCCCTGGGAAAACGTTCTCGTGTCCTATATCGTCTGGATCGACGATGGTGATGTCCGTGATTCCCATGCTCACGGCCATGTGGAGTGCGTTGCTTCCGATACCTCCCACCCCGATGAATGTCATCGACGTGTTGGGTTCAGGCAGAGCGACTAGCTCTGCCTGTCTGGATAACATGAGTTCTCTTTCGGCACGAAGCTTCTCCTCGTGCTCGATGGTGTTGCGTTTGAAATCGTCTGCGAATGAATCCATTACAGTGAACCTCCTGCCATAAGGGATCGTGCCGAGTACACATACGCTACGGGTGGCAGCATCGTCAGGTCCCAGTCCCATGTTGGGCCATAGCATATTTCTGCTCGCACACAAACTTCTGACCAATCGTTGTTCCTGACTGCGAAGTGAGTGAAGTACTCATCGAGGTCGTCCCACTGATCATAGTCGAGGGGCGTGTCGTCGATGATCTCCCCGGTTTCCGTTGACACAACCGAGTCGGGCTGCTTATCGTTCTTCCAGTTGGTCCAGCCGTTGTTCCAGTTGTAGCCGCCTACCGCAGGGAGCTCGCTGGCTGGCTTCGGCCACACGACTGTGCCCGTGCTGCTGGCCCACTTGCTCTTGCGTTCCGACATGTCGACTCCCAGCAGCGTTACCGAGCCGTCCTCTCTCGATATAATCTTCCCGTTTTCCCACGACACCTTTCGCAAGGACCAGTCCGTCGAGTCATAGCACACGAAGTAGCAGTGACCCGGCCTTGGAGCGCTGATCTTAGCAGCGACGAACGCGAACTCCGCTTGGTCGGTATCGTCTGTGCTGGAGAAGTAGCTCCCCATACCTGGATGGGTATGCCACTGTAGGTTCGGGGGGTCGAATCCAGCGAGCAGCGCCTCGATTGACGCCTGACCGGAGTTGGATTCGACACTCGCCCCTGAGTACTTATCGAGGTCAGACATGACGGTCCAGACGATCTCATCGTCCACGACGACGGCGAAGCCAGCGATCTCGTTGTGCAGCTCGTCGATTCGCCATGCCATCATGTTCGCATAACAGTCGGGCGTTATGCTTATCTCCAGGTTCCCGCCGAAGACTCTCGGGACAGTTTTCCACGCCTCCATCGCTGGGCTTAGCGGCTTACTCTTGACGACGGTCATCGCTGGATGGGGCTCCGATGCGACGCCGATGCCAAGCCGCTCCTTCACAGCGGCGGTCCATCCGCGCCAGCCGAGGGCCTTATCCTTACAATTCACACAGGTGGACGACTCGACAACGAGGTTCCCACCGTCGTCGAACGACGACACCGATGACCATGCGTGGTCTGGGCAGTGCCGTCTCGTACACTCGTTACATGCTATTCCACGCTTACAACTCACACACTTATTCATTTTCACTTTGCACTCCTTCTTCAAATCGTACGCCGAGCCCGGTCAGCGTGTCTAGGTAGTTCAATCCGTCCTCGATCCGACTAGCCTCGCGTCTTGAGCTGCTTCGGCAGTCCACGCACGCCAGGAACACGAAGTCCCTGATTGACACCTCTGTCAGGAACCCTTTGGGATACGATCTCCCATACGTGTGGCCTCTCCACTGGCATCGCTCTCCACCTGGAGGGCAGCACTCTTTGCACCCGTAGAACCCGTCTGTGTCGACGTCCTTCCTGACACAGTCCGAGCAGAAGCGGTTCTCAGTTGGGCTATAGTGACTGGAGTGATAGGCGCATCGTCTTATGCAGTGATGGCCTATGCTTTCTCCGCACCCCGCACACTCTTCTATTCGTCCCGACGGCACGCCGCATTTATCGCACGACGTATCGCAGTTGCATGGCTTCTCATCTTCGTCTGCCCCATTACAAATGCGATAGTACCCTGCCGTTCGGTCGCATCCATCCACATATATCTCGCTCGAGCAGCTCTGGCATATGCGGCCATCGCATACCACGCATTTATCCGCGTGATCCGAGCACATCGTGCGGCTGCACCACAGGCAGTTCCACGTCCTGTACATATCGCACGTAGCTCCGTCGGGGTCGTCCTTGTAGCATATGATGATTCCTGGTGGGGTGTGGTACTCGCCGCCCGGTGTGTGGGTGCTTATCTTCTCGATCATATACATGATGGCTTTGGCGTAGTCTGCCCCACGCAGTGCCTGAATTATCTGGTTCGAGTCGTGACACAGTATGCCCTCCTCGCTCATGTGTGGGTGACGGTTGTCGCGGTCGACCAACCTCGTGTTGTCATCCATGATCAGGTATCCGATGTCGCCACCCTCGTACTTGTGAATACGAGCGACGATTCCGGGGAACTTTCGATTACCCATCTTCACGATTGGCAGGCTGAGCACGATCATCTGCCTACCCACGTCCGTCACCGTCTCGATGCGGAAGCTGCCCGGGCCAAGCAGCATCTCGGCTGCCTGTCTTATCCCGGCCACCTGCCCGATGGTGAACTCGATACATCTCCCTACACTTGCTGCGTAGGGCTCGCTGATCGCTCGCTGGTCTATGTATGGTACTTCTGACATGGTGCCTCCTACTGAAAAGCAAACAGGCACGGCGGACAATGTCCGCCGTGCCTGCTATCGTTATCGCCTGCGAGGTGGTCTAGCCGTTGGTGTGCTTCCGGTTGAGGACGACACGGTCGTTCGGATAGACCCGAGTGTTCCCGTCCAGTGTGGGAGGCTGGGCCACACCATCTCGCAGGATGAACACCTGCTCTCCCATGACAATCCCACCGCCATCGGTCGGCTGCACGATCCGCTCGTCCATGTCGGCGGCCTCGAATACTGCGTTGAGCAGTGACGATACGGTCTCGTCGGTCCCTGCATCTGCCTCGGCAAAGGTGCGGACGTTGTTGATCACGACCTGGATGCTATTCGCCGGAGCGCTCTCCTCGTCACGCCACACCCGGACAGAACCGTTGGTGTGCTTCCGGTTCAGGACGACACGGTCGCCCGTGAAAACCAGCAGCTCTGGGTCACGAGACGGGGCTTGGGCCACACCATCTCGCAGGATGAATACCTGGTCGTTCATCACCAGACCACCGGACTCGGTGGCGAAGGCGACGCGGTCGCCCACGCCGGACGCTTCCAGAATCTGGTTGATGAGCTCGGCCACCGGGGTGCCCTCATCACCCACGGCTACGAACCGGCTCTGGTTGTTGACGATCACCTCTGCTTCAGAGGTGGCGATCAGGGGGCGAATATCTTCTACAGTCACGTTTACGTTACTCATGTTTGCTATCTCCTGGATTGCTAAAATTTGACAATACAATACTACGGCCATCTCGTCTATGTATAACGTACACCTCCGTGTCTTTATATATAAACAAACTGACACTTTTCTGACAGCTTCCAGATTATCATATTTTTCTGGAGTCTGTCAAGCCTCACTTTGGAGGCGTGCGCTGTGTATTATTACGGTGCGCGGGTAACGGGCGTCACGATTCCTCGACTATCTCGACCTCGACTCTTGGTCGATCCTTGTCGACATAGGATTCAGTCGTGACGCCCGCCACGTATTTCATCGAGTCATCCTCGATGAGGACTCCGAGAAGCCCGTCGATATATATCTTTGCCGGGATATTGCACGGGTCTAGAGGTCTGTTCTTGAAGTAAGCACGCACCGTAATGCGTACTCGCTTCTCGTACATGACCGGCTCTGCCGTTTCCTCACGGATGGCGTAGAACACAAGCTCGTGCAAAGTGGTGGCGAGGTCCTTCCTGTCACCCCAGTGCATACCGGAGTACAGCTTGTTCCACGACACGGGGCGCTCACCCGGCAAGACTATAATCACTACTCGTAGTACTCCGACTCCTCAACGAACGGCGGCGCATGTAGGTATTGACCATACACGCACTCGGTATCCGTATCGTCGAACAACAGGTATATGAGCAGCGCGGTGCACAACACGGTTACCGCCGCCCCGAATAATGTTCTTCCATCCATCTGTGCCTCCTAGTATTTGGTGAGATCGACAACCTGCCTCGGCACGGCGTCTTTCATCGTCATCATGTTTGGGTCAAAGTCGAGGGCGTATGTCCCCCATCCCTTAAAGAATCTCTGCTTCAGGAGCCGCATCACCATGAGGTTGTCCTCGTTGGTGTAGTACTGCCCGTCCACCTCTATCTCAGGGAACTCGCCCGGTTGATGTGTCCGCCTCGGCTTCCACATAGACACGAGCGCGTCGACCTTTTGCCCGATGACCGACGACCACTCCGAGTCTCTCATCGTTGGTATCGGTATAGCGTAGTCGTCGACCTTCTGGTTGGCTTGAATTCCTACGATCACTGGACACTTAGCTTGGATAGCTAGGCGCTTCACCTTTCTCATGGCCGATGTCACCTGCGCAACTCTATCCCTTTCGTCAGGGACGGGGATGTCCTGTATGTAGTCGAAGAACAGCAGACTCGGAAGCATTCCACGCTCTTTGTGTATCCCGTGGATTCCATCGAGTACGACATCGACTGTCATCGGTTGACTGTCGAAGCCGGTCTCGTATATGCTGTCCCCAAACAACCATACCGGCAGGGACGGTCGGTCGAGCGAGTCTTGAATGACCCGCTCAATCGGAACGTGCCCCCATGCGACATCGCTAACTCCGTAGTTGTTGGGCATCTGATACAACGCCTCAAGTTCCTCGACTGGTTGCTCCCAGCAGATATGAGCCGTGTAAAATCGGTCGGACACACCGGCTTGTGCAAGCCGCTGCGCCTCTCGCCTGATGTAATACGCTCCGAGGGTTGTTTTCAAATGACCTGGTCTGGCGAGCATACCGAAGACTCGTCCGGGCCTGAGTGGGATGAGCTTGTCTGCAAGCATCCCCTCGAATACGACCCCTGGCGTCTCCTTTATGTCCGTCGCCCACCTCACGTAGTTAGTGGCCGTCTCCGATGGGCTGTGTACATAGCCCATCGCGCTTAGCTCTCCTTTACTTAGGTCCGTCCGTCGCTGTGATATGATACACCTCCATGTGTACTATGCTACCAGACTGATAGCGTCTTACGTGTAGTGGCTCCCCTCGCCACCATGTCGGTGACGACGGCCTCTATCGACGCTGGGGCCGCTAGAGTTAGCCCATCATCTCGCATCCGTTTGATTGCGAGTGTGATTATTTCGGCAGCTCTGTCAGGGTCTCCCCCGACAATGCTGTGAATCCGCCTGAGTGGTTGCCACCATCTCGTACTTGCCTGTCGCCGGTCTCCCTGCGACACAAGGTCGGGCTTGGCAATACCCGACACCTTCGAGAAGACATCCTCAAGTCTCCTCAAGTCCTTTCTCGCCAGCGTCTTACTCGTCTTTGGTGTCACCAC
>JAQYVZ010000106.1 GCA_030145205.1 Desulfuromonadales bacterium | reverse complement strand
GTGCTTGGCCGCACCCTCTGGAAAATCATATTAATCAAACTGGCGGTACTGCTGGCACTGGCCAACTTCATCCTGCCCAACTATCTGAACAAAAATTTCTCAACCGACGCACAACGCGCTGAACATGTTATCGACAACCTGACCGTTGCAAACAACTCGAACGGCAATTAATCTCAGGAGGCACCTGTGATCGATGCGATCGACCTTTCGATGGTAAACTGGGCCCGCGCCCAGTTTGCCTTGACCGCCATGTACCACTGGATTTTCGTTCCGCTGACCTTGGGACTCTCATTTCTGCTCGCCTTCTTCGAAACCCTGTATGTCCGCACCGGCAATGAAGAATGGAAACGCGCCCTAAATTCTGGATGTCCCTCTTCGCGGTCAACTTCGCCATCGGCGTCGCCACCGGCATCATCCTCGAGTTCGAGTTCGGCACCAACTGGTCGAACTACTCATGGATGGTCGGCGACATTTTCGGCGCCCCGCTTGCGGCCGAGGGGATTTTCGCCTTCTTCCTCGAGGCGACCTTTTTCGCCGTGATGTTCTTCGGCTGGAACCGGGTCTCGAAGCGCTTTCACCTCTTCTCGACCTGGATGGTGGCCATCGGCTCCAACCTCTCGGCCCTCTGGATCCTGGTCGCCAACGGCTGGATGCAGTTCCCGGTCGGCATGCAGTTCAATCCCGACAGCGCCCGTTTCGAGATGCATAATTTCTGGGAAATCTTGCTCTCGCCCATGGCCATCGGCAAATTCACCCACACCACTAGTTCCAGCTTCCAGGTGGGTGCGCTCTTCGTGGTGGCGGTCTCCTCCTGGTTCCTGCTGCGCAAACGCCATCGGGAAATGGCCAAGCGGAGCATTATCGTTGCCTCGGTATTCGGTGTGATTGCTTCGGTTTTCGTCGCCTTTACCGGTGATGAATCGGCCTATGCCGTGGCTCAGAAACAGCCCATGAAGCTTGCCGCGCTCGAGGGGCTTTATCAGGGGGATACCAACTGTGCCCTCTGTGCCGTCGGCATCCTGAACGGCGACCAGAAGCCGGGCGATACCTCGGACCCCTACCTGTTCGCCATCAAACTTCCCGGAGCCCTGTCGTTTCTGGCCACCCGCTCCTTTGACGGCTTCGTTCCCGGCATCAACGACCTGGTCTACGGCAATTCCGAGCAGGGCGTGGTCGGCGTAACGGAAAAAGTCGCCTCCGGGCGCATCGCCGTCGAGCAGTTGGCTTTCTACAAGGGAGCTCAAAAGCAAGGCAACCGCGACCGCGCAGAAACAGCTCTTGCCGAATTCAGAAAGCATGAAGCCGACTTAGGCTACGGCTTCCTGCACAGCCCCGAAGAGGCCGTCCCTCCCGTGGCCCTTTCTTTTTACAGTTTCCGCCTGATGGTCGGCCTGGGCACCTTCTTTCCCATCCTCTTTATCCTGATGCTCGTCTTTGCCCTGCGCGATACCCTTGAGAACAAACGCTGGCTGCTCGGCATCGGGGTCATCTCTCTCTTTCCCGGCTATCTCGCATCAGAAGCCGGCTGGGTTGTCGCCGAAGTCGGCCGCCAGCCCTGGGCCATCCAGGGTCTGCTGCCGGTCAGCGTCGCCCGCTCCAACCTGACCACGGCCACGATGGCGGGGACGTTCTTCATGTTCCTGTTCCTGTTCACCGTCCTGCTTATTGCCGAAATCCGCATCATGCTGAAACAGATCGCCATCGGACCGGAGGAGAAATAACATGATTGGCAGCCTTGAACTGACTCAACTGCAGCAGATCTGGTGGATCATCGCCTCACTGGTCGGTGCCCTGTTTATCTTCATGACCTTCGTTCAGGGGGGGCAGACCCTACTTTTCACCCTCACTAAGTCCGAAGAGGAAAAGACCCTGATCATCAACTCCCTCGGCCGCAAGTGGGAACTGACCTTCACCACCCTGGTGCTGTTCGGCGGCGCCCTGTTCGCCGGGTTCCCGCTCTTCTACGCCACCAGTTTCGGCGGTGCCTACTGGGTGTGGATCCTGATCCTGTTCACCTTCATCATCCAGGCGGTGAGCTACGAATACCGGAAAAAGCCGAATAACTTTCTCGGCGCCCGCACCTACGAAATCTTCCTGTTCATCAACGGCAGCGTCGGCCTGCTGCTGATCGGGGCGGCGATCGGCACCTTTTTCACCGGCTCGAATTTTCTGCTCAACAGCTATAACTTCGTCCAGTGGCAGCATCCCCTGCGCGGCCTGGAAGCGGCCTTCAACCTGTTCAATATCGCCCTCGGCGTCTTCCTGATCTTCCACGCCCGAGTGCTCGGGGCACTGTATCTGGCCAACAACCTGAATCACGCCGACCTGGTCAACCGCGCCCAGCGGGCCGCCTTTATCAACCTGCTTTGCGCCCTCCCCTTTCTGCTCATCGTCCTTGGCAGCCTGGTGACCATGGACGGCTACGCCGTCGACCCTGCCACCGGCGCCGTATTCATGGAAGCAGGAAAATACCTGGGCAACCTCTTCGCCCTGCCGCTGAACCTGATCCTGCTGCTGGCTGGCTTGGTGCTGGTGGTGGCCGGAGTCTACACGGCCCAGTTCAAGGGGAGCACGCGGGGAATCTGGCTCTCCGGCCCGGGAACTGTACTGGTAGTGCTGGCCCTGCTGTTTCTGGCCGGGTTCAACGATACCGCCTTCTACCCGTCGAAAGTCGACCTGCAGAGCAGCCTGACCATCTACAACGCCTCAAGCAGTCACTA